>JBDZUX010000021.1:26996-48704 GCA_040255405.1 Lysobacteraceae bacterium
GGCAACATCTCGCGGATCTCGTCCGCTGAACTGCGCGTCAGGTTCTTCGGAACCCGCAGCCGTACGGTCCCAGCAAGACGCGCGCCGAGCACTGCGTTGAGCGCTCCAAGGAACCGGGGTGGCGCGACCAGCACGAGACCGCTGAAGCGACGCCCGGCCCATGCATGTTCCAGATGGGACGCCAGCGTCGCGGCGAATTGCGACGCGGCCTTTTGCTTGGGCGAGGTACGTGCCTCGATTGCGTGCCGGCCTTCGCCGATGCGATCATGGACACGCGGCGGTGGCGCTTGGTTCAATTCGTGCCCGGGCGTGCGCGCTTCCGGATTGACGAAATCCGCGATTTCGACCATGCGCGGCGCGCCCTTGCCGAGGGCAAACAGGCGCGCCCGCGCGCCATCGGCGACGAGGATCCAGATGTCCGTCATGGGCTGGCCTCAACGAAAAGTGAGGTGGTCGTCGACGCGTTGGACGCCCGGTGCCGACCAGACCGCGTGTTCCACGGCCTGCATTTCGCTCCAGTTGTCCACCCGCCCTTCGATGCGCACCGTGCCGTCATCGCGCACCTCGACCCGAACCGCGTCGGCCTCGACTTCGGCGTGCCGCTTCAGGGCGTCCTGGATGCGGCGCTTCAGGTCGCCTGCCCGGACAGCTGAATTCAGCGTGATGCTGTTCGTGACGCCCTTGACGCCGCTCAACTTCCGGACCTCGTTCTCGGCCGCCTGGCGTTGGTAATTCCAGTTGACGCCGCCCGACAGCGTGATCCAGCCATCGGAGACCTTCACGCGGATGCAATCCTTGGGGACCAGGGTGTTCCAGGCCAGGATGTTCAGCGCGCGCTGCGCGATCTCGTCATCGTTCCATTTCTTGTCTCCGGACAACCGGACCTCGATCTTCTGCGCGATGCCCTTGACGCCCTTGACGCGCCATGCCGCGCGCTCGGCCGCCATCTTCTGCACATAGTCGGTGACGTGGCCGCTGAGGGTGACCACGCCATTTTCGGCCGCCACACCGATATCCGCGGCATCGATGCTCGGTTCGTATTCCAGCTCGTCGACGACCAGTTGGCGCAATTGTTTGTCGTTCATTGCCATGCTCCTTCGGGGAGATCAGGAATCCGATTTCACCCATTGCGGCGGATGGCCTGTTGATCCGCATCAACAAGGGGCGGTTCGGAGGGTCGCGGCGCCACGCCCGCGTCTCGAAGCGTGCCCCGCGCCCGGAAACGCTTGCGTTCGGCGTGGCGGATGCGCGGCAGCGCCACCAACCAGACCCAGGCGAACAACATGCCCGCCAGGAACGCGCAGAGAAGGATCGGCCATATGATCGGCAGCGTATGCATGGGCGGAACCTCCGGGTTGAAGTCCGATGTCTCAAGGCCAAGCGTAGGCAGCCCTACCCGGCACGGGTTGACATCGATCACCAGAATGCGTTGCGACTCAAGCCGGCGCCGTGTGCCGAATGGTTCCCGGACCCGTGATGCCGGGATCCATGAAGCGGCGCTTCACCCCTTCCACCAGCAGCAGGTAAGTCGCGGTGGCGACCATGAGGAAAACGAAAAACAGCGGGGGCAGGGGGACGAACCCCAGATCCGCGCCAATCGGCGTGAACGGCAACACGACGCCAATGGTGACCGCGGCAAGCACGGTGGCAATCAATGGCTTGCCCGGACGGCTGCGCAGGGGATTGCCCCGGGTCCGGATCACGAACAGCACCAGAGTTTGCGTGGCGAGCGATTCCACGAACCAGCCGGTATGGAATTCGGCCTGCGAAGCGTGCAACCACTCAAGCAATACGTAGAAGGTGAGAAAATCGTACAGTGAACTGATCGGCCCGACGCCCAGCATGAACCGCCGGATCGAACGTACGCTCCAGCGGCGCGGGGCCACCAGTTGCGAAGCGTCCACGTTGTCGCCCGGGATCGTGACCTGCGCGACGTCGTAGAGGAAATTGTTGAGCAGGATCTGTGTCGGCAACATCGGCAGGAACGGCAGCACGAGCGATGCCGCAGCCATGCTGAGCACATTGCCGAAGTTGGAGCTGGTGCCCATCAGCAGGTACTTCATGACATTGGCGAAGGCTTTGCGACCCTCGATGACGCCCGCGTGCAATGCCCCCAGGTCGCGTTCGCCGAGCACGATGTCCGCCGCGTCGCGTGCCACGTCCACGGCATTGGCAACGGAAATACCCACGTCGGCCGCATGCAGCGAGGGCGCATCGTTGATGCCGTCGCCGAGGAACCCGACCACGGCGCGGCGGGCCTTCAACGCCAGCACGATACGGTGTTTCTGCGCGGGACTGACGCGCGCGAATACGCTGACGCGTTCGGCAACCGCGCCCAATGCGTCCTGGTCGAGCTTGTCGACCTGCGTGCCGGTGACGATCTCACGCGCGTCCAGTCCGACCTGCTCGCAGACATGGCGAGCAACCAGCTCGTTGTCTCCGGACAGGATCTTCACCACGACCCCGTCGCGTCGGAGCGCGCGCAGGGACGCGGCCACGTCGGGCATCACCGGATCGGCGAACGACACGAAGCCGGCAAGGATCAGACCGGTTTCGTCATCGGGCCCATAGCGCGGTTTTTGTTCGATCTCGCGGTAGGCAATGGCCAGGGTGCGCAGGCCCTGCCTTGCATAGGCGTCGCAGACCCGCCGGATGCTGCTCCGCGCGCCGGCGTCCAGTGCGCCAACGGCGCCGTCCGCCAGATAACGCGTGCATTGGCCGATCACGGACTCGGGCGCGCCCTTGGTCACCAGCAACGTTTCGTTCCCGCGTCTCGCCACGACGCTCAGGCGGCGGCGCTCGAAATCGAAGGGGATTTCGTCAAGCTTCCGTGCCGTATCCTGCGAGGGTGCGCACCCGCGCAGGATCGCATCGTCCAGCGGGCTGTGGATGCCGGTCTGGAGCGAGCTGTTCAAGCGGGCAAGACCCGCGGTCCGCGCCGAAGGATCGCCCATCGGATCGACGCTCGCGAAGACTTCGGTCTCGTTGCGCGTCAACGTGCCGGTCTTGTCGCTCAACAACACCGTCATGCTGCCGAAGTCCTCGATCGCGGCCAGGTGCTTTACCACCACGCGCTGGCGCGCCATCCGCATGGCACCGCGCGCAAGCGTGACGGTCGTGATCATCGGCATGAATTCCGGCGTAAGTCCCACCGCCAGTGCCAACGCGAACAGCAGGGTCTCGAGCATCGGACGATGAAAAGCGATGCCGGCCAGCATGACCAGCAGGAGCAGCCCGACCACGGTGCGCATGATCAGGCGTGCAAACCCGGCGAGGCCACGCTCGAACTCGGTCGGCGGCGGGCGTTCCGAAAGCCGCGCAGCCACATCGCCGAACGCGGTGTCGTTGCCGGTCGCCAGCACGATGGCCGTCGCGGTGCCGGCGATCACCGACGTGCCGAGAAAAACGAGGTGTCGCGCTGCGGCGCCCGCCGGCCCCCGTGGCTGCCCGCAGGCGTCCTTCTCTTCGGGCGCGGATTCTCCGGTCAGCGCGGATTGCTGGACGTGCAGCCCGCGTGCCTCCAGCAGACGTGCATCGGCGGGCACCCGGTCGCCTGCGGCGAGGCGGATCACGTCACCCGGAACCAGGGAACGCCGCGGCGCGTCCCGCCAATCCGCGTCGCGACGCACGCTGGCAGTCGGCGCGATGCTCTCGCGCAACCGTTCGGCGGCCCGTTTGGAGCGATGACTCAATGCGTAGTTGAGCATGACGCTCAGCAATACCATCGCCACGATGATGCCCGCGCCCGCACGATCACCCAGGATCCCGGACACGGCCGCCGCCGCCAGCAGCATCAATACCAGCGGGTTGCCGAACAATTCGACCAGCGCACCGAGGGATGTGGCGCGTGGGCCGGCATGCGCTTCATTGGGGCCGTGCTCCGCCAGGCGCCGTGCGGCTTCGGATTCGGTCAGTCCATTGGCGCTGCTGCCGAGCAGGGAGAACACGTCCGCTTGCGCGGCTTGCGCAGGATCGGACGCGGTCGGGCGGGGCAGGGCGTCGTTCATGGGCGAGCGCAACCTTGCCTCGGCAGCGTGGGCGGATGTTGATGCCGGTCAATCGCGCCGGCATCTCCCGGGTGCATTTGAGTTGACGTGCGTCAACATGGCCCGGCCATCGACGCGTAGCGTGCCGGTTTGTGCCTTGGATGCACGACCGTTATCGAGGAATCCGCCATGACAGCACTGACACGCTTCAACCCGTTCCGGACGCCGGCACGGTTCGATACCCCCGCGATGTTCGACGACTTGTTCCGCAATTTGGGACTGAGCCCGGCCTGGAACCAGCCCGAGTTCGCTGCCGACATGCGGGTGGACATCACCGAGGATGAGGATGCCTATCGCATCGCCGCCGAGATTCCCGGCGTGGAGAAGGACGACATCGACGTTTCGGTAGAGGGTAATCGCGTGGCGATCAGTGCCGAGACGAAACGCGAAACGGAGAAGAAGGATGAAAAGGAGCTCGTTGTCGAACGCTCGTGGGGCAGGGCCTACCGTGCCTTCGCGCTGCCGGGCGACATTGACGGCAACCGCACGGAAGCACGCTACGACAAGGGCGTACTCACGCTCACGCTTCCCAAGAAGGCGAACGGAAACGCCCGCAGGATCACGGTGAGCTGATTCACGCCGGTACTTGTCGAGGCCGCCGTTCCGAGCAGACGGCGGCCTTTTTTGTGCCTGCCGGCCAGCGGAGCGCGTGACTCAAGGGGTCACCGCACGAGCCTTGACGTCGCCGCGACGGCGGCGCACATGATCCTCGATGCGGCGGCGCAGGGCATCAAAGGTGTGCGCCACGGCAAGGTAGGCATCTTCATGGCTGGCATCGGGTGAAGGTGTGCGCCCGGTTTCGATCGTGCGATCGCGCAGGGTGGCCGCGGCATGCACGTTGTAACGGTTGCCCTGGTGGTGCTTGCGCTCGCACGCGCTCACGACAACGTTGCAGGCCAGTATGTCTTCGGCAAAGCGGTCCAGCCGTTGAGCGCGTTCCTCGATTTTCTCGCGCAACGGTGCGGACGCGGCCATGCCGCGAAAGGTGACGGAAGTCGGGATGGTCATGGCTGTGTGGGGATCGATACGGCGCATGCGCCGTGATATTCGATCCTGGTCCATCGCCGGCACGCCGCGGTGATTTGGATCAATCCTGATTGCGGCGAACGCCTCGACCGCGAAACTGTTGATGGACATCAACACCTCCCGTGAATGCGCGGGCATCGTGGCGAGCATGCCGGGTTCGGGCACCGAATCAATCCAACGCGTGGAGTTGGCCCATGAAAGACATCCTCATTCACGTCAGGGACTTCGAGAAGCGTACTCCGGCCGCCCATTTCGGCGTACGGCTCGCGGCGACATTGGGCGCGACGGTCACGGGCGTGTACGCCGCCCCGCAGCCGGTGTACATCGCGCCGGCGTTTGAACCCGAATTGATGGCAGAGGCCATCCGGAACGTGCGTGAGCTGGTCAAGGATGCCGTGCAGGCAAAGCAACCGTTCCTGGATTGGGCGGCTTCGCTGGGCGTTCCGCAATCAGCCTGGCTGGTCGCGGAAGGGTCCGTCAGTGATGCGCTGGCGCAAGCCGCGACCTGGCACGACCTGCTGGTACTCGATCACCCGGACGATGACAGCGGCTCGGCGTGGGACATCCCCGGGGTCGTCCTCAAGACCGGCGTGCCGTGCATCGTCCTGCCACACCATGGGGTGCATTACGGGCCATTCGATCGGATCGCGATCGGCTGGAACGGCTCGCCCGAAGCGATGCGCGCCGTGCACGCAGCCCTGCCGTTCCTGCAGGGCAAGCAAGTATTGCTTTTGTGGGGTGAGGAGCGCGACCTTTACCATGGCGTGGACTGGGACCCGCCATTCAACATCATGGAGTACCTCCGGAACCATGGTGTCACGGCGGAACGTCACGACATCACCGGAAAATACGATGACGTGGGCGGAGTCCTGCTGGAGGAGGTCATGAAGTTCGGCGCGGACCTGTTCGTGATGGGCGCGTATGGCCGCAGCCGCTTCAGCGAATGGATGCTCGGTGGTGCGACCCGCCACGTCCTGACGTGGGCCGATATTCCGGTGCTCCTGCGGCACTGACTGCCCGCATGGCTGGCAGGCTGCAACATGCGCGCAATGGTGCTTGAAGGGATCGGCGAACCGCTTGTCCTGAAGGAATTGGCGAGCCCGTCCTTGTTGCCGGACGAAGTGCTCGTGCGGGTCCAGGCCTGCGGCGTTTGCCGCACCGACTTGCACGTCGTGGACGGAGAACTCCCGCTCACGAGGTTTCCGGTCGTACCCGGACACGAGGTCGTCGGTGTCGTCGAACGCGCGGGTTACAACGTCAAGGACTGCTTGCCGGGGACGCGCGTCGGCGTGCCATGGCTTGGCGGCACTTGCGGCGTTTGTGCCTATTGCACGACGGGGCGCGAAAACCTGTGCGATTACCCGGAATTCACCGGCTGCACCCGGCCCGGTGGATTCGCCAGCCACGTGGTCGCGCGCGCTGCCTTCTGCATTCAATTGCACGATGACGCGGATGCGGTAGCCACCGCGCCGCTGCTGTGCGCGGGATTGATCGGCTGGCGGTGCCTCAAGCGCGTCGGCGATGCGCGCCGGATCGGGCTGTATGGATTTGGTGCCGCCGCCCACATCATCGCGCAGGTGGCGACCGGTCAGGGGCGCGAGGTGTTTGCCTTCACCCGGGCAGGAGACGCGGCAGCCCAGTCATTCGCATTGTCCCTCGGCGCCGCGTGGGCGGGCGGCTCGGACGCCCTGCCTCCGAAGCAACTGGACGCGGCGATCATCTTCGCGCCGGTCGGACTGCTCGTGCCGGTCGCGTTGAGAGCCGTGCGCAAGGGTGGAAGGGTGGTATGCGGCGGCATCCACATGTCCGACATTCCCGCTTTCCCTTACCGCCTGTTGTGGGAAGAGCGCGAAGTCGTTTCCGTCGCGAACCTCGCTCGCGAAGACGTACGTGGCTTCTTCTCGACAGCCGCAGCCATGGACGTCAAGACGACCACCAAACCCTATGCCCTGGATCGCGCGAACAACGCTTTGGCGGATCTGCGCGACGGCGCATTCAGTGGCGCGGCCGTGCTGGTGCCGTAGGGCTCCGCCCGCGTTCAAGGGCACTCTCGTCCGGGTCCCAGCCAAACCGTTTTTCTTCGATCTGGCGGAGCCGCATTGGCCGGATAATTCCTCATGCCGCACCGGCATCCTCCCTGCTTGCGAGTTTTTTCAGGAGGTAGGGTATGCGTTGGGTCTATTACGGGGTTGCTGACGTCGCCACGGGACTGGCATGCCTATCGTGGTCGTTTGTGTTTGGCGCTTGGACCGGCGCGCCGTAGGGGCCAAAGGTTGTCGCCGTGCCGCGTGCTGTTCCGCCCGGTCGGCTTCCGGTGCCACCTGTAATTCGTCCTGCTGACGAAACGCGCAGAATGCTTTTTGCGGATCTTCGGGCTGGGCGTGTGGTCTGTGATTCTGGCGGTTTTTACGCTCGTCAGGCTGGCGCGCAGACTGTGCGGGTGCTTGTCGATGGCCGGCCGATGCCGTGTCCGTGAGTCCCCCGGTTGATACGCCGGATTCAATTTTACACAATAGGCATTTGCATCACTCAAGGTGCAATTAAGGCCCTTGGGCCTGACGGCTGCAAAATACTGCCCCGCCGGGCTCTGATTGCGAACTAATCCGGATGCAGGATCCGGTGCTCGCGAGTCGAGCTTGCGGCGTAGTGCCTGTCGACTTCGCCGGCCACACTCGGATCGGCGAGATTCGGCCAATGATCGACGTCGAACCCCGGTGCGTCCTTAAGACGATCCTTGGGTACGTCGAGGACAAGGCGTTCGTTCTCCGGATCGACGCGGAATGCGTCCCACGGGATCGCGAACAATTTGTTGCCGACGCCGAGGACACCACCGAAGCTCAATACACCATAAGCGATCTTGCCGCTGGCGGTGTCGATCATCGCGTCCTTCAAGTCACCCAGGGATTCGTCCTGCGGGTTCCGGACCTGGGCGCCGATCAGCGTGGATGCCGAAAGAAATCGGGAATGGAGAAACTTGACGGACTCGGCCATATGCGGTTGCCTCCTTGCAGATTGCGGACCGCCACGCTTGCAGGCAGTCCAGCCTTCAGGCTATCGCCGGCGCACTGAACGCGACCGGTATCTATCCTTCGGGGAACACGGCGCCGAGCCTGGACCCATCCGCATGAATGGATCTCGCAAACTCACTTCGGGAGTTTCGTCAGCACCTTGCCGCGATGCGCCGCCACGTGGTCGGTCTTGTCGCTCTTGATTTCATATTGCGGATCGTCGGCGCTGGCTCGGTGGGTGTGGCCCTTGTAATCGAAGTCGCGGGTGTGGACCTTGATGACCACGCCGCTGACATGGCCGGCTTCCGAATTCCAGCGGACATGGTCGCCAGCCTTGAATCGGGCGGATGCGGATGGGCGGGTTTTCCTTGTCGGCATCGGTTTTGCACCTCAAGCAATCGCCCTGTCCACGACCTGCTGCGCTTCGTCAAGAATGGACTGCAAGTGCTTGGCATCCCTGAAGCTTTCCGCATAGATCTTGTAGATCGCCTCGGTGCCGGACGGCCGCGCGGCAAACCAGCCGTGCTCGGTCACGACCTTGACCCCGCCGATCGGGGCGTTGTTGCCGGGTGCCCTGTCGAGCTTGCGGATCACCGGGCTGCCGGCGAGGCTCTCGAGCTCGAGCTCGCCGACGGACAATTTCGCCAGCTTCCGTTTCTGCGAATCCGTGGCCGCGGCTTCGACGCGATCGGTGAAAGGCCGCCCGAGTTCGTCCGCCAGCGCCTCATAGCACTCGCCGGGGTCGCGCCCTGCCCGTGCCGCGATTTCGGCCGACAGCAGCGCGGGCACGATGCCGTCCTTGTCGGTCGTCCACACCGAACCATCCATCCGCAGGAACGATGCGCCGGCGCTTTCTTCGCCGCCGAATCCGAGTGAGCCGTCGCCCAGCCCCGGTGCGAACCATTTGAACCCGACCGGCACTTCGTAGACTTGCCGTTTGAGCTTGTCGGCCACGCGATCGATCAGCGCGGTGCTGACCACCGTCTTGCCGATCGCGACCTTTTCGGGCCAGCGTTTCCGCTCGCGAAACAGGAAGTCGATCATCACCGCAAGATAATGGTTCGACGGCATCAGGCCGGACGAGCGCGTCACCACGCCGTGACGGTCGTGGTCGGTGTCGCAGGCGAACGCGACATCGTACTTGTCCTTCAACGCCAGCAGGCGCTGCATCGCGTATTCGGATGATGGGTCCATCCGGATCTTGCCGTCCCAGTCCACGGTCATGAAGGCGAAGCGCGGGTCGACTTCCTCGCTGACGACCGTGAGGTCGAGCTTGTAGCGTTCGGCAATCGGCGCCCAGTAGTGCACCCCTGCTCCGCCCAGCGGATCGATGGCCAGCTTCAGGCCGGCACCGCGGATCGCATGGAAATCGATGACGTTGCCGAGATCGGAAACGTACGCGTCGAGGTAGTCGTGCGTATGGGTGGTCGCTGTCGCACACGCCTGCACGAACGGCACGCGTTTGACGCCGGCGAGCTTGTGTTCGAGATAGTGATTGGCCTGGTTCTGCACCCAGCCCGTAATATCGGTTCCGGCGGGCCCACCGTTGACCGGGTTGTATTTGAAACCGCCGTTGTCGGGCGGATTGTGCGAAGGCGTGATCACGATGCCGTCGGCGAGCCCGCCGTCGCGCCCGCGGTTGTGCACCAGGATCGCGTGCGAAATCGCCGGTGTCGGCGTGAATTCGCCACCCCTGGAAGACATTACCTCGACGCCGTTCGCCGCCAGCACTTCCAGCGCATTCCGGAACGCCGGCTGCGACAGCGCGTGGGTATCGAAGCCGATGAACAGTGGCCCGGTAACCGATTCCTTCGCACGATAGTCGCAGATCGCCTGGGTGATCGCGAGGATGTGCCATTCGTTGAAGCTGCCGGCCAGCGAGGTGCCGCGGTGGCCCGACGTGCCGAACGCTACCCGTTGCGACGGGTCATTCGGATCCGGCCGCATATCCGCATAAGCCGCCAAAAGTCTGTCGACATCGACAAGGATCTCCTTCGGCGCGGGCTTGCCGGCGAGCGGGCTGATCTGCTCCGCGCTCATCGGGTTTCCGTGCGCGCGGCGCGATAGCGTCGGATCAGCGCGTTGGTGGAACTGTCGTGTTCGAGTTTCGGATCGTTCGAATCCTGCAATTGCGGAATCAACTTGTTCGCCAGTTGCTTGCCAAGTTCCACGCCCCACTGGTCGAACGAATCGATGTCCCAGATCGCGCCCTGCACGAACACGCTGTGCTCGTACAGCGCGATCAAGGCGCCCAGCGTGTGCGGCGTGAGGTCGTCGGCGAGAATCGTGTTGGTGGGCCGGTTGCCTTCGCACACGCGGTGCGGCACCAGCCGCTCCGGTGTGCCTTCCGCGCGCACCTGCGCCGCGGTCTTGCCGAAGGCCAGCGCTTCGGTTTGCGCGAAAAGGTTGGCCATCAACAAGTCGTGCTGGCGGCCGAGCGGATTCAGCGAATGCATGAAGCCGATGAAATCGCACGGAATCAGGCGCGTGCCCTGGTGGATCAACTGGTAGAACGAATGCTGACCATTGGTGCCGGGTTCGCCCCAGTAGATCGGTCCGGTGGCGTAGTCGACGTGTTCGCCCGGCAGCGTGACGTGCTTGCCGTTCGATTCCATCGTCAGCTGCTGCAGGTACGCCGGAAAGCGCTTCAGGTAGTGCGCGTACGGCAGCACGGCAACGGTCTGGGCGCCAAAGAAATCGTTGTACCAGATCGAGATAAGCGCCATCAGCAAGGGCAGATTCGCTTCCGGCGGCGCGTTCCCGAAGTGCTCGTCCATCGCGTGGAAGCCGGCCAGCATGTCGCGGAAGGCATCCGGCCCGATCGCGAGCATGGTCGAAAGCCCGATCGCCGAATCCATCGAATAGCGGCCGCCGACCCAGTCCCAGAATCCGAACATGTTGGCGGTGTCGATGCCGAACTTTCCGACTTCCGCGGCATTGGTCGACACGGCGACGAAATGTTTCGCCACGGCCGCCCCGTCGCCACGGAGCTTCTGGAGGCACCAGTCGCGCGCTGCGTGCGCGTTGGTCAGCGTCTCGAGCGTAGTGAAGGTTTTCGAACAGACGATGAAAAGCGTTTCCTCGGCGTCGAGGTCGCGCGTCGCCTCCACGAAATCGGTCGGGTCCACGTTGGATACGAAGCGGAACGTCATGTCGCGGCGGCTGTAGTGCTTCAGCGCCTCGCAGGCCATCACCGGACCGAGGTCGGAACCGCCGATGCCGATGCTGATCACGTTGCGGATGCGCTTCCCGGAATGCCCCCGCCATTCGCCCGAGCGCACCTTGTCGCTGAAGGCGGCCATGCGGTCCAGCACCTCGTGCACTTCCGGGACGACGTTGGTGCCATCCACCAGGATGCGTTCATTCCGCGGCGCGCGCAGCGCGACGTGCAGCACCGCACGGTTTTCGGTTTCGTTGATCCTGTCGCCGCGGAACATCGCATCGCGGCGCGCGAACACGCCGCGGGCGCGGGCAAGCTGCTGCAACAGCCGCAGGGTTTCGTCCGTGACGAGATTCTTCGAATAATCGAGGTACAACCCCGCACCTTCGGCGACGAGGCGCGTACCGCGCTGTGCGTCGGCATCGAACAGCTGCTTCAACGTGGTGCCGCGCAACGACCGCCAGTGGCGCGCAAGCGCGCACCATTCCGCCGATTTCGTCAGTGACGTCATTCAAGCATCTCCAGACCCTTTCCCGATTGGCGTCGTATGTCAGCAAGAAATTGGCGTCGTTCCGGGGCCGCCCGTGCTTCTTGCGGGTGGCTTCGGAATGACGAGATGAAAGGCTTCTGTTGGCATATGGCGCTAATCAGGAATCTTTTTGACGCGGATTTTCGCGGATAGACGCGGATGGAGTCGATGCAAATCGCATCGCGGAAGGATCTCCATCCATCCTGAGCCGCGTTCATCCGCGTCCAACACCTTTGCTTCCCATCTCGAAAGCAGACCGTCATCCATGCGCAACCTGGGCGGTCTTGTCGCGGATCCGCTTCAGCAGGTCATTCCACGACTTCACGAATGCCGCAGCCCCGTCGCGTTGCAGCTTGGCGGCGAGCTCGGCGTCGTCGATGCCGGCCGCCTTGAATTGCGCGATCACCTTTTCGCAGTCGCCGCCATCCTTCGCCATCGGGGCACCGAGTTTTCCGTGGTCGGCGAACGCCAGCAACGTCTTGTCCGGCATGGTGTTGATGGTGTCCGGCGCAGCCAGCGCCTCGATGTACAAGGTGTCGGAAGCCTTCGGATCCTTGGTGCCTGTGCTGGCCCACAACAGGCGCTGCGGGTGCGCGCCGGCCGCGATGATCTTCTTCCAGCGAGCGCTCTCGCGCAGCTCGACGTACGCCTTGTAGCTGCGCTGGCCGATCGCGATGCCGAGCCGGTCCTTGAGTTCCACGGGAACCTTGTCGGCGACGGCAACGTCCCAGCGGCTGACGAAGATCGAGGCCACGGATTCCACATTGGGCGATTTCCCCTCCGCAATGCGGCGCTCGATGCCGCGCATCCAGGCCTCGACGGAGGCGAGATACTGCTCGCGCGAGAACAGCAGGGTGACGTTGATCGGCACGCCCCGGTAGATCGATTCCTCGATGGCTGGCACGCCCGCGGGCGTACCGGGAATCTTGATGAAGAGATTGTCGCGGCGGCCCTTGGCATGCAGCGCGACGGCGGAATCGATCGTGGCCTGCGTCTGGTCGGCGAGCAACGGCGAGACTTCCAGCGACACGAAGCCATCGACGCCGTGGCTGGCCGCGTGCGCCGGCTTGAACAAATCAGCCGCGCGGGTCAGGTCCTGCAGCGCGAGCGCGAAGAAAAGCTCTTCGCCCTGCCGGCCCTCGGCAATCAATGCGGCAATCGCGTCATCGTAGTCCGTGCCGCCGGAAATCGCCTTGTCGAATATCGACGGATTGGACGTCAATCCGGTGACGTTGCAGTCGGCGATGTATTTCGCGAGCGTGCCGTCGTTGAGGATGCCGCGCGTGATGTTGTCCAGCCAGATGCTCTGGCCTAGGTCGTGCAATCTCCGGGTGGGGTTCATCGATTCACTCCGCGGCGTTTGCCGGTTTCGAGGGGGAAAGAAAGGCGTCGAGGGCCATGCCCGCGAGTTCGCCGACGTGGTCCAGCGTGATCTGGGCGGCCGGGTATTCCTTCAAGGCGGCCGGGTCGTTGGCGTAATGGCCCTGGCGCACGAACACGGTGGTCAGGCGGTCGCGCCAGTGGCGTTTCATGCCATCGAGTACGCGCAACTTGTCTTCGACCATCACGTAGTGCGTGGCGGGGAAATGTCGCATCACGTCGTCCAACATGCGCTCCTTGTGCACATAGATCAAGACCCGACCCTGCACCGCGTCGGCAATCCCCGAGACGTTGATCTTGCGCGGCTGCAGCACCACGTCACCGTCGGACAGCACCGCGCAAGCGCCAAATTGCGCAAGGTGCGCAACCGCGTCCAGCGCGCCGGGATAAAGGCGCGCTGCGAAATCGTAGTCCAGCAGGTAGGCCGCCAGGTCCTGCGCGCGCAACTCGTCGTCGCATTCGAGGCGGAAGCGCTGGATGGCGCCGAGATAGTCGGCATAGCCGAGTTTCCCACGCAGGTCCTCGTAGATCTCCCAATACTTTTTCGCGGCGTCCGCACCAAACACGTCCGTGACGTGTCTGTCGAGATCGTCCTGCACGCCATCGTTGTCGAGCAGCGTGTTGTCGACGTCGAACAGGAACACGAGGGGCGCGGTTCCGCTCACCGATTCACCTTGGCCGGCGAATCGAGTTGCGGGTCGTTCCAGCCGCCTGCGCGGGCAATCAACGCATCGGCTTCCTTCGGCCCCCAGGTACCGGGCTTGTACGTGCGGACCGGGGTCTCGTTGCCGAGGATCGGGTCGAGCACGCGCCAGGCTTCCTCCACGCAGTCGTCGCGCGTGAACAGCACCGAATCGCCGTCGATCGCGTCGCCCAGCAGGCGCTCGTAGGGCGCCATCGCGGTGCGGACGTGGCGATGCGCGACCAGCTCCACCGGCAACCCCTTCATGGCCTCGCCGGGCTCCTTCACAAGTGCGCCCATCGAGATCACGACGTCGGGATTGAGGCGGAACCGGAAATGGTTCGCAGGCCCGGGCGAATCGTCGAACACCTGCTGGGGCGGTTTTTTCAGCCGTACCAGCACCTCGGTGCATTTCACCGGCAATTGCTTGCCCGCGCGGATGAAGAACGGCACGCCGGCCCAGCGCCAGGTATCCATGTGGACGCGGACCGCGGCGAAGGTTTCCACGGTCGATTTTTTCGCGACGCCGGGTTCCTTCAGATAACCGTCGAACTGTCCGCGCACCACGTCTTCCGGTTTCAACGGGCGCATCGAGCGGAACAGCCGCAGCTTCTCGTCGCGCAGCGCATCCGCACTGCGGTTGGCCGGCGGCCCCATGGCCAGCAACGCCAACAACTGGAACATGTGGTTCTGCACGACGTCGCGGATGGCGCCGACCTCGTCGTAGAATTTGCCGCGCCCCTGCACGCCGAAATCCTCGGCCATGGTGATCTGCATGCTGGCGATGTGGTCGCGATTCCAGATCGGCTCCAGCAAGGAATTGGCGAAGCGGAAATACAGCAGGTTCTGCACCGGCTCCTTGCCGAGATAATGGTCGATCCGGAATACGTCGCGCTCACGGAAACAACGGTGCAGCGTGCGGTTGAGGGCACGCGCGGATTGCAGGTCGCGGCCGAAAGGCTTTTCCACGATCACCCGCGCGCCCCGCGAACAGCCGGAGGCGGACAGGCCCTTCACCACCGGCACGAACATGCTGGGCGGGATCGCCAGGTAGTGCAGCGGATGCTGCGTGTCGCCCAGCGCCGCGCGGAGCTTGTCGTAGGTTTGCGCATCGCCGTAGTCGCCGTCGATGTACTGCAACTGCTTCGACAATTTCGCGAACGCCGCCTTGTCGATGCCGCCGTGTTCCCTCAGGCTGTCTTCCGCGCGCCTGCGCAGGTGGTCCACGTCCCAGCCGGAACGCGCGACGCCGATCACCGGCATGTCCAGTTTGCCGTCCTTGACCAGCGCCTGCAGGGCCGGAAAGATCTGCTTGTGGGCGAGATCGCCGGTGGCGCCGAAGAACACGAAGGCATCGGACGTGGCGGTGGGCATCAACTGGGTTCCTTGCGCAAGGTCACGCGGACGCGGTGCGAAGCGCCGTCATCAACCAGCGCGATGCCGGCGCCCGAATCCTGCAACGTTACACCATCCGCTTCGACCGCGGCGACGCCACGGCAGGCGTGCTGCGGATTTTCGACTTCGACCCGCCAGCTCGTGTCGCCGCGACGGTACGTCAGCACAAAGCCCTTCCACGCGTGCGGGATGCACGGGTCGATCTGCAAGCGGTCGCCATGCAGGCGAAACCCCAACACCCATTCCACGATCGCGCGATACAGCCAGCCCGCCGAGCCGGTATACCAGGTCCAGCCACCGCGCCCCGTGTGCGGCGCGACCGAATAGACGTCTGCGCATTCGACATACGGCTCGACCTGGTAGCGCGCGCATTTTTCCGGCGTATCGGATTTGCGGATGGGATCGAAGATTTCCAGCAACTCGCCGGCCTTGTCGCCGTCGCCCAGCATCGCGAAGGCGATCAGCGACCAGATCGAACCGTGCGTGTACTGGCCGCCGTTTTCGCGCAAGCCGGGCGGATAGCCCTTGATGTAACCGGGATCGCGCGGGGTCTTGTCGAAGGGCTCGGTGAACAACGGCACCACCCCGTCGTTGCGCCGCACCAGCTGTTCGTTCACCGCTCGCATCGCGCGCTCGCAGCGTTCCGGATCGCCGCGGCCGCTGATCACGGCCCACGATTGCGCCATGGAATCGATCCGGCATTCGGTATCGACCGAGCTGCCGAGCGGCGTGCCGTCATCGTAGAACGCGCGGCGGTACCACGCGCCGTCCCATGCCTTGGTTTCCAGCGCCAATTCCAACGCGCGTGCGAGGTCGCGCCAGCGGGTGACGCGCGCATCACGGCGATCGTCCGCATACGGCGCAAAATCGCCGATCACCTTGATCAGGAACCAGCCCATCCAGGCGCTTTCGCCCTTGCCGCCCGCGCCGACGCGGTTGAGGCCGTCGTTCCAGTCACCCGTGCCGATCAGCGGCAGGCCGTGCACGCCGGTCGCGAGACTCGCTTCGATCGCGCGCGCGCAATGTTCGAACAGCGTGCCGCGATCCGTCGAAGGTTCGGGTTTGGAGAACGCGTCGGTCTGTTCGGGCTCGAGCGCATCGGCACGGAGGAACGGCACCCGCGCGTCGAGGATGCCCGCGTCGCCCGTGGTTTCGATGTAATGCGCGGCCACGAAAGGCAGCCACAAGCGATCGTCCACCATCCGCGTGCGCAGGCCACGCCCGGACGGCGGCAGCCACCAGTGCTGCACGTCGCCCTCCTCGAACTGGCGCGAGGCCGACAACAGGATGTGGTCGCGCGCGATGTCGGGCCGCGCGATGCAGAGCGCCGCCACGTCCTGCAACTGGTCGCGGTAGCCGTACGCGCCGCTGGCTTGGTAGAACGCGGTCCGCGCCCACACCCGGCAAGCCAGCACCTGATACGGCAGGCAGCGATTGACCAGCAGGTCCACCGAGCGCTGCGGCGTTTCGATTTGCAGCGGTCCCAGCACGCTCTCCCACCGCTGCCGTGCATCCGCGAGCAATCTTTCGGCCTTGGCGCGGCGGTAGCGATCGATCAGCCGTATCGCGGCCGCCCGATTGGCGCCTTCGCCAAGCAGGAATACAAGCTCGGTGGATTCATCCGGAGCAAGTTCCACGCTCGCGACGACCGCGCTGTGCGCGTTGGCATCGCTGCCCGGCACGGCCTCCGCATCGCACGCGATGAATGCCACTGCGTCCGCGAATTCCTCGCGCCACGCATTGCGGGCCAACACCGCGCCGCGCGCAGGGTCGGATTCGACCTGGGTGGTCGGTCGCGGGTCCGTTCCGATTGGCCCCAGCATCCACGTCACCGCTTGCGCCACCGCAAGGCGGCGCGTCCGGCCGCTGCGGTTGTGCAGGCGCAGGCGCGCAATCTTCACCGGGTCGGACTCGGCCACACATTGCGCCAATTCCGATTCGATCCCGTGCACGTTGGCATCGAAACGCGCATACCCGGGGCCAAAACGCGCGACATAGGTGGCGCCGCCAGCGCGCATCGGCGATGCGGTGGCGCTCCATTCCGCACCGTCATCGGCGTCCCGCAGCAGGAAGGCTTCGCCGACCGGATCGCACGTGGCATCGTTCGACCATGGCGTGATGGGGTTCTGCTGGCTGTTATGGGCCCAGCAATAGCCGCCACCGGTGGCGGTGACGAGGAAGCCGAAATCCGGATTCGCGACGACATGCGCCCACGGCGCGGGCGTGTGGGCGCCGTCGCCCAGCAGGGTGACATACTCGCGACCGTCAGCCGTGAAGCCGCCCCATCCGTTCCAGCCATGCAGTGTCCTGGGCGTCGGCATCGAAGCAGGCTTGCCGCCACGCACCTGGGCCGATCGCACGTCTGGTACTTCGACGACCGTGGCGTGCGCGCGCCGGGCGAGCTGCGCGCGGAGCGGCCCATCGCGCCCGTCCATGACGATGCAGGCCGCGGCCTCGAGGCCTGCGGGCAACCGTGCGTCGAGATCGCGCTCGCGCAGCACGAACACCGAACCTTGTGCCTTGTCGAGCTGGCTCGAGTCGCCGATCGTGCCTTGCAGCGCAGCGTCGAGCACGCCGGCATCAGCGCTTGCAGTGGCATCGAGCACCACCAGGTCAGCGGGAAGTTGACGGGCACGCCACCACCGCTGTGCGCGCAGCAGTGCTTCGAGCAAGCCTATTTGCGCCACATCGTCGAGGCGCAGCAGGACGATCGGCAGGTCGCCCGAAATGCCCTTGGCCCACAACACCGGCGCGCCGCCTTCGCCCTTCGCCATGCCTGACGGATCGACCCGCCATGATGGATCGATGCCGGCCAGGGCGCCCGCGAACTGCCCGAAGCACCGCGCCACGGGTTCGTCGAGGCCAGGATCGTCCCTCGAACGCCGTGCTGCCGCGTGCGCACGCGCAAACGCTGCCGCACATGCATCGGCCGTTTGATAACGCCCTACCAACGCGAGCACCTCCTCGCGCGAGGCACCCACCGCGGTCACGAATGCCGCACGACGGGTTTCGCCCGCTCCGATGGCCACGCGTGTGCGCAGGCTGAAGATCGGGTCCAGCACCGTACCGACGGTGCCGGAGAGGGGCCGTCCATCGACCATCGTCGCCGTCGCCAGCGAACCGTCCCTGCCGACGAAGCGTGCGCGATCGGTTTCGCACTCGCGTGCGCAGCGTTCGTCGCCGTCCACGACCAGCGCGTGCGCCGCCCATACGTCCGGCTCGGATGGATCTTTCTTGCGCCGCCATGCCACCAGCACGCCGTCCTCGAGCGCGGTCTGCACGAACATCTTCGAATAGGCGGGATGCGCACGATCGCCCTGGTCGGAGCCGAGGATCAGCTCCAGGTACGAGGTCAGTTCGATATCCCGCTCGACCGGCCCGGCGTTCCGGACACCGATGCCGCGCACTTCCACCGGGTGATCGGGATCGACGGCCACCTCGAACGTGGTGGTGAAGGCGCCATCGCGCCGCGCGAACCGCGCCATCGCGTCATCGAACCAGTGTCGCGTCGCGCCGCCGCACGGCAGGGCCGTGGCCGACCACGTCGTCCCGGCCGCGGTGTCGCGGACAAAGACGTAGCCGCCCTGCTCGCCGCCGCGATCGCCCGCGCGCCAACGGCTGACCGTCTGCCCTTTCCAGCGGCTGCACCCCGCACCGGCGGACGTGAGCAGTACCGCATAGCCAGCGTCGCCCAGCAGGCAGGCTTCCAGCGAAGATCGTGCATCGGGAGGCATGGTCGGGCACCGTTCAATCGTGCGTGAACCGCACAACAGCCGGAGTATGCGCGGCCTCGCCTCAATCGTGCGTGAAAGCCTGCCCGCAACATGGCCCAATGCGGCGGCGCAGCTTGACGCGGGCGCCGATGCGGCAAAGGATGCGATGTGGGGCGGCATGCCCGCCCGCCTGCAGCCGGAGGAACGGATGTCCGAAATCGCGACCGAATCGGCAACGTGTCCTGCGCACGCGCCGCTGGACGTGTCGAAGCTGGAGGCCTTGCCGCCCGGCGCCGCGCCGCAGCTCACCTGCTACCAGCTCGGTCCGCACGCCGCGCCCATCATCCCGGGACGCCGCGACCGCGCCTGGATGGATGCCACCAGCGACCACTACGCGTATCGCTGCCTGCCCCTTTCGATGGCCAACACCAGCGGCTGGGAAATCACTTCCCCGCTGGATTTCGAGGTGACCTGGAACGGCAAGCAAGACATCAATGCGATCACCGCGCGCGCACCCGGCGTCGATCCGAATGCGCTGCGCGCGCTGATCACTTCGCACTTCGCGCACGGCATCCTCACCTTCCACACCGGCTGGCTGTTCCGCACCTCGCCCGGTTGGGGCCTGTGGGTGCGAGGCGCGCCCAATTACGCGAAAGACGGCATCCACGCCCTCGACGGCATGGTCGAAACCGACTGGCTGCCGTTCCCGTTCACCATGAACTGGCGTTTCACGCGGCCATGCACGGTGCGCTTCCGGAAGGGCGACCCGTTCTGCTTCATCACCTTGTGTCCGCATGCCTTGCTGGATGGCATCGCGCCCAGGCGCGCGAGCATCGAGGATGATCCGCAATTGAAAGCCGACTATGTCGAGTGGGGCAAGTCGCGCGCGGAGTTCAACAAGCTGTTGCGCGAAGGCGATCCGGCCACGGTCGCGCAGAAGTGGCAGCGCAATTATTTCCAGGGCAAGGCCGCGGACGGCAGTGCGCCCTTCCACGTCAACAAGCGGCGCCTGAAGCCGGTCGAGTAGCCGCGCGGTTCGCGACGCCCTGCAGCGCGCGTTACCATCGCGGTTTCGCGACGTGATGCGTCGCGCCAATGTGCAAGGGAGAACGGCATGCAACTCGGAATGATCGGCCTCGGCAAGATGGGCAATTTCATGGCCCAGCGGCTGATGAAAGGCGGTCACGACGTAATCGGCTTCGACCCCAACGAGAAGGCGCGCGAGTCCCTCGGCGATGCGGGCGGCAGGGCCGTCGATTCGCTCGACAAGTTGGTCGAAGCGCTGCAGCCACCGCGCACGGTATGGATGATGGTGCCGGCTGGCAGGATCGTGGACGAGACCATCGCGGCGTTGATTGACCGGCTCGGCAAGGGCGACGTCGTCATCGACGGCGGCAACTCCAACTACAAGGACGACCAGCGCCACGCCGGCTTGCTGTCCGCCAGGGGCATCGACTACGTCGATTGCGGCACCAGCGGCGGCGTCTGGGGACTCAAGGAAGGCTACAGCATGATGGTCGGCGGCGACGCGAAAGTCGTCGAGCGGCTGAAGACGATCTTCGAAGTCCTCGCGCCCGGCAAGGACAAGGGTTGGGGGCGCGTCGGTCCGGTCGGTGCAGGGCACTTCGTCAAGATGGTCCACAACGGCATCGAGTACGGCATGATGCAGGCCTACGCCGAAGGCTTCTCGATCTTCAAGCACAAGGACGAATTCAAGCTCGACCTTGGGCAGATCGCCGAGATCTGGCGCCATGGCTCGGTGGTGCGTTCGTGGCTGCTCGACCTCACGGCCGATGCGCTGCAGCGCAACCCCGAGATGGAGGGCCTTGCGCCCTACGTGGTCGACTCCGGCGAAGGCCGCTGGACGGTGGCCGAAGCCATCGACCTCGACGTGCCGGCGCCCATCATCACCGCGTCGCTGATCGAACGGCTGCGCTCGCGCGACACGGATTCGTTCTCCGACAAGCTGCTGTCGGCGATGCGCAACGAGTTCGGCGGCCACGCGATGAAAAAGGAATGACCCGCGTTCCGGCTGCCCTGCCCGCGCAAACGGTGCGATGGCATGTGTTCCCCGATGACGCCTCGCTGGTGGCGAATGCACTGGCCCGGGTGATGGCTGCGGGGCGCGATGCCATCGCGCAACACGGCGCGTTCGACATCGTGCTGGCGGGCGGCAACACGCCGCGCAAGCTGTATCGCGCGCTCCGCAATGCCGACGCCGATTGGTCGCGCTGGCACGTCTGGTTCGGCGACGAACGTTGCGCGCCGCCCGACGATCCCGCGCGCAACAGCAAAATGGCACGCGTCGAATGGCTGGATCACGTCGCAGTGCCGGCCGGCAACGTGCACGCGATTCCTGCCGAGTCCGGCGCACGCGAAGCGGCCGCGGTGTACGCACGCGAGCTGCGTGGCGCGGACACCTTCGACATCGTGCTGCTGGGCCTGGGCGAAGACGGCCACACGGCCAGCCTGTTCCCCGGCCAGGATTGGGCCCTGCACGCCGATTCGCCCGCTGCGATCGCAGTGTTCAATGCCCCCAAGCCGCCACCGGAACGCGTTTCGCTGAGCGCCCGGCGACTGTCCAACGCGCGCACGGTTCTGTATCTGGTCGAGGGCGCCGGCAAGCGCGATGCGGTCGCGGCCTGGCAGCGCGGCGATGCGATTCCCGCCGCGTCGGTCACGCCCGAGGCCGGCGTCGATGTGTTGCTGGATACTGCGGCCGCGGAGTGAGCGCCTTGGTTTTTCCTTCCCTTCCCGGTGCAAGAGCGA
>JBDZUX010000022.1:0-23759 GCA_040255405.1 Lysobacteraceae bacterium
ATATAGGACATCTCAATCTTCTTGCGGCCGGATGCGGCAGCCGTCGCCTGACTGCGCAACTCCGAATGACGGTCACTGCGCCCGCCCCACACCCTGGCGATCCGGTCGCCGATTGCCACGTCGTCGACGCCGCTCCGAACCAGGTCCCTGAGGTTGGCGCCCAACGCCGCGAACAAGCAGGTGTAGAGCACGCCCTCCGCCGACAAGCGTGCGCGCGTGCAACCGCCGCAGAATGGCTGGGTGACCGACGCGATCACGCCGATCTCGCCCGCGCCATCCTTGTAGCGCCAGCGGTTGGCAACCTCACCGGGATAATTGGGCGGCAAGCCTTCGAGCGGCCAGCGTGCGTTGACGCGTGCGATGACTTCGGCTGCCGGCACGACATCCTGCATGCGCCAACCGTTGGTGGTGCCGACATCCATGAACTCGATGTACCGGAGGATGCAACCGCTGCCGCGGAAGTGCTCCGCCATCGCCTCGATGCACTGCTCGTTGGCGCCGCGCTTGACCACCATGTTGACCTTGACCGGCGCGAGGCCGGCGGCGATGGCGTTGTCGATCGCGTCCAGCACCCGTTCGACCGGGAAGCCCACGCCATTGATCGCCTTGAAGGTCGGGTCGTCGAGCGCATCGAGGCTGATGGTGATGCGCTTCAGGCCCGCGGCCTTCAAGCGCCGCGCCTTGTCCGCCGTCAGCAGCGAACCGTTGGTGGTAAGGCTGATGTCGGTGATACCGGGCGTGGGCGCCAGCAACTCGACCAGGCGTTCGATGTCCTTGCGTACCAGCGGTTCGCCGCCGGTCAGGCGCAGCTTGCCCACGCCGAGGTCGGTGAACAACCGTGCGAGCCGCGCGATCTCCTCGAAGGTCAGCAGGCTGGCGCGGGGCAGGAACGCATGGTCGGCGCCGAACAGTTCCTTGGGCATGCAGTAGCTGCAACGGAAGTTGCAGCGATCAGTGACCGAGATGCGCAAGTCGCGCATCAGGCGGCCCAACTTGTCCCGCGTCTCCACGATGGGTTTCCATCCAGCCAGGCATCGCCCAGCATAATTCGTCCCGCCGCTTGCGGGCTGACCTGGAGCAGCCCCGCGATGCAATCAGTCCGCCCGAACCACGGCGGCGAAATTGCCGGGCACTGCCACGACGCCATCTCCCGCCAAGACCTCGTGCATGGACACGCCACCCCACGCACGCCCGGGATGAATGCCCGCTACGAATGCTTCCACGGCACGATCCAGGACGCGTTCTTCGATTGCCACGAAGCCGTGCACGCGCTTGACAGCCATCCGGCATTCGCTAGACTGATCGGCTCACTGCGCCACGCCCGGGCATTCGGGCGCATCGATCGGCCTCCGCATCCACGATCCCGGACCCATCGAACAGGCGCACCGGGTTCGGCTAGGTAGCTCAGACGGTTAGAGCGCGGCACTCATAATGCTGAGGTCGGCGGTTCGATTCCGCCCCTAGCCACCATCTTGCGATTGCCGGCGACGCGTCCGGCCGGCGCACGATGGGCCTGAAGTCGCCCGTCCCGCCGCGCGCTTGTTCAAGCCGCCGGTCGAAGCTTGCCTCAACCTCGCGTCACCAGCTGCTTCAGGTAATCGTATTCGCCGGCCACCAGCGCCACGTCGTCGCGGCGGCGCAGCTTGCGCACGCGCACCAATCCGCTGTGCGGATGGAACTGCACCTGGCGCGGATAAACGTCGCCCAGGTCTTCCGCCAGCAAGTGCAGGCGCGCGCGTGCAATGTAGCGGCGCACGAATTCGATGTTGCGCTGGCCAATGTCGCTCATTTGCGGCAGCACCCGGCCGCCACCGAACACTTTCACCTGCAGGTCGGACCGCTTGCCGCCGGCTTTCAACACCGCGTCGATGAGCTGCTCCATCGCGTCGCTGCCGTAACGGGCGATACGACCGGAATCCGCCGCCCAGTTGTCGCCGCCGCCGTCGGCGGGCGCGGGCAACATGAAGTGGTTCATGCCCCCGACGCCATGCACCGGATCGTGGAGGCAGGCGGAAACGCAGGAACCGAGCACGGTGCCGACCTGTTCATCCTGGGTGCTGACGTAGATTTCGCCCGGCAACACCTTCACCACCGTGCAGTTCTGGTTGGGATCGAAGAACCGCCTCACGTGTTCGAACCCCGCCATCGGTTGCAGCGGCGCCTGCGCGATTCCGCGATCGGTGGATGCGTCGGCCATCAGCCTTGCTTCCGGTACGCGGTGCGGCCGGCCAGTTCGAACCCGGCATCCGCGCCGTGCATGGATTCGGAGTGGCCCAGGAACAGATGCCCACCCGTCGGCAGCATGTCCGCGAAGCGCCGGAACAGCCGCTGCTTGCCCGGTTGATCGAAATAGATCACCACGTTGCGGCAGAAGATCGCGTCGAATGGCCCGTGCATCGGCCAATCGTGCATCAGGTTCAGCGGGCGCACGCTGACCAGTTCGCGCAGGCGCGGATGCACCGCAACGTGACCTGCCCGTTCGCCGGAACATTCCACCATCCAGCGGCGACGACGCGATTCGCTGATGCCGTCGAGCTTGTCGACGGGGTACACGCCGCTGCGTGCAGCGGCCAGCGCGCGCGGCGAGATGTCGGTGGCAAGGATCTTCGCATCCACCTGCTGCAAGCCGTGGCGTTCCAGCGCCTCGGCCAGCACCATCGCGATCGCGTATGGCTCTTCGCCCGTGGAACAGCCGGCGGACCAGATGCGCAACCGGTCTCCGCGGCGGCGTTTGCGCGCCAGCCAGTCGGGCAGCAGCTTGTCGGCGAGCAGGTCGAAATGATGCGGCTCGCGGAAGAACGCGGTGACGTTGGTGCTGATCGCGCTGGCAAGTTCGCCCAGCTCGCGGTCGGGATCCGCGCGCAGCAGTTCGCAATAAGCCGCGTAATCCGGCAGGCGCAACGCACGCAGGCGCCGTGCCAGCCGCCCCTGCACGAGCTGGGCCTTGTGCTCGCCCAACGAAATCCCCAGGCGCTCGCGGACGAACCCGCGCAGGAACCGGAATTCGGGCGCACCGAGCGGGACCGGCTCGCCCGCGACCGCGCAGGCCCCTCGGGCGGCCGCGGCAGCGACGGGATCGCGACGCAGGTTCATGGCTGCTTCCGGTTGGGCCGGCGGCCGGGCTTCCCAAGCTGTATCGGCCGCTGCGCGGCAGGCTTGAATGCCGCCACGCGCGATCGGAACGGCCATTCGCTCCGGCTACCGGTCAGAACTCGCGCCAGTCCGCGGAAGCCATGGCCGGTTCCAACCGCCCGGCCGGCTTCGCGGCCGAACGCGCAGGTTCCGCACGGGCCTCCGGTGCCGACCGGTCGACGCGCGCTTCGAATCCGGCGGCATCGCCATCCAGCCGGAAGAACGCCATCTGGCGCTGCAGCACCGAAGCCTGCTCCTGCATCGCCTGGGCCGCGGCCGAAGCTTCTTCCACCAGCGCTGCGTTTTGCTGGGTGACTTCGTCCATCTGCACGACCGCCCGGTTCACCTGCTCGATGCCGGTGGACTGTTCCCGACTGGCGACCGCGATTTCGCCCACGATGTCGGTGACCTTGCACACGCTTTCCACGATGCCCTTGAGCGCCTTGCCCGATTGCTCCACCAGGGCGCTGCCCGCCTGTACTTTCCCGACGCTCTCGCCGATCAGGCCCTTGATCTCTTTCGCTGCCGCCGCGCTCCGCTGCGACAGATTGCGCACTTCGCCGGCGACCACCGCGAAACCCCGGCCGTGTTCGCCGGCACGCGCCGCCTCCACGGCCGCGTTCAGCGACAACAGGTTGGTCTGGAACGCGATCTCGTCGATCAGCCCCACGATGTCCGCGATCTTCTTGCTGGACGCGGTGATCTCGCGCATCGCCGCCATCGCCTGGGTGGCCACCTCGCCGCCGCGCCCGGCCTGCTCGCGCGCACCCTCGGCGAGCTGCGCGGCATGGCTGGCGTTTTCGGCATTCTGCTTCACGGTCGCGGTCATCTCTTCCATCGACGCCGCGGTTTCCTCCAGGCTCGAGGCTTGCTCCTGGGTGCGCTGGCTGAGATCGTCGTTGCCGTTGGCGATTTCCCCGGCGGCACCGTTCACCGCCTGCGAGCCCTGCTGGACCTGTCTCACCACTTCGACCAGCTTCAGGTGCAGGCGCTGCATCGCATGCATCATGCTGCCGGGCGCCGGCTTGGCGCCTTCCATGCCTTGCAGCGACAGATTGCCGTCGGCCATCCGGTTGACCATTGCCACCGCCAACTCGGGCTCGCCGCCGATGCTGCGGCGGATGCTGCGCATCGACAGCCATACCAGCAGGATCACCAGCAGGCCGACTGCGCCTGCTTCGGCGAGGCTGGCAAGCAAGGTGTGACGGAACTGGGCATTGATGTCGTCGAAATACGCTCCGGCACCAAAGTGCATGTTCCAGGGCTTGTACAACTCGCTGTAGGTGATCTTGCCCTCGATCGTCTTGCTGCCGGGCTTCAGCCAGTCGTAGTAGGTGATGCCATGGCCATCTTTCAGGTCGACATCGTGCATGCGCACGAAAATCGGCTTCCCGTTCTGGTCGGTCATGTCGCGCACGCTCTTGCCGAGCTTGTCGAGCATCACCGGATGCATCGTCAACGTGTAGTCATCGTCGAACGCAAAGATGTACCCGGCACCCGCGTTCCAGCGCATCGCGCCAATCTGCGCCAGTGCCAGTTTCTGCGCCTGCGCCTCGCTGAACTCGCCCTTCGCGGCGCGTTCGTGGAACGCCTCGGCCACCGAGATGCCCGATTCGATCTCGCTGCGCAGCAGGCTTTCCAGGCCTTGCATCTGGCGCTCCCTGCTTGCGAATGCCGTCATCACCGTGAGGCTGCTCAACCCCACCACCACCGCCGCCACCACCAGCATCACGCGCGCATTGAGGCTCATGCGCTGGAACGACCACTTCGACGACATTTCGCGAATCTCCTGTACGGACAACGACAGCGTTCGACGGCCATGGGTCCGCCCGCTGCCGGCAACATGGATATCGGCAGCGAAGGCGGCGCTTTGAGCGATCCGCAACGCGCCGCCGGTTCGGGATGCCGGATTCGTGCAGCCAATCACACGACCGTCGACGGCGGGCCCGGACCACCCGGCAATGCACGCGTTGCCCGGCGTACCGTGCCGAAAGTCATGGTTCCGATTCGCGTTGTCCGCGCAGCTCCGGGCGTGCCGCGGCGCGGCATGCCACGGGCGATGCAACCGCGATCACCGCGCACGCAAACTGACGCTCGTCAAGATTTCCGGACGCCCTATCGACCGGCATCGCGCGAACTTGAGGACCACCTTCACTCTTGCACGCGAACCAGTCGACAGTTTGCGAGCCAGACTGTCACAACTCCTTTCCGGAGCGCTCCTTTGGTACGGAGCGTGCTTTGTCTGTGCATGTCGAAGGATGTACCGCTGGACCGGCTCGACATCGCAGGAAGCGCAGAACTCGACATCGGGCCACGCCCAGGCGTCAGCGTTTCAACAGCTTCATACCAACTAGAAAGGGGAGGAGGCGCCACGCTCGGCGCCTGCTGTGGACACTAATGAATATTGAAGAACTGCTCGAAGAAATCCAGGACACCAATCTCACCTATCTGATGCTGGCGCAGCGACTGTTGAAGGAGGATTACGCCGCCGCCCAGTTCCGCCTCAAGCTCGACGACGACATGGCCAAGCTGCTGATGTCGCTTTCGACCAGGCAACTCAGCCGGCTGGCCCGTACCAACCAGTTCCTGTTCCGCCTGTGCTTCGACAATGCCGACCAGGTACAGAAGATCGTCGGCGAGAAGCGTGATTCGGCGATGATGCAAACCCATGCTTCACTCCTGATGTCCCGCGTCGCCGCGGCCCACGCCTGAGGAGGACGGGTCAATGGAAAACTCCGAAAAAAGCCTCGTCGCCAGAATGCACCAGGTGCAGCTTGCGGTGAACCTGATCGAACTGGGCGCCCGCCTGCAGGTGCTGGAAACCGAAACCGACCTGAGCCGCGGCCGCCTGCTGCGCCTGTACAAGGAGGTGCGCGGCATCTCGCCGCCCAAGGGCATGCTGCCGTTTTCCACCGACTGGTTCCTGACCTGGTCGCCCAACATCCACTCGTCGCTGTTCTACGGCATCTACCAGCGGCTCACCCGGGAGCAGGGCTGCACGCGCATCGACGCATTCGTGAAGGGGTACAGGCTGTATCTCGAGCAGGTGATGCTGGACGACAGCGAACCGGTGCTGGGCCTTAACCGCGCCTGGACCTTGTTGCGCTTCTTCGAAAGCGGCCTGCTGGAACTGGCCGAATGCACCAGCTGCCACGGGCGTTTCGTGATGCACGCGCACACGCCCTGCAAGGATTACGTCTGCGGGATCTGCCGCCCGCCTTCGCGCGCCGGCAAGACCAGCAAGGCCCGCGCCAAGGCACATGGGGCCGCGGATCACGACGACGTCGTGGTCAGTCTCGACCAGCACGCGCAACGGATCACCGATGCCAAACCGGTGCCGGCCCCGCGGGTGCAGCGCGCCGCCGGCATGCTCTGAAGCGGTTTCGCCGCCACGCATTCCGGAACACCCGGGGAATCGTCCCCGGGCGTTTTGCTTCCCCGGCCACGAAACGGATACGCGCAGATCAATCGGCGAGCCGCGCGCGCATGCGCGAGATCGCCTGGCTGTGCAACTGGCACACCCGGGACTCGGACACGCCCAGCACCGCGCCGATTTCCTTGAGGTTGAGTTCTTCCTGGTAATACAGGGTGATCATCAGCTTCTCGCGCTCGGGCAGCGCCTCGATCGCGGCCTTGATGCGCTCGCGGTGTTCCTCGCCGAGCAGCCGCGCGATCGGCGACTGCGGGCCTTCCGCATCATCTTCCGGCTCGCCGCGCTCCTCGACCACTTCCTCGAACGGCAGCAAATAGCCGCAGTTGGTGTCGGCAAGCAGCTGCTGGTACTCGGCCAGGCTGATGCCCATCTCGGCGGCGATTTCGGGTTCTTCCGCCGGCCGGCCGTTGCGCTGCTCGAGCTTGTGGACGCAGGCATCCATCGCGCGCGCCTGCCGGCGCACGCTGCGCGGCAGCCAGTCGCGGCTGCGCAATTCATCGATCATCGCACCGCGGATGCGCTGGCTGGCGAAGGTGGCGAAACTGGCGCCGGCCTTCGGATCGAAACGGCCCATCGCGTCCAGCAGGCCCAGCGTACCGGCCTGGATCAGGTCATCCAGTTCGACCCCGGCCGGCAGCTTCACTTGCAACGCCAGCGCTTGCCGGCGCACGGCCGGCAGGTGCTGCCTGAGCAGTTCGTCCTGGTCGATTTTGCCTTGTGCGGTATACATCGTCGGTCGGCGTCAGGAGCGGCTCGGGTTGCCGGACATCATCGTCACCCGCCCATTATGGCCCGAGGTGCGAACCGGGAAGCCACGATAAGGCCCCGATCCCCGCGGCTTTTTGGATGATCGAACCCAGGTGGCGCGCGGACTCATCGGTAGTCCACCAGCAACTGGATGGCACCCACCCGTACCGGCGTGCGCGCGTCCGGCGGCAAATGGAAACGGAATTCCAGCGGCGCATCGGCCGGCCAGCCTGCCAGCGCATCGCTGCTGCCGCGGGCCGCGTCCAACGGAACGCACTGCCGGTCCACGCACAACCAGGCTGTGGGCGCGCGGCCCGGTGGCAGCGCGTAGCGCCACCGCACGCTGCGGATGCGCGCGCCGGCGGCCAGGGTGGGCGGCATCAGCGGCGCACTCGCATAGATCCGATCCGGCCCGGCGATGCGCGGGCCTTCCACGCTGCCGCTCCAGCTTCCGTCTGCAGCCAGTGCCGCGCACGACGCCAGCGCCGCGGCGCAAGACGCGAGGCACCCGATGCAGCGGCGCAGGGCGACACCCTTCATGCTCGTTGCATCGCGCCGACGAGGGTGGTGACGCGCAACCCGCGTTCGTCGGGAATTTCCGCCTGCGACAGCACCGCGAGTTGCGACAGCCGGCGGCGGAGGAAGCGCGCCAGCAACGGCCTCAAGGCCGGCGCGACCACCAGTACCGACGGCTCGCCCGAGGATTCCTGGCGCACCAGCGCCTTGGCGGTTTCCTGCATCAGCGTGTCGGCCAGGCCCGGCTCCATCGCGCCGCCACCGTGGATCGCCTGGTCGAGCACCTGCTCGAGCTGCGTATCCAGTCCGATCACGTGCAGCTCGCGCTCGGCGCCGAACCACTGGTCGGTGATCGCGCGGCCCAGGGCCACGCGCACGCGCGCGGTCAGTTCGGCCGGATTGGCCTGCTCACCGCCTTGCGCGGCCAGCGTATCAAGGATGGTACGCATGTCGCGGATCGAGACGGATTCATCCAGCAGGTTCTGCAGGAGTTTCTGCAGCACCGCCAGCGAAACCGTCTTGGGCACCACGTCTTCGACCAGTTGCTTGTTCTCGGCGCCGACCTTGTCGAGCAACTGCTGCACTTCCTGGCGGCCCAGCATTTCGCCCGCGTGCAGGTGCAGGAGGTGATTGAGATGCGTGGCGACCACCGTGCTGGCATCGACCACGGTGTAGCCGAGGATCTGCGCTTCCTCGCGCTTGCCGGCTTCGATCCACTTGGCGGGCAGCCCGAAAGCGGGATCGGTGGTGGCGGCACCTTCGAGTTCGCCGGTCACCTGGCCCGGATCGATCGCCAGCCACTTGCCGGGATACGCCTCGCCACCGCCGACGCGCGCGCCCTTCAGGGTGACGACGTAGCGGTTCGGATTGATTTCGAGGTTGTCGCGGATGTGCACCACCGGTGGCAGGAAGCCCATTTCCTGTGCGAATTTCTTGCGCACACCCTTGATGCGGCCGAGCAACTCGCCCTGCTGGTTGTAGTCCACCAGCGGAATCAGCCGGTGGCCCACTTCGAGGCCCAGCACGTCGATCAGGCGCACGTCTTCCCAGCTCGCTTCGGGTGCTTCCGGCGCCGGCGCGGGTTTGTCCTGCATCTGCGCCTCGACCGCCTTGCGGCCTTCGCGGCGCGCGAGGAACCACGCCAAACCCGCCAGCGACACAGTGAAGAACAGGAAGATCGCATTCGGCATGCCGGGCACCAGACCGAGCAACCCCAGCACGCCGGCTGCCAGCCACAACACGCGCGGCTTGGAGAGCAACTGGTCGACCACCTGCTCGCCGACGTCCTGATTGGTGTTGACGCGCGACACGGTCACGCCGGCCGCGGTGGAAATCACCAGCGCGGGGATCTGCGCGACCAGGCCATCGCCGATGGTCAGCAGCGTGTAGGTGTGGCCGGCTTCCGCGAACGACATGCCGTGTTGCAGCATCCCGACCAGCAGGCCGCCGACGATGTTGACGCCCATGATCACCAGCCCCGCAACCGCGTCGCCGCGCACGAACTTGCTGGCGCCATCCATCGAGCCGTAGAAGTCGGCTTCGGTCGCGACTTCGGCGCGGCGGCGGCGGGCTTCGTCTTCCTTGATCAGGCCGGCGTTGAGGTCGGCATCGATCGCCATCTGCTTGCCAGGCATCGCATCCAGCATGAAGCGCGCGCCGACTTCGGCGATGCGGCCCGCCCCCTTGGTGATGACCATGAAGTTGATCACCACCAGGATCATGAACACCACCAGCCCGACCGCGAAATTGCCGCCGACGATGAAATGACCGAACGCTTCGATCACCTTGCCCGCGGCGGCGTCACCGTGGTGGCCCTCCATCAGCACCACGCGGGTGGAGGCGACGTTCAGCGACAGCCGCATCAAGGTGGTGAACAGCAGCACCGACGGGAACGCCGCGAATTCCAGCGTGCGCTGGGTGAACATGCTGACCAGCAGCACCATCACCGAGAGCGCGATGTTGAAGGTGAAGAAGAAGTCCAGCGCGAACGGCGGCAATGGCAGGATCAGCATTGCCAGCACCAGCATGATGAAGACCGGACCGGTCAGGATCTTCATGCGCGGATCCTTGAACCAGTTGCGGTTCAGGCCCATCACGGCGGCGTTCATGTGTTGTCCCCTGTATCGGGTTCGATCTTGTCCATGCCTTCGGGCACGGGCAGGTCAGTGGGTTCGGTCGGCGGCGTGGCGCCATCGGCGTGGGCGCGCTTCAGGCGCATGGCCCACACCAGCACTTCGGCGACGGCGTTGTACAGCGGACCGGGAATTTCCCGGTCCAGATCCACATGGCGGTACAGCGCGCGCGCCAGCGGCGGCGCCTCGAGCAGCGGCACGTGGTGTTCCCTTCCGAGTTCGCGGATGCGCGCGGCGATTTCGCCCGCGCCTTTCGCCACCACGCGCGGCGCGCCCATCTTCTTTTCGTCGTAGCGCAGCGCCACCGCGTAATGGGTGGGGTTGGTGACGATCACGTCGGCCTCGGGCACCTTGCTCATCATTCGGCCGCGCGCCATAGCCTGCTGCTGCGAACGGATGCGGCCCTTGACGTGCGGATCGCCCTCGGTTTCCTTGTTCTCGCGGCGGATTTCCTCCTTGGTCATCCGCAGCTTCTTGGCGTGGCTGAACAACTGCCACGGCACGTCGATGCCCACCACCACCAGCAGCACCAGCACCATCAGGACACTGGCGCTCAGCGCCATCTCCAGCGCATCCGGAATGGCCTGCAACACCGGCTCGCCCATCAGGGCGACCAGCGCGTCGCGCTTTCGCATCAGGAACCACACGGCCACCCCGCCCACCAGCAGCGATTTGGCAATGGCCTTGCCCAGTTCGGTCAGCATCTGCGCCGAAAGCATCCGCTTGAAACCCTGGATCGGGTTGAGCTTGGAAAACTTCGGCGCCATCGCCTTGCTGGACATCGACCAACCGCCCAGCAGCAGCGGCGAAATCAGGGCCAGCACCACCAGCCCGAGCAGCAACGGCGTGATCGCGAGCAGGCTGTGCGAACCGAGTTCGAACACCCGGCTCATCGCGACGTGGAGGTCGAACGCCTGGTTGCGGTCGAACAGGAATGCCTGTTCCATCACCATCCCGAGCTGCCGGGACAACCTGGAGCCCATCGCCCACAATCCCAGCAGCCCGCCGCCCAGCAACAGGAAGGTGGAGAGCTCGCGCGAGCGCGCAACCTGCCCTTCCTCGCGCGCCTTTTCGAGGCGGTGGAGGGTGGCCGGTTCGGTCTTTTCCTGATCGTCGGATTCTTCGGACATGCTCGATGCGGCGCGGGAACGGCAGTTTCTCGACTGCCATTGTCGGGCGCCGGCACCCGCGTCCATCCCGCGATAAGGGCGGGATTGGGCTGGCTATTCGGGGGAACGGGTGGAAATCGCGCGTGAACGCGCTGGCGGGGCATCCATCTCTGCCACCCAGGCCAGCAACTCCGCCACCACGTCGTACAACCGGTCGGGCACGCGCTGGTCAAGATCGAGCCCCATCAGCAAACCGACCAGTTCGGGGCAATCGTGCACGTAGATGCCATGGCGGCGCGCCTCGGCAATCACCTGCTCGGCGACATCGCCGTAGCCCTTGGCGATCACGCGCGCGGCTTCGCCATGTCCGGAACCGGCCAACCCCACGGCCTGGCGGCGCTTCCGGTCAGTCATGGCCGCCCTCCGGAACGTCGTGGGCGCGGATGCGCAACGTCACGTTCTGGAACCCGAGCGCACCGAGCCGCCCGCGCAAGGCGCCACTCGCGGCGTCCATGCGACCGACCGCGTCCGGCCCGGCCTGAAGGTCCAGGGCGACGCGCTGCGCGCCGAGTTGCAGGTTGACCTTCACCTCGCCCAGCCGCGCAAGGTGCAGGACCAGATGGGTCTGCCACGGCGCTTCGCCGTCCTGCCGCACTCGGCCCTCTTGGCCCGAGTGTTCCTGGTTCCACGGGTGCGGCGGCGGCTGCAGCGTCAGCGCCATGAAAACACCGGCCCACGGCGCGCCTTCCCAGCGCAGCACGGGCGCGGCCAGCATCTCGAGTTGATGCCGCAACACGCCCTCCAGCGCGGGGTGCACCGGCTGATCGCCACGCGCGAGCGCCGGCAATTGGAGGTCGGATGGCGGTGCCCGGGCCGGAACATCGGCACGACCCGCGAACGGATGCGCCCCCGGTTTGCCGTCGGCGCCATGGACCGATGCAGCAACAGCCGCGGGATTCGGTGGCGCGGGCGCGGCATGGGCGACCGGAACGCGCACGGATGGTGCACCGGTAGGGTTCGACGACGGCGCCGCCGGCGCGTTGCCCTCGGCCGGCGACGGAAGCGCCGCTTGCTGCAACGTGCCGGCACGACCGCTCCACAGCATCTGCGGCTCGCGCAGCAACTGCGCCAGCGGGAGCGTGCCCCCGCGCCAGCGCAGCAGGTGCGCCTCGTAGAACAGTCCGCTGGATTCGATGCTGTCGCGCAATCGTGCCGCGAGCTGCGCGACATGCATGCGTTCGCGGGTGGTCAGCAGCGGCGCCTGCGCGCGGATGGCCGCGGGCGAAGCGGGGAAACGCGCCAGGACGTCCGCGATGAGCCGGGCGGCAGTGCTGAACCGGGTGGTGACGGCGTCGCCTGGTTCCGGCATCGCGGGCACGGCTGCGCGCACCGCGGCTTCGGCGTCGACCTTGCCGCCGCGGCCGATCGTGGTGCGTGCCGTCGGCAACGGACGCGGGTCCAGGCGCGAGTCGCTGTGCATGGACTGGGGCGGCAGGCTCGCGCGCGGCGGCGCGATCAACTGGTCGGGCAGCGGCCGGTCCACCGGCGCATCACGCCGGCCCAGCACCTGATGCAGCAAGGTGTCGAGGATCGGCGTGATACCACTCACGGCGGCTCTACTCGATGAGGCGCGGGCTATTCATCGCGGCGGCCACGGGTCTTCCGTAGGCCTGCGACAGCGCGCGCTCGCGGCGCGACAAGGCCATCAGGCGGGAGAGCTCTTCGCGGTGTTCCAGCAGGCAGGTGCGGATTTCGAGATCGTAGTCGAGCGTGCGTTCCAGCATCCGGTACTTGGCGCTGCGCTCTTGCTCGTCGAGCTCGCAATCTTTTTCCATGTCGGCCAGCGCCGCCACGGCGTTCACGTATGCCTCGCCCTCGCAGATCATGGTTTCCCAATCCTGCTCCCGGGCCAGCGCCACCATGCGCGAAGCCTTGCCCTCCAGCTCGCGATAGACGCCGATGATCTTGCGACCGCACTTGGTCATGGTTGTGGATTCCGCGCTCATGTCGAAGGATGGCCCGCACGGGGCCCGATTTCACGCCAGGCCGAGCCGACTTCCTCGAGCAGTTGCCCGGCTTCGTCCAGGGCCGCCTTGTCGTTGTCGAGGTTGGCGCTCAAGAGGCGCCGCGCGATGTATTCGTAGAGGGCCGCCAAACGCTGCGCCAGTTCGCCGCCGCGCTCCACGTCGAGCGCCGCCAGCAGGCCGTTGTTGACGATGTCGAGCGCGCGCGAAATGGCTTCGCCCTTGCGTGCGACGTGCCCGGCCTGCATGTGCAGGCCCGCCGCCCGGATCGCCACGCCGGCGCCCTCGAACAGCATGTTGATCAACTGGTGGGGGGAAGCCGCCAAGACGCTGCTCTCCACCCCAACGCTGGCGTACGCGCCGGCACCGGTCCTGGGACTCATCGTCGATACTCCTCGCGGTGCTGCCTGCATCATTTGCCGCCCGTCGTCATCTTGCTCATCGCATCGAATTGCTGCGTGAGATAGCTGCTGGTGGAATTCATCTGCGCGATCATCGCGTCGAGCTGGGTGAACTGCTGCTTGTACATGGCCATCGTGGCGTCGATCTGCTGCTGGGTCTGCGTGTACTGGTCGTCGAGTTTGCTGATGCTCTGGTTGAGGCCATCGGTGGCGTTCCCGATCAAGCCCGTGCTGCTGGTCATGTTGTCGATCATCGTGTCGAGCTTGTCGGCGATGCCGTCGGTCGTGCCACTGCCCGCGAAGTACTGCGTCAGCGCGCCGAGATTGCTGGTGACGGCATTGCCTAGCTTGTCGTCGTCGATCTGCAGCGTGCCATCCAGTTGCAGCGTCACGCCGACATCGCCAAGCACCTTGAAGGCGCCACCGTTGTCGAGCTCGCCGCCCAGCACGCCGCCCAACTGCGATTGCACCGACCGGACCGTGCTGTCGCCCAGCAGGACGCCGGCCGTCTGCGTGGTTGCGTCGTAACTGGTCAACCCGCGCAGTGTCTTGACGAAACTGTTGTAGGCATCAACGAATTTCTTCACCCCGCCGGTGATCGCATCGTCGTCGCGCGTCACCTGCAAGGTGGAATCGCCGACCCCCGTGAGGTTGAGCGTCACACCCTGGATCGCATCTTCGACCGTGTTGTGCGCGCTTTGCACGGCGATGCCGTTGATGGTCAGGCTTGCGTCCTGGCCGGCCTGCTGGGTGGCCGCATCCAGTTGCAGGCTGCTGCCTAGGTTCCCGGTGAACTGGACGCTGGTGACCGAAGCCGCGCTGCCGGTGTCGGCCGCCTGCAGCACCAATCGATACGGTTGTCCGCTGCCATCGTTGATCAACGATGCGCGCACCGGGCCGTTCTGGGCATTGATGGCGTCGCGCACGTCCTGGAGACTGCTGCTGCCCGCGCTGATCGCGACGCTCATCGTGCTGCCGTCGGCCAGCGTGAAGTCCACCGTGCCATCGCCGAGGTTGGTCGTGCTGTCGGCGACGCCGAGCGTGGCCACGCTGGAAGCCTGCGCGCGCTGGGTGACGTGGATCTGGTAATCGCCCGGCGGGGTGTCATTGGTGGTGGTGGCGGTCACCGCGCTGCCAGACACGGTGTTCTTCACCGCCTGGAACGCCGCAGGGTCACTCAACGCATGGATCGCGTCCTGCAGAGTCGACAGCGCGCTCTTCAGGCTGCCGAACGCCGAGATCTTGGTCTGATAGCTCGCTTTCTGGTTGGTGATCGGCGTGAGCTTCTGGTTCTCGCCCTGCTGGAGCTGGTCCAGCAGGCCGTTCAGGTCGAGCCCCGAGCCCACCCCAAGCGCTGTGATTGACGTCATACCGGCGAACTCCTTCACACGTCTGCAGGTTGCCCGCTGACGGGGCGCCCTCCCTGCGCCCTCGCCAGCGAAATCATTGTGGCCGCATTGCGGACCGGCCCAGCCGCGGAAAAAGCCGCTTCAAGCCCGTCTATTCAGCAATATCGGCCCATGCGCCCGCAGCTTTAGCGCGAATGTGTTCAGAAACCCAGTTCGTCCAGCAGCGCGTCGACCTGGTCCTGGCTGCTGACCACGCCCTCGGCGTCGGTATCGATCTGGGGTCCGTTGGTGAGCGCGCCGGCAACCTCGCCCGCGCCCGGATGACCGTACCCTTCCAGCCGTTGCTGCATTTCTTCCCGATCGCGGCCCTCCGGCACGCTGTCCAGCAGCACGTGGAAAAGCTGGCGCTCGACCCCGTGGATCACGTCCATCATCTTCTTGATGACCTGGCCCGTGAGGTCCTGGAAATCCTGCGCCATCACGATTTCCAGCAGCTCCACGTTGACCTTCCGGGTCACCGCCGGCACGCTCTGGAGATAGCTGCGGGTGGCCCGGACCAGGTCGCGGGCCTCGTCCAGTTCCAGCGGTTTTTCGAACCAGGCCTGCCATTTTGCGTCCAGCGCCTCGGCGTCACGGCCGAGCTGCTCCTGCAGCGGCCGCGCGCGATCGATCGCGTTCAGCGAGCGCTCGGCCGCCTGCTCGGTCATCCTTGCTACGTAGTTGAGCCGTTCGCGGGCGTCGGGAATCGCCGCCGCGGCCTTCTCGATTTCCTTGTTGAGGCCGAGCTCGCGCATGCTTTGGCGCAACATGCGCGTGAGCTGCCCAATGCGGCGCACCAGATCGTCGCCGTCCGTCGTGCCCGTGATCTGGGCCACCTGAGCGTTGCCTTGCATAGTCGTTCCCCTGTCAGGCCCCGTGCACGCGGGTCATTGGCGCAGCTTTTCGAAGATCTTGCCGATTTTTTCTTCCAGCGTCGCGGCGGTGAACGGCTTGACGATGTAGCCGTTGGCGCCGGCCTTGGCCGCGGCGATGATGTTCTCCTTCTTCGCTTCGGCCGTGATCATCAGCACCGGCGTCGAACCGAGATTGCCGTCGGCGCGGATCTGCTTGAGCATGTCCAGCCCGTCGAGGTTGGGCATGTTCCAGTCCGAAATCACGAACTGGAAACTCCCGGACTTCAGCTTGCCCAGCGCATCCTGCCCGTCCTCCGCTTCATCCACGTTGTTGAAGCCCAGCTCCTTGAGCAGGCTGCGCACGATGCGCCGCATCGTGGGGAAATCGTCCACCACCAGGACGTTCATGCTTTTGTCGATCATGGCTTGCTCTCGCGTTTGCGGCCGAACCGGAGCGCCATGGCGGCGCCCGGACGGGTAATCAGAATTCTTCCCAACTGCCCTCGGCGGTGGCAACCGCCGGACGCGGGGCCCTGCTTGCACGTTGCGATTGCGCTTGCGTGGCGAGGTGCTTGATCCGCTGCGTCATCGCCGAGACATCGTGGCCGGAAGGCGACGCGGCCGGTTGGACCGCGGTAACTTCGCGCGATGCGTCACCCTGCCGCGCGGAACCCGGCAGGCGGAACACCGCCACCGAGGTTTCCAGCCGGCGTGCCTGCTCCTCCAGCGAGGCGGCCGCGGCGGTGACCTGCTCGACCAGCGCGGCGTTCTGCTGGGTGACTTCGTCCATCTGGCTGACGGCCTGGTTGACCTGCTCGATGCCGCTCGATTGCTCCTGCGAAGCGGCCGAGATTTCATCCATGATGTCCGTGACGCGTTTCACCGCGGTCACCACTTCGCGCATAGTGTGGCCAGCCTGCTCCACCAGCGCCGAACCCTCGCTGACCTGCCGGGTGGAGCTTTCGATCAACTGCTTGATCTCGCGCGCGGCGTCGGCGCTGCGTCCGGCGAGGTTGCGCACCTCGCCCGCGACCACCGCGAAGCCGCGCCCCTGCTCGCCCGCACGCGCGGCTTCCACCGAAGCATTGAGCGCGAGGATGTTGGTCTGGAACGCGATCGAATCGATCATGCCGGTGATTTCGGCGACCTTCTTCGCGCTGTCCGAGATGCCGCGCATGGTGGCGGTAACCTTGTCCATCACCTCGCCGCCGTGACTGGCCGTGGCCGAGGCGTCGTTGGCGAGGCTGCTGGCCTGGCGCGCGTTGTCGGCGTTCTGCTTCACCGTGGCGGTGATCTGTTCCATGCTGGTCGCGGTTTCTTCCAGCGAGGCGGCCTGCTCCTCGGTGCGCGTGGAAAGATCGGTGTTGCCGCGCGAGATTTCGATCGATCCGGCATGGATCGAATTGCTGCTGTCGCGGGCTTCGCCGACCATCTTGCCGAGGCTCTGCTGCATGCGGCGCATCGCGGCGAACAGCCGGCTGATTTCGTTGTCGCCCTTTACACCGATGTGTTCGGAAAGATCGGCGCGGGCGATCGCGTCCAGTCGTTTCACGGCGCCGGTCAGCGGGATGACGACCAGTCGGCGCAAGCCCAGGTACACCGCCGGCAGCAGCAGCAGCGTGAACAGCGCCAGCCCGCGATACAGCCATTTGAACAGGCTGTCGGTGCGGTTGAAATCGGCAATCATCGCGGCGTTGTGCTCGTTGGCGTAGCGCACCAGTGCGGCGAGGCCGTCGTGGAACTGGCGCGCCGGCGCAACCATCTGCTCGTTGAGGGCATTGAACGCGTCAAGGTCGCCCTTCCGGATCGCGTCCTCCTGGGCGCGGATCGTCTTGATCAACTCCCCGGCGCTGTCGGATATGGGTCCGGCCAGTTTCTGCTGCCCAGGACTCTTCCGGACGGCATTGAACTTTTGCAGCAGCGCATCCATGGCATCGAGCGTGTCGGCCACCGCACGCAATTCGGCGCCCTCCGGTTGCCGATGCGCACGTACGTCGTCCAGCATGCCCGCGACACGGGAACGAACCAGGCTCTGCTCGTTGTTGATGGCGTTGATCGCGTCGAGTTGGTCGATGTCGATCCGCTGGATGGTCGTGAGATAGCCCGCCGTCCGCCCTTCCGCGATCATGCGCAGACCGATGGCGGTGGCCATCATCACGGCAAGGATGCCCAGAAGGCCCAGCATGGCCGTGTTGATTTTGACGTCGTGCATCATTTTCATGGGTTGGATGTCGTCGCTTCGATTCGAGGTCACCCGCTTGCGGGTGGATTGCTTCGCCTACACCCTTTGCGCCCGCCCCGATGCCGCGGCCAGTGCCATCAGCCTCGGGGCCATCTCTTCAAGGCCCAGCACTTCGCTGGCGCCGCCTGCCGCGATCGCTTCGCGCGGCATGCCGAACACCAGCGACGTCGCCTCGTCCTGAGCCAGTGTCGTCGCACCCGCCTCGCGCATCGCGCGCAGGCCGAGCGCGCCATCCTTGCCCATGCCGGTCAACAACACACCGATCGCGTTACGGCCGGCCTGCGCCGCCGCCGAATGGAACAGCACGTCCACCGACGGTTTGTGACGGTTGACCGGCGCGCCCGAATCCAGCGCCACCACGTAATTGGCGCCGCTGCGCGCCAGCTTCAGGTGACGATCGCCGGGCGCGACATACGCGTGGCCCGGCAGGGCCCGTTCGCCGTCCTCCGCTTCCTTTACTGCAATACGGCACAGGCGATTCAGGCGCTGCGCGAACGAGTTGGTGAAACCCGCAGGCATGTGCTGCGCGATCAGGATCGCCGGGCTGTTCGACGGCAACGGTTCCAGCACCGCGCGGATCGCCTCCGGCCCGCCGGTCGATGCACCGAGGATCACCAGCTTTTCGCTGGACACCAGCGGCTCGCGCAGCATCGCGCGCGGTGCGTCCGGCTTCCGCCGGTGGGGCCGCGAGGCCGCCGCGGCGCGGATCTTCTGCGCAATCACGTCGCTGTAGTCGAGCATGCCGCCGCGGATTCCCAACTCGGGCTTGGCGACGAAATCCACCGCGCCCAGTTCGAGCGCGCGCAACGTCACTTCCGAGCCCGACCGGGTCAGCGACGACACCATCACCACCGGCATCGGCCGCAGGCGCATCAGGCGTTCCAGGAAATCCAGCCCGTCCATGCGCGGCATTTCCACGTCCAGCGTCAACACGTCGGGATTGTGCTGCTTGATGAGGTCGCGCGCGACCAGCGGGTCCGGCGCCACCGCCACCACTTCCATGTCTTCATGCTCGTTGATGATCTGCGACATCAGGCCGCGGATCAGCGCCGAGTCGTCGACGCAAAGCACCTTGATTTTGTGTGTGGCCAAAATGGATCTCCCCGTCCGCCACGGCGCTTTCGGCATGGCACGTCGAGCATCGTCTCGCTGCATTTATCGGCGCCAGGCCATCGCGGCTTTAGCCGGTGCGGTGCCGGCGACGCTTCGGCCTGTCGACAGCGTGATGCAATCGACGCTGCGGGACGCGGCTGCCCGCTTCGGGATCAGCGAAGGGTGTAGACCGTCTGTCCGCGCAAGCGGAACTGGTCGCTGATGTAGGTGAAGTTCTCGGAATGACCGGCGAACAGCAACGCATCCGGTTTCATGTGCGGCACGAATCGCTTCAGGATCTTCGCCTGCGTTTCCGCATCGAAATAGATCATCACGTTGCGGCAGAACACCGCGTCGTAGAGTGCCTGCTTCGGCCACGCGCCCGCGACCAGATTCAGCGGCTGGAAAGTCACCCGCGCGGCCAGTTCGGGCCGCACCCGCACGTAACCTGCGCGCTGGCCACCGCCCTTCTGGAAAAAGCGCTTGCGGCGTTTCTCGTCCAGCTTCTCGACCTGCGACATCGGATACACGCCCCGCACGGCGACTTCCAGCGCCTGGGTGTCGATGTCGGTGGCAAACACGTGCAAGTCGGCTTGCTCGCCCAGCGTTTCCACCAGTTGCATCGCGATCGAATACGGTTCCTGGCCGGTCGAGGCCGCCGCGCACCAGACGCGCACCGGTCCCGCGCGCCCGGCGACATGCCGCGCGAGCAACGGGAAATGGTGCTCCTCGCGGAAGAACGACGTGAGGTTGGTGGTCAGCGCGTTGGTGAAGGCTTCCCACTCGGACGAGCGGGGATTGCCTTCCAGTTGCGCGAGGTAATCGGAAAATCGCGTCAGGTGCAGGTGCCGCACGCGGCGACCGACACGGCTGTAGACCATGTCGCGCTTGTGTTCGGCCAGCACGATGCCCGCGCGCTCGTAGATCAACGTACAGATGCGTTTCAGATCGTGGTCGTCGAATTCGAGATCGCGCACCAGCGCGATGCTGCAGACCCGGTTGGCGGGCGCACGCCGCGGCGGCGGCCTGGCAGGCGACGGCGACCCGCGCAGCGGCAGCGTGTTCACGACGCGATCGGCGGACTCCGTATTCCGCACGGCGCCGCCGGCACTGCGAAGCGTGGATTCCCGTTGCGCGACGACAGGGCAAGTCAGGGCGTCCACGCTTATGCCGCGCGGCTCTCGCCGGCTTCATCGACCAGCGCCATCTCGTGGCTGGTCAGGAGTTTCTCGATGTCCACCAGGATCAACATGCGGCCGCCGAGGTCGCCCAGACCCTGGATGTACGCCAGCGGCAGCCCGACGCCGAATTCCGGCGCCGGCTTCATCTGTTCCGGCGCGAGCGTCATCACGTCGGAAACGCGGTCGACCACGATGCCGACCACGCGCTTGCCGATGTTCACCACGATCACGACCGTGTTGGTGTCGTAGGCCGCGTTTTGCATCCGGAACTTGATGCGCAGGTCCACGATCGGCACGATCACGCCGCGCAGGTTGGCCACGCCCTTGATGAACTCCGGTGCGTTGGAGATGCGCGTCACGTGGTCGTAGTCACGGATTTCCTGCACCTTCAGGATGTCGATCGCGTAATCCTCTTCGCCCAGCGAGAACACGAGGAACTGGCGGCTGCCGCTGTTGTCGCCGGCACGGGACTCAATGGATGCTGCGGCATTCATGGTGACTCGAACTCCTGTGTGATGTGTGCGCGACCCGGTTGTCGACAAACACGTTATCGGCAAATACGCCGTTTTCTTTCTGGCTGGCGGTGATCTGGCAAAGGTCGTTCACGTCGAGGATCAACGCCACGCTGCCATCGCCCATGATGGTCGCGGCCGATACGCCGGGAACCTTGCGGTAATTGGTTTCGAGGTTCTTCACGACCACCTGTTGCTGGCCGACCAGTTCGTCGACCAGCAGTGCGTAGCGGCGGCCGCGGCCCTGCACCACCACCGCGATCGCGCGGGTGGCATCGGTGCAGGCTTCGGCAACGTCCATCACCTCGTGCACGGCCACGATCGGCAGGTAGTCCTCGCGCACCTTCAGCAGCAGGTCGCCGCCGGCGGTGCCGTGCAGGTCCTGGTCGCGCGGCTGCAGCGATTCGATCACCGCGGTGACCGGCAGGATGAAGGTTTCGCGCCCGACCCGCACCGACATCCCGTCGAGGATCGCGAGCGTCAGCGGCAGCACCACGCGCGTGGTGGTGCCCTGACCGGTACGCGACACCACCTCCACGTGTCCGCCCATGCCTTCGATGTTGCGCTTGACGACATCCATGCCGACGCCGCGCCCGGACACATCGCTGACCTGCGCGGCGGTGGAGAAGCCCGGCGCGAAGATCAACTGCCAGACATCCTCGTCGCTCATCGCGTCGGACACGTTCATGCCGCGTTCGCGCGCCTTGGCCAGGATCTTCGCGCGGTTCAGGCCGGCGCCATCGTCGCTGACCTCGATCACGATGTTGCCGCCCTGGTGCTCGGCCGCAAGCGTGAGCGTGCCCGTGCGCGGTTTACCCGCAGCCGCGCGCTCGTCCGGAGTCTCGATGCCGTGGTCGAGGCTGTTGCGCACCAGGTGCGTCAGCGGATCGACGATCTGCTCGGTGAGGCTCTTGTCGAGCTCCGTCGAACGGCCCTTGGTGACCAGCTCCACGTCCTTGTCGAGCTTGGCGGCGAGGTCGCGCACCAGCCGCGGGAAGCGACTGAACACGTGATCCATCGGCACCATGCGCACCGACATCACCGCTTCCTGCAGGTCGCGCGCGTTGCGTTCGAGCAGGTTGATGCCGGCGACGAGGCTGGCGTGCGCGGACCCGTCGAGTTTCGCGACCACCTGGTTCAACATCGACTGCGTGATGATCAGCTCGCCGACCAGGTTGATGATGTGGTCGACCTTGTTGACGGGCACGCGCAGCGAGGATTCGGTGTGCGTACTTGCCGGCCGCGCAGCAGTTTTCGCATCGACGGCGGGCGCTGCGGCAACCACGGATTCGACTTCGACGGGCGCCTGGGCTTTCGCCATCGGTTCGGGCTCCGGCATCGACTTCGGCGCAGGCACCTCGGCTTCCGCCGCGGATTGCACCCCGACGGCCTCGATCTTCAACTGCTCCGGCTCGACGATGAAGCACATCACCGCTTCGATATCCGACGCGCTCTCCGACGACACCAGCACCACTTCGTGGCGATCGCCGTCGCTGTGCCTGCTTTCGATCTGCCCAAGGCGACCCAGTTCCTCGATCAGGAGGTCGCGATCCTTGTCGTTGACGCCGAGCAGCGTCACGCGCCAGGCCGGCACGTCGCCGGCCGGCGGCGGCACGGCTTGCGGGCTCTTTCGCGTGGATGGCTTCGGCACCTTGGCGGCCGCGGATTGCTTTGCGAGCGACTTCTTGGCAGCAGGCTTGGCCGGCTTGGCCTTGGTCTTCGCGGCGCCCGCGGTGCCGATTTCCTGGTTGGCGAGGCGTTGCAGCACGGCGCAGATGCGTTCCAGTGCGTCGGGATCGGGCGTTTGTCCCTGCCGGTAAGCGTTCAGTTGATCGTCCAGCATGTCCTTGGTTTCCAGGAAGATGTCCACGATGTCGCGGCGCAGCGCCAGTTCGCCGCGGCGCGCGGCGTCGAGCAGGTTCTCCAGCAGGTGGGTGGTGCGCTGCAGCGCTTCGAAGCCGAAGGTGCCGGCGCCGCCCTTGATCGAATGCGCAGCGCGGAAGATCGCATTCAGTTGCTCGGGGTCGGGATGCGCCAGGTCCAGTGCCAGCAATTGCGCCTCCATGCCATCGAGCAGCTCCGCGGCTTCCTCGAAGAACGACTCGTAGAATTCGGAAACGTCCATGTCACTTCCCCTGTTTCGGTTGGACGGCGGGCAGCACCAGGGCAGCCCGGTTCGCGACAGGCGCGGGGGCGTCGTCGTCGAGCGATCCGTCGTCGGCCTGTCCGTCCTGTTGCTGCGGCAACGGCGCACCATCGGTGATGCGCTGCGCGGCCTTGGCCGTCAACACCAGCAGTTCGATGCGGCGGTTGGCCGGGTCGCTGGGCTCGGCGCCCGCCAGCGGGATGCGATCGGCCACGCCCGTCACGGTGAGCAACTTGCTGCCGTCGAGACCGCCGGCGACCAGTTCGCGGCGCGACGCGTTGGCGCGCGCGGCGGAAAGTTCCCAGTTGCCGTAGCCGTTGTTGCCATTCTGGAACGGGCGGTCGTCGGTGTAGCCGTAGATGCTCAACTGGTTCGGCAATTCGTTGAGGAACGGTACCATCGCGCGCAGCAGGCCCTGCATGTACGGCTCCAGCTTGTCGCTGCCGAGCTCGAACATGGGCCGGCGGTCGCTGTCCACCATCTGGATGCGCAGGCCTTCCGGCGTCATCTCGAACCGCAACTGGTCGCGCACGTCGCGCAACTGTTTGTCGGCCCGCACTGCCGCCATGATCTTGTCGCGAAGATGCCGCAGGCGCCGCCGCTGTTCACTCGGACGCGGCTGCGGCTGCAGGTGCACGTTGGCGCGTTCACCTTCGTTGTAAACGTGGTCCGGCCCGCCGCCCGGGATCGCGCTGTCGCTGGCGGTGTCGCGGTCGCCGCCGGCCACGGCCTGCGCCAGCGGCGTGCTGAAGTAATCGGCGAGCCCGCGCAATTGTTCGGGCGTGGCGGTCGCGATCACCCACAGCACCAGGAACAACGCCATCAGCGTGGTCATGAAGTCCGCCAGCGC
>JBDZUX010000022.1:23859-46566 GCA_040255405.1 Lysobacteraceae bacterium
GCGCCGACGATGATCAGGATTTCGGCCGGCTGGTACAGCGGGCCGAGGGCGCCGCCTGAGATGGCGTAGCCACCGAAGACGGAAAGGATGACGACAGCGAGTCCAATGAAAGTCAACACAACGCAATCCTTCCCCACCCGGGTTTGTCTGCTGGGTCTATCGGCCAATCGGCAGTCAGCTTGAGCAGGCCGGCAAGCGTGACGTGCACCTCATTCGAGGCGGCAGCGATGGCCACGGGCCGCGCCCCGCCTGCATTTCACGAGCGGGCCTGTCCCCGCCCGCACGCCGCGGTACGATGAAAATCGACCCATTCGCAATCCTGAAGAATTGTTACGGAAGGCGTGGCGGTGTTCGGCCCGAAGCGGGACGCGCTGCACCCTCCCGTGACAACCGCGAACTGTTCGACGGAATCGCGGGGTGCGTCCTAAAGCTGCGCCCGATGCGGCCGATAGCCCGTCTGACGTCGCCCCGGCGACATGCTTGCGAACGAGGATTGCATGAAGACCCTGATTGCGTCGGCCCTGCTGCTCGTCGTGCCGTTCGGCGCACACGCGGCTTGCTCCGCGACGGATTTTTCGGTCAAGGATTTCAAGACCGAGGTCACGGGGAGCACCATCAACCGGCACGTCGCGCTCAGCGGCGAATTGGTGAACAGTTGTTCGGCCCCGGCCGCGGCGCAGCTCAAGGTCACCGCGAAAGATGCCAGCGGCAATGTCATCGCCAGCAAGAGCGCGTGGCCGGCCGGCACCTCCAACATCTCGCCCGGCAAATCGGTGAGCTTCGATCTGGGCCGTCTGATCCACTACAGCCCGGAGATGCAGTCGTTCGCGATCAGCATCGTCAGCGTGCGCGCCTGGTGATGGCGCGTTGCACCTGACTTCGTGAATCTGCCGGCGCGTACGCGCGCCGGCGCTGCGGCACCACACCCTGCGACACCGAACCTGATTGCATGAAGGCGCGTTGCCGGTGACTGCTGTGGGCGACGTGTCACATCCGTGCAAGCCGCCCCCTCACAAGTGTTACGCACCCGGGCGATGGCCGCCTTCTCCCCATCCAGAAGCTGACCTGATTCGCGCTATATGTCAGCAAATGTCTTTTATCTGGTCATTCCGGGGCGCCTGCGGCTTCATCGCAGGCGAACCCGACTGCGTTTGCAGGACTGCAAACGCGAACGCCGCAGGCGGCACAGGGTGCGAGCGCCATGGATGGCGCGAGTCAATCGGTTTTGCACGCCCGTGCGAACAAGACCGATTCTTGGTTCCGCCCGCAAAAAGCGCAGGCGGCCCCGGCATGACGACGCTTTCTTGCTGGCGTACGACGCTGATCAGGAAAGCCGGTGGGGGAGAGGGCTGGTTGGCGCCCTTGCACGGCAGTTCCTCAGAATTCCTTCCAGGCGTCCGCGTCGGCGTCCTCGGCCGCGACTGCACGCGGTGCGGACTTGCGCACCGCCGCAAATACGGCTTCGGTGGCGCGATCGACGTCGGCGATCGGCTCGCACTCGCCGCCGTCGGCCTCAACGCGCCCGGCCTTGCCTGCAAGCTGGAAGAAGCAGACCTGGCGGGACAATTTCACGGCCTGGTCCTGCATCGCGCGCGCGGCCACCGAGGCTTCCTCCACCAGCGAAGAGTTCTGTTGCGTCATCTCCTCGATCTGCGCGACCGCGTGGCTCACCTGGTCGATGCCGACCGATTGCTCCTGGTTGGCCGAGGCGATTTCGGACACGATGTCGGTGACCTTCTTGACGCTCTCGACGATCTGCGCGAGCGCCTCGCCCGACTGGTTGACCAGCGTGGAACCGGTACGCACTTTTTCTTCGCTGTCGGCGATCAGTTGCTTGATCTCGGTCGCGGCATCGGCGCTGCGTTGCGCGAGGCTGCGCACCTCGCTCGCGACCACCGCGAAACCGCGGCCCTGCTCGCCGGCCCGCGCGGCTTCCACCGCCGCGTTCAGCGCCAGCAGGTTGGTCTGGAAGGCGATGTCCTGGATCAGGCGCACGATGTCACCGATCTTGCGGCTGGACGCGTCGATCTCGGCCATCGCAACCACCGCTTCGCGCACCACTTCGCCACCGTGCTCGGCGTGTTCGCGCGCACCGCGCGCGAGCTGGTTCGCGTGGTTGGCGTTGTCGGCGTTGTGCTTCACGGTGGAGGTCATCTCCTCCATCGACGACGCGGTTTCCTCGAGGCTGGACGCCTGCTCCTGGGTGCGCTGGCTCAAACCGTCGTTGCCGCGCGCGATCTGCTGCGCTGCGCTGCTGACCGCGTCGGAACCCTGGCGCACCTCGTCGACGATCGAGCTGAGACGCTCATCCATCACGCGAAAGGCATCGAGCACGCGGCCGAGCTCGTCGCGGCGCGTCACCCTGATGCGATGCCCGAGTTTGCCTTCGGCGATCGCATAAGCGACCTTGGCCAGGTGTTTCAGCGTTGCACCCAGCGAACGCACCAGCAACGTCGAGACCAGCGCCGCGATCAGCAAGCCGATCACGAGCGCGGCGAGTACCACGGTGCGCACCGACTGGTAACGCTGCACCTGCGCCTGGTAAATTCGCTCCACCGCGTTGCCTTGCGCCTGGATCAGCTTGTTGAGCGCGTCGAGCCGCATCATCAATTGCGGGCGCACCTGCATCTCCAGCATGTCGCTGGTGCCCTTGTCATTCTGCCCAAGGGCGTCGTAGATGTCGCCGAGGCTGCTCTGGTAATCCGCATCCGACGCGCGAAATGCCTTGTACTTGGCGGCGATGTCCTTGCCCATCGGTATCGCGGCCAGCTGCTTGTTGATGCCGGCGAGGTCCTGCTCGATCTGCTTCGACTCGGCGACTTTCTGCTTCACCTGATCGGGATTGCCGATCGAATTGGCAGCCTCGCCCAGCACCGTGAAATTCAACAGCGACTTGGAACGCAACTCGCCCATCAACTGCACGGGCGTCATGCCTTCCTCGTAGCTGCGGCGCATGCCCTCGTTCTGCCAGGCCATCGTGCCAAGGCTGACGAACGTGCCGGCGATCAGCATCAACCCGAGCATCCCGAGCACGCCGATCAGGCGCGTCCTGACGGACAGATTCGACAGCCTCGCGAAAATTGTCATGGACTTCATGTGCCTTCCCCCTGTCGGGCGCGGTGCGCGATTTCGCACGGACCGCCCAGACCCGTGCACGTGCGTGCAAGTTGTCGTCCGGACGCAATTTGCGCCCGCCTTCGCTGGCCATATCGACCGCGAGACCGGAATCTTGAGCGCAGGGCGCGACATCATTGACCTCGAACCTCAGCTGTCTTGAACCCCTCTCCCCTCGGGAGAGGGTGCCCCGAAGGGGCGGGCGAGGGTACGCGCATGGATGTCGCAGCAACCCGGTACAAGACTTGCCATCTGCGTAATCCGCACCCTCATCCGGCGCTGCGCGCCACCTTCTCCCGGAGGGAGAAGGGGAAAGCCAGCTGAGGACAAAGGCCAATCAGGTGGCGCGATGCCCTGGTGATCCAGCGCACACGAGCCGGCGCCGCGTGGCCCAGCGCTCATCCGGGTTGGCGCAAGCAATCGGACGCGAAATTCGATCCGCGCATCGCGGGCTGAAGCAAGCTTCACGAGCCAGGCACGCATAGGCGTGGGTCCGTCGCTTGCATCGAGCGCGAGCATCGGTGCTGCGCACCGATGTGCGTTTGCGACCCCGCACACGCCGTCCGGCTTGCGCAGGAAGCGTGAAAAAAGTTCCGTTGGGCGTGGCCTAAAGAAATCCCCCGTCGCGCCGAAAAACATTCACGAAGGCTGGCAGCGTGGATTCCGCCGATGCGGATACCCGGACCGACCTTTTGAGGAACGCCGCCAGAGCGGCTCTCAATCCAACTCCACCACGAAAGGATAATGTCATGGCAGTCATCAACACCAACATTACCGCTCTGATCGGCCAGCAAAATCTGAACCGCTCCCAGGGCGCCCTGCAGACCGCGATGGAACGCCTGTCGTCCGGCCTGCGCATCAACTCCGCCGCCGACGACGCCGCGGGACAAGCCATTGCCAACCGCATGGGTTCGCAGATCGCCGGCCTTACCCAGGCCCAGCGCAACGCCAACGACGGCATCTCGATCTCGCAGACCGCCGAAAGCGCCCTCGGCCAGGTCAACGACAACCTGCAACGCATCCGCGTGCTCACCGTGCAGGCCGCCAACGGCACCAACACCAGCACCGACCTCGCTTCCATCCAGAAGGAAATCTCCCAGCGCCTGGATGAAATCAACCGCGTCGGCACCCAGACCAGCTTCAACGGCATCAAGGTACTGGGCGGATCGACGAGCACCACCACCATCAAGATCCAGGTCGGCGCCAACGACGGCGAGACGATCAGCCTGTCGCTGTCCAAGGTCAGCACCACCACCCTCGGCGTCAGCACCTTCACCGTCTCCACCGGCGTCGCCAGCACCGCGCTGGCCACCCTGGACACCGCGATCGCCAAGGTCGACGACATGCGTTCCGGCCTCGGCGCGGCCCAGAACCGCTTCCAGTCGGCCATCACCAACCTCGCCGCCACCACCACCAACCTGTCGGCCGCCCAGTCCCGCATCCAGGACGCCGACTACGCCACGGAAGTGTCCAACATGACCCGTGCGCAGATCCTGCAGCAGGCCGGCACCTCCGTCCTCGCCCAGGCCAACCAGGTCCCGCAGACCGTTCTCTCGCTGCTCCGCTGAAAACGTCCCGGGTGGGTCCTCCCCCTCCCACACGCCCATCCGGGCGTCCTCAAGGCCCCGCTTCCGCGGGGCCTTTTTTTCATGCACACCCAAACGGCCGAACAAGCGCTTTGAACGGGTGGTATTCGAGTGTTGCCCTTTGGGGCAGAGTGTCTATCGTTGCGTGTGCAAGAGCGACCGCTCGACGCGAATGTCCGCTTAAGGCCTGGCATGAACACAGATTCGCTTGAGGATACCGACCCCCGCCCATCAGGCACTCCCGACTTCGAATGGGAATACGAGGGGCGTATCGTCGTGCTCGACAATGGCGCGCGGCTGCCGATCATGCCCGCCTTCGATCGGCTGATGGCGCTCAATGCATTCGCCGTGGTGGTGCTCGACCCCGCCAGCATCCTGCACGGCAACAAGAACATCAAGGAGCTGCCGGAGTTCCAGGTCTTCGGCCACGCGACGCTCGGCAATGGCGATGATGCCGTGCTTTACGCGTGCATGGACCCACTGGAAAGCGCGACCCTCGAACCGGTGATTCCAGACGATCTACCCGAACGAACCCGCCTGCGTCGCAAAGTCATTGCCGAACTGCCCGTCAGCACCTTGCGGCTCGATGCCATCGAGGGGCTCGACTACCTCGACTGGTTGCTGCTGGACGACCGCAACGACATCCTGTCGGCGCTTGAACACGGCACCCACGCCCTGACCCATACCTCGCTGGTGGACATCCGCATTCCCTTCCGCGATGCCTATGCGGGACAGTCACGTTTCCTGCAGGCGATTCCCTGGATGCAGGCACACGGCTTCACCTTCCACGGCTTCGCCAACACCGGCCACAAAAGCCTGCTACCCGAAGGCAAGTTCTTCGCGAAGAACAAGGCCACCCGCTGGGAATGGGCCGATGCGATTTTCCTGCCGGACGCCACGCGATTGGCCGGAATGGATCGCGCGTGCGCGACCAAGCTCGCTTGCGTGGCCGACCTGGCCTACGGCATGCACGACCTGGCCGCCGAGTTGCTCGGCCGGTTCGATCCGGAGGCCGCCGCGCGCTATCTCGACGCGCGGGGTTACATCAGTCCGTATTTCAAGGAAGCCGACACGTTCACACTCACGGCCGCGCAGGCGCCGGCTCCATGGAAAGACCTGCAGGTGGACGATCCCCTTTCGCGCGCCGAAGGCGAACCGGCATGAGCAAGCATCGCGCTCCTCGCGGCAAGCTCGCCGTCACCAGCACGAAACCGCAGCCCTTGCCTGCCGCACGCAAGCACCTGAAAGAAGCCGAGCGACTCGTGGCCGCCGGCCAGCCGCAGGCGGCCACGGCGCAATTCCAGCGCGCGGTCAATGCCGACCCCGCCAACGTGGATCTGCGCTACAAGTTCGGCAAACACCTGCTCGCCCAGCACGAGCAGGAGCTTGGCATCCTCCAGCTTGAACGGGCCGTGCGGCTCGACGATCGTGCCGTCGCGCCCCTGCTCGAACTTGGGCAGGCGTACACCGCGACCAACCGGTTCGCCGATGCGAAGGGGTTGCTGGAGAAGGCCCTCGAGCTCGCGGGCAAGGCCTCGCAGGCCCATCTCATCTATGGCACGTTCCTGCACAAGCAAGGCAAGCTTCCGGATGCGGTGGCCCACTTCCGCACGGCCCTGGCGCTGATGCTCGACCATCCGGCCGAAGCGGCGGTTCCGAAGCGCAGGCAAGACTTCGACAAGCCGGAAGTGGAACGCTTGCTGTGGACCACGCTCAGCCAACTTGCACTCGCCGGCGTGCATGCATTCGCCGCATTCGGCACGCTGCTCGGGATCGTGCGCGAAGGTGCACTGCTGCCCTTCGACAAGGATCTCGACCTGGGCCTGCCGCACAACGAACTCGATCTCGCCGCACGCTGCCTCGTCGCCAATGGCTGGGGCGAAGTGCCGCACGGCTTCGCGGTGAACCCGCGCAGCTTCCTGCACCTCAAGCTGCAGGTCACCATCGATGTCACCGGTTTCGCGGTGGATCAGCAGTCCGGCGCCACCTACGAAGGCATCTGGATCGAAGGCATCCCCGCCGAATGGAACCGGCTGACGCGCTGGGACACGATTGACCTGGTGAAAGCCACCTCACCCGAAGGAAGTCCGATCTGGACCCTCGCCGACCCCGAGGGCTGGCTGCGCACCCTCTACGGAGACTGGCGCACGCCGGACCCGGATTTCGACACGATCATCGCCGCCAGGAATCTTTGCGGATTCTCGTTGATGACCCAGTGCTACGCGCTGGGTCGGATCTATGCGCGATGGGAATCGGGCAATCTGCGCAAAGCCCTGGCGGCCACGCGGCACAGTCTTCGGCATTTGCCGGATGACGAGTTGCTGCTCAAGGTAGAGCAACGCCTGTCCGGCATGGTGACCGAATCATCCCGGCGCCAGGTGAGCGCGGCATGACCCGGTGCGTCGCCATCATCCTGGCCGGCGGCGGCGGCAGCCGCTCGGGCTTCACCCAGCCCAAGCAGCTCGCGAAGCTCGCCGGGCAACCGCTGATCGCACACACGCTCGAACGGTTCCAGACCCATCCCGGCATCGACGAAATCACGATCGTCACCAGCGGCGCCTGCGCCGACCGGATCGAATCGCTGGTGTGCAGCAACCGCTTCGACAAGGTGCGCCGGGTGCTGCTGGGTGGCGCCGAACGCCACGAATCATCGCTGGCGGCGATCCGCGCGTATGAAGGAGAAGCGCGACGGGGCGACCTGAAGCTGCTGTTCCACGATGCCGTGCGTCCGCTGCTCAGCCACCGCATCATCAGCGACGTGATCGCGGCGCTCGACCACTACAACGCGGTGGACACGGCGGTGCGCGCCACCGACACCGTGCTGATCGCCAACCCCGACACCGACAACCTCGAATCGATTCCCGACCGGCGCACCGTGCGGCTGGGACAGACGCCGCAGGGCTTCCGCTACGAAACCATCCGCAAGGCTTACGAACTGGCGGCACGCGATCCGGACTTCCACACCACCGACGACTGCGGCGTGGTGCTGAAATATCTTCCGGAAGAGCGGATCCACGCGGTGGAGGGTTCGTTCTCGAACATGAAGCTGACCTACGCCGAAGACCTGCTGCTGCTGGACAAGCTGATGCAGACGAGCGCCGGCAAACGGCTCGACGCGCAACCGGAGAACCTGCGACTCTCGGAGTTGGCCAAACGCAGCATCGTGATCATCGGCGGCACCAGCGGCATCGGCGCGGCGATGGCGCGGCTGGCCACGGCGTATGGCGCCAACGTGCATGCCGTCGCGCGGTCCACGGGCGTGGATGTCACCCGTAGCGAGACCCTGCGTGCGACCTTCGAAGCGGCCAATGATGCGCGCGGCCGCATCGATGCGGTGGTGAATGCCGCGGCGATACTCGATCGCAAACCGCTGATCAACATGTCGGATGAAGACGTCAGCGCGAGCGTCAACACCAACATCACCGGCGCGATCAATGTCGCACGACTAGCGTTCGAACACCTGCGCGCGACGCGCGGGCACCTGATGATGTTCACCTCCAGCTCGTACACGTATGGGCGCGCGTTCTATTCGACCTACAGTTCTTCCAAGGCGGCGGTCGTGAACCTCACGCAGGCGCTGGCCGACGAATGGTCCGAGGCGGGGATCAAGGTCAACTGCATCAATCCCGGCCGCACGGCCACGCCGATGCGCACCCAGGCGTTCGGCGTCGAGAGCCCGGACTCGCTGCTGGACCCCGATCATGTCGCGCGGCGCGCACTGGGCGTGCTGGTCGGCCATTCCAGCGGCCTCGTGTACGACGTGATCCAGCGCTGAGAAGCGCCGGTTTCCGAATCACGCATCCGTTCGTCATACCGGGGCTGTCTGCGCCTCCTGCAGGCAGAACCTGCCTGCGTTTGCAGGATTGCAAACGCGAACGCCCCCGCGATCAAGTTCGGGGCAGGCCGCGGCGGCCGGCAGGCGGAGCGAAGCGAACGCGCGCAAGGCGCGAGCGCCATGAATGGCGCGAGCCATTCGGTCTTCGTCCTCCCCGACCGATTCCGGATTCCGACGCGGCGGCGCCACGTCGGCCCGGAATGACCACGAATATCTTTCGACGTTTCCCGGCGGGAAGCGGGTTCGCCATACGCGCAACCACGGGCATTTCGCGATGCGTGCCGCAGTTTCGATGCGCGCACCTCTAAAGAAATCCCCCGTCGCGCCGAAAAACATTCACGAAGGCTGGCAGCGTGGATTCCGCCGATGCGGATACCCGGACCGACCTTTTGAGGAACGCCGCCAGAGCGGCTCTCAATCCAACTCCACCACGAAAGGATAATGTCATGGCAGTCATCAACACCAACATTACCGCTCTGATCGGCCAGCAAAATCTGAACCGCTCCCAGGGCGCCCTGCAGACCGCGATGGAACGCCTGTCGTCCGGCCTGCGCATCAACTCCGCCGCCGACGACGCCGCGGGACAAGCCATTGCCAACCGCATGGGTTCGCAGATCGCCGGCCTTACCCAGGCCCAGCGCAACGCCAACGACGGCATCTCGATCTCGCAGACCGCCGAAAGCGCCCTCGGCCAGGTCAACGACAACCTGCAACGCATCCGCGTGCTCACCGTGCAGGCCGCCAACGGCACCAACACCAGCACCGACCTCGCTTCCATCCAGAAGGAAATCTCCCAGCGCCTGGATGAAATCAACCGCGTCGGCACCCAGACCAGCTTCAACGGCATCAAGGTACTGGGCGGATCGACGAGCACCACCACCATCAAGATCCAGGTCGGCGCCAACGACGGCGAGACGATCAGCCTGTCGCTGTCCAAGGTCAGCACCACCACCCTCGGCGTCAGCACCTTCACCGTCTCCACCGGCGTCGCCAGCACCGCGCTGGCCACCCTGGACACCGCGATCGCCAAGGTCGACGACATGCGTTCCGGCCTCGGCGCGGCCCAGAACCGCTTCCAGTCGGCCATCACCAACCTCGCCGCCACCACCACCAACCTGTCGGCCGCCCAGTCCCGCATCCAGGACGCCGACTACGCCACGGAAGTGTCCAACATGACCCGTGCGCAGATCCTGCAGCAGGCCGGCACCTCCGTCCTCGCCCAGGCCAACCAGGTCCCGCAGACCGTTCTCTCGCTGCTCCGCTGAAAACGTCCCGGGTGGGTCCTCCCCCTCCCACACGCCCATCCGGGCGTCCTCAAGGCCCCGCTTCCGCGGGGCCTTTTTTTCATGCACACCCTAAAGAAATCCGGCGCGCGGCCGATGGATGTCGTGACGGATTGTTTTCAAGGTGCCGGCGTTGCGGCGGGGTGATCCATTTGCGTGTGGGGCATTGCGGCAGGATTGTTCGACCAGTCGAAGAGGAACCCGAACCATGCCATCCATCGATGCCATTGCACCGCTCGCCGGCCTGCCCGACGCACCGCGCCCACCCGCCCACCAGGACGGCAAACCTCCGCAGCCCATCACCGGAAAGGTATTCGCCCTCAAGGACGGCTCGGGTTACGCGGCCCTGGCCAGCGACGGCAACTACTACCGCGTGGATGCCGGCAACGGGCTGACGTTTTCACGCGCGGGCGGCTTCGTGGACGCCGCGATGGTGGACGTGGCCCACGGTCCGGTGAAGTCCGTGAAGACCGAACCGGATCGCGACCTCGTCACGGCCACCGCCGAACAAACCGGCGCAGCGGACGCCGACGGTTCCGACGATGGCGTCGACGTGCAACTGTCGGGCAACGCGCCGCGCGGCCTGCCGGCGCCGCATCCCGCGTTGCACGACGCCGGGCACGCGCTCGCGAGTTCGCACGAGACGCGTGCGCTGATGGTGCGGAAACCCGGTGCGGCGGTGGATTCGCAAGCCAACCTGTCGCCGCAAAGCGTGCTGTCGCTGCTGGGTTGATTCGGCGGCAAGCCCGAAGCCGCAGGTGCGGAAAAGCGGGGCGAAGACGGACTGCGATGCCGACGTCATCGCGTGCCCGGCTGAGCGCCCACACCACGGACGGTTACCTGCCGCGAAAGGCAGCTCCCGGCACGGCGATCAGGGACGATCGCGCTACACCTGCATGTTCATGATTTCCTTGTACGCGTTCACCAGGCGGTTGCGCACCTGCACGCCCATCTGGAACGCGAGACTCGCTTCCTGCGTGTCGATCATCACGTCGTAGAGCGCGACGCCCGGCTTGCCGGCCTGGAACGCCTGCGCTTCGCCGGTGGCCGCCTGCTGCATGTCGTTGATGCGGTCCAGCGACGCGCGCATGGCTTGGCCGAATCCGCCGGTGCCGGAGGCGGCCGTCGCCGCTTTCGCGGGCGCGCCGCCAGCTTGTGTCGCCAGCACCTTCATCTGCTGGATCACGCCCTGCATGCCGACCGGATTCATGGACCTCTCCTCATTGATGCGGAGCAAAGGCTAGCAGCGGGCCCCCGGCTTCCATGTCCGCAAATGGCATCAAAACCATGGGCTTTTCTTGCGATTGCCCGGAAATGCCCTTGCCCATAATGGCCACGTTGTCAAAGCCCGTTCCGCAGGCGTGGGAACGGAACCGCAGACCCACGACACGTTGCCATGTCATTCGAGCCGCAATCCGCATCGTCGTCCATTCGCTCGCACCGCAGGCCGGGAAACCGCCAGTGAGCGGAAACGATGCCAGCGTCACCACCGACGGCATGAAGAATCCTGGCCAGGGCGGCCGCGCCATGCTCGATCGCGGGTTGGCGTGGACGAAGCGCAAACCGATGATCCCGCTGCTGGTGGGCGGCGCACTGGTGGTGGCGATCATCGCCGCGCTGCTGCTGTGGGCCGGCGGCCCCGATTATCGCGTGCTGTACAGCAACTTGAGCGACAGCGATGGCGGCAAGATCATCAGCGCGCTGGAGCAGCAAGGCGTTCCGTACAAGTTCGCGCAGGGCGGCCACGCCCTGATGGTGCCCTCCGACAAGGTCTACAACCTGCGCCTGAAGCTCGCCGAACAAGGCCTGCCGCAGGCTGGCAACGTCGGCTTCGCGATCATGGACAAGCAGCCGTTCGGCATCAGCCAGTTCGCCGAGCAGGTCAATTACCAGCGCGGCCTGCAGGGCGAGTTGGCCAACTCCATCGAAGTGCTGGACCCGGTGCAAAGCGCGCGCGTGCACCTGGCGCTGCCCAAGGATTCGCTGTTCGTGCGCGAGCGCCAGCCGGCCAAAGCCACCGTGGTGCTGACGCTGCACCCCGGTCGCGCACTGGGCGAAGGCCAGGTCAACGCGATCGTGCACATGGTTTCGTCCAGCGTGCGCGACCTCGCCCCGGACAACGTCACGGTGGTCGACCAGGAAGGCCACCTGCTGACACACAACGGTGCCGACGCGGACCTCGACGGCACCCAACTCGATTACGTGCGCGAAGTGGAACACCGCTACCAGCAGCGCATCGAAAGCATCCTGACGCCGATGCTGGGCGCCGGCAACGTGCACGCGCAAGTCACCGCACAGGTTGATTTCAGCCGTCGCGAGGAAACCGACGAACACTACGGCCCCAACCAGGGCAACAGCCCCGCCGCGGTGCGCAGCCATCAAGTGGATTTCACGCGCGAGGACGGCGAAGGCGGCCCGGGCGGCATTCCGGGCGCGCTGACCAACACCCCACCGGGCTCGGCGGCATCCCCCATCAACAACCCGCCCGGCAGCGCAGCCTCCACCGGCGCGCCCAACGGCAAGGCCCTGGCCAGCAGCGATGCCGACGCGCAACGCGGCGACCTGCACCGCGCAAGCACCACCAACTACGAAGTCGATCGCAACATCACCCACACCCAGCACAGCCTCGGCGCGGTACAGCGGCTGTCGGTCGCGGTGGTGGTGAATTACCGCGACGCGCAACAGAAAGACGGCAGCATCAAGCCCGTGGCGCTCGACCCCGCCACGATGAAACAGATCGACGACCTGACCCGCGAAGCGATGGGCTTTTCGCAGCAGCGCGGCGACACGCTGGCGGTGGTCAACAGCGCCTTCAGCGCCTCGGCCAATGCGCCCGACCAGGAACCGTGGTGGAAGCAGTTCGACTGGTTCAGCCTGCTGGGCACGCTCGGCCGCTACCTGCTGGTGCTGATCGCCGCGATCGTGTTGTACCGGATGGTGGTGAAGCCGTTGCGGCAGCGCTGGCTCAGCATCGCCGCGGGCCCGGTGGCTGCGGCCGCCGGAGCCGGCGCGGCACCCGCCCCGGTGCCGGTGCCGCGCAAGTCGCAACGCAAGGCCTCCACCTACGAGCACGGCCTCAACGACCTGAAGGACATGGCCAAGAAAGATCCGGCCATGGTGGCCATGATCGTACGCAACTGGATGAGGCGCGATGGCCAGTAACGCACCCATGACCCATCTGCGCCGCAGCGCGATCCTGCTGCTGGCGCTGGATGACGAAAGTGCCGCGATGGTGCTGCGCCAATTGCCCGCGCGCGAAGTCCAGGAAGTCAGCCAGGAAATGGCGCGCCTGGACAACGTGTCGCACGAGGACATGCACCAGGTCGTGGATGAGTTCCAGGACGAGGCCGAGCAATACGCCGCGCTGAACCTCAATTCCACCGAGCACATCCGCGCGGTGCTCGAAAAGGCCCTGGGCACCGAGCGCGCGGCCAGCCTGCTGGTCGACATCATGGAAAGCCACGGCGCCAACACCGGCATCGACGCGCTGAACCTGATGGAAGCCGCGACCGTGTCGGAAATGATCCGCGAGGAACACCCGCAGATCATCGCCACGATCCTGGTGCACCTGGAGCGCCGGCAAGCCGCGGACGTGCTGGCCACCTTCGAGGAAAAACTGCGCAACGACGTGGTGCTGCGCATCGCGACCTTCAGCGGCGTGCAACCGGCGGCCTTGCAGGAACTCACCGAAGTGCTGGGCAACATGCTGGACGGCCAGAACCTGCGCCGCAGCAAGATGGGCGGCGTGCACACCGCGGCCGAGATCCTGAACCTGATGAATTCCGCGCTGGAAGAAGCCGCGATCGAAAGCGTGCGCGCGCACAACAAGGATCTCGCGCAAAGCATCATCGACGAGATGTTCCTGTTCGACAACCTGATCGAGATGGACGATCTCGGCATCCAGCGCCTGCTGAAGGAAATCGACACCAACTCGCTGAGGTTCGCCCTGAAGGGCGCGCCGGAAGCACTGCGCGACAAGTTCCTCAAGAACATGTCCACGCGCGCCGCCGACCTGCTGCGCGAAGAGATGGAGGGCAGCGGACCGGTGCGCATGTCGCAGGTCGAAAAGGAACAGAAGGCGATCCTGCTGGTCGTGCGCAAACTCGCCAACGACGGCGAGATCGTGCTGGGCGGCGGCGACGACGCGTATGTCTGACGGCGCCTCCGACACCGCGCAGTCCTGGCGGCCCTGGCGCATGGGCGAACTGGCGGAAGCCGTCGTGGCCGATACCGCGCACGACAAGCGCGACGCGGCCGACGAACGGGCGTTCCGGCAACAGGCGGAATTGCGCGCATTGCGCGAAAAGACCCATGCCGCCGCGCAACAGGAAGGCTACGCGGCGGGCTTCGCCGAAGGTCGCGAAAAAGGCTACGCCGAAGGCTTGCAGGCCGGCCGCGAAGCGGGGGAACGCGAACTCGCCGAGCGCCGCCAGCAACTGGTCGAACCGCTGGCCGCGCTGATCGATGGTTTGCGCGAAGCGTTGGACCAACTCGATACCGACATCGGCGACAGCCTCGCCGACGTGGCGCTGGCGGCCGGCCGGCAACTCGCCGGCGACGCGCTCCAGGCCAAGCCGGAACAGATCCGGACATTGATCCGCGAATTGTTGCGCGAAGAACCGCTGTTCAGCGGCCAACCCTGCCTGCGCCTGCATCCGGACGATCTCGCGCTGGTCGATGCACAGCTGGCGGACGAACTCGGCGGCGCGGGCTGGAAGACGCAAGCCGATGCCTCGCTGGAACGCGGCGGATGCCGCGTCTGCGGACCGGAAGGCGAACTCAACGCCACGCGCGAAGTGCGCTGGCAGGCGCTGCTGGCGCGCGCGCGCCGTTACGGCAGCGCGCCCATCCGCGAGGCCAAGCCGCGCCGCACCCGGAAGCGCGCGTCGTGAGCGCCGTCGCAGCCCAGCGCCACAGCGAGCACTGGCACGCCGTGCTCGGCAAGGTGCGCGAGCGCGTCAGCGGCGTGCCGAATTGCCAAGCCAGCGGCCGCATCGTGCGCGCCACCGGCCTGGTGCTGGAAGCCGTTGGCCTGCGCGTGCCGCTCGGCAGCGGCTGCCGCATCGAATTGTCGCAACTGGAAGCCGGTGAAAGCCGCTTCGCGGAAGCGGAAGTGGTGGGCTTTGCCGGCGAGCGCGTATTCCTGATGCCGCTGGCGGAAACCAGCGGACTGGCACCCGGCGCGCGCGTGTTCCCGCTTGGCGAGGACGGCAGCACCGGCGCGCGCCGTTATCCGCTCGGCGAGGGCCTGCTCGGGCGCGTGGTCGACGGCAACGGCTATCCGCTGGACGGCCTCGATCCGCTCGACGACTTGCCGCATCGTACCCTGCACGCGGCATCCATCAATCCGTTGCGGCGCGCGCCCATCGACACGCAAATCGACGTCGGCATCCGCGCGATCAACACGCTGCTGTGCATCGGCCGCGGCCAGCGCATGGGCCTGTTCGCGGGCTCCGGCGTCGGCAAGTCGGTGCTGCTGGGCATGATGGCGCGCTACACCAGCGCCGACCGGATCGTGGTCGGCCTGATCGGCGAGCGCGGCCGCGAGGTGAAGGATTTCATCGACAACATCCTCGGTGCCGAAGGCCTGCGCCGTTCGGTCGTGGTCGCGGCGCCCGCCGACACCTCGCCGTTGCAGCGATTGCAGGGCGCGGCCTATGCGACGCGCCTCGCCGAAGGCTTCCGCGACGCCGGCCACAGCGTGCTGCTGATCATGGATTCGTTGACCCGCTATGCGATGGCGCAGCGTGAAATCGCGCTCGCGATCGGCGAACCGCCGGCGACCAAGGGCTATCCGCCGTCGGTGTTCGCCAAGCTGCCCGCGTTGGTGGAGCGCGCCGGCAACGCCGAGCACGGTGGCGGTTCCATCACCGCGTTCTACACCGTGCTCACCGAAGGCGACGACCCGCAAGACCCGATCGCCGACGCTGCGCGCGCAATCCTGGACGGCCACATCGTACTGTCGCGCCAGCTCGCCGAATCGGGTCACTATCCCGCGATCGACATCGAAGCCTCGATCAGCCGCGCCATGACCGCGCTGGTGGACGACACCGGATGGCGTCAGGCGCAGCGGCTCAAGCAACTGTTTTCGCTGTACCAGCGCAACCGCGACCTGATCGGCGTCGGCGCCTACAGCCGCGGCCACGATCCGCAACTGGACGAAGCGGTGTCGCGCTATCCGGACATCGAAGCGTTCCTGCAGCAGGCCATCAACGAGCGCGCCGACATCGACTTGTCGCGTGCCGCGCTGGCGCAACTGGTCGAGGACGAACCGTGAGCGCTTCCGCGAAAACGCAGCTTCGCAAGGAAGCGTCACGCGATCGATCGCAAGCATTTGTGACAAACGCAGCCGCCGACCGGACCGGGTTCACAGTCCTGCAACCGCCCCCGGTCCGCGTGCACGGACTTGCATGGTTCGTGCATCACGCCTCTCGAACGGCCGCGGCGCGGGCGCAAGCATTCGCTGACCGCCTGCCGCACGGGCGGCCCTTTCCGGAAAGCAAGCGATGAAGTTCAACCCGCTGGATGCACTCATCGAGGAAAGCCGCAAGGCGCGCGACAAGGCCGGCCGCACCCTGGCCGAGGACCGCCGCACCCAACAGCTGACCGCGAAGCAGCTCGACACCCTGACGCACTACAAGCAGGAATACCGGCGCCAGCTGCACGATGCGCTGATGCAGGGCATGGATGTCAGCCTGTTGAACAACTACCAGAGCTTCATCCATTCGCTGGACGACGCCATCGGCTGCGCGGGGGCCCGGCTGCAGCAGCACAGCAACAAGGTCACCGCCAGCCAGCGGACCTGGCGCCAGCAGCAGAAACAGCTTTCGTCGTACGACACCCTCGCCAGCCGCCGCGCCGCGCGCGAGCAGTTGAAGCAGCTGCGGCAGGAACAGCGTCGCACCGACGAGGCCACCAACAATGCGCAGGCACGCCAGCGTTCCGGCGGCCACTGAGTTCCGAGGGGCATCGACCATGGACATCATCCACCTGCTCGCCGGCGCCGCCGCCAAGACACCGCCCACCGGCAGGCCCGGCGGCAACAACGCCGAGCCGGGGGCGCAGTTCGCGTCGGTGCTCGAAGAGGCGACGAATATCCAGGAGGCAGCCAGGGGATTGACGCTGCTCGCGGCGGCTTTCGCGCCACATGTTGCCGCGGCCGCAACGGCGACCGCCGATCAGGCACTGCGCGCGAAACCCCGCCCCACCGATTTGCTGGCGTCTAAGGATCCCACGCCCGAAGGCAAGGATGCGCCGAAAGCCGATCCGAAAGCTGCGTCGAAGTCGGAGGACCAGGACACGCAAAAGCCGGGCAAGCGGGCGGGCGACGCCGACAAGGGCAAGCCCGCCCACGCCGCGGATGCCGCGACGCCGAACACGCCGATCGCCGCCGCGATCCATGTCGCGCTCGCCGCCGTCACCGCCCAGTCGGGGCAGGCCCCAAAGGCTGACGCTGCCAAGGGTACCGCGTCCGTCCAGAAGGCCGGCGACGCCAAGCCGGGCAAGCTCGCGGATGCCGAGACCCGCAGCGGCGGCCGCCATCAGCTCCAGCAACTGCAACAGGCCACGCAGGCCGCGAGCTCGGCCGCGGCTTCCGGCCACGGCGGAACGGACGCCGGCGCTTCGGGCAACGGACACGGCTTCGCATCGCAATTGCTTTCGGCCGCGGACGCGCCCCCGCATGCGGCGGCGCCGATGCATGCCGGCAACGATGCCGCGGCACCCGCGGTCAACGGGCTTTTCGGCACGAACGCTGCCCCGCAGACCGCCACGCACGCGGCGACACCTGCGATGGTTTCCACCGCCACCCTGCAGGCGCCGGTGGGTTCCACGCCGTGGCAGAACGAACTCGGCCAGCAGTTGATCCGCTTCACCCAGCGCGGCGAACACCAGATCGAGCTGCACCTGCACCCGAAGGAACTCGGCCCGCTGCGGATCAGCCTGCACGTCAACGACCAGGTTGCGCAGGCGCACTTCTTCGCCGCGCACGCACAGGTGCGCGACGCGGTGCAGCAGGCGATCCCGCAGCTCCGCGAAGCGCTGGCCGGACAAGGCATCGCGCTGGGCGAAGCAATGGTGGGCCAGCAACAGCAGCAGCGACAGGATTCGGGCAGCTTCGGCGGTTCGTCAACCGCACCGTCGTTCGGTGGCGCGAGGGACGTCGAAAGCATCACGGCGGCGCACCCCGTCGCGCGCGCGTTGCCGCGGATCGGCGCCGGCGGCGTCGATCTGTACGCCTGAAAAGACCCGCGCATACCGCCCGCGTGCCGTCGCCTTGCACGGACGGCCCGCATCGTTCAAAGCCACGGACAGCGCCCATTCCAGTGGGCTTTTCCTGCAATGGTCGCGAGGCGCGGATCGGCATACTGCCCCCATCGATTGCAACCCGCTCCACACAAGGCGACCCATGAAATCCTCGCAACAAGGCATCGCCAAGCTCTGGTTGGTCCTCATCATCCTGCTGGTCGTGCTGCTGGGCGCAGGCGGCGCAGCCGGGTGGCTGCTGTTCGGCAAGCATGCCGAGCCGGGCGCCAGCGACAAGACCGCCGCGGTTGCGAAGCGCGCCGAAAAGCCGGTGTTCCTCGACCTCGATTCCTTCACCGTCAATCTCGAAGGCGGCGACCGCCTGCTGTACGTCGGCGTCACCCTGCAGCTGGGCAACGAATCCACCCAGGAATTCCTGCGGGCGCACCTGCCGCAGGTCCGCAACCGCCTGCTGATGGTGCTCTCAAACCAGGATGCCGGCACGCTGATCACCAGCGACGGCAAGCAGAAGCTGGCCGAGTCCCTCCGTGCGTCCTTGATGAAACAGTTCGCCGGTGCACAGCCTGCGCTGCTGGTGGACAAGGTGCTGTTCACCCAATTCATCGTGCAGTGAGACGCCGCGCCCATGGCCGAAGACGAGCTGCTTTCCCAGGAAGAAATCGACGCCCTGCTGAATGGGCCGGGCGGCGACAAGAAGGATGCCGAAACCGGCGCCGTCGCGCGCGTCCGCGCGTACGATCCGGCCTCGCAGCATCGGGTGATCCGCGAGCGCCTGCACGGACTGGACCTGATCAACCAGCGTTTCGCGCGCCGCTTCCGGGTTGGCCTGTTCAACCTGATCCGCCGCAGCGCCGACATCAGCGTCGAAAGCATGCACTACCAGAGTTACCGGGAGTTCGTGCGCAACGTGCCGGTGCCGACCAACCTCAACCTGGTCAGCATGAAACCGCTGCGCGGCACCGCGCTCGTGGTGTTCCCGCCCAATCTGATCTACATGGTGGTGGACAACCTGTTCGGCGGCGACGGCCGCTTCGTCACCAAGTCCGAAGGCCGCGAATTCACCAATACCGAACAGCGCATCATCCGCCGCGTGCTCGACCTTGCACTCGACAGCTACCAGAAATGCTGGCAGACGGTGTTCGCCCTGGAAATGGCGTACGTGCGCTCCGAGGTGCAGGCCAAATTCGCCAGCATCACCAACTCGCCCAACGAGATCATCGTCAACACCACGTTCCACATCGACGTCGGCAACCTGAGCAGCTATTTCCAGATCTGCATCCCCTACTCGATGATCGAACCGCTGCGCGACCTCCTCGCCAACCAGGCGATCGGCGCGCACGAAGGCAACGACCAGGCCTGGATGCAACGCATGGCCGGCAAGCTGCGCGATTCGGAAGTGGACCTGGTGGCCGAATTCGTCACGGTGCCCAGCCGGATCCGCAGGGTGCGCGCGCTGAAGGTGGGCGACGTGCTGCCGATCGAATTGCCGGCTTCGGTGACCGCGAGCGTCCAGGGCGTGCCGGTGCTCGAGTGCGAGTATGGCAGCCACAAGAACCAGCGCGCGCTGCGCGTGCAACGCGTCATCAACCATTCCAACCCGGACGGCGTCGCCGCCGAAGTCTTCGTCAAAGGGCACTTGCCGACAGCCCAGGAATCCGACCATGAGTAAATCTGCCAAAGCCGCCACCAAACCCGCCGCGGACGAATCGATCGAACAGGCCGCCACCCCGGCCGCCGCAGCCGACCCGTGGGCCGAAGCGCTGGCCGAACAGGCCGCCGCGCCCGCGGCCGACGCCAAACCGGCGGCGACGCCGCGCAACGCCGGCGCCGACATATTCCAGCCGCTCAGCGCGAACGCCGACGGCGTCAATCCGCGCGACCTGGAAATGATCATGGACATTCCGGTGAAGCTGAGCGTGGAGCTCGGCCGTACCCGCCTCACCATCAAGCAACTGCTGGAACTGGCGCAGGGCTCGGTGGTGGAACTCGACGGCCTGCCCGGCGAACCGATGGACATCCTGATCAACGGTTACCTGATCGCACAGGGCGAAGTGGTGGTGGTGGAAGACAAGTTCGGCATCCGCATCACCGAAATCATCACCCCGTCGGAGCGGCTGCAGCGGCTGAACCGCTGAGCATGCCATGGGCACCGCTGCACCTTCGTCATCCCTGCCCTCCTCGCTGACGGGCGCCGCGGACGTGAGCGCGCTGGCCGCGATGGGCAAGATCGCCTTCGCGCTGCTGGTCATCGTCGGCGTGATCTTCCTGTGTGCGTGGCTGATCCGCCGCTGGGGACCCGGCGGCGGTTCGCTCGGCCAGCGCATCAAGCTCATCGCGTCCAAGGCGGTCGGCACCAAGGAACGCGTGGTCATCGTGGAAGTGGAAGGCACCTGGCTGGTGCTCGGCGTCACCGCCGGCGGCATCAGCAAGCTGCATGAACTGCCGGCCGACGCGGCCGCGCCGGCGCCGAAGGGACCCATCGGCCCGGTGGGCGACACCTTCGCCAAACGTTTTGCCGCCGCGCTGAAGCAGAATCTCGGCGGGGACGGTCGATGACGCTGAGCCATTCTTTCCTTCTCCCCTCGGGAGGAGGTGGGGCGAAGCGCCGGATGAGGGTCCGTTCTGGTGCCCGCGCGTCTACGCGCAACGCGCGCTCGGCAAGATTCGTACCCTCACCCGCCCCTGCGGGGCACCCTCTCCCGAGGGGAGAGGGAACCCGCAGCCCGGGTATCGCGGCCAATGCGTCCCTCAGCCGCATTGCGGGCTGCCTGAGTCCAGCATTGAAACCGACGTGCCTGCTGCTGCTCCTGGCTGCCGTCGTCGCCCTGCCCCACCTCGCGCACGCGCAGGCCACGCTGCCCGCGCTGACCAGCAAGCCTGCGGCCGATGGCGGCCAGCAATGGTCGATCCCGTTGCAGACGCTGCTGCTGTTGACCAGCCTCGCGTTCCTGCCGGCCGCGCTGCTGATGATGACCTGCTTCACGCGGATCATCATCGTGCTCAGCCTGCTGCGCACGGCACTGGGCACGTCTTCGGCCCCGCCCAACCAGGTACTGCTGGGCCTGACGCTGTTCCTCACCTTCTTCGTGATGGCGCCGACCTTCAGCCAGGCCTACGACACCGCGTGGGCGCCGCTCAGCAAGGGCACCATCGACATGCAGCAGGCGCTCGATGCCGGCAGCAAACCATTCCACGAATTCATGATCTCGCAGACCCGCGAAACCGATCTCGCGATGTTCGCGCGGCTCGCCAAGGCCGGGCCGATGCAGAGTGCGGCCGACGTGCCGATGCGCGTGCTGGTGCCGGCTTACGTCACCAGCGAACTGAAGACCGCGTTCCAGATCGGCTTCACGATCTTCATTCCGTTCCTGATCATCGACCTCGTGGTGGCCAGCGTGCTGATGGCGCTGGGCATGATGATGGTGCCCCCCGCCACGATCTCGCTGCCATTCAAGTTGATGCTTTTCGTGCTGGTGGACGGCTGGCACCTCATCATCGGTTCACTGGTGCAGAGTTTTTCCGCCTGATTGCGAAGGAATTCCGACATGTCGCCCGAAACCGTCATGAACCTGTCGCACCACGCGATGATGGTGGCGTTGATGCTGTCGGCGCCGCTGCTGCTGACCGCGCTGGCGGTCGGTTTGCTGGTCAGCCTGTTCCAGGCGGCGACCCAGATCAACGAAATGACCTTGTCGTTCATTCCGAAGATCCTCGGGGTGTGCGTGGTGGTGATCGTCGCGGGGCCGTGGATGGTGTCGGTGATCGTCGATTACACCCGCGCGCTGCTGGAAAGCCTGCCGCTGCTGGTGCATTGAACGCCGCCGGGATCGCGCCGTGCTGACCGTCACCCACGCGCAGCTTTACGCCTGGCTGGCGCTGTTCCTGTGGCCGTTCTTCCGGCTGCTCGCGTTCATGATGACCGCGCCCCTGCTCGGCCACTCGAGCATTCCGCGCACCGTGAAACTGGGATTGGCCGCGCTGATCACCTTCGTGGTCGCACCCGGCCTGGCGCCGTTTCCGGCCGTGCCGATCTGGTCATGGGCGGGCCTGGGCATCATCGTCGAACAGATCCTGATCGGCGCAGCGCTGGGACTTGTGCTGCGCGTGACGTTCACCGCGGTGATGGCGGCCGGTGATTTCATCGGCCTGCAGATGGGACTTGCCTTCGCGACGTTCGTGTCGCCCGACACCGGCACCAACACCATGGTGCTGTCGCGACTGTTCTACATGATCGCGCTGCTGATGTTCCTGGCCTTGAACGGCCACCTGATGGTGATCGAAACGCTGGCCTTCAGCTTCCACGCGCTGCCCGTCGGCGTGGCGGGCTTGAACGTGGGCGCGTTCGATTTGCTGGCGCGATCCGGCGCCACGATTTTTTCCGCGGGCCTGGCGCTGGCCTTGCCGCTGATCGCGGCGCTGCTGATCGTCAACCTGAGCCTCGGCATCCTCAACCGTTCGGCGCCGCAGCTCACCGTATTCTCGGTGGGCTTCCCGATGTCGCTGACGCTGGGCCTGGTGCTGATCGGCGTATTGATGACCGACCTCGGCCGCTATCTCGATGCGTTGTTCGGCCAGGGGCTGCAAGCCATGCAGACGATGATCCAGGCTATGGCGCCGATTTGAG
>JBDZUX010000023.1:0-45920 GCA_040255405.1 Lysobacteraceae bacterium
CGCAAGATCATCGTCGACACCTACGGCGGCATGGCCCGCCACGGCGGCGGCGCGTTCTCGGGCAAGGACCCGTCCAAGGTCGACCGCTCCGCGACCTACGCCGCGCGCTACGTCGCCAAGAACATCGTCGCGGCCGGCATCGCCGACAAGTGCGAGGTGCAGATTTCCTACGCGATCGGCGTGGCCGAGCCGACTTCGATTTCGGTGACGACGTTCGGCACCGGCAAGATCAGCGACGACAAGATCGAAAAGCTGGTGCGCAAGCACTTCGACCTCAGGCCCTACGGCATCATCAAGATGCTGGACCTGATCCACCCGATCTACCAGTCCACGGCGGCCTACGGCCACTTCGGCCGCAAGCCGTTCAAGCTGACGTACAAGTGGGAAGAGCGCGACGGCAACAAGCTGGTGAAGAAATCCGAAACCGCGACCGCCTTCTCGTGGGAACAGACCGACCGCGCCGACGAGCTTCGCAAGGCCGCAAAACTGTAGGAGCCGGCCTTGCCGGCGACCGGTCGCGAGCAGGCGCGCTCCTGCAATCATGCGGCAACCGGCATCGTCGGCGGCCGATAATGCACCAAGGCGGTGACAGGTGTCGCCGCCGTCCGCCGAGGGGCGTTGCAGCCCGGTCGTGGAAACGACAGGGCGAGGCTCGGCACCCTTTCCAACAACGCCCATCCATCGGAGAAATCCCATGAACGCAGTGCCCCAGACTTCGACGAAGCAGGACGTCTCCAAACACGATTACAAGGTCCGCGACATTTCACTGGCCGGCCTCGGCAGGAAGCGCATTACCATGGCCGAGCAGGAAATGCCGGGCCTGATGCAGATCCGCGCGCGCTACGCACCCGAAAAACCGCTGAAGGGCGTGCGCGTGACCGGCTCGCTGCACATGACCAAGGAAACGGCGGTGCTGATCGAGACGCTCACCGCGCTCGGTGCCTCGGTGCGCTGGGCGTCGTGCAACATCTTCTCGACCCAGGACGACTGCGCCGCCGCAATCGCCGCCAGCGGCGTGCCGGTGTTCGCCTGGAAGGGCGAGACGCTGGAGGAATACTGGCAGTGCACGCTGGATGCGCTGACGCATCCCGGCAGTCGCGGCCCCGAGCTCATCGTCGATGACGGCGGCGATGCGACGCTGCTGATCCACAAGGGCGTCGAAATGGAAGACGGCTCCAAGTGGGTGGAAGAAACAGGCGCCAACCACGAGGAACAAGTCATCAAGGATCTGCTGAAGAAGACCCGCACGGAACGCCCGGGCTTCTGGAAGAAGGTCGCGTCCGAATGGCGCGGCGTTTCCGAGGAAACCACCACCGGTGTGCATCGCCTTTACCAGCTCGCCGAGGCCGGCAAGCTGCTGGTGCCCGCGATCAACGTCAACGACTCGGTCACCAAGTCGAAGTTCGACAATCTGTACGGCTGCCGCGAGTCACTGGCCGACGGCATCAAGCGCGCGACCGACCTGATGGTCGCGGGCAAGGTCGCCGTGGTGTGCGGCTACGGCGACGTCGGCAAGGGCTGCGCGCATTCGCTCAAGGGCTTCGGCGCACGCGTGATCGTCACCGAGATCGATCCGATCTGTGCCCTGCAGGCCGCGATGGAAGGCTTCCAGGTCGCGACCGTCGAGGACACACTGGGCCAGGCCGACATCTACGTCACCACCACCGGCAACCGCGACGTGATCACGCTGGAACACATGCAGCGCATGAAGAACCACGCGCTGGTGTGCAACATCGGCCACTTCGACAACGAGATCCAGGTCGATCGCCTGCAGCGGGCCGCCAAGCAGACCAACATCAAGCCACAGGTCGACCTCTACACCTTCCCGGAAGGCAACTCGATCTACCTGCTGGCCGAGGGACGGCTGGTGAACCTCGGCTGCGCGCACGGCCATCCGTCGTTCGTGATGTCGAATTCGTTTTCGAACCAGACCCTTGCGCAGATCGACCTCTGGACCCACAAGGACACATACGAGAACACCGTCTACCGGCTGCCCAAGAAGCTCGACGAAGAAGTCGCACGCCTGCACCTGGAACAGATCGGCGTAAAGCTCACCAAGCTGTCGAAGGAGCAGGCCGACTACCTCGGCGTGCCGGTGGAAGGGCCGTACAAGGCCGACCACTACCGCTACTGAGCATGCGTTGCAAACCCGGGGTGCGGCGCAAGCCGCACCCTTTTCGTTTCAACGCGCCTGCGATGGGGATGCTCAGGCGTCCAGCCCGAATCGCGCGAGTTCCGGTACGAACGGCGCGTAATGGCGCCAGCGCCCGACCGATGTTTTGTAAACGGGCTGGCGTGCCTGCCATACGCTGGACGACTGTACCGGCGCACTTTCGCCGCTGGGGTTCCCGCCCGCTTCGGGTTCGCGCGCGGGCGCGCCGATGAAATCGCGCAGACGCGCAAGCATCGCCTCGGGGTCGGAAACCAGCGTCTCGTAGTCGAGGTCATGGACCGGGACTCGCAACGCCTGCTTCCAATGCTGCATCAACGCATCATGGCCACGCATGAATGCCGCCATGTCCGCGAATTCGCTCGAGAATGCCATGTCCGGATGCGCGAAGTCCTGGCTCCACAACGACAGCGCGGTGTCGCGCGGATCGCGCCGCAGATGGATGACCCGCGCCTGCGGGAACATTGCGGCGGCAATGTCGAGATACCGGAAATTCAGTGGATCCTGATCGACGTACCAGGTGGTTTTCTCGTCGTCCTGCACGGCCAGCGTCCGGTACAGATTGCCCGCTTCCGCCAATGCCGCCGGTTTGGCGAGGTGTGCGCCTGCGATCAACCGATCCGCGATGAAGCGCAACGCGCGCAACTCGCCGCGATCGCGCGCGGCAATGGTGCGCACCAGCAGGGTTGCCATCAGGGTTGTCCCTGTCCGCGGCACGCCGACCACGAACACCGGCACGAAATCGCGCGCGGGTGCCGCACCTGCGGGGGCGACCGGCGCACCTTGCCGCGCAGCCACGAACCGTCCCCACCCGGCGGCATCCCACGGCCTCACCGCATGCACCATCGCGTTGGCCCCGCGCAGCGTGATGGCTGCCGCCGCGTAGTCGGCGAGATCGTCCTGCGCCTTGGCGAGGGCGAAGCCCGCCGAGGCGCGCGAACGCGGGGAGCAACGCGCGTCGGCAAAGCGCGCCGCAAACCGCGTGATTTCCGGATCGGCCGCATCGACATAGCGCCGGGTGTTGGCCAACGCACCCAGCACGTGGTTTCGTTCCAGGTCGACGCCGGCGTCCAGCGCCGCCAGGTAATGCGCGCGGGCCGCCGCAAAATCACCTTGCTCCCGCGCGAGGTGCCCGGCCACGACCCGTAGATCCGGCGTCGCCGTCCCGCCGGCTATCGCCGCATCGCATATCGCCCGGGCGATGCCATGCCGGTCGCACTGCTGCGCAAAATGCGCGGCACGGACGCACAGCGAAGGCTCGAAGGCGTTGGCCCGGCACGTGTCGCGCAGGACTTGCGAGGCGGCCGAAAACCGGCCCTGGCTGCGCAGCACCTCGGCCAGGAGCGTTGCCGTATCCTCGCGGGCCGGCTCGTTCCCGTGCGCTTCGCGCAGGATCGCCTCGGCCCCCGCCACTTCGTTGCGTTGCCACAAGGCGCGGGCCGCGTCGAGTTTCACATCGGCAGCGCTGGCGGGAGAAGCCGGCATTTCGCACCCGGATCAATGGCCTCATCTATGATAACCAGTCAGGTCCCGACCATTCACCGCATGAACCCACATTCCATCCGCCTCCGCGCCCATTGCATCGACGCGCATCCGACCGGGTCACCGGCATGACCGCGCCCCGACTTTCAGGCTTGGACAACGCGGCCGCGCAGCGGGTCGTCGCGACGGCCCAGGCCCTCGCGCTGGGCCGCGCCGACCAGGCCGCTGCGCAACTCCAGCCCGCGCTTGCCGCTTACCCGAATCACCCCGAGGTACTGCGCTTGCACGCCGGCATCCTTGATTTGCGTGGCAACCATCCTGCGGCGCGCAACGCGATGGAGCAGGCGGTGGCACTGCGGCCGGTGGATGCGCTTTACCACAACACCCTCGGCACCATCCTCGGCAACAGTGGCGACTTCGACGGCGCCCTCCGGGCGCTGCGGCGTGCCTGCGAACTGCAGCCCGGCCTGGCAACCGCGTGGTACAACCTCGGCGTGATGCTGACCCGCTGCGTTCGCAACGAGGAAGCCATCGAAGCCTTGCGGCGCGCCGTGGAACTTGCCCCCGACAACATGGACGCACGCGCACAGCTCGGGGACATGCTGCGCATGCAGGGGGACACCGAAGCGTCCGCCGCCGAATACCGGAGAGTCCTGTCCGAGCGCCCCTGGACTGGCATGGCATGGTGGGGACTTGCGGATCTGCGCACCGGCGCGTTGACCGACGAAGACATCGATCGAATGGGCGCGGCCTTGCGCGACAGCCGCGCCAGCGATGACGACCGTGTCGCGATCGGCTTCGCGCTGGCCAAGGGACTGGACGAACGCGGCCGCTATGAGGAATCGCTGGACCAGCTGAAGCGCGCCAACGCGATCGCCCGCCTGCGCCAGCGCTGGGATGCCGCAGGGTTTTCGGCAGCAATCGACACCGTCAACCGCGCTTTCACGCCACCGCCCGCGGAGGCGCCCGACGCCGCGTTGGGCCAAGGCGCCATCTTCATCGTCGGCTTGCCGCGCTCGGGCACGACCCTCGTCGAACAGATCCTCGCCTCGCACTCGCAGGTCGAAGGCGCCGGGGAGCTGCCCGACCTGTCACTCGTGCTGGCCGAGGAATCCCGGTGCCGCAACAAGGCGTTTCCAGACTGGGTGGCAGACCTGCAGCCGCAGGACTGGCAGCGCCTGGGCGAGCGTTACCTGGAACGCACCGCGCACTGGCGCCGGCGACGCCCGTTTTTCACGGACAAGATGCCTGGCAACTGGATGTATATCGGTGCGATCCGCGCCATGCTGCCGGGTGCGCACATCGTCGCCTGCCGCCGTGATCCGCTGGAAACCTGCTTCTCCTGCTACCGACAGCATCTCTACAACAACGAGTACGCCCGTACCCCGGAAGATCTGGCCGCATACTGGCGTGACTTCGATCGCAGCGTCCGGCACTGGGCCGCGCAGTATCCCGAACACGTCTACCAGCACGACTACGAGGCGCTGGTCGACACGCCCGAACCCGGCATCCGCGGACTGCTGGCGTCCTGCGGCCTGCCGTTCGAGGAAACCTGCCTGCGCTTCCACGAAACGCCACGCGAAGTGCGCTCGCCGAGCGCGACCCAGGTACGCCGGCCACTGCAGGCGGGTACCGCGCAGGCGCAACGCTACGGCGGCCTTCTCGATCCCCTGCGCGCTTCGCTGGGCCTGTCTCCGTTCGGAACCTGACCTTGGCCGCGGCGCGCAGCGAAGCCGCATGGCTCGATGAGGCCCGCCTGCGGATCCTGCGTGGCCAGTGGCAGGAGGTGCAGCTGACGCTCGAGCAGGCCCTCGCCGAATACCCCGGGTCGAAGGCACTGCGCCGCGCGCAGGCCGCGGCGCTCCAGCAGGCGGGACGCAAGCGCGAAGCCGAGTCGCTGCTGCAGGCACTGCTGGAAACCGAGCCCGCGGACTCCGCGGCCGCGTTCGCCTTGGCGCGATTGCTGGCAGACCAGGGACGCGTGGCCGCAGCGGCGGCTGCCATCCGCCGCTGCCTGGCCGGCGAAGCCCACCGCAACGATGCCGACCTCGCGATCGCCGCCATCGAGCTGCTGGATGATTGCGACCGCAAGCGCGATGCCGCCGACGTGGCCGCCGCCGCAATCGCGGTACACCCCGACGACGCCCGCCTGCACGCCTACGCCGGCATGCTGCAGATCCAGATGGGCGACTTCGAGATGGCGCGGCGGCATTACCGGTTTGCACTCGAACATGACGCGCGGGCATGGGAATGGCACGTTCCCATCGGCCTGTCCTCGACGCAGCGCTACCGCGACCATGCACACGCGGATTTCGCGTCGTTCGAGGACGGCCTGCGCCGCGGCGGGCTTTCGGACAAGGCGCGCGCGGAACTGCATTTCGCGCTGGGCAAGGCGTACGACGATGTCGGCCGTTACGCCGAGGCCGCGCAACATTTCCGGGAAGGCAACGCGATCCTGCACCGGCTGACGGCGTGGTCGCGCAAGGCGTGGCGACGCGCAATGGAAGCTCGCCTGGCGGCCGCGCCTTTCACGCACCCGGCCGAACCGGCTGCAGGGTTCAACCCGATCTTCATCGTGGGCATCCCGCGTTCCGGTACCACCCTGCTCGCGGAATTGCTGTCGTTGCGTCCGGGCGTGTGCAATCGGGGCGAACTTCCGTGGCTCGCCCACCTCGCCATGCAGCCGGACCTGTCGGGCCAACCCGACGCCGCCGCGCTGCAGCGCGCGGCCGCCACCTACATTGCCCACGCGCGCCGTGACGACGCCGGCGACGCGCGCTGGTTCATCGACAAGCAGCCGTTGAATTTCCGCTACCTCGACCTGTTGTTCGCGATGTTCCCCGGGGCACGCGTGATCCACTGCCAGCGTGGTGCGCGCGACACCGCGTTGTCGCTGTGGACGCAATGCTTCCTCGAGGACGTGCAGGGCTACAGCTACGATTTCAACGACATCGCGCTGGTGATGCACGATTGCGCGCGGCTCATGGCGCACTGGTGCAAATGGTTCCCGGATTCGATCCGCAACGTCCGCTACGAGGACCTGGCTTCGGACCCGGATCGCGTGCTCGCCGCGCTGGCGGCGTGGATCGGCCTGCCCGCCACGGCCGCCGGTGGAGGCGTGCCGGTGCCCACGGCCATCAGTTCGGCCAGCCTGTGGCAAGCCCGGCAACCGGTACATACGCGCTCGGTCAACCGGGCAGAACGGTATCTGCCGTTCGTGCCCGAGCTCGCGCGCTGGCCGGCTTCCTGAGGCGTTCTGCGCGGGTGCGCCGCGCAAGGCTTTCAGGAAATCGTTTCACCCTCGCCAAGGTGCGTCCGGCCCCGCTCGTTCCACAAGTCCACGCGCCAGCACTGCGCCGGTGCAGGTGCACTCAGCGACTCGCTGCCGCGGCCGGCTCATCGGTATCGTATCCCCAGTGATCCAGCATCGGCCTGAGGATGGGCAACAGCGGCTCGAAGTATTCGCGGTAACGTTGCCAGCGGCCCAAGCCCTTGCGGTTGATCGGCTCGATCACCTGGGTATAGCTGGGCGTGGCGATGAAGCCCTTGCCGCGCGCGTGCTGGGCGAAACCAAGCATGGACTCGGCGTCGTCGAGGCCCAGGAATTCCGCGATCCGTCGCGTTTGTCCGGGCGTATCCGCCACCAGCGTTTCGTATCGCGAGACGAACACGTCCGGCTTGAACAGGTCCACGTGATAAAGCCAGTGCCGCATGGCATCGACGTAGGCCTGCGCGAGGATTTCCAGGTTTTCGCACACCACCGCAAGGCTGCTGGACATGAAGTTCTGCATGTAGCAGCTCAACAGCACGTCGCATGGATGGCGAACGGCAAGGATGAATTTGGCGGCGGGAAACATCCGGTACATCATCGGCAGCCACAACATGTTCATCGGATTCTTGTCGACCAGCCGTGCATCCCAGCGCCGCGGCACCTTGCCGCACGCCAGGATCAGGTAACCCTTGCGCAATTCGTCGCAATCGCGTTGGTCGAGCCGCCCCAGGTCACGCGGGATCTCGAATCCGGTGCTGTTTTCCAGTTGGGTTGCCAATGTGTTGAAGAACGGGCGTTCGTCCATCGACTGCAGGCGCGGATGGGCATCGAGCATCTGTTCCAGCAAGGTGGTGCCCGAACGCGGGAATCCGACCACGAATACCGGCGACTGGGAAGCATCGGGCGCCCGCAGCACCGGCCAACGGGCGTAATCATCGGCGGGCACGCGCGGGTTCTGCCCGGGCATTACCTTGGCGCCGGTCTCAAGCCAGCGCGGATGGGTCCGCCGGATGTCGGCGACCTGGATCTCGTGCGCGCGCGCCAGCGCTGCCATGGCAGCCTTGGTGTCGCCGGTCTTGTCGCACGCCTGTGCCAGCTCGAACCAGTGCGCACAGTGGCGATCATCGTGCGGACCCGCGCGCTCGATGATGTCGCGTGCGACCGAGTACTCGCGGCGCCGCACCGCCAGCCGGGCCCGCTGGTGCTCGATTTCCTTGGCCGCCCGGCTCTCCGATGCCGTGACCACCCCTTCGGCGACAATGCGATCCAGCAGGGCTTCGGCTTCATCCAGCCGGTTCACCCGTTCGTACAGCGCGGCGAGGCGCAGCCGCAGCCGCCATTCCGCGGGCCAGCGCGTCGCCAAGCCTTCCAGCAGCTCCGTGGCGCTCCGGATTTCGCCTTGCTGTTTCAGGGCCTCCGCCAGCTCGGACTGGAGCGAATCTTCCAGCGGCATCCAGGTCCGCCAAGGCCGCAACAGATTGTCTGCCCTCGCGTCGCGGCAGGCCGAGCAGGCCTGGGCAGCGTGGATGCGGATGGAGGGTTTGTCCGGAGCCTTGCCGAAAGCACGCATCAGCGTGTCGCGCGCCTCGACCGGTTTGCCGAGGTCCATTTGCAGCAGGCCGTGCCATTCGAGCCATTCGGGGTCGTCCGGAGCGAGCTGCACCGCGGTCGCCGAGGCATCTTCGGCCGCAGCGAGGTCGCCCGACTCCCGCAACACTGTCGCGTAATTGCGCCAATGCAGGGGATCGTCCGGGTGCAGCCGGGTCAACCGGGCGTAAATGGCGAGCGCTTCGTCGCGGCGGCCCAGACGCCACAGGCTCAGTGCGTGGAGCACCAACACATCAGCCGCCTCGGGGTCCCGTTCCAGCCGCTCGACGCAGAGGCGCTCTGCGGTCGCCGCATCGTCTTCCTGGAGTGCGGCGGCGATCGGGTCAATCGCAGTTGTCATCGAATCTCGTTCACACAAAAGAAAGGGCCGCACGAGAATACCCGTGCGGCCCGAAAGGTTGAAGCTCGAACCAGATCGATCAGAACTTCACGGTCAGGCGCGCCCAGTAGTAGCGGCCGATCGTGTCGAAGTCGCTCGGATCGGTATTGGCGTTCAACGTGTTGTTGGCGAACAGGAACGGAGGCTGCTTGTCGAACACGTTGTCCACACCCACGTCGACGCGGGTGTTGATCGGTTCGATGTTGTAGCCGACCGTCACGTTGTGGTACGTGTACGAGCCGTACTTCAGCACCAGCGGGCCGGCAGGACCGTTCACGGGGAACGCGGCCAGCGCCGTATCACCCTCGGCCGGATTCGCCGAACCCACCTTGAACGGGCTGGAGTAACGCGCGGTCCACTGTGCGTCCCACGGGCCGAGCTGCCAATGCAGGGTGCCCTGTGCGCGCACGCGCGGGAAGAAGCACATGCCGCCGCCCGAGAACGGGCAGGAACTGCCGAGCGCAGAACCGAAGCTGCCCATCATGCCCGGACCGTTGAACGTCTGGTTGACACCGTCCACGCCCGGCGCGGTCTGGATCTTGAACTCACCCAGATAGGTCGCCTGCAAGCCGAGATCGAACTGCCCGAACGAGAATGCCGGCAGCTTGTAGTTGGCCGCAAAGTCCACGCCCCTCACGTCCAGCCGGCCCAGGTTGGCGGTCGGTTGCAGGATGTTGTTGATCTGGCCTTCGAAACCCGGCGCACTGCTGCGGGAAATCAGGCCGCAGAACTGGGTCAGGCCATGGAAGCAGGAGTTCAGGATCGTCTGCGAGGTCACGCCAGTGATGACGTTGGCCAGGTAGATGCGCCACAGGTCAGCCTGCACCGTCAAACCCGGCACGAAGTGCGGGGAATACACCGCGCCGAAGTCGAAGGACTTGCCCTGCTCCGGTCCCAACGGGAAGTTGGCATATTGCGAGCCGGAATTGAACGCCTTGATCTGCTGATGCGAGGCGACGGCGGTATCGACGAAGGTGCCATCCGTCGGCACGAATTCGCAAGCCGGATTGGGAGCCGTGATGTGGTCGCAAGGATCGGAACTCAGGATCGGCGCACTGCTGGTCGGCGCGGCAAACACGTCGCCGATGCCCGGGGCGCGGAACACGGTGGAGACCGTGCCACGCAGCAACAAGTCGTCGATCGGGCGGAATTCCACGCCGATCTTCCAATTGTTGGTGCTGCCGAAGGTCGAGTACTTCGAGTAGCGGTCGCCCAGGGTCACGTTCAGGGAACGCACGAACGGCAGGTCCTTGAGGATCGGGAAGAAGACCTCGGCATAGGCTTCCTTGACGTTGTAGCCACCCTGCAGGTGCGCACTGCACGCACTACCCAGGTTGCAGTTGCCGGTTGCGGGGTTGAGCAGCAGGTCCGACGCGACGACGTTGTTGGTGTACTCCTTGCGGTAGGACGCGCCAGCCGCCAGCTGCACGGTGCCCGCCGGCAGGTCGAACAGACCACCGGAAACGTCGGCGTGATAGATGCGCTCGATGCTGTAGATGTCGGTGAGCGCCGGAGACGACGCGGCCGCGATCGCTTCCTTGGCGCTGGGGCTGTTGAGGTTGAACGGGTCCCACGGAGTGCACTCGGATAGCGGGATCGGATTGGTTGCCGTGCCGCATTGGACCACGCCGTCGCCATTCAGGAACGACGGGCCGGTGCCTTCGTTCAGCTTGGCCACGTCGGGCAGGCCGCGCGAAGTCGCAATGTTCGAGATATGCCCGTAGCTGTAACCGACGTCCCAGGTCCAGTTGCGGTCCAGGATGTCGAAATTGCCACGCACCCCGGTCATCAACTGGTCGGTCGAGAACTGACCCGCGAAGTTGCGCGGGCCGGCCGGCACCATGCGGCCGGTCCAGATGCCCGTGCCAGCCTGGGTCAGGTCAAACGGGATGCCGAAGGGGTTGTAGTAGCTGTCGGGCGAGATCTTGAACCCGGTGTCGAAGACCGGACCGGCGCCCAGCACCGCCGGCGCGAACTGCGCGGCCGAACTGGTCTTGGCGTGATACATCGTCGCGTAGTAGTCGATGTTGTCGCTCAGGTGATAGACACCCTTGAAGAACGCCGTGGTGCGCTCCTGCGGCGACAGCAGGTAATTGACCGACGCGTAGTTGTAGCGGTCGTTCTCGCCGGTGGCCGGATCCGAGCCGAAGCAGTGGTAGTTGGCTGCAATGCCGCCCGACGTTTTCGGGTCGGCGCCCGAACTGAACGTGCCGCTGTTCAAGGACAGGCTGCTGCAGCCCATGGGGTTCGGCGCAAAAACGCGGTTGCGCAATGCGTACGACGAGCCGCCGATGAACGAGGTGATGCCCGAGCCGGGCACCGCCAGGTAGGTCAGGCCCGCCGGCGCCGTGCCCGAGCCGCCGTAGGTATTGGTCGCCGTCAGCGAAACGGCGTTTTCGGAGAACTTGCGGCGCGCCTGCAGGATGCCGTCCTGCTTGTTGTAATCGATGCCCGCCAGGATGCTGCCCTTGTCGGACGTCTGGCCGAACATGAAGTTGGCGCCCTTGCGTTCGCCATCATCGTGGTCCGAGATGCCGTAGTTCAGCTGGAACTGGGCACCCTGGTAGTTGGACTTCAGGATGATGTTGATGACGCCGCCGATGGCATCCGAACCGTACACGGCCGATGCGCCGTCGGTCAGCACTTCGATGCGCTCGACCGCAGCGGCCGGGATCGAGTTGAGGTCGTTGTTGATGATGCGCTGTCCATCGACCAGCACCAGCGTGCGGCTGGGGCCCAGGCCACGCAGGCCGACGATGGTTTGCCCGGTGCCGCCGCCGTTGTTCACGCTCGGGTTCACCAGGCCGCCGGTGACGACCGGCAGATTCTGTACGACGTCACCCAATGTCAGCTTGCCGGTTTGCTGGATCTGCTGGGCGGTGACGGCCACCACGGGGTTGGACGTTTCCAGGTCCACGCGGCGGATGTGCGAACCCGTGACCACGATGGTCTGCAGGGTTTGCGGTTGCTGCTGGTTGCTCTGCGTGGTGGTGGTCGCGTTCTGCGCAAACGCAGTACCCGCAACACCCACGGCAGCGACGGCACCCAGCGAAAGGGCCGTTTGCACGGCCTTGGACAGCTCACTGCGGTCGAGTCTCATTGCACTCTCCAAACGTTGTAGATGTGTGAAACAGTTTCGGGAAAGGTCCCCGTCAGAAACGCCGACGAGGCCTCACTGGAACCCTCGGCAGGCCGCATGCTAACAACTTTGTAACCCGTTTGGAATCCCCGCGTTACACGGGCAAGCGGCGGCATGCACCCCTGGTCATGATCCCGGGCGGGAAGCTTTCGCCCGGGAAGCCTTGAAATTTGCCCTCCTCGGTCCACCGGCATCCTCCATTGGAGGACGCGGACACACCGATCCTACCGCATTTCGTAAAAACAGTGTTAATGGTCGTCCTGGCGCTCAGTCGGCATTCAGGGCAGCGGCACCACGTCGAACGCGATAGTCAGGCGACGGATTTCGGGCGCGCCGGAAAACGGCACCGTGCCGTGCCACATGTACGAAGGGAACAGGACGAGCAGCCCAGGGCTCGGCCTCACGAAATTTTCCGGTTTCAGCCTAGGTGCCGTCGGAAAGGCCGGCTCGCCGAACTTCAACCAACCTGTGCCATCCCGCCCCACGGCAGGCGGCAGTTAACACGCGGACGAGATCCAGCCGCCCGGATCCTAGTGGTTGACGTGAAACCCGTTCGGACGCAGCCGCACCGACCAGATGCCGCTGATGGCGTAGTGGCCCGTGTTGCGCCTGCGCATGGGATCGCCGCGGGCGCCGACGGCCTGCATGTAGCGGCGGATCGGTCCGTCGATGGCCTGCTGCCCAAATGCGCGGATCGAGGCAAACGACGCGCTCTGGGGCGTCAGTGTTATTTGGCTTCCCTCACGCAATGAATTCCCGACGGGGTGTGTGCGCAAGGTATGCGCGCGGTCCAGGCCCGCGATCAGTTCGGCGAGATAAGCATCGAGACCGGTCCACGCGGCCGGCACATCGATCGACTCGGTGCGAACGAGATGCTGGTAATCCAGCAACGCGCAGTAGCGTGGGTCGCCCAGCATGCGTAATGCATCGGCCTTCATCGCCAGCGCCAGGCCATCGGCTGGATCGGAATCGTGGAGCGCATCTGCGATCCCCAGAGCCTCTTGCGCGCGACCCGTGGCGAGCGATGCATTGCCAAGGGCAACCCGTGCGGCGCGATCGCGTGGCGCGACGGCGCGCAACCGGTTTGCGTAATCGAGCGCGATCGTGGCTGCCGCCGCCAGCAGGACCGGGGCTGATGGGGCCGACGCGAGCCCGGCGTCGATCTCGGCGAGTGCTTCGCGCGGGAGCCGGGCAGAGGTCAGCAAACGCGCCTTGGTGATGCGAAGGCCCTGCGCGTCCGCGACGGCGCGCAACACCTTTGTCGATTTCGCAACTCGCTGCATGCACATCGCCAGTGCGCGTCCATACGAGCTCCATCAGATTTGCCTGGGCGATCGCGTGTTCCGGCCGAGCCCGGATCACTTTCCGGAACCGGGTTTCCGGCCTCGTCGAAGCGGATCTGTTCGAGGAAGGCGCGTCCCATGACAAACGCCACGTCGGCGTCCTCTTCGCTACGGGCGAGCGTGCCCACGACCGTCGGCTTCAGTCGGCTTGCCGTTGTCGGCAAGTACCGCCGCGAGCCGCCGTGCCGCATCGTGATTCCCGGGGTCCTTCGCCAGCCAGCGCCGCCAGAGGGCTTCGGCGTCGTTCTTCCGACCCGCCGACACCAGCGCGTACCCGTCAAGCATCAACAGCGTTCCGTCCGCATGCGGGGATCCGCCAAGCGGCGCAAGCACGTCCAGGGGGAGGTGGATTTGCCCCTGCGCCAACCAGGTTCGCGCCAGGGTCGAAAGACGGGCCACCGCCCGCCCCACTCCGGGGTCTGCAGGTGCAAGATCCAGAAGGCGTCGCAATGCCGTGGCCGCGTCCCGACAGCGTCCCGCCTGCAGCAGGTCGACCGCCTCCTGGAGGATTTCAGGCAGCTTGACGAGCGGGGACGAATTCACGCGCAGGATCTGCCTGTTCGGCGTGGAACGCTCGATCCGCCACTCGCATCGGGCAACCGGCAAGCGTGGCCGCGGACAATCGACGCGGCGGCGCCTGAGCCCTAAAGATCCTGGTGGTACTGCACGTACGGGACCCGCCCCTGGTCGGGCGCGGTGGCGCCGGGGCCGAACAGCAGCGGTGAACGGCCGGAGCTCCATACGTTCTGCGCGCCGAAATTCAGTTCCCCGCGCCACGGCAGGCGCACGCTGATGCCGAGATCGATGCCGCTCCAACGCTGGTTCTGGTCGAGCGCGGCGCCGGGAAGGTTGGGTTCCAGCACATGGCCGACGATGGACCCGCGCACCGCACCGTGGCGGATGCCGAGGCTGAGCGTGGTCTGGTCGACCGTGTCGTCGGCGGCCAGGCCCGACCCGGACAGGAATTTCACGCGGCCGAGGCTGGCGCCCACGTCGAGACTGGTGTTCGGCGCCACGTCGAGCTGGCCTTTTGCGCTGATGCTGGTGGTGGTGCTGTTGCGGAACCAAAGCGGTGCCGCGACGTCCGCACCACCCTCGGCAGGCAGGACCCGCGGCAGGGCCGCGCGGCGATCCAGCGCGGAGGAAGCCGTGGACGCGCTGTGCGATTGCCCCACGGAAACGTCGAACTTGCCGCCGGGACCGGCAAAGCCGGCTCCCACCTCGCCGCCTTGCATGCCATCCGCCAGAGGACTGATGCACACGGGATCGAACGGGCTATCGGGCAACGCCGTCGCACAGGTCGGTGCGAGTGGCGCCCAGCGGATTTCACGGACGTTGGCGTGCGCAGTGATGCCGGGCTTGGTGGTGAGGTTCACGGCGGCACCGGCAGAGTGCGATTGGCCATCCAGCGGCGTTGCGCTGGGTATGGTGGGCGCGGTGCGGCCGCTGGCCGTCACCGAAAGCGTGTTGCCGTCACGCTGCCAGACCGGTGCCGTCGCGGTGCCCTTCTTCGCGTGCGCGGGCTGCTGCACCGCCGGAATCACCGGCATGGTCGTCGTCTGGCCGAGCGCCCACACCGGCAGGGCCAAGCCCAAGCCGGCAAGCATCAAGTTGGCCAAGCATCGACGCATTTCTGCAAGGTCCGGATCAGTGGTTGCCCAGAGTCTCTCGCGGCACGGCCAAACCGTACCGACTTTGGATGTGATTGTACGCCACCAAATTACATTTTGCTAACAATTGCTGCACTCGCCAGTGCGGCATTCTTTTCCCTTCCGACGCACGCCGCGGGTGTGGCAAACCACCTTCGCGATCGCGGTGTCGGAACCCACGACGAGACAAGCATTTTCTGATCCATGCCTGCGCTTCCCCGTGCGACTGACGGTACACTCACACCCGTTGCAAGGGGTTGGACCATTCATGGCAGGCAACGTTCACCATCTGGCCGCTCCGGCCAGCCCATCGCCCGTCGCGGCCGCCTCGTTGCGGGCCAGCGAGACGCTCTGGGCGGCGGAAAACCTGGACCAGGTGGTAGCGGCCGCGCGCGCGATGCTCACCGATCTCGTACCGGGCGCGACGGTGCAGCGCTGTGCTGGCGACGGCGATGGACTCGGGGCGGCATCCGATCACCGGTTGCAGGTGCCGCTTTCCGATCGCGAAATGCTGGTGCTGGCTGGCAACGGCTCTCCGGAGGCCGCCGACGTATTGCATGCTGCGGCCGCCCTGCTTCGCGCGCGCATCGGTGCGCTCGGCCGGCAGACCGCGATGGCGGAATCGGTTGAACAACTCGGCCGTGCCGAGAAGTTGCAGCGCGCGTTGTACGCCATTGCCGACCAGGCCAGTACGGCCGGCGCCGACATCACCGCGATGTTCGGCGCGCTGCACCAGATCGTCGGCACCTTGATGTACGCGCAGAATTTCTTCGTGACATTGCATGACGCCTCCCGCGACAGCGTGCGGTTTCCCTACTACGCGGACGTTGCGGATCCGACCATCCCCGATCCGCACCACGACATGTCGATGGCCGACATCGAGCGCGGGCCCACCTGGTACGTGATCCGCGACGGCAAGCCGCTGATGGGTTCGCTGGAGGCGCTGAAGCACCAGGTCAGCGGACCGTTCCACAGTTCCGGCACCGACTGCGTGGATTGGCTGGGCGTGCCGTTGCTGCGCGGCACCGAAGTGGTCGGCTGCGTGGTCGTGCAAAGCTACGACGATGCGCATCACTACGACGAGCAGGACAAGGCCCTGCTGATCTACGTGGCGCAGCACATCCAGACCGCGCTGGAACGGCGCCTCGCGCACGCCGAGCTGGAACACCGCGTGGGCGAACGCACCGAGGCGCTGCGCAATGCCAACCGGGTGCTGCAGCAACAGGTGCTCGAGCGCCAGCGCGGCGAGCGGTTGCAGGCCGCGCTGTTCCGCATCGCGGAGCTGGCCACCACCACCGACAGCATCGACAATTTCTACGCCGCGGTGCATCGGGTGGTCGGGGGTCTGCTGTACGCGCGCAACTTCTACATCGCGCTCCTGTCGGAAGACGGCGCCGACCTCACGTTCCCTTATTCGGTGGACGAGCGCGACCAGAAGCGCCTGCCCCGCAAGCTGGCCAACGGCCTGACCGAATACGTTTTGCGGCACAGTACGGCGCTGCTGGCGAACGCCCCCGAGATCGAGCGGCTGCGCCTCAGCGGCGAAGTGGCGCAACACGGCACCGACTCGGTGTGCTGGCTGGGCGTGCCGCTGGTGTGCGCCGAACACACCGTGGGCGTACTGGTGGTCCAGAGTTACACGCCGGAACACCACTACAGCCTGCGCGACCAGGAACTGCTCACGTTCGTGTCCTACCACATTGCGAACGCGCTGGAACGCGTGCGCGCAGCCGAAACGCTGCGACGCGCCTATTCCAACCTTGAACAGCGCGTCGGCGAGCGCACCCGCGCACTGGCGCTGGCCAATCGCGACCTGCGCGCCCAGATCGCCGAGCGCGAACGCATCGAGGCGCGCCTGAAATACGAAACCCTGCACGATTCCCTGACCGGCCTGCCCAACCGCAGCCTGCTGATGCAGCGGCTGGAACATGCACTGGAACGTTTCCATTCCGAACCCGGCAAGGGTTTTGCGGTGCTGTTCATGGACCTCGACCGGTTCAAGGTCATCAACGACTCGGTCGGGCATCTGATAGGCGACGACCTGCTGTTCCAGGCTGGCGGCCGTATCCGCGCTTGCCTGAAATCCGAAGACGTGGTGGCGCGCCTTGGTGGCGACGAATTCGGCGTGCTGCTGGAAGGCATCACGGACGCGGACAAGGCCTGCCGCATCGCCAAACGCATCATCGATGACCTGAACGCGCCGTTCCGCCTGGCCGCCAAGGAACTGTTCACGTCCACCTCGATCGGCATCGCGCTGGCCGCCGAGCACTACAAGCATCCCGAGGAATTGCTGCGTGACGCCGACTCGGCGATGTATCGCGCCAAGGCCGACGGCCGCCACCGCTACGCCGTGTTCGACGAAGGCCTGCGCCGCGAAGCAGTCTCGCTGCTGGAAGTGGAAAACGACCTGCGCCGGGGCCTGACGCGCGACGAGTTCGTGGCGTACTACCAGCCGGTGGTGAACCTTGCCGACGGCAGCGTCGCGGGGTACGAAGCGTTGATGCGCTGGCGCCATCCGCAACGCGGCGTGCTGCTGCCCGGCGAATTCCTGAGCATCGCCGAGGACACGGGTGCATCGGAAACCATGGATTGGCAGATCTTCGAACAGGTTTGCCGCGCCGCCGAGGCCCTCATCGGCGGGCGCGATATTTTTCTTGGCATCAACCTCTCGGCCCGCCATTTCCGCAACCCCGATCTCGATCGCCGCCTGCTGCGGTTGCTGGCCGACCACGGAATGTCGCCCGCCAACCTGCGGGTCGAGGTCACCGAGCGCGCGATGCTGGAGAACCCGCCCGAAGCCAAGCGCATCCTGCAGACCCTGCGCGGCGCCGGCATCGGGATCGCGCTGGACGACTTCGGTACCGGCTATTCATCGCTGTCCTACCTGCACCAGTACCCGGTGCAGGCGCTCAAGATCGACCGCTCGTTCATCACCAGCCTGACCGCGGAAGGCGAAGGCAGCAGCGATGCGGTGATCCGCACCATCATCGCGATGTCGCGCCTGCTGTCGATGCAGGTGATCGCCGAAGGCGTGGAAACGGTGGAGCAGCGCGACCTGCTGCTGAAGATGGGCTGCCGCTACGCGCAGGGCTTCCTGTACGCGCCGGCGCAACCCCTGGAAGTCTGGGCCGGCAACGCGGTGCCCCCGACTTTGGCGGAATGATGCCGGCATGACCGGTCGCGTGACCGTTGCGCGCGGCGCGCGGCGGCGCCCGTTCGTGCGTCGCTGGCTGCGCCGGCTGGCGTGGCTGCTCGCGGCATTCGTCGCCGCCACATGGTTGCCGGTGCTGATCCTTCGCTTCGTGCCGCCCGTTGCCAGCGCCTACATGCTGGAACGCGGCGTTTCGCAGATGTGGCAAGGCAACCATCGTTTTGCCCTGCACTACGAGTGGGTGCCGTGGAAGCGGATCGCGCCGGTCGCGCCGCTGGCGATGGTGGCCGGTGAGGACCAGACCTTCCCGTTCAACCATGGCTTCGACCTTCCGTCGATCCGCTCCGCCATCGACGAGGCCGAAGCCGGCGGGCGGCTGCGCGGCGCCAGCACGATCACGCAGCAAACCGCGCGCAACCTGTTCCTGTGGAGCGGCGGCGGCTTCTTCCGCAAGGGGCTGGAGGCCTACTTCACGGTATTGATCGACATCACCTGGCCCAAGCGCCGGGTACTCGAGGTGTATGCCAACATCGCCGAGCTCGGCGACGGCATTTACGGCGTCGAAGCCGCCTCGCAAGCCTTCTTCCACCACCCCGCGTCGCGCCTGACCGCCCACCAGGCCGCGCTGCTGGCCGCGGTGCTGCCCGACCCGCGCGACTGGCACGCCGACCGGCCGTCGCCGTACATCCAGCACCGCGCGGCATGGATCCAGCAGCAGATGCGGCAACTGGGCGGCGTGTCCTACGTGCTCGACCCGCACCCGAAGCGGCCGCGGGTTGCACCGGCGCGCGGCCGGCGGTGACGACCGGATCGCGGAAGCTTGATCCGCGTCAAGGTTCCGGTGCGATCGCGTAACCAAAGATCACAAAGGTGGGGACAACTTGGCGCGATTTGTGCCGATATTGATCAGGAGCACCACTCAGTCGTCGGGGGTCGGCCATGGCCGCGCACGTCCATCTTCTGCCCAGAGCCGTTTCGGCAGGCCAACCCGCGCCCCCCGCCACCGCGCTGCTGCAGGCCAGCGGCAACCTGTGGGCCGCCCCGGACCTCGACTCGGTGGTGGCAACGGCAAGCGGCTTGCTGGTCGCGCTGATACCCGGCGCCGTGGTCGAGCGCAAGGATCGTCACGAGGCTGCGGGCGCGGGCGAGGGCCTGCTGCAGATCACGCTCTCGCAGCACGAAGTACTGGTCGTCACGCCACCCCCCGGACACGATGATCCGGCCCTGCTGGACGCAGCCGCCGAGCTGATCGCCGCGCGCATCGACGCGCTCGACCAGCGCACGGCGTTGGCGGAATCGGTCGAACAACTCGGCAGGTCCGAGCGCCTGCAGCGCGCCCTGTACGCAATCGCCGACCAGGCCAGTGCCGCCGGCACCGACCTGCATCCGATGTTCCGCGCCCTGCACGCCATCGTCGGCTCGTTGATGTACGCGGAAAACTTCTACATCGTGCTGTATGACGCAAAGCGGGATACCGTGCGGTTTCCCTACTACGCGGATACGGTCGACCCGGAGCTCCCGTTTCCGGACAGCGATCTCCCGATGGCGGACCTCCGCCACGGCCCCACGTGGTACGTGCTCCGCGAGGGCAAGCCGCTGATGGGTTCACCGGATGCGATGCCCGGGCAGGTCCACGGGCCGTTCCACATCGTCGGTGCCGCGTTCGAGGACTGGCTGGGCGTGCCCCTGCTGCACGGCAACGAAGTGGCCGGTTGCGTGGTGGTCCAAAGCTACAACAAGACCCATCATTACGATGAGCAGGACAAGGCCCTGCTCATCTACGTGGCCCAGCACATCCAGACCGCACTGGAGCGCCGCCTGGCACACGTCGACCTGGAACGCCGGGTCGAGGAACGCACCCTTGCGCTCAGCAAGGCCAACGACGTGCTGCAGCAGGAGGTGCTGGAGCGGCAGCGCGGCGAGCGCCTGCAGGCGGCGCTGTTCCGGATCGCGGAGCTGGCCAGCAGCACCGACCAGATCGAAGAATTCTACGCATCCATCCACCGCATCGTGGATGACCTGATCGAGGCACGCAACTTCTGCATCGCGCTCGTTTCCGAGGACGGCACGGAGCTCGGGTTTCCGTACTCGGTGGACGAGTGCGATCGCGAAAACCCGACCCGCAAGCTGGCGAACGGGCTCACCGAATACGTCCTGCTGCACGGCGCGCCCCTGCTGGCGGACAAGTCCGAGATCACGCGGTTGCGCGACTCGGGCGCGGTGGGACATTACGGCGCAATGGCGGAGTGCTGGCTGGGCGTCCCGCTGATCTGCGCCGAACACACCGTCGGCGTCCTGGTGGTGCAAAGCTATTCGCGCGAACAGCACTACAGCCTCCGCGACCAGGAACTGCTGACCTTCGTCTCCTACCACATCGCCAATGCACTCGAACGCATCCGCGCCAAGGATTCGCTGCGGCGCGCCTATGCCCAGCTCGAAAACCGGGTCGACGAACGCACGCGCGCGCTGGCGCTGGCCAATCGCGACCTGCGCTCGCAAATCACCGAACGCGAACGCGTCGAAGCGCGACTGAAATACGAGACTCTCCACGACTCGCTGACGGGGCTGCCCAACCGCACCTTGCTGATGCAGCGGCTGGAACACGCGCTGGCGCGCTATCACGCCGACCCTGGGCAGGGTTTCGCGGTGCTGTTCATGGATCTCGACCGTTTCAAGGTGATCAACGACTCGGTCGGCCATCTGGTCGGCGACGACCTGCTGATGCAGGTCGGCAGCCGCATCCGCGACTGCCTGAAATCCGAGGACGTGGTGGCGCGCCTCGGCGGCGACGAGTTCGCGGTGCTGCTGGAAGGCGTCCACGAGGCCACCCGCGCCTGCGGGATCGCCGAACGGATCATCAACGATCTCAATGCGCCGTTCCGGCTGGCCGCCAAGGAACTTTTCACCTCCACCTCGGTGGGCATCGCGCTGGCGGCGCCGCATTACGAGAATCCCGATGAATTGCTGCGCGACGCGGATTCCGCGATGTATCGCGCCAAGGCCGCCGGCCGCCACCGCTTCGCGGTGTTCGACGATGACCTCCGCAAGGAAGCGGTGTCGCTGCTGGAAGTCGAAAACGACCTGCGGCGCGGGCTGACGCGCAACGAATTCGTGCCGTACTACCAACCGGTCGTGGACATCGAGAACGGCGACGTGGTCGGCTACGAGGCACTGATGCGCTGGCGCCACCCCCAGCGCGGCGTGCTGCTGCCGGGCGCCTTCCTCAACGTGGCCGAAGACACCGGCACGTCGGAAACCATCGACTGGCAGATCTTCACCCAGGTCTGTCGCGACGCGAACGCGCTGGTGGGCAGCACCGACGGGTTCGTCGCGATCAACCTTTCCGCACGCCATTTCAGCAACCCGCGCTTCGGCCAGCGCCTGCTCGAGCTGTTGTCCGAATACAACGTGCCCGCCGCACGCCTGCGCGTGGAGGTGACCGAGCGCGCGCTGCTGGAAAACACGCCCGCGGTAAAATGCATCCTGCAGGTTTTCCGGGATGCGGGCATCAGCATCTCGCTGGACGATTTCGGTACGGGTTATTCGTCGCTGTCGTACCTGCACCAATATCCGCTGCAGACGCTCAAGATCGATCGGTCCTTCGTCGCCAATCTCAGCGAGGGCGAGGAAGGCAGCAGCGATGCGGTGATCCGCGCGATCCTTGCAATGGCCGAAACCCTGTCGATCCAGGTGATCGCCGAGGGCGTGGAGACGCCGCTGCAGCGCGACCTGCTGCGCAAGCTGGGTTGCCGGCACGTGCAGGGCTTCCTGTACGCGAAGGCGCAGCCGATCGACACCTGGATCGGCGACGCCGTGCCCCATTTCACCGCGTGACGTCCGCAACCAGGCGTGCCTGGCGGTGCCGCGAAGGCCGGGACCTGCGTTCCGCCGGGACGCGTCGCAAGCGCTAGAATCGAGCGACCTTCCGCAATCCGGAGAACGCGGCCATGCGACAGGTCAGGCACTTACTGGAAGAAAAGGGCGGCGAGGTTTACACCATCACGCCGGAAGCCCCGGTGCTGGAAGCGATCCAGCTGATGGCGGAACGCCGGATCGGCGCGCTGCCGGTGATGCGGGGCGACGCCCTCGCCGGCATCGTCACCGAACGCGACTACGCGCGGAAGATCATCCTGAAGGGCCGCTCGTCGCGCGAAACGCCCGTGTCGGAAATCATGACCCCCGCGCCCACCACGGTGTCATTGGCCACCACGGTGGACGAGTGCATGCGGCTGTGCACGGAGTTGCGGGTTCGCCATTTGCCGGCGGTCGAAGGCAATCGGCTGATCGGGATCGTGTCGATCGGCGACCTGGTGAAGGCGGTCATCGACGACCAGGCGGCGGAGATCGACCACCTGCAGCGCTACATCGCCGGTTGATCGGCTCGCGGCGGGCATGCGTCCCTGAAGCTATCGCCGCCGGTCATCCATGACCGGCCAAAAGCCACGCGCGCGATGCCACCTGCATCGCGCAAACGCGTGTCATTGCACCTGCGACACCATCCACTTCACCGTGGCTTCCACCTGCGCGTCGGAGAGCGCCGGGTTGCCGCCCTTGGCCGGCATATGGTTGCCGTCGGGTCCGGTATAGCCGTCGATCGCATGCTTGACCAGCGTGTCGATGCCCTGTTTGATGCGCGGTGCCCACGCAGCCTTGTCGCTGACCTTGGGCGCGCCCGCGGCGCCGGTCGAATGGCAGGTGGTGCACAGGTGATCGAAGATCGCCTTGCCGTCGGTGGTGCCGCCGTAGGCGACCTGCGAGGAGGCGGCCTTGGTCGCGGCAGCCTTGGCGGCTTCCATCGCGGCGCGTCCCGTGTTGCCGGCGTAAACGGCGCTGACAGGGGCGATGCGGGCACCCGCCTGCTGCACTTCCTGCCGGTTGCTCTCCCTCGGCAAGGTCGTCCACACGATCGCGCCGATGATGATCAACACCACCGCGAGACTCGCGAGCATGGCGATCATGATCGCGAAATGCCTCATGAAAGTACGATCGGACGGGGTGAGATGCGTGCTCACGTGCAGACTCCGGTTGGAAGACGAACGGCGTCCCGGGCCCCCGTGACCGCCGCATATCCGCGCAAGTATAGCGTCCCGGCGATGTGTCTCCAAATTCGCCCCGTTTCGACCCGGCCGCCGGCCGTCGCCAGCCAGGGCGCCCCAACATTGCGGCAACGGCGGTTTCGCTAACATCGAAGGTTCCACAGGATGGAGTGATTCCCCGAGGTGCCGCGCAAACACCGCCCGCAAGCATGGATTCGCAGGTTCAGGATCCGGCGCGCCGCGCACCGGATCGCGCATGTGCACGTGCACACGACTTCACGCGATACGTCCGCAGCCGCCGTGGCGGTTTCGGCGGCTGCGCTCGCCCGCGACCACGACCGGCTCACGGACGCACCGCCGTTCGATCTCGCCCGCGCCCTGACCACGCACGACCAGACGCTGGCGCACGCCTATGCCGTCGCGCGTACCGCCGCCATCGAGAACCGCCGCATCGAGCCGGCCGCCGAATGGCTGATCGACAACGTCTACCTGATCCGCAACCAGATCCGCGAAGTGCGCGAGGCGATGTCCCCGAAGGTATGGCGCCGATTGCCGCGCAACAAGATGGCCAACGGCGCGGTGGTGCCGCGCATCCTGCGGGTGTTGCGCGCGTGCATCGCTTCGCTCGACGGCAACCTGGAAGCGGATGCGATCGAACGCTACCTCGACGATTACCAGCGGCACGGCGCGCTGGACATGGTCGAGATCTGGACGCTGCCGGTGCTGATCCGCGTCACGTTGATCGAGGGCCTCTCGGCCTGCGCGGTCGCGATCGCGCAGCGCCTGGAAGCCTATTCGCGCGCCGAGTTCTGGGCCGAGCACCTGGGCGAGGTGGCGGCCAACACGCCCGCCGAAATGCTGGTCAGCGTCGCCGAAATGGCGCGCACCGAATCGTTCATCTCGCCCGCGTTCGCGGCCGAGTTCTACCGCCTGCTGGAAGGCAAGCACCCGTCGCTGAAACTTGCGCTCAGCTTCGCCGAGGGGCAACTGGAACAACGCGGCACGAGCGTGGCGCGCGTGATCGACGGCGAGGCACGCGAACAGGCGGCGGACCAGGTGGCCATCGCCAACCTCATCAACAGCCTGCGCCGCGCCAACGAAACCAACTGGTCGGAACTGATCGAACGGATCGGCGTGGTCGACCGCATCCTCGGGGAGGACCCGGCGGGGGCCTACGCGGACATGGATTTCGCCACCCGCGGCCGCTACCGCCACGTGATCGAGTCGCTGGCCCAGCGCAGCAAACGCAGCGAGCCCGACGTCGCGCGGCGGGCGATCGAGCTGGCGGCCGCCGATCCCGACCCGGCGGGCGACCCGCGCGTCCGCCACGTCGGTCATTTCCTGATCGGCGTCGGGCGGGCCGTACTGGAGCGCGAACTCGGCGCGCGCGCCGCGGCCGAGCACCGCATCGCGGCCCGGCTCAAGCGCTGGCCGTCGGTCACCTACCTCGGCAGCATCTTCGCCACCAGCCTGGCGATCACGGCGCTGGTCTGGTCGGCGCACCGCTGGTACGTGGCGCCGATGCCGCTGGCCATCGACGTGGTGTTGATGCTCGCGGTGTTCGTGGCCGCGAGCCAGCCGGCGGTCACGCTGGTGAACGCGCTGCTGGGCATGCTGGTGCCCGCGCAACTGCTGCCGAAGATGTCGTTCTCGGGCGGCATCCCCGACGACTGTCGCACGCTGGTGGTGGTGCCATGGCTGCTCGGCAGTCCCCACGGCCTGACCGAACAACTCGACGCACTGGAAATACGCTACCTCGGCAACCGCGATCCGAACCTGCGCTACGCGCTGCTCACGGATTTTCCCGACGCACCCGAACGCGACATGCCCGGCGACGCCGCGCTGCTGGAGGCGGCCACGTCGGGCATCGACCGGCTCAACGCGAAATACCCGCTGTCCGGCAGCACGCGCTTCTACCTGTTCCACCGGCCGCGCGAATGGAACGCGCGGCAATCGGTGTGGATGGGCTTCGAACGCAAGCGCGGCAAACTCGGGGATCTGAACCGCGTGATGCGCGGCACGCATCCGGACCGCGCCTTCAGCCTGACGGTCGGCGACCTCGATGCGCTGCAGACCGCGCGCTACGTGATCACGCTGGACGCGGACACCCAGCTTCCGCCGGAAGCCGGGCGCAAGCTGATCGAAACCATGGCGCATCCGTTGAACCGTCCGTGGTTCAGCAAGGGCTCGCGGCGCGTGGTCGCCGGCTACGGCCTCCTGCAGCCGCGCATCTCGGTGACATGGGGCGTCGACAATCCCAGCCGCTTCGCGCGTTTGTACAGCGACTCCACCGGGCTCGACCCGTACACGCGGGCAGTGTCGGACGTGTACCAGGACCTGTTCGGTGAAGCATCGTTCGTGGGCAAGGGCATCTACGACGTGGATGCGTTCAGCCGCTCGGTCGGCTCGCGTTTCCCCAACGACCTGATCCTGTCGCACGACCTGCTGGAAGGTTCATACGCCCGCGCGGGCCTCGTCAGCGACATCGAACTCATCGAACACCAGCCCAACAGTTTCAGCGTGGAGGTGCGCCGTCGCCACCGCTGGACGCGCGGCGACTGGCAGATCGTGCAGTGGCTGTTCCCGATCGTGCCCGGCCCGCGCCGGCGCGGCCTGCGCAACACGCTGAAGGCGCACCATCGCTGGAAGATCATGGACAACCTGCGCCGCGGGCTGGTGCCGCTGGCGATGCTGGCGCTGTTGCTGCGTGGCTGGTCGCACGGCCCGTTCGCGGTGTACTGGACGCTGATCGTGGTGGCCCTGCTGCTGGGTGCACCGTTGCTGATCGCGCTGGTGCAGGTGGCGCGCAACATCCGGCAGCGCGTGCCGCGCCGACGCTGGCGCAGCACCTGGCGCGGCATCCGCGACGAGTTGTTGCGCGACGTGTTTTCGATCGCGACCTTGCCGTTCGAAACCTGGGTGAACCTGGACGCGATCGGCCGCAGCGCCGGGCGGTTGCTGTTCACCCGGCGGCACCTGCTGGAATGGACGCCGATGACCGATGCGATGCGCGGCGCAGCGGCCACGCTCGCGCAGTACATGCGGCTGATGTGGGTGGCGCCCGTAACGGCGGTCGTGACCGGCCTTGCGCTGGGCTGGGCCGTGCCGGAGGCCCTGCCGGCAGCACTGGCGTTCCTGGTACTGTGGTTCGCGGCGCCGGCGCTGGCCTGGTCGATCAGTTGCACCCCGGAACGTCCCTCGTTGCCACTGGATGCCGCCCAGCAGATCTTCCTGCGCAGCGTGGCACGGCGCATCTGGCACTGGTTCGAAACATTCGTCCACGCCGGCGAGAACTGGCTGCCACCGGACAACTGCCAGGCGTTTCCGGTCGAGCAGATCGCGCACCGCACCTCGCCGACCAACATCGGCATGGCGTTGCTGGCCAACCTTACCGCCCACGATTTCGGTTACATCACCCACGCGACGCTGCTGCGCCGCACCGCCGCGACGCTGGAAACGCTGAAGCGCCTGCCCCGCCACCGCGGGCACTTCTACAACTGGTACGACACGCTCAGCCTGGAACCGTTGCTGCCGCGCTACGTGTCGAGCGTCGATTCGGGCAACCTGATGGCGTCCCTGCTGGTGCTGGCCAGCGCGCTGGAACACACCGAGGACGAGGAGCTGGTGTCGGCCAGCCTTGCGCGCGGCCTGCGCGACACCGCACGGGTGCTGGGCGATTGCCTGCCCGGCGTGGACGCCGCCGACCCGCACGCCAATCTTGCGCTGGCGGCGACGCTGGCGGAACTCGACGGCCTGGTCGCCGACGCGGCCGGCAACACCGGCAACCTGCCGGTTTTGCACGGCCTGCTGGCACGCATCGAAGCCGAGTCGGGCAAGCTCGCACAACTGGCGTCCGACAATACGATCACCGGCGAATTCGGCGAATGGGTGCACGTGTTTGCGCGCCAGGCCACGGCTGCCTACGAGGAACTGGAAGAGCTGGCGCCGTGGCTGGGCCTCGGCGATTGCGGCAGCGACGATGAAACCGTGCGCGCACGGCTGGCCGAACTGGAACGCAATCCTCCGCGCGCCCGCGCGCGGGCGCTGGCGGGCGACGTGATCCTGCGGCTTGCCGGCGAAGGCGCCACCGACGCGTGCGCCGCGCTCGAAGAATTGCGCGCCACGCTGAATCGCCAGCGCGACGACGCACTGGCGCTCGCCGCGGATTGCCGCGCGTTCGCGGCGATGGATCTGGAATTCCTGTTCGACGAGCGGCGCGATCAGTTCGTGATCGGCTACGACGTCGAGCGCGACAAGCGCGACGCCAGCCATTACGACCTGCTGGCGTCGGAAGCGCGCATCCTCAGCTACGTCGCGATCGCGCAGGGCCAGGCGCCGCCGACCCACTGGTTCAAACTGGGCCGCCTCTTCACCATCGCGGCGGGGCGGCCCACGCTGGTGTCGTGGAGCGGCTCGATGTTTGAATACCTGATGCCGCACCTGTTGATGCCGGCCTACCGCAACACGCTGCTGTTCGACACCTGCAGCGCCGCGGTGGCGCGGCAGATCCAGTACGGCGGGCAGCAGCAGGTGCCATGGGGCGTTTCCGAATCCGCCTACAACATCACCGACCAAACCCTCACCTACCAGTACCGCGCGTTCGGCGTGCCGGGACTCGGCATGAAACGCGGGCTGGGCGAGGACCTGGTGATCGCGCCCTACGCCAGCGCCATGGCGCTGATGTTCGACCCCGGCGCGGCCTGCGACAACCTCGAGCGGCTGGCCGGCATCGGCGCGCTGACCCGCTACGGCTTCTACGAAGCGCTCGACTTCACCGCGGGGCGCGTCAGCGAGAACGAAGACTTCGCACTGGTGAAGAGCTGGATGGCCCACCACCACGGCATGAGCCTGCTCGCACTGTCCTCGTTGCTGAACGGCCGGCCGCTGCAGCAGCGCTTCATGCGCGAACCGATGTTCCGCGCCCACGAGTTGCTGCTGCGCGAAAAGATCCCCGACGCGCGGCCGCGCCACCCGGCCGCGCTGGACGTCGAGCAGCCGCGCCAGACCCGTGCGGGCGGCGGCGTGCAGACCCGCGACATCACCCGCATGGACACGCCGCTGCCGGAGGTGCACCTGTTGTCCAACGGCAACTACCACGTGATGCTGACCCAGACCGGCGCAGGCTACAGCCGCTGGCGCGACCTCGCGCTCACACGCTGGCGCGGCGATGCGGTGCGCGACGACGAAGGCACCTTCGTGTTCGTGCGCGACGTCGAATCGGGCAAGCTCTGGTCGGCCACGCACCAGCCGATGGGCGACGCCAGCGGCAGCTGCAGCGCGACCTTTTCGCAGGCGCGCGCGGAATTCCATCGCAGCGACCAGGGCATCGCCACCGAAGTGCTGGTCGCGGTGTCGGCCGAGGACGACATCGAATTGCGGCGCGTGCGCCTGAGCAATCGCACCCTGCGGACGCGCACGCTGGAAATCACCAGCTACGCGGAGATCGTGCTGGCGCCGCCCGACGCCGTCGCCTCGCATCCGGTGTTCAGCAAACTGTTCCTCGAAACCGAATCGGCGCCGGAGCTGGACGCCCTGCTGGCGACGCGCCGGCCGCGCAGCCCGGACGAACACAACCCGTGGCTCGTGCACCAGATGACCACCCGCGGCGGCACCCTGGGCAGTGGCGGCTTCGAAACCGACCGCGAAGCGTTCCTCGGCCGGCTGCGCGGTCCCGCCCACGCGCGGGCGCTCGCCGACGGCGCGGTACTTCCCGGGCACACCGGCGCGGTGCTCGATCCGATCGTGTCGATCCGGCGCCGCATCCAGATCCGGCCCGGCCACACCGCCAGCCTCGACATCCTCACCGGCGTCGCGCCCGATCGGGGGGGCGCGCTGGAACTGGCACGGAAATACCGGGAACGCCATCTGCACCAGCGCGTGTTCCAGCTCGCGTGGACGCACGACCAGGTGGCGCTGCAGCAACTCAACATGACCGCGGTGGAAGCACAGCGGTACGAGCGCGTCGCCAGCACGCTGCTGTACGGTCCGATTGCGGCGCGCCGCACCGTCGACGGCATGCTGCCTACGCAATCGACGCTGTGGAAGCACGGCATTTCCGGCGACCTGCCGATCGTGCTGGCCCGGATCGCCAACGCGAGCCAGATCGACCTGGTGCGCCATCTGATCCAGGCGCACGGCTATTGGCAGATGCGCGGCCTGCACGCCGACCTGCTGATCTGGAACGAGGAGCTGTCCGGTTACCGGCAGGAATTGCAGGAACACATCCTGTACCTGATCGAATCCGGCGCCGAGGCGCGGGGCGGCCCGGGGCGCGGCAAGATGTTCGCGTGGCGCATCGAACACCTGCCCGCACCCGATCGTGCGCTGATGCTGTCGGTCGCACGCTGCGTGTTCTCCGGCGACGAAGGCCGCCTGCGCGACCAGATCGCGCGGATGATGCCCGATGCCGCCACGGAGCCGCCGGCCAAGCTCGCACTGCGCAAACCGCTGCCCGCGACGTATGCACTGCAGCCGCCTTCCGAAGACCTGCGGCTGCCGAACCCGCTAGGCGGATTCCGCAACGACGGAAGGGAGTACACGATCTGGTTGGAACCCGGCGCACCGACCCCCGCACCGTGGTGCAACGTCCTGGCCAACGAATCGTTCGGCTCGGTGGTCAGCGAGGCCGGCGGCGCCTACACGTTCGCGGAGAACGCGCACGAGTTCCGCCTGACGCCCTGGTACAACGACCCGCTGCGCGACACGAGCGGCGAAGCGATGTGGCTGCGCGACGAAGCCACCGGCGAATTCTGGTCGCCGATGCCGCAACCTTCGCCCAGCGGCGACGCGTACCGCACCTGCCACGGTTTCGGCTGCAGCCGCTTCGAACACGCGCACGCCGACCTCTACAGCGAAGCCACCGTGTTCGTGGCGTGCAAGGCGCCGGTGAAGCTGACACTGCTGAAACTCGTCAACAAAAGCGACCGCCCGCGCAAGGTTTCGCTGACCAGCTACGTCGAATGGGTGCTGGGCGAGCGCCGCGACCGCAGCGGCCGGCACGTCGCCACCCGCATCGACCCCGAATGCGGCGCGCTGTTTGCGCACAATCGGTTCCACGACACGTTTTCCTCGCGCATCGCGTTCCACGCGATCGGTGCAGCACAGCCGGCCTTCACCGCCGACCGGCTCGGTTTCATCGGCCGCAACCGCGGCCTGGATGCACCCGTCGGCATGCGGACCGAGACCCTCGACGGCGCGGCGGGTGCGGGACTGGACCCCTGCTCCGCGCAACGCCAGACATACGAGCTGCTGCCGGGCGAGGAAATCGAGGCAGTGGTCGTGCTGGGCGCCGCCGCCGGCGAGGATGCGGCACGCGCGCTGGTGCGCAGCTTCAGCGATGCGGCGATTGCGCGGGAGGAACTCGAACGCGTGCGCGCGCATTGGCACGACATGCTTTCGCCCTTGCACGTGCGCACGCCCGACGCCGCCACCGACCTGCTGGCCAACGGCTGGCTGCTGTACCAGGTGCTGGCGTCACGCCTGATGGCGCGCAGCGGCTACTACCAGTCCGGCGGCGCCTGGGGTTTCCGCGACCAGTTGCAGGATTCGATGGCGGTGTTGAATGCCCGTCCCGAATTCGCGCGCGCGCAACTGCTGCGCTGCGCCGCGCACCAGTTCCGCGAAGGCGACGTGCAGCACTGGTGGCACCCGCCCACCGGCAAGGGCGTGCGCACCCGCATTTCCGACGACCTGCTGTGGCTGCCGTGGTGCACCGCCGAATACGTGCGGGTCACGGGCGATGCCGGCGTGCTGGACGAGGTCGCACCGTTCCTCGAAGGCCGCGCACTGGCGGCCGACGAGGAATCGGTCTACGAAGACGCGCGCACCGCCGGCGAGTCGGCCAGCCTGTACGAACATTGCCTGCGCGCGATCCGGCACAGCCAGCGTCTTGGCGAACACGGCCTGCCGCTGATCGGCGGCGGCGACTGGAACGATGGCATGAACCGGCTGGGCCTCGCCGGGCGCGGCGAAAGCGTATGGCTGGGCATGTTCCTGCACGACGTGCTGATGCGCTTCGCGCCGTTGGCAGCCGCGCGCGAGGGCGAGGCGGCCGCCACCGAACTGGTAGCCACGGCCGCGCAGCTTGCCGCGATGCTGGAGCGCCACGCGTGGGACGGCCAGTGGTACCTGCGCGCGTGGAACGACGACGGCGTCGCGATCGGTTCCGCGCAAAGCGAGGAATGCCGCATCGATTCGCTGCCGCAAAGCTGGTCGGCACTGGCCGGCACCGGCGACGCCGCGCGCAGCGATCGCGCGATGGATGCGGTGCTGGAACACCTCGCCGATGACGATGCGCGCCTGGTGAAACTGTTCACCCCGCCGTTCGACAAGTCGCCGCTCGATCCGGGCTACATCAAGGGCTACGTGCCGGGCGTGCGCGAAAACGGCGGCCAGTACACGCACGCCGCCGTATGGGTGGCCATGGCGCTGGCCAGGCGCGGCCGCGCGGAAGACGCGTGGCGCATCGCGCGCATGCTGAACCCGCTGTCGCACACCGGGGACACCGATGCCCTGCAACGCTACCGTCTCGAACCCTACGTGGTCGCGGCCGACGTCTATGCCGCGGAAGGCCACCGCGGGCGCGGCGGCTGGAGCTGGTACACCGGTTCGGCAGGCTGGATGTACCGATTGCTGGTCGAATCGCTGCTCGGCATGCAGCGCGAAGGCAATCGCCTTTCGTTCGCGCCATGCGTGCCGGACGATTGGGAACGCTGGTCGGCGGACTGGCGCCACGGCGGCTCGCATTACCGCGCCGAATTCGTGCGCAAGCCCGGCGACACCGGCGTCGCGGATGTCAGCGTCGATGGCAAGCTGCAGCCGGCGTGCGCGATCGAACTGGTCGACGATGGCCGCGTCCACGACGTGCTGGTGCGCTTCGGCCATTCCGCACGTTCACGCCACGGCGACAATACGGCGGCGACGCGGGAGGAAAATCCGGCCAGCCATCCTTGATGCCATTGCAATCCGGGGAGGATTCCACGGCAAGGAACTCGTCATGTCCACCACGTTCACCTGCAATCTCGGCGCCCCCGGCACCGAGCTTGCGCATGTCTGGAGCCACACCATAGGCAGTGGCCGCGCGCTGCTGGCGCTGCGCGCCGACTGGCAGGCGCAAATGCGCAAGACGCACGCGGAGCTCGGCGTGCGTCACGTCCGCTTCCACGGTCTCTTGAACGACGAGATGTGCACGTACCTGATCGAGTGCGACAAGGACGTGTACTCGTTCTTCAACGTCGACCAGATCTTCGACTTCCTGGTTTCGATCGGGATGAAACCGTTCGTGGAGCTGTCGTTCATGCCGACCGCGCTGCAAAGCGGCGGCGGCATCGTGTTCTTCTACAAGGCCAACGTCACGCCACCGCGCGACTACGCCAAGTGGGCCGACCTGGTCGCGCGGCTGGTGACACATTGGGTCGATCGCTACGGCATCGACGAAGTGCGCTCGTGGTATTTCGAGGTGTGGAACGAACCCAACCTCGACGCGTTCTGGAAGGGTTCGCAAGCCGACTACTTCAAGCTGTACCAATACACCGCCAATGCGATCAAGAGCGTCGACGCGCCGCTTCGCGTGGGCGGACCGGCCACGGCCGATGACGCATGGGTTCCGGAGTTCCTCGGCTTCTGCGAGGCGAACAAGCTGCCGGTGGAATTCGTGTCCACGCACCACTACCCCACCGACGCGCTGGGCAAGCCGGGCGACGACACCGAAACGCAACTCTCCGATGCGCCGCGCGACGTGCTGATCCAGCGCGTGCGCAAGATGCGCGCCGCGGTCGGCGACCGCAAACTCTGCTACACCGAGTGGTGCTCGTCGTCCAACCCGTTCTTCGACTTGCACGACCAGCCCTACGCCGCGGCGTTCCTGTTGAAGAACATGCTGGACGTGGCCGACTTCGTGCACTGCTACAGCTGGTGGACCTTCAGCGACATCTTCGAGGAAAACTATTTCTCGTCGGTGCCGTTCCACGGCGGCTTCGGCCTGCAGACCATCCACGGCATCGCCAAGCCGACGTATCGCGCGATGCAGTTGCTGCACAGCCTCGGCAACGAGCGCCTGCAGGTGGATGGTTCGCATCCGACGGTGGATGCATGGGCGGTGCGCAGCAATGCAACACACATCGACCTGTTGCTCGGCAACCACGCGTTTCCGCACCAAGCCATCGCCACCGAAGCGGTGACCTGGCACGTACGAAGTTCACGCAAGCCGAAAAGCGCGCGCGTGCAACGCGTGGACGCCGGCCACTGCAACAGCCGCCAGGCGTGGGTGGCCATGGGCTCGCCCGGCTACCTCGATGCGAAACAGGCGGCCGAACTGGACGATGCTTCGCAATTGAAGGCCGAGCCTATCGCGGTCGACGCGCACGACGACGGTTTCGACATCACGCTGAACCTGCCGCCGCACGCGATCGCGGCGGTACGTGTCGAACTGACTTGAGGAGTACATGATGCCGATCCGTCCAAAGTCCAAGTCCAGATCGAAGCCAGGATCAAGACCCAAGCCCGTCAAGCTGGGTCATGGCAGACGCAACATCGACCGTACCGGCCACACCGACGAGGCAGTCCTCGAGGACCTGCAACGCAAGGCGTTCCGCTATTTCGAACGGCACGTCAATCCGGAAAACGGGCTGGTGCTGGATTCCACCCGCCCGACCCAGCCGGTCAGCATCGCCGCGGTCGGCTTCGCGCTGTCGTGCTATCCGGTCGCCGTCGAACGCGGCTGGTTGTTGTATCGCGACGCGCTCGCCTACACGCTGGCCGCGCTGCGCTTCTTCGACGACGCCGACCAGAACGGAAAACCCGACGGCGTCGGCTACAAGGGATTCTTCTATCACTTCCTCGATCCGAAGGCCGGAACCCGCGTGTGGCAGTGCGAGCTGTCCACCATCGACACGGCGCTGCTGCTCGCGGGGATGCTGTGCGCGGCGCAGTATTTCACCGGCGACGGCGACGGCGAACGCGAGCTGCGCGAACGTGCGCAGTCGATTTACGCGCGCGTCGATTGGCGCTGGGCGCAGGACGGCCAGGCCGCCATCACCCTGGGCTGGAAACCCGAATCGGAGTTCCTCGCCAATCGCTGGCTCGGCTACAACGAGGCGCTGATCCTGTACGTGCTGGCGCTGGCCGCGCCGGACCATGCGGTCGATGCTGACGCCTACACCGCCTGGACATCGACCTTCAAATGGCGGCGGCTGTATGGCCGCGACGTGCTGTATGCGGGGCCGCTGTTCATCCATCAGTTCTCGCACATCTGGATCGATACGCGCGGCATCCAGGACAAGTTCATGGCCGCGAAGAAAACCGATTACTTCGAGAACAGCCGCGTCGCGACCGAAATCCAGCGCGATTACGCAGTCCGCAATCCGCGCAAGTTCAATGGCTACGAAAAAAACTGCTGGGGCTTCAGCGCCAGCGACGGGCCCGGCAATGTGACAGCGAAATACCGGGGCCGCAATCACCTGTTCTACGACTACACCGCACGCGGCGCGCCGTTCGGGCCCGACGACGGCACCATCTCGCCGTGGTCGGCGATCGCATCCTTGCCATTCGCGCCGAAGATCGTGATGGACGAAATCCGGCACCTGGAGACGCTGATCGGGCACAGCCCCGCGGGCTACGGCTTCCACGCCTCGTTCAACATGTCCTTTCCCGAATCCGGCGCGTCGTATCACTACACCGGCGACCAGACCGCGTGGGTCTCGCCGTGGCACTTCGCTCTGCACCAGGGCCCGATCGTGCTGATGATCGAGAACCACCGCAGCGGCATGCTTTGGGAACTGATGCGCGATTGCGCGCCGATCCGGCTCGGCCTCGAGCGCGCCGGTTTTTCAGGCGGCTGGCTGAAGGCCGCATCCACGCCGGCCGCATCCGCGAATTTCAAAAGGGAGGACACTGCATGAACGCACAAGCCATACCGCGACGCCTCGCCGGCCAGAATGCGCTGGTCACCGGCGCCAATTCCGGGATCGGCGAAGGCATCGCGCGCGAACTTGCGGCCGAAGGCGCCAACGTCGTCGTGAACTACGTGGTGCAGCCGGAAACGGCGCGAGTGATCTGCGACGACATCAACAAGCGCGGCGCGGGCAAGGCCATCGCGATCCAGGCCGACGTCAGCAAGGAAGCCGACGTGCAGGCGATGTTCGCGGAAACCGTCAAGCAATTCGGCACGCTCGACATCGTGTGTTCCAATGCCGGCGTCCAGCGCGATGCGCGGCTGGTGGACATGACGCTCGCGCAGTGGGACCAGGTGATCGGCGTGAACTTGACCGGCGCCTTCCTCGTCGCACGCGAAGCCGCGCGCGAATTCACCCGGCGCGGCATGCGCGATGTGTCGAAGGCACTCGGCAAGATCATCTTCACCAGCTCGGTGCACCAGGAAATCCCATGGGCCGGCCACTGCAATTACGCGACCACCAAGGGCGGTATCAAGCAGTTGATGGAATCGATCGCGCAGGAACTGGCGCCGCAAAAAATCCGCGTCAATTCGATTTGCCCCGGCGCCATCGAAACCGCGATCAACCGCAAGGCCTGGGACACCCCGCAGGCCGCCGCCGCGCTGGAGAAACTGATCCCGTTCGGACGCGTCGGCATACCCGCTGACATCGCGAAAGTCGCGGCGTGGCTCGCGTCCGACGAATCCGATTACATCGTCGGCGCCTCGATCTACGTCGATGGCGGCATGACACTGTATCCGGGGTTTGCCACCGGCGGGTGACCGCTGTTCAGGCGCAAGCGCGCATGAACTCCGCGCACAGTGCTTCCATGCCGGCGCGGTCCTCGTCGTCGAAGCGCGCGAGGTTCGGCGAGTCGACGTCCCACACGCCCAGCAGCGAGCCGTCGGCGCGGACCAGCGGCACCACGATTTCCGAGCGCGAGGCGCTGTCGCAATAAACGTGGTTGGGATGGGCGGCGACGTCCTCCACCACCTGGGTCGCGCGCTCCACCGCGGCGATGCCGCACACGCCGCGGCCCAGCGCGATGCGGATGCAGGCGGGCCTGCCCTGGAACGGCCCGACCACCAGCTCGCCGCCGTCGAGGAAATAGAAGCCGCACCAGTTGATGTCAGGCAGCGCGTGATAGACCAGCGCGGCGAAGTTGGCGGCATTGGCGACGAGGTTGGTTTCGCCGTGCAGCAGGCCGCGCGTCTGCTGCGCCAGTTCCGCGTACAGCGTCGGCTTGTCGGTGGTGGCGATGGGAGCAGCTTCGAACATGAACGCGTGCCGGTCGGGAAAACCCGTATTATCGCGCAATGCCGGACTCGCTCACGCCAGTCGAAACGGAAGCGCGGCGCGAACGCAGCGAAAGCGCGCGCCTCGACAATTTCGTGGACGGCGCGTTCGCGTTCGCGATCACGCTGCTGGTGATCAGCGGGGCCGGTCTGCGGCGAAGCCTGCAGGCGCTCGAACACGCGCTGCGCGGCGTGCCGCGCATTCCTACAGCAAACATCTGAAGGCCAACCTGCCGCCATGAAAACCAAAGGCGTGTTCATCGCCGGTACCGACACCGGCATCGGCAAGACCTTTGTGGCGTGTTCACTGCTGCACGCGCTGCGCGCCGCGAACCTGCGCGCCACCGGGATGAAACCGGTCGCGAGCGGCTGCGAGGAAACCCCCGAGGGCTTGCGCAGCGAGGACGCGGTGGCGCTGATCGCGGCCAGCGACCCGCAACCCGAGCGCTACGAGCACTGCAATCCGTTCGCCTTCAAGTTGCCGGTGTCGCCGCACATCGCCGCGGCCGAGATGGATGAGGAAGTGACGCTGCCGCCGATCGAGGACGCCTACGACTCGCTCGCCCTCATGCACGGCGATGCGATCGTGGTTGAAGGCGTGGGCGGCTGGCTGGCGCCCCTGTCGGACTCCCTGCGCGCCAATGCGATCCCGCTGCACCTGCAACTGCCGGTGATCCTGGTGGTAGGCCTGAAACTCGGCTGCCTCAACCACGCGCAGCTCACGGCGCGCGCGATCCATGCCGACGGCTGCGAGCTGCTCGGCTGGATCGGCAATCGCATCGAACCGGACATGCTGCACCCCAAGGAAAACCTGGTGATGCTGAACCGCTCGCTGGCCGCACCGTGCCTTGGCGTGCTGCCCCACGGCGTGCCCCCGATCTCCGCGGCGGCGCACTTGCGCGACGCCGCGGACGCCATACGCGAAATCAAATGACGGCATGCAAGCTGTGCGGGGCCGCCACCGAAGCCTTCGGTGAACTCACGATCCTTGGCCGTCATCGCGCGCACTACCGGCGTTGTGCGACGTGCGGTTACGTCACCGTCGAGAGTCCCCTCTGGCTGGATGAAGCCTACGCCGACCATGCGATCGCCGCACTCGACACCGGCATCGTGATGCGCAACCTGTGGCTGGCCGACGCCGTGGACGCGCTGTTGCGCTGGCGCTTCCGCGACGTGCGCACGGCACTCGACCACGGCGGCGGCACCGGCTTGTTCGTGCGGCTGATGCGCGACCGTGGCCATGACTTCCGGTGGAGCGATCCGCACTGCGAGAACCTGTTCGCGCTGGGTTTCGAAGCCGATGCGAACGCAACGTTCGACCTCGTGACGTGTTTCGAGGTTGCCGAACATCTGACCGATCCGCTGCCGGTGTTCGAACAACTCGTCACGCGCGCACCGGCCCTGATCTTTTCCACCGAACTGCTGCCGGAACAAAACAACCGCCCCGGCGAATGGCACTACTACGCGCCCGAAACCGGCCAGCACGTCGGTTTTTTCACGATCGCGAGCCTGCAGGCCATGGCGGGCAAACTCGGCCGCCATTTCGCCAGCGACGGCCGCATGCTGCACGCGTTCACCCGCGAACCGCTGGATCCGCGCTGGCTGCGGGCCGTATCGAAGCAGCGCCACGCGCGTCGATTGCTGAAACTCGCCCGCAAGCGCGCGCCGCTGACCTGGCGGGACGCTGAAACCTTGACGCAAGCCTTGCGTGCGCAGCAAGCCGGGAACGCGCACCCGTGACGCGGGTCCGGTTTTCGCCTTGGTTCTGATTTTGCTCGCCATCCCGGCGAAAGCCGGGACCCGGTGACTTTCGCGCAACGCACTGAAAGGCAAAGTCGCCGGGCCCCGGATATCGCTTCGCGACTGCGCTTGCAGGATTGCAAACGCGAACGCCCCCGGATCGCGTCCGGGGCAGGCGGCGGCGCGTAGCGCGAGCGCCAGGATGGCGCGAGTATTCTGGGATGACGAATAGTGGGATTCACCCCGCGGGCGCGGTGCTCGCGGCGGCCTTCGGCCGCATGCCCGGCGGCGCCTTGTCCTGCCCCGGCGGTTGCGGCGGCAGGTCCAGCGGATGCGCCTGGATCTGCTTTTCGAGCACCTCGATCGCCTTGTCGAGCTGCGGATCCTTGCCGGCCAGTTGCTGCGACACGTCTTCGTTGACCACGATGTCGGGTTCGACGCCGTGGCCTTCCACCGCGTAGTTGCCTGCCAGGTTGACGATCGCCGCGAACTGCGGCACGAACACGTCACCGCCGTCGATCAACGGCCCGAGTCCGCCGATGCCGACCACACCGCCCCAGGTGCGGGTGCCGATCAACGGCCCGAGCTTCGCCTGCTTGAACATGTACGAGAAGATGTCGCCGTCCGACGCGGTGGTGCCGTTGCTGAGCGCCGCGAGATGGCCCAGGTACGTCGCGCCCGGGTAGGTACCGGTGATCGAGCTGCCGCGCAGGTAGTTGTACGCCAGCAGCTTGCGCGACAACCGTTCGATCATCGTCTGCGACATGAAGCCGCCACCGTTGTCGCGCACGTCGATGATCAGGCCGGGTTTGCGCAACTGCGGGTAATACCACTTGATGAATTCGCGCGCCCCATCAACACCCATGTCGGGAATGTGCAGATAGCCGATCTGGCCGTCGCTGGCCTTGGCGACGTATTCGCGGTTGGCCCGCACCCAGTCGTAGTAGTGCAGGTCCATCTCGCTGCCGATCGGTTTCACCAGCACCGTGCGCGCGCCGTCCGTGCTCGGGCGCGAGTTGACCAGCAGCTGCACCATCTGTCCCGGCGCAATCCGGAGCAATTGATACGGGTTTTCGTCCCTGGTCAGCGGCGTACCGTTGATCGCGAGGATGTAGTCGCCCGGCTTCACGTCCACACCGACTTCGGTGAGCGGCGAGCGGTAGCGTGGCTCGTCGTTTTCGCCGGGAAAGATATCCGCGATCTGGTAACGGCCGCTCGCGGCATCCAGCTTGAAATCGGCGCCCAGCAGGCCGACGTGCGGCTTGTCGGGCAGCCCGAGGTCGCCACCCGCAATGTAGGTGTGCGAGTTGGACAGCTCGGCAATCATCTCGCCCAGCACGTAATTGAGGTCGGTGCGGTCGCCAACGTATTGCAGGAGCGGCTGGTACTTCGCGCGCAGCGCATTCCAGTCGTAGCCGTTCATGTTGGCGACGTGGAAATAATCACGGTAGCGCCGCCACACGTCGTTGAAGATCTCGGCGTACTCGGCCTTGGGATCGACCCGCATGAACAGGCCGTCCAGCTTCACGTCCTCGGGCTTGGGTTTCGATGCGGTGAGGTCGATCCGCTTGTAATCGTCGCCATCGTGGACCAGCAGCGTCGAGCCGTCGGCCGACAGCGCCAACGGCGCCGCACCGCCGCCGCCTTCGCCGCCACCGCCGCCTCGCGGCTTGAACGTGTAGACGTCGCTGTCTTTCCGATCCTCGAACGACCACGCGTGCACCTTCAGCGGCAGCGCACTTTCGCGGCCGAGGAACGGCGCGCCGGCGGTCGCGTACAGGATCGCCCTGGGCGTGACCGCCAGCCACTGGACATTGTCGGGATCGATCGGCGCGCGCACCAGGCGTTGTTCGATGCCGTCGAAGTCGATCTTGTCGTTGATTTCGGAAGCCGGCTTCGGCGGCTTCTGGTCGTGCTTGCCCGCGTCTTTCCCGGACGCACCCTGCTTGTCCTCGTCTTGGCCCGTCGCGCTGTCGTTGCGCGGCGCGAAGGGATTTTCGCCGTCCTTGCGCAACGCATAGGCGAGGATCTGGGTGGTGCGGTTGGTCGCGTAATCCAGTTCCACGCTGGAGAACTGCGGCGACCACTCGCGATCCCCGAGGAAGTACAGGTACTTGCCGTCCGGCGAGAACGCGGGCGCCATCGCATCGGCGTATTGGCGCCCGAGTTCGACCGCCTTGCCGGACCCGGGCTGGTACAGGTACAGCCGCGACAATTGCGTGTCCTTGTCGGTCAAGGAATACGCGAGGTAATGCCCGCCGGGCGACCACGCGTAGTCGCGCTTCGAGACACCCGGATCCTGCGCGACCACCTGGTCGCTGGCGCCGGCCGACGTGCCGATCACGTGGATGCGGTTGCCCGAGTCCACGAACGCGAGGTGCTTGCCGTCCGGCGCCCACAGCGGCTGGTAAAGCCGCCCGATCACGCCCTTCGTCAGCATCACCGGATCCGTGCCATCGGCATTGCGGATCCACACTTCTTCCTCGCCGCTCTCGTCCGAGATGTAGGCCACGCGCTTGCCGTCGGGCGACCACGCCACTTCGCGTTCGTGTGCGCCGGGCGTGTGGGTGAGGTCGAGCGTGATGCCGTGTTCCAGCGGCACGCTGAAGACGTCGCCGCGCGCGGTGAAGGCCGCACGCTTGCCGTTCGGGCTGAGTGAGTAATCCTCGACGAACTTCTTGACGCTGCGCTCGGATGCGCGCGCAGCGACCAGGTCGCTCGGCACGTGGATCGTCAGTGCGCGGTCGGTGTTGTTGCGGGTGTCGTAGACGTGCAGCGCGCCGGTGACCTCGTACACGATCTGCCCCGCCGCATCGCCGCTGGCCCAGCGCGCATCGTCGTTCTGGTAATCGGTCAGTTGCGTGGTCTTGCCGTCGCTGGTGTCGTAGCGATACAGGTTCAGGTGCGGACCACGGTCCGACAGGAAATAAATGTCCTTGCCGATCCATACCGGGTCGCGGTCGGTGTTCGGATCGCTGGTGATGTTCTTCGCCGACTTCGAAGCGAAGTCGTAGATGAAAAGGTCCTGCGCCCAGCCGCCCTTGTAGCGGTCCCAGTCGCGGAAGTCGCGGAACTTGGGCGAATACACCATCTGCGTGCCGTCGGGCGAAAAGCGCGCGGTGCCCGACTGCGGCATCGGCAACACCGTCGGCAAACCGCCCGTGACGGCCACGGTGAACACGCGCGGATCGGAGATGTTGCGCGAATCGCGCCACGAGCGGTACAACACCGATTGCCCGTCCGGCGTCCAGCCGTACACCTGGTTGTCGAAGCCCCAGCGCTGCGGCAGCGGCCCCATCGCGGGATAGAACGTCAACTGCTTCGGCTCGCCGCCCGTCGCGGGCACGACATACACCTGGCTGTCGCCGCCGTACTGGCCGGTGAACGCGATCTGGCTGCAGTCGGGCGAGAAACGCGCGGCCATTTCCAGGCCCGGCCCGGCGGTCAGGCGCGTCGCGGTGCCGCCTTGGGTGGACGCGGTCCACAAATCGCCCGCGTAGGTGAACACCACGCGGTCGCCGCACACGTCGGGGAAGCGCAGCAGGCGCGTGCCTTCGACGTTCGAACCCGTGGAAGCGACGGCGCCCGCACTCGTGGCCGCGGGCGGCGTGGCCGAAGTCACCGGCGTGGCACTTGGGGAAGACGCGGATACCGGTGCCTCACCCGACGCGGCGGACGGCGAAGGCGACTGCGAACAGGCGGCCAATCCCGCGCCGGCCAGCAGCGCGCAACCGGCCAGAACCGACTTGCGAATCGTGGATGACATGCTGCGCCCCTCGTGTCGTGCCATGGATGGCCCTGCTATACCCGGATTCCACCCCGCGAACCACTGCGGAAAGTCACGGCGTGTCGTGACTTGCGGCATGGATGGCACCCCGCGCCCGATCACGGCATCATTGAAAGTCCGTTCCCTCCCGCCTTCGCGCGTCCCAGGAGCCCGAACTTGACCCAAGCCCAACGGTTCTACATCACGATCGCCAATCTCGCGCAGGCGCGCGGCCCCGACCCCGACCTGGCCTTCCAGGGATCTTCGCCGCAAAGTTTCGCCGACGCGCTCCAGGAAGCCCTGCGCCAGCCCATCCTGTTCCATCGCTGGAAAGCCAGGCAGCCCGATCCCGACGAGGTCGACCAGTCGCTGGCGCCGGTGGACCCCGCGGCGACCGTCACCGCCGAACTCGATGACCTGCATACCGAAGTACAGGTGGTGACGAACCTGACGCATTTCGTGTTGCGCCATCGCCTGTTCATCCTGATCGGCCCGAACTGGCAGTTGCACGACGTCGCAGCCGCCTGAACCCGAACCCGTTTGTCGTGCAAGGAGTTTGCCCATGCCATCGTTTCGCCATCGCACCCTCGCCCTCGCCTGCTGCGCGCTGCTCGCCGGCACCGCGGGCGTGACCGCGCACGCCGCACCGGCGGCCGCCACGCCCACGGCCAGTGCCATCACCGCCAATCCGTTCTACAAGGCCTCGACGCTGCCGTTCGAAGCGCCGGACTTCAGCAAGATCAAGAACGCCGACTTCCAGCCCGCCATCGAGGAGGGCATGAAGCTGCAGATGGCCGAGGTCGAGAAGATCGCCAACAATCCGGCGGCGCCGACTTTCGAGAACACCATCGTCGCGATGGAAAAAACCGGCGCGATGCTGAATCGCGTGATGCAGGTGTTCGGCCTGCTCGCTGGCGCCGACACCAACCCGACACTGCAGAAAGTGCAGGAAACCGAGGCGCCGAAACTGGCCGCGCACCAGGATGCGATCTACCTGAACCCGAAACTGTTCGCCCGCATCCAGAAGCTCCACGACCAGCGCGACACGCTGAAGCTCGATCCGGAATCGAAGCGCCTGCTGGAATACGACTATCAGCAGTTCGTGCACAACGGCGCCAAGCTTTCCAGCGCCGACAAGGCCAAGCTCAAGCACTACAACGAGCAGCTCTCCACGCTCTCGGCGCAATTCGAGAACAAGCTGCTGGCCGCGGACAAGGCCGGCGCGCTGGTGGTGGATGACAAGGCCAGGCTCGATGGGCTGTCGCCCGGTGAAATCGATGCCGCCGCGCAGGCCGCCAAGGCGCGCGACCTCAAGGGCAAATGGGTGATCCCGCTGCAGAACACCACCCAGCAGCCGGCGCTGGGTTCGCTGGACAACCGCGACGTCCGCCACGAACTGTTCGAGCATTCGTGGACCCGCACCGAAAAGGGCGACGCCAACGACACCCGCGCCACCATCGAACAGATGGCGTACCTGCGCGCACAAAAGGCCAAGCTGCTCGGCTTCGACACCTACGCGGCGTGGAAGCTGGAAGACCAGATGGCCAAGACGCCCGCGGCGGTGATGAACTTCCTCAACCAGCTTGCGCCGCCCGCGGTCGCCCGCGCCGAAGCCGAAGGCAAGGACCGCCAGGCCACGATCGACAAGGATCAGAAAACCGCCGGCAAGGCCGATTTCAAGCTGGCCGCGTGGGACTGGGATTACTACGGCGAGCAGGTGCGCAAGGCCAAGTACGACTTCGACGCAGCGCAGGTGAAGCCGTATTTCGAACTGAACAACGTGCTCGAAAACGGCGTGTTCTACGCCGCCAACCAGCTCTACGGGCTGACCTTCAAGGAGCGCAAGGATCTGCCGGTGTGGGAGCCGACGGTGCGCGTGTTCGAGGTGTATGACGCCGACGGCAAGCCACTGGCGCTGTTCTATTGCGACTACTTCAAGCGCGACAACAAGGGCGGCGGCGCGTGGATGAGCAACCTCGTCACGCAGTCGAAGCTCCTGCACGAGAAGCCGGTGATCTACAACGTCGCCAACTTCACCAAGCCCGCGCCCGGTCAGCCCGCGCTGCTGTCGTTCGACGACGTGATCACGATGTTCCACGAGTTCGGCCATGCGTTGAACGGCATGTTCGCCGACCAGGAATACCCGAGCCTGTCGGGCACCGTGCCACAGCGCGACTTCGTCGAGTTCCCCTCGCAGTTCAATGAACACTGGGCGCTGTACCCGACCGTGTTCGCGCACTACGCGAAGCACTACAAGACCGGCGAGCCGATGCCCAAGGCGCTGGTCGACAAGCTCAAGAACTCGCAGCTCTTCAACAAGGGCTACGACATGACCGAGCTGATCTCGGCCGCGCTGCTCGACATGTCCTGGCACACCATCTCGCCCGACGCACCCAAGGTGAGCGACGTCGACGCGTTCGAAGCCAGGGCGCTCAAGGACAACCACGTCGACTTGAGCTACGTGCCGCCGCGCTACCGTTCCAGCTACTTCTCGCACATCTGGGGCAGCGGCTACTCAGCTGGCTACTACGCGTACCTGTGGACCCAGATGCTGGCCGACGACGCCTACGGCTGGTTCGAGGAACACGGCGGCCTGACCCGTGCCAATGGCGATCGCTTCCGCCAGATGGTGCTGTCGCGCGGCAACACCGAAGACCTCGCCAAGATGTACGCCGCCTGGCGCGGCCGCGCCCCCAACATCGACGCGATGAAGAAGGATCGCGGATTGGAGCCGCCGAAAAAGTAGTGGCGGCCCACGGCCGCGACCAGCTTCTCCCGATGATTCAAAGAAAAGCCCGCTTCGGCGGGCTTTTCTGATTCGGGCATCGACCGCTCGAAGGCGATTGGCCAAATGCAGCCTTCCCATCGTGGCCGACGGCTACGTGCAGGGACGGTCGCGGGCAAGCCCGTTCCTGCAATTCCCGCCGCACCGAGCCACGCGCACCTGTGCAGCGCGTTGGTCATGTACGCGTACCTTGGGCAGGAGCCCGCCTGCGGGCGACCGCTGCGGGGTCCAAGACCGTCGTCGCGATACAGGCCCGCCGGGCTGAGAAGCATGCCGAACGCATGCACCGCACGTTGCGATCACCCGCCCGCGTGCATACAGTGCAGCCGGTGATCGCCACTTCCGCCGCTGCATTCTGCTCCGCCCTCGCCGGGCTTCCGCTTTCGCCGAATGCGCGTGCGACGGCGCGGGCGGCGTTCCTGGTCGCGCCGGCGGCAGATGAACTGGCCGCGGAGTCGGCGCGCGACAATCGCTACATGCAGATGGATGCGCCATTCGATGCGCAGCGCGCGCTGGTGCAGCACGCAGGCTTGGCGCAGGCGCTGCGTGGGGACGTGCCGACGATCGTGTTCCCGGGCGATGCGGCCACGCCGGACGCGATGTTCCCCAACAACGTGTTCGCGACCGCGTCGGGCAGGTTGATCGTCGGCCGGATGCGCCATGCGGTGCGGCAACGAGAAGCGGCGCGCACGGACATCCGCGGTTTTTTCCGCGACATGCTCGGCTATGAAGAAGTCGATTTGTCGCGCGGCGACCATGGCATCGCGGAACTGACCGGTTCGCTGGTGATCGATCACGCGCGCGGCATCGGCTATTGCGGATTGAGCGAACGCTGCGACATGGTCGGCGCACGCGCGCTACACGAAACGTTCGACCTGCTGCTGACATTCTGCTTCGAACTGGCGCAAGGCGAATACCACACCAACGTGGTGATGACGTCACTGGCCGGTCGCGCGGCGATCCTCGCGCCCGACGGTTTCGCCGACCCCGACGTGCCGCGCGCGATCGCGCGTGCATTCGAAGACCGCGTGATCTGGCTGACGCCGGAACAGAAGCGCGCCTACGCCGGCAACGCGATCACGTTGTCGCCGGAGCGGGCGTGGATGAGCGAACGCGCCGCATCGGCGCTGACCGACGCGCAACGCGCTTCGCTCGCGGAATGGGGTTTCGCGATCG
>JBDZUX010000005.1:0-2971 GCA_040255405.1 Lysobacteraceae bacterium
GGGGCGGCGGATCATCGGACACCTGTGGAACGGCGACCACGCGACTTTCGCCAGCTCGGACCAATCTACGCCGGCGATTCACCGGAACGCGCGGATACCTGCGACGCCCTGCGCGCCGGCGGCACGCGCGCGTTCCAGGTCATCCGGGCCAACACCACCCAGCGCGTAAATGGGCAGTCGCGCGCCGGCGACGAGGTGCGCGAAGCGCTCCCAGCCCAGCGGTCTCACACCCGGATGCGACGCCGTGGCGCAGACCGGCGACAAGGTGGCGAAATCCGCGCCCAGCGCCGCGGCGCGTTCCAGCTCTTCCGCGTCATGGCACGACGCACCGACCCATGCATCGCGCGGCAGCGGCCGCGCGCTCAACCGGCGCAGTTGCGCTGCCTTGAGATGCACGCCGACGCCCAGCTCGCGCGCGAGTTCGACGTCATGGTTGACCAGCAGCGAAACACGGCGTTCGGGATCCACCGCCAGTGCGTCCTGCACGGCCCGCCTGATTTCGCCGGGAACCGCTCCGGGCCTTCGCAACTGCCACAAGGTACGCAGCGGCGCGTCACCGCGAGGAACGAGGTTCTGCGCAGGCAACGCCCCCGGATCGACGATGGCGTAGCACCCCGGCAGGCGAAGTGCGATGACGATTGGCGCATCGGCGGGCGGCATCGTGGTGACATCGACGTCGCGCAACGCGGACCAGCGCAGCGGATGGCCTTCGCGCGCGCGCGGCTCGCCACGCCATTTCGTGACACGCAATGCGTGCAGGCGCACGCTTTTTTCCGGGTAATGCCACGGCAGCGAAATCAGCGGTTCGGACGCGAGCACCTCGATGCCGAGCTCCTCATCGAGCTCGCGGACCAATGCGTGCTCGACCGTCTCGCCGGGTTCCAGCTTGCCGCCCGGGAATTCCCACAGGCCGGCGAGATGCTTGCCCGGCAGCCGTTGCATCAACAACACGCGACCGCGATCGTCGATGAGGATGCCGGCGGCGACCTCGATCATCGGCGTTCGTAATCGACGAAATCGAACGCGAACGCGTGTTTGGCGTCGCCCGGGTGATGCGCGCGCGCGACCTCGCGCCATTCGCCCGGATCGAATGCCGGGAAAAACGTGTCGGCGTCGGCTGAAGCGGTGTCGATTTCGGTGAGATGCATGCGCGTGGCGCGTGGCAAGGCCAGCGCATAGACTTCGCCGCCGCCGATCACGCACAAGTCCGAATCGCCTGCACGCGCGATGGCTTCGTCCAGTGAATGCACCGCTGTCTGGCCGGGAAACGGGGCGTTCGCGGCGCGTGTCAGCACGAGGTTCAGGCGTCCCGGAAGCGGCCGTCCGATCGCGAGCGCGGTCTTGCGGCCCATCAATACCGGTTTGCCGAACGTGAGCGCCTTGAACCGCTTCAGGTCATCGGAAAGATGCCAAGGCATCGCGCCGGCGCGGCCTATGGCGCGGTTGCGGTCGAGCGCGGCGACAAGGGTGATTTCGAAATCGTCCGACATGCGAAACCGGGGTCAGAGTGGACTTTCGACAAGTATGCGCGCCACCTCGTGCATGCACGCTGGTCTCCCAGCGGGACGACCGGGGCGACGTGGAAAGTCCACTCTGACCCCGGTTTCGGTCCTCATACCGCCACCGGCGCCTTGATCGCGGGATACGGATCGTAATCGACGATGCGGATGTCTTCGAAGCGGAAGTCGAACAGCGATCGAACGTCGGGATTCAGCACCAGCTTCGGCAACGCGCGCGGCGTGCGCGCCAGTTGCTCGCGCGCCTGTTCGAGGTGGTTCGAATAAAGGTGCAGGTCGCCGAAGGTGTGCACGAAGTCGCCGGGCGCGAGGTTGCACACCTGCGCCATCATGCACGTGAGCAGCGCGTAGCTCGCGATGTTGAAGGGCACGCCCAGGAAAATGTCGGCCGAGCGCTGGTAGAGCTGGCAGGACAGCTTGCCGTTCGCGACGTAGAACTGGAACAGCGCGTGGCACGGCATCAGCGCCATCTTGTCCAGTTCGCCCACGTTCCACGCCGACACGATCATCCGCCGCGAATCGGGATTGCGTTTGATCTGCTCGATCACCCGCGCGATCTGGTCGATGCTGCGGCCGTCCGGCGCGGGCCACGCGCGCCACTGCTTGCCGTAGACGGGGCCGAGATCGCCGTTTGCATCGGCCCATTCGTCCCAGATGCTGACGCCGTGCTCCTTCAGGTACGCGATGTTGCTGTCGCCGCGCAGGAACCACAGCAGCTCGTGCACGATCGACTTGACGTGCAGCTTCTTGGTGGTCAGTAGCGGAAAGCCTTGCGCAAGGTCCATGCGGATCTGGCGACCGAACAACGACAACGTGCCGGTGCCGGTTCGATCGTCCTTGCGGGCGCCGTGTTCCAGCACGTCGCGGAGCAGGTCGAGATAAATGCGCACGGAGTTCGGGATTCCCGGATCGGAGATCGGAAGTGTAACAACCGATCGTCATGCCGGGGCCGTCGCCGGCTTTGGCGGCGACGGAACCCGGAATCCATCTCTTGCGTCTTGCGACAAAATGGGTTCCGGGTTCTGCCCCCGCAGCGGAGCCGCGGACAGCTCCGGAATGACGGAATCGGGTTGTAGCCTGACGCCCATGATCGTCATTCCAGACGTGCGCAGCGCGACCCGGAATCGGTTTTGCCTTGGGTGGTACCCGAACCGATTCCGGGTTCCGCTCCCGCTTCGCGCGAGCGGCCCCGGAACGACAAGGGATTGGCTCGTCATTCCGGACGCGCGCAGCGCGACCCGGAATCGGTTTCGGCGGTCGGGTTGCTGCGCAGACACGATTGACTCCCGCCATCCCCGGCGCTCGCGCTGCGAGCCGCCGCAGCCTGCCCCGGGCTTGATCCGGGAGGTTCGCGTTTGCAGTCCTCCAAACGCTGTCGGGATCTGCCTGCGATGAAACCGCCGTCAGCCCCGGCATGACGACAAAATCCTGGATGCCTCGACTGCCGAATCCCG
>JBDZUX010000005.1:3071-65738 GCA_040255405.1 Lysobacteraceae bacterium
CCGAATCCCGAGTCGCGATTCCCACGCCATAGCCACATTCAGCTTCGGTTCGGGTAGGCTTGGCCGGTCGTCCTGCTACAGGGGTATCCCTCAGACATGAATTCCACGCCCGCCGTTTCCAGGACCCGCTCGTTTTCCACCGTGTTCCTGATCGAGTTGTGGGAGCGCTTCGGCTTCTACGGCATGCAGGCGCTGATCGTTTACTACATGGTGCAGCGCCTCGGCTTCGACGACGTGCGCGCGAACCTGGTGTGGAGCGCCGCCGCCGCGTTGATCTACGTGGCCCCGGCGATCGGCGGCTGGGTGGGCGATGGCATCCTGGGCACACGCCGCACCATGCTGACGGGCGCGGCGATCCTCGCGATCGGCTACGGGTTGATCACCCTGCCGAGCGCTGATCCGAGGTTCCTGTATTTCTCGCTGGGCGTGATCGTGGTCGGCAACGGCCTGTTCAAGCCGAATGCCGGCAACCTGGTGCGCAAGATCTACGAGGGCGATGACAGCCGGATCGACAGCGCGTTCACCATCTACTACATGGCGGTCAACATCGGCTCGACCGTCTCGATGCTGCTGACCCCGTGGATCAAGGACTACGTCAACGGCATCTACCAGAACGGGTTCGGCTGGCACGCCGCGTTCGGCGTGTGCTGCGTCGGCCTGCTGGTCGGCCTGGTCAACTACTTCTTCATGCGCGCGTCGCTGGCGCACATCGGTTCGGACCCGGACTCGCATCCTTTCAACTGGATCAAGCTGCTCAAGGTCCTCCTCGTGGGCGCGGTACTCGCGGTCATCGCCGCTTTCATCCTGCAGCACGAGGTGATCGCGAAGTGGTTCGTGATCCTCGCCGGCATCGCGCTGCTGGTGATCTTCGTGTACCTGATCGTGAACGCCCGGCGCGGCGAACGCGCGGGGTTGGCGGCGGCCTTGATCCTGACGCTGCAGACGATCTTCTTTTTCATCTTCTACCAGCAGATGCCGACCTCGCTGGCACTGTTCGCGCTGCGCAACACGGACTGGAGCTGGAACCTGTTCGGCGTGCATCTCTACACCTGGCTGCCGGGCCAGTACCAGGCGCTGAATCCGATCTGGATCATGATCCTTTCGCCGATCTTGGCGTGGGCCTACACCGCCGCCGGCAAGCGTGGCAAGGACTTGTCGATCGCGTCCAAGTTCGCGCTGGGTTTCGCGATGGTCGCCGCGGGCTACTTCGTCTACGGTTTGGCCGGCAACTTCGTCACCGAGCCCGGCAAGGCCTCGTCGTGGGTGTTGATCTGGGGCTATGGCCTGTATTCGCTGGGCGAGTTGCTGGTGAGCGGGCTCGGCCTGGCGATGATCGCGCGCTACGTGCCGGCGCGGATGGGCGGCTTCATGATGGGCGCCTATTACGTCGGCGTAGGCATCTCGCAGTATCTCGGCGGCCTCGTTGCCAACTTCGCAGCGGTGCCGCAAAACGTCACCGACCCGATACAGACGCTGCCGATCTACACCGCGCTGTTTACCAAGCTCGGCTGGGCCGGGGTGGTCTGCACCGTGATCGCGGTCGTGATGATCTGGCCGATGAAACGCCTGTCTGCCGCGCACGCCGCCCATGCGGCGGCGGAGGATGCGCCCGTGCCCACGGTCGCCGACGAGCGCTGACGCCATGTGACGGATGTCATCCCCGCGCCCCTGTCGACCGGCAGGGGCGCGGGCGCGGCCGTTCGGCTAATTTAGGTGCGATCCCGAAAGCATTTCGCGCCGCGAACCCACCGCTGCGCGAACTGTCCAACGGGCGCCTTCAACGCTATCCGGACGACTGTCGATGTCGCGAAAAAAATGGATTCTGACGCTGGTTGGCGTCCTCATCGTGGCATTCATCCTGTGGCGCATCTTTGCAGGACCCGGCAAGTCCCGGGGACCGGGTGAACCCGGCGCGGATACGCCGGTACCGGTCACGGCTGTCCCCGTGGCTGCGGAAAACGTGCCGATCTTCCTGACCGGCACCGGCACGGTCCAGGCGCTCAACACCGTCAACGTGCAACCGCAGGTCGGCGGGCAACTGCTGAAACTCGATTTCGTGGAAGGCGGCGAGGTCAAGCAGGGCCAGGTGCTGGCCGAGATCGACCCGCGCACCCTGCAGGCGCAACTCGACCAGGCAATGGCCAAGCGCGCGCAGGACCAGACCCAGCTCGCCACCGCCAAGGCCAACCTGGAGCGCTCGTCGAATCCGAAGTACGCACCCTACGTCGCCGAGATCGATCGCATCACCCAGAAGAACACGGTCGCCCAATGGCAGGCCGCGGTGGCGGCGGACAACGCCAGCATCGCCGACACCAGGGTGCAGCTCGGCTTCACCCGGATCACGTCGCCCATCGACGGCGTGGCGGGCATCCGGCAGGTCGATCCCGGCAACGTGATCACGACCGCCACCACCATCGTCACCGTCACGCAGATGCATCCGATCTACGTGCTTTTCACGCTCGCCGGGAAGTACCTCGACGAGGTGCGCGCGGCGCAGGCGAAGGGCGCCTTGAACGCGGCGATCCTCGACGCCGACAACAACGTGGTGGAAGACGACGGCAAGCTGATCGCGATCGGCAACCAGATCGACCCGAACACCAGCACGTTCCAGCTGAAGGCCGAGTTCCCGAACGCCAGCAACCAGCTTTTCCCCGGCCAGTACGCCAACACCCGGCTGCGGGTCAGCACCAACACCGGTGCGCTGGTGGTGCCGACCGCAGCCGTGCAGCGCGGTCCGAACGGCGATTACGTGTGGCTGGTCACCGACAAGCCGCCACCGGGTACGGAAAAGGACGAGGCGAATGCCAAGGCAGGCGCGGACAAGAAAGCCAAGTCCGGCGCGCGCGGCGAGCAGCAGCAGCCCGCCGACAACAAGCCTGCGAAGTACGTCGCGATGCAGGCGGTGGTCACCGGTGGCGAAGCCGGCGACAGCGGGCTGATCGTCACCAGCGGACTGAAGGCCGGGGACATGGTGGTGACCGCCGGGCAGTTCCGGTTGAAGCAAGGCACCAAGGTCACGCCCATGAAACCGGGCGAAGTGCCGGCGCCGCCGACCACCGCACAGATCAAGGCGGCGATGTCGAGCAACGGGCGCGGGCGTCGCGGTTGACGATGCTCGCCGGAGCGCCGGGACCATGAGCTTCTCCAGCATCTTCATCCGCAGGCCGATCGCGACCTCGCTGTTGATGGCCGCGGTGTTGCTGATCGGCATCATCGGCTACAAGGCGTTGCCGGTGTCGGCGCTGCCCGAGATCGAGGCGCCCAACCTCGTCGTGACCACGCAGTACCCCGGCGCGAGCGCCACCACCATCGCGAACCTGGTCACGACGCCGCTGGAACAACAGCTCGGCCAGATCTCCGGGTTGGCGATGATGAGTTCGAACAGCGCCGCGGGCCTCTCGACCATCACGCTGCAGTTCGCGATGAACACCGACCTGGACGTCGCCGCGCAGGACGTGCAGTCGGCGCTGCGCACCGCGCGCCTGCCGGGCAGCCTGCCTTACCCGCCGATCTACAAGCGGGTGAACCCGGCCGACGCGCCGATCCTGACACTGGCGCTCACTTCGAAGAGCCTGCCGCTGCGCGACGTCAACAACTACGCCGATTCGATCCTTGCGCAACGGCTGGCGCAGGTGCCCGGCGTCGGGCTGGTCTCGATCGCGGGCAACGTGCGCCCGGCGATCCGCGTGCAGGTCGATCCCGGCAAGCTCGCCAACCTCGGGCTGACGATGGAAGACGTCCGTTCGGCGCTGACGCAGGCCAACGTCAATGCCGCCAAGGGTTCCTTGAACGGCGCGGTGCAAACCTACGAGATCGGCACCAACGACCAGCTGCAGAGCGCGACCGACTACGCCAGGACCATCATCGCCTACAAGAACAACGCGCCGGTGAAGCTGTCGGACGTCGCCGCCGTGGTCGAGGGCGTCGAGAACGACCAGCTCGCGGCATGGGCCAACGGCGAACCGGCGGTGCTGCTGGACATCCGCCGCCAGCCCGGCGCCAACATCATCGACACGGTCGACCAGATCGAGCAGACCCTGCCGTCGCTGCGCGCGGTGCTCCCCGCCGGCGTCCAGCTGTCGGTGTTCGCCGACCGCACCGTGACGATCCGCGCCTCGGTGCGCGACGTCCAGGTGACGCTGCTGATCGCGGTGGCACTGGTGGTCGCGGTGATCTTCGTGTTCCTGCGCCGGCTGTGGGCGACGCTGATTCCCGCGGTCGCGGTGCCGCTGTCGCTGACGGGCACCTTCGCGATCATGGCGTTTGCCGGATTTTCGCTGGACAACCTGTCGCTGATGGCGTTGACGGTGGCCACGGGGTTCGTGGTGGACGACGCGATCGTGATGATCGAGAACATCGTCCGCTATCTCGAGCAGGGCAAGAGCGGCCGCGAAGCCGCCGAGATCGGCTCGCGCGAGATCGGTTTCACGGTGCTGTCGCTGACGGTGTCGCTGATCGCGGTGTTCCTGCCGCTGCTCCTGATGCCGGGCGTCACCGGCCGGCTGTTCCACGAATTCGCGTGGGTGCTGACCATCGCGGTCGCGATTTCGATGGGCGTGTCGCTGACGCTGACGCCGATGATGTGCGCGTACCTGCTGAAGCCCGGCTCGCTGCCCACCGGCGACGAAGCGGCGATGCACAACCGCCGCGGCTTCTACGCGAAGATGCTGGGCTGGTACGAATGGTCGCTGGACTGGGTGCTGGCGCACCGCCGCACCACCATCCTGATCGCCGCGGCATCGGTCGCGGTGACCGTGTTCCTGTACGTCGTGATCCCGAAGGACCTGCTGCCCGAGCAGGACACCGGCCTGATTACCGGCGTGGTGCAGGCCGACAGCGACATTGCGTTCCCCGCGATGGAAAGACACATCGAAGCCGTGACCGCCGCGCTCAGGCGCGATCCCGCGGTCGCCGGCGTCGCGTCGTTCGTCGGCGCCGGCGCGGTCAATCCGACGCTCAGCCAGGGCCAGGTCAGCATCGTGCTGAAGCCACGCGGCGAGCGCGGCGGCCTGGCCGACGTGGTCGCCAGCCTGCAGCGCGCCGTGGCCCACGTGCCGGGCGTCGAACTGTTCCTGAAACCGGTGCAGGACATCACCCTCGACACCACCGTGGCGCCGACCGAATACCAGTACGCGCTGTCGGAAATCGATCCCCACGATCTCGCCCAATACGCGCAGCGCGTGGCGCAGGCCGTCAAGCAGTTGCCGGAACTGGCCGACGTGTCGGACAACCTCGCGATGAACGGGCGCGCGCTGAAGCTGGACATCGATCGCACCGTCGCCAGCCGCCTCGGCGTGCCGGTGCAGACCATCGACGACACCTTGTACGACGCCTACGGCCAGCGCCAGATCTCGACGATCTTCACGCAGCAGAACCAGTACCGGGTGATCCTTGAAGTGCAACCGCAGTTCCGCAACCGTTCCGATCTCATGAACATGCTGCGGGTTCGTTCCAACGGCGCCAGCGGTGCGCTGACGGGCAGCAATGCCACCAGCCTCGGGATGCTGAAGTCGGCCAACTCTTCCACCGCGACTGGGATCGGGCAATCCAACACGGGCATCATCCTGGGCGGCGGCAATACCGTGCCGCTGTCCACGCTGGCCACCGCGACCGTCACCGATGCGCCCTTGGTGATCGCGCACCAGAACCAGTTGCCCGCCGTGATCATTTCGTTCAACGTCGCGCCGGGCTACTCGTTGTCGCAGGCCGTGGACGCGATCAACAACGCCACGGCGTCGTTGAACCTGCCGCCGCAGGTGCGCGCCGGTTTCATCGGCAAGGCCGCGGAATTCTCATCGTCGCTCGGCAGCGAGGCGCTGCTGCTGCTGGCCGCGATCGTGGTGATCTACATCGTGCTCGGCGTGTTGTACGAAAGCTACATCCATCCCTTCACGATCCTGTCGACGCTGCCGCCGGCGGGCGTCGGCGCGCTGCTGGCGCTGATGATCTTCGGGATGCCGCTGTCGGTGGATGGCATCGTCGGCATCGTGCTGCTGATCGGCATCGTGAAGAAGAACGCGATCATGATGATCGACTTCGCGATCACCGCGCGTCGCCGCGGCATGGATGCGCACGACGCGATCCGCCGCGCCTGCCTGCTGCGCTTCCGCCCGATCATGATGACCACCTTCGCGGCCCTGTTCGGTGCGCTGCCGCTGGCGCTCGGCAACGGCATCGGCGCGGAGCTGCGGCGCCCGCTGGGCGTGGCAATCGTGGGCGGCCTGCTGCTGTCGCAACTGGTGACGCTGTACACCACGCCGGTGATCTACCTGTACATGGAACGCTTCAGCGACTGGGTGCAGGCGCGCGCGGGACGGCAGCACCCTGAACTGGCGTCCGAGGGCGGGAAGTGAGGTGGTCTCGATGATCTGTCTCGCGCCCGAAGCTGCCCTGCTTTTCCCTGCTCCCTCCGGGAGAGGCGGAGCAAAGCGAATGCGCGCGCAGCGCGAACCCGAAGGGGTGGGCGTGGGTTCGGACAAGCGTTGGACCAACCGTGGGGCGAGCCCCGCACCCTCACCCCCAGCCCCCTCTCCCGGCGGGAGCGGGGAGCAACGCTGAATGAACATCTCCGCGCCCTTCGTGAAACGCCCCATCGGCACCTCGCTGCTGGCGGCCGGCGTGCTTGCGATCGGCGCCCTGTGCTACGCCCTGCTCGGCATCAGCGCGCTGCCGGAGGTGTCGTTCCCCGCGATCTGGGTGTCGGCGGCGGAACCCGGCGCCAACGCCACCACCATGTCGGCGACGGTCACCGCGCCGCTGGAGCGGCACCTCGGCCAGATTCCCGGCATCGACATGATGCGCTCGCGCAGCTCCAACGGCAGCGCGTTCGTCCTGCTGTTCTTCGATTCGGACGTGGACATCAATTCCGCCGCGCAACAGGTCGACGCCGCCATCAACGCGGCGGTACCCGACCTGCCCGCGGGGCTGCCATTGCCGCAATGGCACAAGGCCAATCCCAACGATGACCCGGTGATCACGCTGGCACTGACCTCCGACACCCAGCCCATGTCGGCACTGTTCGACGCGGCCAACACGCTGCTGCAGCCGCGCATCAGCCAGCTGCAAGGGGTCGCTTCGGTGGACGTCTCGGGCAGCGCACAACCGGCAGTGCGGGTGGACGTCGACCTGCACAAGCTGGAATCGCTGGGGCTTTCCACCAACGACATCCGCAACGCGATCACCGCAGCCAACGTGACCTCGCCGCAGGGGTTCCTCACCGAGGGCGAGGTGTCGATCGCGATCACCGCCACCGACCAGCTGCACACCGCGCAGGATTTCGCCGACCTGGTGGTGTCAACCCACAACGGCGCTCCGGTGTACCTGCGTGACGTGGCCAACGTGTACGAAGGCGCCGAGGACCAGTTCCAGGCAGCGTATTTCAACGGCAAGCGATCGATCCAGTTGCAGGTGTACAAGCGTTCGGACGCCAACGTGATCGCGACCGTGGATGGGGTGAAGCGGGAGCTGCCCGGCCTGCGCAACCTGCTGCCACCCGGCACCCAACTGACGCCCTACTTTGATGAAACCTCGACCATCCGCGACTCCGTCAACGACGTGCAGATCACGTTGTTGATCAGCCTCGCGATGGTGGTGTTGACGATGGCGCTGTTCATGCGGCGGCTTGCGCCGACCCTGATCGCGTCGGCGGCGGTGCCGCTTTCGCTGTGCGGCGCGTTCATCGTGATGTACGCGCTGGACTACACCCTCGACAACCTGTCGCTGCTGGCGCTGGTGATTGCGCTGACGTTCGTGGTGGACGACGCGATCGTGGTGATCGAGAACATCATGCGCCACCTCGATGAAGGCAAGTCGCGACTGCAGGCGGCGCTCCTGGGAGCGCACGAGATCGGCTTCACCATCGTCGCGATCACCGCCTCCCTGATCGCGGTGTTCATGCCGATCCTGTTCGCACCCTCGTTCATCGGCATGTGGTTCCGCGAATTCACCGTGACAGTGATTGCCGCGATCTTCGTGTCGATGGTGGTTTCGTTGACGCTGACCCCGGCGCTTTGCGGCCGGTTCCTGCGCCGGCACTCGTACACCGAACGCGGTCCTTCGCGGCTGGGACGCGCGCTCGACCGTTTCCACGCCGGCATGCTGCGGGTTTACACCGTGACGCTGGACTGGTCCCTGCACAAGCACCCGAAGTTGATGGCATGGTCGCCATTGCTGCTGCTGGCGCTCACGATCTACCTGTTCCGCCTGCTGCCGGGCACCGACTTTCCGCCGCAGGACACCGGTCTGATCTGGGGCCGCGCCACCGGCGGCGTGACCATGTCGTTCACCGACCTCGAGGCCCGCACCAGCGGGTTGGTGAAAATGCTGCGCAAGGACCCCGCGGTCGCATATGTCGGCGCATCGGTCGGGACCAGCCGGCGCGGCGCCAGCGGCTGGTTCAGCATCCAGCTGAAACCGCGCGATGAGGGCCGTCGCGACTCGACCCAACAGGTGGTGGCGCGCCTGTCGGCCAAGATCGCGCAATACCCCGATCTCGAAGTGCGCCTGCGCCCGTTGCAGGACCTGGGCGGCGGCGGGGGCGGCACCAGCCAGGGCGGCCAATACAGCGTGAACCTGCAAAGCAACAGCGCCACCGAACTCCAGGAGTGGTTGCCGAAGCTGCAGGCGCAACTCAAGAAAAACCCGATCTTCCGCGATGTCGGCACCGATCTGGATGAAGGCGCGCTGCTGCAGAACATGGTGGTCGATCGCGCCAAGGCGGCCAGCCTCGGCGTGTCGATGGCGGCGGTGGATGACGCGCTGTACAACGCCTTCGGGCAACGCCAGATCTCCACGATCTTTTCGGACACGAACCAGTACCAGGTGGTGCTCACGGCGCTGCCGGCGCAGACCGCATCGCCGGCGGCGCTCGATCTCATCAAGGTGCGCGCGTCCAGCGGGGAGATGATTCCCATCAGCGCGATCGCGCACCAGGAATCCACGATGTCGCCCAGCGAGATCGAGCACATCGACCAGATGACCAGCATGTCCCTGAGCTTCAATCTTGCGCCCGGCACCAGCATGGGCGAGGCGACCAAGCAGATCAACCGGACCATCGCCGACATGCGCATGCCGGGTGACATCAAGCTCGGCCTGGGCGATTTCTTCCGGCGCTTCGAACAGCAGCTGGCGATGATGCCGCTGTTGCTGCTGGGCGCGATCATCGCGGTGTACCTGGTGCTCGGCATGCTTTACGAAAACCTGGTGCATCCGATCACCATCCTCTCGACCCTGCCCGCCGCGGGCGTGGGCGCGCTGCTGGCGCTGCTGGTGACCGGTACGCCCCTTTCGATCGTCGCGATCATGGCCTTGATCCTGCTGATCGGCCTGGTCAAGAAGAACGCGATCATGATGATCGACTTCGCGGTGGTGGCCGAACGCGAGGGCCGCACGCCGCTGGACGCGGTGCGCGAGGCATGCCTCGTTCGCTTCCGGCCCATCATGATGACCACGATGGTCGCGATCCTGGCTTCGGTGCCGCTGGTGGTCGGCATCGGCACCGGCGCGGACCTGCGGCGTCCGCTGGGCATCGCGATGATGGGCGGCCTGATCTTTTCGCAGAGCCTGACGCTGCTGTCGACGCCGGCGATCTACCTGGTGTTCGGTACCTGGGCGCGCCGGCGGCGCGAGCGCAAGGCGCAGCGCCGGCTCAAGCGCAAGGCGGCCACGCAGCAAGCCTGAGGACTGGCGCAATCGCCGCGACCGCGCGGCTTGTTATGCTTAGCCGTCGCCACAGTCCGGAATTTCATGGCCGTCAACACCGATTCGTCGAACGCCCGCGATGTGCGTCTTGCCTTCATCGGGGGCGGCAACATGGCGCGCAGCCTGATCGGCGCGCAACGCGCCCGCGGTGTGCCACCCGCGTCGATCCGTGTCGCCGAACCACGCGCCGAAACGCGCGCAGCGCTGGCACGCGAATTCGGCGTCCCGGTGTTCACCGATAATGCCGAAGCCATCGTGGATGCAGATTGCGTGGTGCTGGCGGTAAAGCCGCAGGTGATGCACGAAGTCTGCGCCGGGCTGGCCGCACCGTTGCGCAGCTCGAATCCGCTGGTCATTTCCATCGCCGCCGGCATCCGCATCGCGCAGATCGAGCGGCTGCTGGTCGGACAACAGGCGATCGTGCGCTGCATGCCCAATACGCCGGCCCTGGTCGGCGCGGGCGCCAGCGGCCTGTGCGCCAACCGCAATGTCGACGATGATCAGCGCGCCTTGGCGGAGCGCCTACTCGGCGCCGCGGGCATCGTGCGCTGGGTCGACGACGAAGCGCAGATGGACGTGGTGACCGCGGTGTCCGGTTCGGGACCCGCCTATTTCTTCCTGCTGGTCGAGGCCATGGAAGACGCCGCGGTGCAGCTCGGGCTGCCGCGCGACACCGCCCGCGCATTGGCCGCGCAGACCTGCCTGGGCGCCGGCCGCATGCTGGCCGAAGGTGATGAAACCGCCGCCGAACTGCGCCGGCGCGTCACCTCGCCGCACGGCAGCACCGAAGCCGCGCTGGCGGTGTTCGACGCTGGCCATTTCCGCGAACTGGTTGAACGGGCGCTCGGGGCGGCACAACGCCGCGGCGCCGCGATGTCCGCGGAACTGGATGCCGGCGCATGATCTATCTCGCCAACGCCGCCGCCCTGCTGATCCAGTTCGCATTCGGTTGCGCGGTTGCGCTGTTCGTGTTCCGCCTGCTGGCGGAAGCGGTGCGCGCGGATTTCTACAACCCGATCTGCCAGTTCCTGTATCGCGCCACCAACCCGGTGCTGACGCCGCTGCGCCGCGTGATCCCGACCTGGCGACGCATCAACCTCGCCGCGCTGCTGATCGCGTGGGCACTGGAAGTCATCAAGAATGTCCTGCTGATATTCGTGACGGCGGACTTCTGGACCAGCGGCGTGGGTGCGCTGGTGCTGGGCGTCGCCGACCTGCTCAACTTTTTCATGATCACCTACCTGATCATGATTTTTGCGTGGGCGTTGCTGTCCTACGTCAACGTCGATGCACGCAACCCGGTGGTGCCGTTGCTCGGCAAGATCGTCGATCCGATCCTCAAGCCCTTTCGCCGCATCCTGCCGCTGATCGGCGGGTTCGATCTGTCGCCGGTGCTGGCGATCCTGGTGATCCTGCTGATCCAGACCGTCGTGGTGGCGTGGTTGACGAATGTCGGACACACCCTCTGATTGGCTTTTCTCGACAGTGAATCCGATTGGCGTTGTTTGCCAGCAGATCGCATGCACACCATTGGAAAAGTTGTCGTCATTCCGGGGTGCCTGCGGTTTCACGCAGGCCGAACCCGGAATCGGTTTTTGTAAACCCGCCAAACATCAGACCGATTCCGGGTTCCGCCCGCAAAAGCGCGGGCGGCCCCGGAATGGCGACAAACATGGGTTGCTGGCAGCGCGAATCGGGCAAGCGATCCATCCGGGAAGCCCGCGGTTTGGGCTGACGCGGGGCTGCATCCGGGGAAGCCCAACACATCGCTCGGAGACCGCTTCCGCTGTTGTTCAGCGCATCGCCCAGCGTGCAATCACGGCGTGCAACGCGTCGAGACCGTCGGTAAGCGCGGCCGGGCCGGGCTGCAGGATGATCGGTGACTTGATTTCGTGGAGCTCACCATCGCGTACCGCGGCAATCGCATCCCAACCCGGCCGCGCGACGACGCTGGCGGGCTGGAATTTCTTGCCGCACCACGAGGCGAGGATGATGTCGGGCCGACGCGAAATCACTTCGGTGGGATCGGCAAGGATGCGGTGCTTCGCCAGCGATTGTTCCGCCCGTTCGGGAAACACGTCCTCGCCGCCGGCGATGCGGATCAGTTCCGCCACCCAGCGGATGCCGGTGATCGGCGGGTCGTCCCATTCCTCGAAGTACACGCGCGGATGCCTCGGAAGCGCGTCGCCCTGCACGCGCACACGCTCGACGTGGCCTTCGAGTTCACGCGCGTACTTCTCGGCCTTGTCCGCCGCGCCCACCAGCGCGCCGAGCCGGCGCACATAGGCGAGGATTCCGGCCACGGAACGATGGTTGCTGATCCACACCTCGACCCCGGCCTTGATCAACTCCCGCGCGATGTCGGCCTGGATGTCGGAAAACCCGATCGCCATGTCGGGTTTGAGATCGAGGATGCGCTCGATCCTGGCACTGGTGAAAGCCGAGACCTTGGGCTTTTCCTTGCGCGCACGCGGCGGCCGCACCGTGAACCCGGAAATGCCGACGATGCGGTCCTGTTCACCGAGCGCGTACAGGACTTCCGTCGGTTCTTCGGTGAGGCAGACGATCCGTCGCGGCCCGGCACTCACGGATACAGCAACCGCTTGCGCCATGTGCCGTCGATGGGTTCCCAGCGCTCGCGCTCGTTCCAGCGGTGTTCGCCTGCGAACCAGAATTCGACCAGATCCGGGACCACCCGATAGCCGCCCCACTCGGCCGGTCGCGGCACGTCCCGGCCCGCAAAGCGGCGCTCGAACTCCTCCACGCGATGCTCGAGCGCCACGCGTTCGGGCAACGTCCGCGATTGCAGGGACGCCCACGCGCCGAGCTGGCTCAGCCGCTCGCGCGTCGCGAAATAGGCGTCCGATTCGGCCGCCGGCAATTTTTCCGCACGTCCCTCGATGCGGACCTGCGCGGCCGGTGTCAGCCGCTTCCACAAAAGGCACAGCGCGACGCGCGGGTTCGCCTCCAGTTGCGCGCCCTTGTCGCTGTCGTAGCGGGTGAAGAACGTGAAACCGTGTTCGTCTGCGGTTTTCAACAACACCATTCGCGCATGCACGCAGCCGTCCGGATCGGCGGTCGCGACGGTCATGGCGTCGGGTTCGGGATCATCGCTGGCGCGCGCCTGCGCGTGCAGCCGCCGGAACGCTTCAAGGATCGTCGGGTCGAGCGACAAGGCAGTCCACCGTTGAATGGCAACTGCAAAGTTTACACGCCTGCCGCGCCTCGCCTAACCCTGTTCGATGCGATAGCCGTGCTGGTAGACGGCCGTCAGGCGCCAGCCGTTCTCGCCCGACAGGCCGAGCTTCTTGCGCAGGCGGCTGATGTGGGTATCGACGGTGCGGGTGCTGACGTCGCCGGCGAGGTTCCAGACGTTCTCGAGCAGCGCATCGCGGCTGACGATGCGCCCCTGGCGCCGGAACAGATAGCACGCCAGTTCGTATTCGCGCTGGGTGAGTTCCACCGGTTCGCCATTGATGCTGATCTGGCGGCGCTGCGGATCGATCCGGTAGGGCGGAAGCTCCAATACCTCGTTGCCGTCGTGTTCGCCGCCGCGGCGTCGCAGCACCGCCGCGACGCGCGCGAGCAATTCACCCTGCTTGGGCGGTTTCACCACGTAGTCGTCGGCGCCGGCGGCCAGGCCTTCGATGATCGCGGATTCCTCGCCACTCGCGGTCAGGAAGATGACCGGCAGGCTCGCGTTGGGCGACTGCCGGATCCATGAGAGCACTTCCAGGCCCGTGGAATCGGGCAGGCTGCGATCCAGCAGCACGAGGTCCACGGCCTCGTTGCCCAGCCCGCGACGAAAATCGGTCGCGGTGCGGAACACCGCGCAACCGTAACCCGCGTGTTCCAACCACAGGCGCAGCAGCGCGGTCTGGTCCGGATCATCCTCGACACAGCCGATCGTCCACGTCACAGCATTCATCGTTCGCTTCGACTCCCCATCCATCGAATATCCCCTCACGCCGCGGGCGGGTCGACACCCGCCCGCTCCGTGCACTGCCTGTCACGCGCGCTCAGTCCACTTCGAAATTGATGCGCATGTTGACGCGCCATTCTCGCACGGCGCCGTTGTTGTCGGTTGCGACCTTGATGTCATTGACCCACGCGCCCTTGATGTTCTTCACGGTTTTGCCGGCCTTCTCCAGGCCGTGGCGCACGGCACCCTCGATGCCCTCCGAGGACGAGGCACTCAACTCGATCACCTTGGTGACGGACATGCTGGCTCTCCTTTTCGTGGTGGAAATCAAACACCCCCCGACAAGAATGTTTCAACCGTGACATAACTCACGGTTTTGTCAAGTATTCCCCGGCAGAAGCCGGAATGGGTGCTTTGGTACGATCCCGTCGCCGGAACCTCGCGAGCAGCTCCGCATGCAGCGCCGGGGTCGCCGCCAGCACGCTGCGGGTGTCCAGCGCGAGCGCGTCGCCTTCCAGGTCGGTGAACACGCCACCCGCCTCCCGGACGATGACGGCCAGCGCGGCCACGTCCAGGATGTTCACGTCCGATTCGATCACGGCATCCAGCGCGCCGCGCGCCAGCAGGTGGTAATGGCAGAAGTCGCCGTAGCCGCGGACGCGGTTGACCTCGCCCACCAGTTTGCCGAGCGCATGCCAGCGGGCCGCGTCTTGCGTCAGCGACTTGATGTTGCCGAGCGACAAGGCGGCGTCGGGCAAAATCCGGGTGGGCGCGACCTCGACACGCCGGGCGCCCAGGGACCCTTCTTCAAAAAACGCACCACCGCCGCGGCGCGCCCACATCGTTTCCCCGTAGGCGGCGGCGTGCGATACGCCCAGCACCAGTTCCCCGGCGTGCATCAGCGCGATCTGGGTGGAAAAGAACGGCGTGCCGCGCACGAAGCTCTTGGTCCCGTCCAGCGGATCGACCAGCCACAGGAAGTCGCCTTTGCCTTCGCGGCCGCGTTCCTCGCCCAGGATGGCGTGGCCCGGGAATGCCTGTCGCAAGGTTTCGCGGATGAGGTCCTCGGCTTGGCGGTCGGCGATGGTCACCGGCGTGGCGTCGGGCTTGATCTCGACCGCCACGCCCGGCCCGAAATGATCCATGATGCGCCGGCCCGCGCTGCGCGCGGCTGCGAGCGCGACGGCAAGGGCATGGTCGAGGAAGGCGGCGTCGGGCGTGCTGGCCATGCCTGCGAGCTTACCCGCGCTTGAGCCCGTTCGTCTTGGCCGCGATCATGGCGGAATGACCCGAACCCCTTCCCGCAATACCGACCTTGCCGCGCGCGACCTTGCGCACGTGTGGCATCCGTGCACCCAGATGCGCGAGCACACTTCGCAACTGCCGCTGATCCCGATCGTGCGCGGCGACGGCGCGTGGCTGGTCGACGCCGACGGCAACCGATACCTGGACGGCATCAGCTCCTGGTGGAGCAACCTGTTCGGCCACGCGAATCCGCGCATCGCCGAAGCGATCGCCGCGCAGGCGGCACGACTCAACCACGTGATGCTGGCCGGCTTTACCCACGAACCGGCGCTGCAACTGGCCGAACAGCTGGTGCGCATCGCACCCCGGGGCCTGAGCCGGGTCTCGTATGCGAGCGATGGCGCCAGCGCGGTCGAGATCGCCCTGAAGATGAGCTTCCACTACTGGCACAACGCGGGCCGGCCACAGCGCACACGCTTCATCGCGCTGGTCAATGCCTACCACGGCGAAACCCTGGGCGCGCTGGCGGTGGGCGATCTGCCGCTGTACCGCGCGGTGTACGGGCCCCTGCTGTTCGATCCCATCGTCGCACCCTCGCCCGACTGGCTGGATGCGGAGCCCGGCGAGAGCGCCGAAGATGTCGCCCGCCGGCGCCTCGCCGACATGCGCGCGTTGCTGGAGCGTCACGCCCACGAAACCTGCGCCGTGATCATCGAACCGCTGGTGCAGTGTTCGGGCGGCATGCGGATGCACGCGCCCGCCTACCTCGCCGGCCTGCGCAAGCTGTGCGACGAGTTCGCCGTGCACCTGATCGCGGACGAAATCGCGGTCGGGTTCGGGCGCACCGGAACGATGTTTGCCTGCGAGCAAGCCTCCATCGCGCCCGATTTCCTGTGCCTGTCGAAAGGCCTTACCGGCGGCGCGCTGCCGCTGTCGGCCGTGATGACCACCGGCAAGGTTTACGACGCATTCCTCGGCGACTACGCGGCCAACAATGCGTTCCTGCACTCGCACACCTTCAGCGGCAACCCGATCGCGTGCGCGGCGGCGCTGGCATCCCTTTCGATTTTTCACGACGAGCCCGTGCTGGAGCGCAATCGCACACTGGCCGCTCACCTCGCGCGGCGGCTGGAGTCGCTGCGTGGCCATCCGCATGTCGCCAACCTGCGGCGGACCGGCTGGATCGCCGCCTTCGACCTGGTCAAAGACAAGGCTTCGCGCGCGCCCTACCCGGGCGCGGAGCGCCGCGGCCTGCGCTTCTACCGGCACGCGCTTTCGCGCGGCGTGTTGCTGCGTCCGCTGGGCGACACCGTCTATTTCCTGCCGCCGTATTGCATCGACGAACACGACATCGATGCGATGGTCGCTGTCGCGACCGAAGCCGTCGACGCCGCGACGGGCTGACACCCCACGCGAAGCGGTCTTCGTGGGGGTCAGACCATGGACGACCGTTCCGGAATCCGTCGATCGCAAACACCCGGATGACGGCCCGGCCGTCGTGACGGGACAGCGTTCACGGGTGGCGGCAAGTCAATGCCCGCGCACCGACGGATCCAGCATCTGAAGCGCCCGGCCGAGATCCACCGCGCCGGTACGCTGGAGATCTTCATGACTGTAGCTGTTGCCGGCCACCGGCAGGCATTGGCCCTTGGGCGGCGGAATATGGCTGCCGGTATCGCGGATGCATTGACGCGAATTCACCGGCGGAATCGGACGCAGCTGGCGGGCCTGCAGGTTGCCGGGCGCGGCTTGTGAAGCCGGGGCCGCGTTCGTCGGCGCCGGGGCGGCCGTTTGCGCGTAAGCAGGCATCGCGAATGCAGCCGCGCCGGCCAAGACGAAGGCGCTCGCGACTAACAGTCTGTTCATGTTCAGGACTCCTTCTGGGTATCCCGAATCCATTGTGCGCCCGCCGATCTACGAAGGCAATCGTTGCCGGCCTTGCACCGGATTCGTTCATACTTTCGACTCCAGACGCCCCGAGAAGATTCCCGCCGATGCGCTCCATCCGCCTGTTCGCCGCTACGCACCTGCAGGCCGGCCAGACCGTGACGCTGCCAGCCACGGCCGCCGCGCATGCGCTCCGCGTGTTGCGCCTGAAATCCGGTGACGCGGTGACGCTGTTCAATGGCGACGGCCACGAATACCCGGCGCGGCTGGTCACCGCCGGCGCCCGCGACGCGCATGCGGAAGTGATGTCGCAGGCATCACCCGTCCGCGAATCACCGCTGCGCGTCACGCTGATCCAGGCGCTCGCGCGCGGCGAGAAGATGGATTGGATCATCCAGAAAGCCACCGAATTGGGCGTTACGCGGATCGTGCCGGTCACGACCGAACGCAGCGAAGTGAAACTCGACGCCGGACGCGGCGAAAAACGCCTCGACCACTGGCGGGCGGTTGCGACCGCCGCATGCGAACAATGCGGGCGCAACGTGCTTCCGGCGATCGAAACGCCCACCGGGCTTTCGGCGTGGCTGGAAACAAGCCACGCGCCGGAAGCGGACTTGCGCTGGATGTTGCATCCCGAGGGCGCTGCGCGCGTGCGCGACCTGCCGGCAATATCGCCGGCAGCATTGGATTTGGCAATCGGCCCGGAAGGCGGCTTCGGCGACAACGATCTGGCGGCGCTCCGGGCGCAGGATTTCCGCGAACTGGCACTGGGCCCGCGCATCCTGCGCACCGAAACCGCCGGCGTCGCCGCGATCGCTGCGCTGCAGGCTCTGCATGGCGATCTGTAACCGAAGCCCGGCCCCGCAAGGGACGCAAGGGTCCGAGAGCGCGGGAGTGGCAATGCGGGTTGGGGCGAGCTTCGCGAAGCCCCACGCACTCCGCATGGCGTTGGGCTTCCGCCGATGAAACCGGCGTCAGCCCAACCTGCACTTGCTCCTTCCTGAAACGCTTGCAACCAAGCCGAGCGGCGTCACGGCGACGCCGGGAAAAGCACCGTCGGGTCGCCGGTGAACCACACCATGTCGATACGCATGTGGTCGATGGTCCACGTGTCACCTTGCCGCGACAATTGCAGCACGTAGAGGTGCTTGAGCAGCAGGTGCCGGGAATGGTCTTCACGTGGCAGATGCTGCGCCTCCACCAGCGCGTACAGTTCGGCGTGCGTGCCATCGAATGCCGTGACGCGCGGATTGGTGACGGTGTGTGTCGTGTCCAGGTCGCCGATGACGGCAAACACCGATTCGGCGATCACGTCGCGCCCCACGAACGGCACGATGTCGGCGCCCAGCAGGCGCGCAGGCTGGGTGAAATCGAGCACCGCGTCGGGCGCGAAAGCCGACTCGAACAAGCCGCGGTCGCCGAGATCCTGTCCGGCGCCGAAGCGGTACAGCGCATCGACGATGGCGATGAACTCGCCTGCGGGAGCAGGTTGCAAGGCATTCATGGTTGTCCTTCCATGCAAGATCGGAGGATCGCTGCTCGACCGGGAAACCGGGCTGCGCGCAGACGGGTCGGCGTTGCGTAGCCGCCGGTCTCAGCCTGCCTCGCGCATGATCCGCGCGGTGCCCGAGACGCGGATCGAACTGCCGGGCGTCGGCGGAATCTCGGCCCGCAAGCGCGAGCGCACGCCCATGTCCTCGCCCTGCAGAACATCGATGGCACCCCCGTGCGGCCACGCGATGTCGCGCAGGTAACCGGCAAAGGCCGCCGTCGCGGCTCCCGTGGCCGGGTCTTCATGGATGCCGCCGGATGCAAACGGATTGCGCGTGTGGAACCGCTGTGGCGTCTCGACCCAGGCAAGCAGGATCGTGACGAGACCAGCGCGATGCATCAGGTTGCGACCGGCATCGAGCTCATAGGCCATCGCCGCCAGCCGCTCGCGGGAGTTCAAGACCAACGCCAGGTGATCGGCGCCGCCGTGGACGATCGCGGGTGGGATGCGTCCATCGAGATCGTCCGGTGTGTAGCCGAACAGCGCGAGGGCGTCGGACACCAGTTGTGCGGGAGCCGGCACGCTGCGGGTGGGCGGCGACTGCAGCGCCGCGGTCACCAGGCCATCACCGGCGTGCGCTTCGACTGTAATGGTCGCCTCGTTGAGGGCGAGCGTGAAAACGCCGTCGCCATGCCGAAGCGCAAGTGCTGCGCCCAGCGCGATCGTGGCATGGCCGCAGAAGGGAACTTCGGAGGCCGGCGAGAAATAGCGCACCCGCCAGCCCGTGGCGGCCGGCGCCGCGAAGGCGGTTTCGGAAAAACCGACCTCGGCGGCGACCTGCTGCATCACGTGGACTTCCGGAAGCTTGTCCCCCACTACGACACCGGCCGGATTGCCGCCCGTGTTGCCGTCGGAAAACGCGGCGATTTTCAGGACATCCATGGTTGTACCTTTCGAGGGAATGGTGGATGACGCATCAGGAAAGCGCATGTTGAAGGGATGTCCAGGCAATCCGGCGGCGTCAGTACGCACGCGCGATCGCCGAACACGTCTCGTCACCGCAAGCCTTCCAGCCACCGCCAAGCGCCTTGTAAAGCGAAACTGCGCGGATGTCGATCGCGGCTTCGCCCTGCGCCAGCGCATCCTCAGCAGCCAGTTGCACGCGCTCGGCATCCAGCAGTTCCAGGAAGCCGGTCGCGCCTTCCTTGTAGCGGGTGCGCGCGAGATCGGCGGCACGGCGGCTTTGGCGGGCTTGCGCGATCAGTTTTTCGACCCGCGCGTGTTGCTGGTTGTAGCCGACCACCGCGTTGTCGACGTCTTCGATGGCTTCGAGGATCGTGCGCTGGTAATTCGCCTGCGCGGCATCGGCGCGCGCTTCGGCGGCATGGAGTTCGCTGCGCACGCGACTCACATTCAGGCCTTTCCAGGTGATGCTGGGCATGATCGACCACGCATGCGTGGACGGGCTGCCGAAGTCGTTGCTGCGTCCCGCAAGAAACCCGAGGAACCCGCCCAGCGAGATGTGCGGGAAGAAATCCGCCTTGGCGACCCCGATCCGCGCGGTGGCGGCCGCGTATTCGCGCTCGGCGATGCGCACGTCGGGGCGCCGCGCCAGCACGTCGCCGGCCGCGCCGATCGGCAGCACCGCATCGATCGGCTGGAACGTGTTTGGCGACACATCGATGTCCAGCGCGCCTGGCTGCTCGCCAAGCAGTACCGCCAGCCGGTTGTGATCGGCGTGCGCCTGCATGTCCAGCAACGGCAACTGTGCCTCCACCGCACTCAAGCGCGCTTCGGCGCTGGCCACGTCCTGCTCCGACGCGGTGCCCACCTCGGCGCGGGCACGGATCAGCTTCAGCGTGTCCTGCTGATTGGCGATGTCACGTTTGGCGATGGCCTGCCGCTGCTGGACGCCGCGCAGCTCGAAGTAATTGCGCGCAACCTCGGCGATCAGGCTCACCTGGACGTCCTGCAGCGCGGCTTCACTGGCGCCGAGATCGGCGTGCGCGGCTTCCACGGAACGCCGCACGCTGCCGAACAAGTCGATTTCCCAGCTCGCGTCGAAACCGGCTTGGTACGCCGTGACAGTGTTGCGTTGATCGCTGACGCCGGGCGTTTGTTCGCGACTGCGCGCGTACGAAATGCCGGCCTCGATGTCGGGAAGGTATTGCGATTTCGCCCCGCCCAGCATCGCACGTGACTCATGGAGCCGCGCCACCGCGATGCGGAGATCGAGATTGTTCGCCGCCGCGCGCTGGATCAATGCGTCCAGTACCGGGTCCCCGAACTGTTTCCACCACTCGGCCTGGAAATGCGCGGCGTTTTCGCGCGCTGCGTCCAGGTCCTGCAACTGCGGCACCGGCGCGGCGGGCTTGTGGTAGTCCGGTCCGACGGTGATGCAGCCGGCCAATGCGAGTGCTGCCACCAGCACCGTGCTTCGAATCATCGAAATCATCTCAGTGTCCCTCCAGCGCCGGCCGTGCGTTCGCCTGCGCGTGCTTGCGCGCTTCGCGACGCTCGACCAGCGCGCGAATCACGACGTAGAACAGCGGGGTGTAAATCAAGCCGAAGAGGGTGACGCCGAGCATCCCGGAGAACACCGCGACGCCCATCGCGTGGCGCATCTCGGCGCCGGCGCCGTGCGAGGCGACCAGCGGCACCACGCCCATGATGAAGGCGATCGACGTCATCAAGATCGGGCGCAACCGCAGCCTTGCCGCCTCCAGCACCGCCTCGTGGCGGCTCATGCCTTCGAGCTGGCGTTCGCGCGCGAACTCCACGATCAGGATCGCGTTCTTGCAGGCAAGGCCCACCAGCACGATCAGGCCGATCTGGGTGAAGATATTGTTGTCGCCCCCGGAAAGCCAGACGCCGGCGATCGCGGACAACAGCACCATCGGCACGATCAGGATCACCGCCAGCGGCAGCGACCAGCTCTCGTACAGCGACGACAACACCAGGAACACCAGCAGCACGCACAGCGGGAACACCAGCACCGCGGTGTTGCCGGCGAGGATCTGCTGGTACGTGAGGTCGGTCCATTCGAAGCTGAGGCCGTTCGGCAACGTGTCGTGCGCCAGCTTCTCCATCGCCGCCTGCGCCTGGCCGGAGCTGTAGCCCAGCGCCGGGCCGCCGTTGATCTCGGCGGTGGGGTAGCCGTTGTAGTGCATCACGCGGTCCGGGCCGGCGCCGCGTTTGACGGTCACGAACGAACCCAGCGGCACCATGTCGCCACGGTCGTTGCGCGTCTTCAACTGGCCGATGTCCTGCAGGTCGCGCCGGAACGACGGCTCGGCCGACAGGTTCACCTGGTAGGTGCGGCCGAAGCGGTTGAAGTCGTTGACGTACAGCGAACCGAGGTACGCCTGCATGGTCTGGTAGGCGTCGCCCAGATCCACGCCCTCGGCCTTGGCCTTCTCGCGGTCGACGTCCACGTCGACCTGCGGCACGTTCACCTGGAAGCTGGAGAACAATCCGGCCAGCGCGGGATCCTTGCGCCCGGCTGCGATGAGGTTCTGGGTTTGCTTGTAGAGTTCGTCGAAGCCGAGTTCACCGCGGTCCTCGATCTGCATCCGAAAACCGCCGATCGTGCCGAGGCCCATCACGGGCGGCGGCGGAAACACCGCGATGTAGGCATCCTGGATCGACGCATATTTCTGGTTCAGCGCGCCGGCGATCGCGCCCGCGGACAAGGCCGCGCTGCGGCGCTCGTCGAACGGCTTCAGCGTCACGAACACGATGCCCGCGTTCGAGGCGTTTGTGAAGCCGTTGATCGAAAGCCCCGGAAACGCGACCGCGCTTTGCACGCCCGGTTGCTTCAGCGCAATCGCCGACATGCGCTTGATCACGTCTTCGGTGCGATCGAGCGATGCGGCATCCGGCAACTGCGCGAAGGACACCAGGTACTGCTTGTCCTGGGTCGGCACGAAGCCGGTCGGCACGTGCGTGAAACCGAAGGCGGTCAGCGCGATCAGCGCTGCGTACACCGCGAGCGCCGCCGGACCCTTGCCCTGCAAGCGGCGGGTGCCAGCCACGTAGCGTTCCGCACCCCGATGGAACAGCCGGTTGAACGGGCGGAACAGCCAGCCGAAGGCGCGATCGATGCCGCGCGTCAAGCGATCCTTCGGCGCATCATGCGGCCGCAGCAGGATCGCGGACAGCGCCGGGCTCAGCGTCAGGGAATTGAACGCCGAGATCACGGTGGAGATCGCGATGGTCAGCGCGAACTGGCGATAGAACTCGCCGGTCAGGCCGCTGATGAAGGCGGTCGGGATGAACACCGCGCACAACACCAACGCCGTCGCCACGATCGGGCCGGTGACTTCGCGCATCGCCTTGCGTGTCGCCTCCTTCGGCGACTCGCCAAGCTCGATGTGGCGCTCGACGTTTTCGACCACCACGATCGCGTCGTCCACCACGATGCCGATCGCCAGCACCATCCCGAACAGGCTCAATGCGTTGAGCGAAAAGCCGACCAGGTACATCACCGCGAACGTGCCGATCAGTGACACCGGCACCGCGATCAGCGGAATCACCGACGCCCGCCAGGTCTGCAGGAACAGGATCACCACCAGCACCACCAGCGCGATGGCTTCGAGCAGCGTGTGCGCCACCGCCTCGATCGAACCGCGCACGAACACCGTCGGGTCGTACACGATGTGGTAGTCGACGCCCTGCGGGAAATCCTTCTTCAGGTGCGCCATCGTCGCGCGCACTTCGTCGGAGATCTGGATCGCGTTGGAGCCCGGCCGCGCGAAGATCGGGATTGCGACCGCCGGCTGGTTGTCCAGCAGGCTGCGCAGCGCGTACTGGTCGGAGCCCAGTTGCACCCGCGCGACATCGCCAAGGTGCACGGTTGCGCCGCTCGCATCCGTACGCAGCACGATGTTCTTGAACTCGTCGACCGTGCTCAGCCGGCCCCGAGTGTTGATGTTGAGCTGGAAGTCGGCGTCGCTGCGCACTGGCGGCGCATTCAAGGAGCCGGCCGCCACCTGCACGTTCTGCTCGCGGATCGCCTTCACCACATCCCCAGTGGTGAGGCTGCGCTGCGCCAGCTTTTGCGGGTTCAGCCACACCCGCATCGAGTATTCGCCGGCGCCGAAGATCTGCACGTCGCCCACGCCTTCCAGCCGGCTCAGCACGTCCTTCACGTGCAACCGCGCATAGTTGGAGAGATACAGCATGTCGTAGCGCTGGTTGGGCGAAGTGAGGTGCACCACCATCGTGAGGTCGGGCGAACTCTTCTTGGTGGTGACGCCGAGCCGCTGCACTTCCTCGGGCAGGCGCGGCAACGCCTGCGCCACACGGTTCTGCACTTCGACCTGCGCGTCGTTGAGGTCGGTGCCGAGCGCGAAGGTGACGGTGAGCGTCATCACGCCGTCGCTGGTGGCCTGCGAGGACGTGTACAGCATGCCCTCGACGCCGTTGATCTGTTCTTCCAGCGGGGTCGCGACCGTTTCGGCGATCACCTTGGGATTGGCGCCGGGATAGGTCGCGCGCACCACCACCGTGGGCGGCACCACTTCCGGATACTCGCTGATCGGCAACTGGAACACCGCGATGCCGCCCGTGATCAGGAACAGCAGCGACAGCACCGCGGCCATGATCGGCCGGTCGACGAAAAATTGGGCAATGCTCTTCATGGGTTTTCCTGGTCTCCAGCCATGCGAGGCTGTTCCCTTCTCCCATCGGGAGAAGGCGCCCGAAGGGCGGATGAGGGTTCGACGAAACTTCGGGGGGCAACGCTCCGGCCGTAACCCTCACCCGCCTGCCGGCACCCTTTCCCGCGGCGGCGAGAGGGATGCAATAGGCGACGCATCGGCGTCATGGCGATTGGTCTGCGCGGTGCGCTTGTCTTGCCGCGACTGCTCGCCGACTGCCTCGACCAACGTCTTGTCCCCGGCGTCGAGGCGGTAATCCATCGCCACCTGTTCGGCATTCACGGCGACGCCGGGGCGCACGCGCTGCAACCCGTTCACCACCACCTCGTCACCGGGTTTCAAACCGCTGTCGATCACGCGCAGGCCATGGAACAGCGGCCCGGTGCTGACCTTGCGGTACTGCACCTTGTGCCCGGGATCCACCACGTAGACGAACTGGTTGGCGAGGTCGGTGCCGACGGCGCGGTCATCGACCAGCACGCGTGCCTTCGGCTGGCCCATCTGCACGCGCATGTGCGCGTACAGGCCCGGCGTGAACAAGCCCTTGGTGTTGTCGAACACCGCGCGCAGGCGCATCGTGCCGGAGTCGGTATGCAACCGGTTGTCGACGAAATCCAGCCGGCCCTCGTGCGGATAGCCTTGCTCGTCCGACAAGCCCATCGCGACGGCCACCCGCGGCGTGCGGCCGTCGCCGCGTGCCGCGGCACGCAAATGGTCCAGCTTCAACCAGGTGTGCTCGTCCACGTCGAAATACGCGTACACCGGATTCACCGACACCACGCTGGTCAGCACGTCGTTGCTGGTGACGAGGTTGCCGGGCGTCACCTGCGCATTGCTGACGCGGCCGTCGATGGGGGCGCGCACGTCGGTGAAATCGAGGTTCAAGCGCGCCGCCGAAAGCGCGGCATCGGCGGCCGCCAACGCGGCCTTGGCGCTCTGCGCCGCGGTGATCTGGCGATCGGCCTCTTCCTGCGCGATCGCGTGCTTGTCGAGCAACCGCTTGGCGCGCTGCGCGTTGGCCTTGGCAAGTTCAAGCTGCGCGCGCGCCTGGGTGCGTTGCGCCGCCAGCCGATCCACTTCGGCCTGGAACGGCCGCGGGTCGATCTTGAACAGCACCTCGCCCTTGTGCACCAGCGCGCCTTCGGTGAACTGCACGGCTTGCACGTACCCGCCCACGCGCGGCTGCACCCGCACGGTGTTCACCGCCTGCAACTGGCCGGTGAAGTCGGCGCTGTCGCTGACCGGCCGTTCCATCACCTTGGCGACCGTCACCTGCGGCGGACCGGCCGGCGCCGTCTGTGCCTGGCCATTGCGATGGTCCAGAACGGCCCAACTTCCGAGGATGGCGACCGCAATCGCGCCGGCCAGGATCAGTTTCTTTTTCATCGTCCAGCTCCCTGATGGGGGTTCCGCGCCCGAAGCGGCGCGACAGGAGCCTTGAAATAAGAACACTGACCGGTACAGTTAACCCCGCCGCGAGGCATTCCACCCGTGACTGCCAGTCACCAATCAATGGATAATCCGAAAGATGGAAGACTTCTCAGCAATTTCGAGCTTTGTCCGGGTGGTCGAGGCCAAGAGTTTCCGGGCCGCGGCCGCGCAACTGGGGATGACCCCTTCCGGCGTCAGCCGCGCGGTGTCGCGGCTGGAAGAACGGATCGGCGTGCGCCTGCTGTTCCGCAGCACCCGTGCACTCAACCTCACCGACGACGGCGAGTCGTTCTACCGGCGCTGCAAGGACATCCTGGCCGACCTCGGCGAGGCGGTGGAAGCGCTGGGCTACGCACGCACCAAGCCGCGCGGCAAGTTGCGCGTCGCGATGAATGTGTCGATCGGGCGCGCCGGCCTGATCCCCAACCTCGCGGATTTCGAGGAACGCTATCCCGACATCCGGCTGGAACTCGCGATGAGCGAGCGCAACATCGGGCTGATCGAGGAAGGCATCGATTGCGCGATCCGGATGGGCGAACTGGAGGACTCCAACCTGGTCGCGCGCAAGTTGGGTCACTTCAGCAATGTCCTGTGCGCTTCGCCGGCTTATCTGGCGCGCCACGGTACGCCAACCTGCCTCGAGGACCTCAAGCAGCACCAATGCATCAACTACGTGTACCCCACCAGCGGCCGCGCCTACCAGTGGCAATTCGATTCGCCCAACGGGCCCGTCACGCTGGACGTCGACGCCCATCTGCTGATCAATGACGGCGAATCGGTGATCCAGGCGGCGATGGCGGGGCTCGGCATCATCCAGGTGCCGCACTGGCTGGCGGCGGGGCCGATCGGGCACGGCAAGCTGCAGGTGATCATGGAAGACACCATCTCGGCCGGCTCGCCGGTATGGATCGTCTACCCGCAGAAGAAACACCTGTCGGCGCGCGTGCACGCCTTCATCGACTGGATCCAGGAAGTGTTCCGGCGCGACAACCTGCCGGCTTGCCGGCGCGCCGCCGGGGACGAGGCCCGCGCCAGCGCCTTGGTGGAAGCGATGCGGATCGATGCGGCCGGCAAGGTGCTGCCGCGCCGCGAACCCGTCGAGGCGTAATCGCAGCGCTCAGCGGGGCTGGCGCAGCCGCAGCTTCGACACGTCCGGCGCAGCGAGCGGGCGCGAGGGACTGCCGTGGACTTCGCCGAAGCGCCGGCCGGCGTTCCAGTCCTCGGTGGCGGCCTGGATTTCTTCCGGCGTGCGTGCGACGAAGTTCCACCACAACAACACGTCCTCGCCGAACGGCGCGCCGCCGATCAGCACGAAGCGTGCGGCATCTTCGCTGCGCAACTCGACGCGGTCGAGCCCGGTGCCAAGGTATGCCATTGCGTCAGGCGTGAAGGCGTCGCCGTCCATTGCCACGGAGCCCACCAGTGGCAACAACGCGTACTCGAATGACGGGTCGAGCGGGATTTGCGTCCGCGCCGCATCCGCCACGGCAATGTCCATGCCGATCAGGGGCGAGAACACCTCGACCGGCGAACGTCGATCGAGCGCCTCGCCCACCAGCAGCGTGATCCGGAAACCGTCGCGTTCGATCATCGGCAGTTCGGGATAATTGCGAAACGACGGCGCGCCGTGGCGATGCGCCTCGTCGAGCGCGATCCACAACTGCACTGCGTGCAAACTCCCGGAGCGCCCTTCGACGGAATCCTCGGCGTGCGCGATGCCGTGACCGGCGCTCATCAGGTTGACCTGACCCGGCCGGATGGTTTGCTCATTGCCAAGGCTGTCGCGGTGCACGGCTTCGCCGTCGATCATCCAGGTGAAGGTCTGCAAGCCGATGTGCGGATGCGGGCCGACGCGCAAGCCGCGTCCGGCCCGGAAATCGAGCGGACCCAGATGATCGAGGAAGCACCACGCGCCGACCATGCGGCGGTCGCGGTGCGGCAGGGCGCGACGCACGTGCAGGCCGTCGCCGATTTCGGCGCTGCGAACCGCGATGCGCTCAGGCGGCAACGCCCAACGCCTCGACGAGCCGGTTTTCGACCGCGGCGAGATCCGGGATCCAGGCAGGCTCGTCGTGCACCAATACCTGTTCGCGCACGCCGACCGGCAACGCGCCGGCGTTCGCGTCGGGCAGCAGCAGGTCTTCGGCGATCAGGGTCAGGCGCGGAAAGCCCTGGGTCAGCACGCCGAAATACGGCAGCCGCGCATGACCGGAAAGCGCCTTCAGGATCGCCACGCGCGCGTTCTCCGTCGATTCGCCGGCGGCTGCGCCCGCCAGTGCCGAGAACGCCAGCACCGGCAAACCCCAACCGCGCCACGCCAGGCGCCCCAGCAACCAGTGCGGCGCCCCTTCGACCGGCGAGGGGTGCGCGAACGTGATCACCTCGGCCATGGTGGTATTGGGCACCAGCACGCGTCCGCCCGTGACGGGCAACATGACCCCGCGGATTTCGCGCGGCAAGGCCTCAGCCATGCTCATGGCTGACCTCGTTCAATTTTGAATCGGCGGAATCGTTGGCGCCGGCCTTGCTGCCGGGACTCCCCCCGAACCAGCGTTCGATCGGATCGGCGTCGACCCGCAACGGCGCGATCGTTTCCATCGGCACCAGTTCCAGGCCCGCAAAGGCATCGGACAGGACCGGTTCGGGTGATTTGCGTGCGCCACCGCCCGTGGCCGATGCCGGCGCGACGTCCGGATCGACCAGCGCCCAATCATCGAGCGAGGGCAGGCTTGCGAGCACGTCGGCGTCGTCACTCGCCGCGGGCGTGGGCGCGGGCTCGGGAATGCGGGTGTCCGGTGTCATGGGTTCAGCCTCGGAAGCCTTGTCCTGCTGCGCGGGCGGCACGCTGTCGCCGGACACCTCGCGCCAGACCTGGTCGGAATCCTGATCGTGGGCGGATTCAGGCTCCGCGAGGCGCGCGTCGATCATCGCCGACAAGGCTTCGGTATCGACATCCAGGGCAGCTTCGGCTTCGAAATCGAATTCCGCAGGGATTTCCTGCGATGCATCGGCATCCGGCGACTCGTCGGCGACCGCCAAGGTTTCCCTCGGCACATCCGGCGCCGGTTCCAACGAAAGCGCGGACTCGATCGCTTCCGATTGTTCGTCCGCCGCCGCGACCGTTGCCACCAACGCGCCGGGGACCGGTTCGAACGAAGGCGCAGGCTCGATCGCTTCCGATTGTTCGTGGGTTGCCGCGACCGGTTCCGCCGACGCACCGGGGACCGGTTCCAACGACAGGGTGGGCTCGAACGCAGCCTCCTGCACGGGGACATCCGGCGACGCGGGGCCCGTTTCCCGTGCCGCATCCGCAGCCGACGTTGCCATCGGCTCGCCAGCCGGAACCGGCGCGGAAACCTGCCCATCCACGAAATCAACGGTCATGGCTTCGATTTCCTCGGATGAAAGTGGAAGCTCGACCACGGCCCCGGGCGTGGCTGCCTCGGCCGCATCCACGGCGGTCGCCGCCGCGGATTCGTCGACTGCGGCCGCGACCTGCGGAAGTTCGGCGGTGACCTCGGCCGGCCCGGCCGCGGCGACACGCGACGCGGCTTCAGGACGTGGCGGATCCACGTCGCGGCTGCCGCTCAGTTTCGCGACGAGATGTCGCAACCAGCGCGCGCGCGCCCAGCCATCCAGCGACCGCGAGATTTCGGGATCGTTGTACACCACGGCGATGCCCGCGGCGTGCAATGCCGATTCCACGTCATCCAGCCAGTCGTCGCCGTCGAGATTCACCAGCGCCGACGTCGCGCCCGCAGAGGCCAGCCGCGCGGCATCGAAATCAGCCGCGGTCGACGCATACGTAATGTCGACCTGCCCGGCCATGGCCTCGCGAACGTGCGCGGCCTTCGCCTCCTCGCCGAACACCAGCGCGATGCGCGGCTGCGTTTCCTTCGCACGATCAGGCATGGCGCGCCTCCAGCATCTCGTTGACGTGGCGCAACAGGTCGGCTTCGCTGTACGGCTTGCCGAGATAGCGCTCCACGCCGATCTCGAAGGCGCGCTGGCGGTGCTTCTCGCCGGTGCGCGAGGTGATCATGATGATCGGCACGTGGCGGAAGCGCGCATCGTTCTTCATGTGCGTCGCCAGCTCGTACCCGTCCATGCGCGGCATCTCGATGTCGAGCAGCATCACGTCGGGCACGCGTTCCTGGAGCTGCTCCAGCGCGTCCACGCCGTCCTTTGCAGTGACCACTTCGAGTTGTTCGCGCTCGAGCACGCGCGTGGTGACCTTGCGCATCGTGATGGAGTCGTCGACCACCATCACGAGACGCGGGCCGGCCTCGTCCATGCGCGGCGCGAGGGCAGGCTGCAGCGGCTCGGCATCGCCCGGCCCGGCGGTTTCGGCAACGGTGACCAGCACCGATTGCTTGGCAACGAAATGACGTACCAGCGGCGCGGGATCGAGGATCAGCATCACCGAGCCGTCGCCCATGATGGTGGCGCCGAACATGCCCGGCACGTTGCTGATCTGCGGGCCCACCGGCTTCACCACGATTTCGCGCGAGCCGATCACGGTGTCGATGTGGATCGCGGCGCGCAGGTCGCCCGCGCGCACCATCAGCAACGGCAACTGGCCGGTGCTGTCTTCGACGGCATGCGATGCGCCCAGCCCGAGCAGTTCGGACAATTCGTACAACTGGTAGGGCGCGCCCGCGTATTCGATCGTGCGGTCATCGCCGGCCATCCGCGCCTCCATTTCCTCGCGCGGGATGCGCGAGACGGCCTGCACGGAAGTCATCGGCACGGCGAACGTGGTATCGCCCGCTCGCACCGTGATGGCCTGGGTCACCGCGAGCGTGAACGGCAGGCGGATATTGAAAGTGGTGCCGCGTCCGCGTTCGGATTCAATGGTCAGCGAACCGCCGAGCTGGCGGATTTCGTTGGCGACCACGTCCATGCCGACGCCGCGGCCCGCGATCTGGCTGACCTCGCTGGCGGTGGAGAAGCCGGTCTGCAGCACGAAGTTGAACAGTTCGGCATCGGAAACCGGCACGTCGGCCTGCAACAGCCCGCGTTCGATGGCCTTGGCGCGTATCGCGTCGCGATCGAAGCCACCGCCATCGTCGGTCACCCGCACCAGTACTTCGGTGCCCTGCCGGCCGACGTGGATGGTGACGGTGCCCTCCATCGGCTTGCCGATGGCGACGCGCTGGGCAGGATCTTCGATGCCATGCGCGAGCGCGTTGCGCAGCATGTGCTCGAATGGCGCCTTCATGCGCTCGAGCACGTTGCGGTCCATTTCGCCCTGCGCGCCTTCCACCCGCAGTTGCGCGCGCTTGCCGAGCTCGTCGGCCGCGCCGCGCAACGTGCGGCGCAGGTTCGGCACCAGCGATTCAAACGGCACCATGCGCGTGCGCATCAGGCCGTCCTGCAAATCGGAGTTGACGCGCGACTGCTGCAGCAGCAGCGTTTCGGACTGGCGAGCCTGGTCGTCCAGGATGTCCTGGATCGAGGCCAAGTCGGAGACCGATTCGGCCAGCGCGCGCGAATACTGTTGCAGGTTGGAGAAGCGGTCGAGTTCCAGTGGATCGAAGGTGGCGCCTTCGCCGGCTTCGTTCTCGCGCTGGTAGCGCGACAGGATCTGGGTTTCGGTTTCGATTTCCAGCTTGCGCAACTGCTCGCGCAGGCGCGCGACGGTCTGGTTCAGTTCCACCAGGTTGAAGCGGAAGTTGCCGACCTGCTGTTCCAGGCGCGCGCGGTAGATCGACGCCTCGCCGGCTGCATTCACCAGTGAATCGAGCAGATCCGAACGCACGCGGATCAGTTCCGCCGGCGCCTGCACGTCGGTCTCGACGAATTGCGGTGCGACCCGCGGCGGCGGCGCCGGGACGGCCTCCGTTGCCGGCTCGGCACCGGCGCGATCGGGCGCGGATTCCAAGGACGGGGTTGTGACGGTCCCGCTCGCGTCCGCGATCGGACGGCCTGCGGCCAGCGCGTTGAAACGCTCCACCGCGTTGGCTGGCGTCGCCACCGCGCGGTTCTGGACCACCCGCTCGACCAGGTCGTGCAGGCGGTCGAAGGCGCGCTCCAGCGAATCGATCTCGATCGGTTCGACCGGACGCTTGCGATCGCCGATCTTCTCCAGCAGCGTTTCCATCGCGTGGGCCAGATCGCCCACCGCGGCGATGCCGACCACCCGCGCGCCGCCCTTCAAGGTGTGCAGGTTGCGCTGGAGCCCGCGGATGCATTCGACGTCATCGGGCGCATCGCGCATCGCGGCCATCAGGCCGTCGCTGCTGTCCAGCAACTCGCCGCCTTCTTCGGTGAACAGGCTGACGAGTTCCGGGTCCAGTCCCGGAATGTCGAGCGGGCCGTCGGGTTGTGGGTCATCCGGGAATGCGGGCAACGCCGCGGCCGCGATGTCGCGCTCGGCCTGCGCACGCGCCGTGGCAATGCGCTCGGCCTCGGCCTGCTCGGCCGCGATGCGCTCGCGCTCTGCCTGTTCGGCGGCAAGGCGCTCGGCTTCGGCCTGCTCGGCCGCGAGGCGCTCCTGCTCCGCCCTTTCAGCGGCAAGGCGCTCGGCCTCGGCCTGCTCGGCGGCGACGCGTTCGCGCTCTGCCTGTTCAGCGGCCAGGCGCTCGGCTTCGGCCTGCTCGGCCGCGAGGCGCTCATGCTCGGCCCTTTCAGCGGCAAGGCGTTCCTGTTCGGCCCGCTCCGCCGCCACGCGTTCCTGCTCCGCTTGCTCGGCAGCAAGGCGTTCGGCTTCTGCCTGTTCCGCCGCGACGCGTTCGGCCTCGGCCCGCTCGGCGGCGATGCGTTCCTGTTCCGCCTGTTCCGCCGCCACGCGTTCGGCTTCGGCTTGGTCGGCGGCGATCCGTTCCTGCTCGGCTTGTTCCGCCGAGAGGCGTTCTTGCTCCGCCTGCTCGGCGGCGATGCGCGCCTGCTCGGCCTGTTCCGCCGCCACGCGTTCGGCTTCGGCCTGTTCGGCGGCGAGGCGTTCCTGCTCGGCCTTTTCCGCAGCCAGCCGGTCGGCCTCTTCGCGCGCAGCCAGGGCGTCGGCGTCGTCTTCGGTGGGCAAGGTGGAGACGGCGGCCAATCCGACAGCCGTGACAACCTCGCCCGGTTCCTCGTCGAGCGCCAACCCGGCCTCGGCCTCGAGTTCAAGCTCCGCGAACGAAACTCGCGGTGCGCCGAATGGCGCGGCTTCGGGCCAGCGGTCGCGCAACGCCTCCAGCCGCTCGGTCAGTGCGGTGGTGTCCGGCACGTCGGGAACCGGCGCGTCGAATTGCGCCATCACGTGATCGGTCATCGCGACCGCGTCGCGCATCGCGTCGCAGCCTTCGCGATCGAGCGGGGCGTCGGCGCTGCGCACCCGCCGCACCCAGGATTCCATCGGCGCCAGCATGTTCGCCAGCATCTCGATGCCGACCATCGCAACGGCGCCGTGCAGCGTATGCACGGAGCGCATCAGTTCATCGTCCACCGGAACGTGGTGGTCGACATTGCGCGCCAGGTACCCGCGCAGGTTGTCGAGATGCTGGCCCACTTCGGTGCGCAGCACGTCCAGCAGGATCGGATCCACCACCGGCAATCCGGTCTCCGGCGAGGTGATGACGTGCTCCGGCGTAACGACCGGCGCCACCGCCTCCGCCGCGGGTTCGCTCGCCGGGACCCAGCGGCGCACGGTGCGCACGGTCTTGCGGTAACCCTGGATCAGGTCGGCGATGCACGCCGGCTCGCCGGCGGCGAGCTTGTCGGCGGTCTGCATGATCGCGCCGAGCGGCGGATCCAGCGTGACCGGACGCCCTTGGAGGCCGGCATGCAATTTCGGCAGCGTCGCCACCGCGGCGTCCACCACGCCCTGCACGTTGGGGTCGGGCTGGATGGTGCGATCGAGCACGCGGTTCAGCATGTTCTCGATCTTCCAGCTGAATTCGCCCAGTGCGGCCGCACCGACCAGGCGTCCCGACCCTTTCAGCGTATGGAACGAACGCCGCACGTTCTTGAGCGTGTCGAGGTCTTCCGGATGGGTCTTCCATGCCGGCAGGTTGACGTTGATGTTGGCGATTTCCTCGCCGACTTCCTCGATGAAGACTTCGCGGATTTCCGCGTCGATGCCCGCGGCATCCTGGAACGACGTGTCGACCGGCGCGGTACCGTCCGTCTCGGCCGGTTCCAGCACTTCCTCTTCGACATCGACCCAGCGGCCGGGTCCGACGCCGGGCACCACGGGTTCCGCGCGCGCGGCTTCCGCATCGCTGATCGCCGCGACCGGAATGTCGACCGCGATCGGCACGCCTTTGCCGATCGGCACGGCAGGCACGACGGGCGCCGGGGTGACGACCGCGGTTTCCGCGGCACCGGCGGCCACGGCCGGGGCCGTCGGCTCGCGCCGCGCGGGAAGTGGCCAGTAATGGAGTTTGTCCAGGCTGTGCTGGGCCGCATCGAGGATGCGGTTGTCGCTGGCGCTCGAATCGCGCCCGATCTCGAGGTAGTACTCGACGCTGGCCATCGCGTCGGCCAGCGTGTCCATGTCGTCGACGGTGGGCACGTTGCCGTCGGCGATCAGCTCGTTGCCGATGTAGCGGTCGATGCCGTCCACCAGTTCCGCCGGGCGCTCCAGGTTGAGGATGCGCAGCGCACCCGAAACCTCGGCAAGCAGCTTCGGCACGTCCGCGAGCTGGGCGTGCGACCAGGACGATTCGATGAAGGCGGTGATGTGGTCCTTGACGCGGCCGAGGTTGGTGCCCGCTTCACGCATCAGCGTGCGCATGATCTTGCGCGCTTCGCTGGAGGGCAGCGTGTCACCGGATGATTCGGTGGCGCCCAGGTACTCGATGTGCTCGTCCAGCGAAGCGTCGACGTACAACAGCGCGCTGGCGACGTCGAGGATGATCTCGGGCTTCGCCTCGCGCTTGCCGTCGATGACGTCGGCGATCACCTTGCGCTGGTCGCCGATCATCCTGGCCGGCGATTCCAGTCCCAGCATCGCCAGGGTGTCGCCGACGCGATGCAGGGTTTCGACCTGCGGCGCCAGTTGCTGCGGACTGCGGTCCTCGCGGCGCAGGAAAATGTCCAGGCCTTCCTTGACGCGCAGCAAGTCCTCGCGCACCGCCTTGGCGACGGTGTCGAGCAGCGCGCGGTTGCGGCCCGACATCGCCGCGCGTGCACGTTCCAGTTCTTCGGCCGACGGCACCATCCGGTCGAGTGCGAAGCACTGCGCGACCGCTTCGGTGCGGCCGGGGCCGGGCGTCGCGTGCGCGACGGAAAACAGCAAGCCGCGCACGAGCTCGCGCGCGTCCTCGTCGCCGCACACGTCCTCGCCCTGGTCCTGCATGTGGCGGATCGTGCGATCGAGATGGCCGAACTGCTGGCGCAGGCTGGCGAGATGGTGATCCAGGCGGCCCTGCTGCAAGGCCTCCAGCACGCCACCGGCCACCCACCACAGGCGGCGCGCGGCTTCGGCATGGCACGCCGCGCGGAGCTCGTCCATGCAGTCGCGCATGTCGGCGAAATTGGGTTGCCTGCCCTGGGTCCAGGCGAGCAACTGCACCTGGAAACGGGCGCGCACCTGCGTGGTGCGCTGACGCAAGTCGGCGAACGGATAGGCCACCCGCGCACCCGACGCTTCCGGCGGCAGCGGGCGATCGATGTCGGGATGGAACAGCACGCGCTGGTCGACGGGTTCCGCACCGCGCGCGTCGCGCAATTCGTTGAGCAGCGGCAGCAGGACGATCGGAATGTCCTTGTGACCGCTTTCGATCAGGTCGAGGTAATCGGGCAACTGCACCAGCCCGCGCATCAGCGCGCCGAACGCCTCGTCGCGGTCGGCGACCTTGCCGTCCAGCACCGACTGCGCCAGATGCTCCATCTCCTGGTCGAGTTCAGCGGCGCCGTACAGCTCGACCATGCGCAAGGTGCCGAGCACCTGGTGCAGCAGGCCCACGCAGCTTTGCATCAGGCGCGCGTCCTCGGCATCCTCCGCGTAGGCTTCCAGCGCCTGCCGGGCTTCCGACAACAACTGGTCGATCTGCGGCTTGATCCAACCGAGGGTCGAGAAATCGATGTGCTCTTCGAGTTGCATCGTCGCTTTCCGCACACTGCCGCCGGCGCCACGCTCCACGACCGCGTCGGGCACGACGGCAACCAGGCCGGCTTCGCCGGTAGCCGTGGTCATGATGTCGTCGCCTGCGGTCATGGCCCCTCCTCGTACCGCTTAGGCCGGCAGCTTGAAGTCGGCCACCGAGCGGCGCAGCTCCTGTGCGAGTTGCGCAAGGTTGCCGATCGATTCCGCGGTCTGGTTGGCGCCCACCGAAGTCTGCGCGGTGATCTGCTGAATCGAGCTCATCGTCGACGAGATGTTGGTGGCCGCCGCCGACTGCTGCTTGGCTGCGCTGGAGATGCCCTGAATCAAACCGGCGAGATTGTTCGACACCTTTTCGATTTCGCCCAGCGCGGTGCCGGCATCCTCGGCCAGGCGCGCACCGTTCACCACCTGGGTGGTGGTCTGTTCCATCGAGCTGACCGCTTCGACGGTATCGGACTGAATGGTCTGCACCAGCGTTTCGATGCGCTTGGTGGCACCCGTCGCGCGTTCGGCCAGTCGCTGCACTTCGTCCGCGACCACCGCGAAGCCGCGGCCCGCCTCACCCGCCGAGGCCGCCTGAATGGCCGCGTTCAAGGCCAGAATGTTGGTCTGCTCGGCGATGTCGTTGATGAGCTCGACGATCGAACCGATTTCCTGCGAGGACTCGCCGAGCCGCTTGATGCGCTTGGAGGTTTCCTGGATCTGCTCGCGGATCGAATCCATGCCGCTGATCGTCTGGCGCACGATCTGCGCGCCGTTGGAGGCGATCTGCACCGAGCGCTGCGCCACTTCCGCACTGTCTGCGGAGTTGCGCGACACCTGGTCGATGGAGACCGCCATCTCGTTGATCTTGGCCGAGGCCGAGGTGATCTGTTCGGCCTGCTGGTTGGCCGCGTCCGCCAGGTGCTTGGCGGTGGCCTGGGTTTCCTGGGCGGCGGACGACACCCGCACGGCCGTCTCGTTGATCGTGGTCACCAGCGAGCGCAGCGCCTCGACCGCGAAGTTCACCGAGTCCGCGATCGCGCCGGTGATGTCTTCGGTCACGGTGGCCTTCACCGTCAGGTCGCCTTCGGCGAGCGTGCCCATCTCGTCCAGCAAGCGCATGATGGCCTGCTGGTTGCGTTCGTTGAGGCTGCGGCTTTCGGCCGAACGCTTGCGCTCGGTACGGATGAAGTTGAGCGCCAGGATCACCGCCAGCACCGCCGCGGCGACCGCGCCGAGCAAGCCCCACCACACGTTCGGGAATGGGCGGGTCTGCGGCAGGTTGCCGAGCGCGTTGGAAACTGCGTTGGCCTTCAGCAACACGTCCTGCGAATCGACCGAGGCCTGGGTCGCGGCGTTCTTCACCGTCACCAGCGTTGGCGCCGCGGCGATCACCTTCTGCACCGGCGCTTCGAGGCCGCTCCACGAATTCTGCACGTCACCGAGCAGTTTGGACGCTTCGCCACCGGCACCTTCCGCCAGCTGCTTCAGGGTGTCGCCGTAATTGGTGGAGTCGAGGGCGAGGCCATTGGCAGCGGACGCCGAGTCGGCGCCGCCCTGCAGCACGTCGCCGACGCGGCGGATCAGGCGGTCACCCGACACCATCAGTTGCGAGGCGGTGTAGATGCTGGAAGTCGATCCCCTGGACTGCAGGATGCTGATGACCTGGTTGATCTTGGAGTTCAGGTCCGGCATCTGCTGGTTGAAGGTCGCGGCCTGCGACGCGGAATCGAGCACCGCGTCCTTGTTGGCCTCGATCTTGCCAAGATCGGCATTCAACTGGTTCCACGACTTCGTCAGGGCGGCCATCGGTTGACGCACCCCGATCGCGTCGACATAGGCCGGCAGACCGGTTGCCGGGTCACCCTGGTTCAGGTGGTTGACCGCCGCGGCGATCGCCGCGCGCGTGCTGGTCAACTCCTTGAAGGCGTCGATGTTGCCGTTGGCGGCCTGCAGCGCGAAGTTCGCGACCTGCTGCGAGTTCACCTGGATCTGCGTGGTGAGCTGCGCGGCCGAACGGTCCTGGCTGTCGTGCCGGTTCAGCAGGAAAAAGTCGGCGCCGGCGAGGATGATCGCCAGCAGCAACAGGATGATCAGCCAGGTCTGCAGGGACGCGCCCTTGCGTGCTGCTCCGGAATTCGCGCTCATGATTCCCACCTCGTTGCCAGGTTTGTCGCTTGCATTGCTTTTGCCCCGTCGTCAGCTGATTCGGAGCGGCTGTTGTTGAAAGCCAGGCCAGGGATGGCCGTTCTGGTGTCCATGGTCCGCACTCCCCTCAATACCTCGAAGCACCCGACGAAACAGCGATCATGGAGGATCGCAAAAACAAGACCGCTAGATTCCCGCGTGCTGGAATTCCGCCGCGTGCGTCAACTCCACCATGCTGAACCGGCCCAGCCGCACCGGACCCATCGTGACGTTCTCGGTCACGAAGCGCGCCAGGCGCGCATCGGCCTCGCCCTCCGCGTCGACGCGATCGGCATCGGTCAGGTTGCGCTGGCCCAGCAATTCATCGACCAGCAGCCCGACATTGCCGCCGTTTTGTTTCACCACCAGCACGCGCGCGCGCCCGGTGACATGGGTGCGCTGCTCGAACAGGAACTGTTTCAGGTCCACCAGCGCGATCAGGTTGCCGCGCACGTTGGCGACGCCGAGCATCCACGAACGAGTGGAGGGGATACTGGTGACCGGCGGCGGCTGCATCAGGATTTCGCTGACTTCGTCGATGCCGCTGACGAAATGGTGGTCGCCCACGCGAAAACCGATCGCACGCCACAGCCCAGGCGCCTCGATCTGTTCGGGCACGCCCGGATCATGTTCGAGGCTGCGGCTTTCATAGGCAGCCAGCAGCGCGTACGCGCCGGCCGGCTGCAGGATTTCCAGAGCTTCCCCCGTGACCGATGCCGCCGGCTGCGCCCGCCGCGCGCTGCCGGTGCGATGGCCGATTTTTTCGTGGGAGCGCTTCTTGTTCATCGTCGCTAGGCTTGCGCCGCAAGGTGCTTGCTGACGTTGGCGACCAGATCCTTCTCGCTGACCGGCTTCACCAGGACGTCCTTGGCACCCTGGCGCATGCCCCACATGCGGTCGGTTTCCATGTTCTTGGTGGTGACGATCACCACCGGGATGGCACTGGTCTTCGGATCCTTGGTAAGACTGCGGGTGGCCTGGAAGCCGTTCATGCCGGGCATGATCACGTCCATCAGCACGAGGTCGGGCTTGTCCTTCTGCGCGGCGGCGATGCCCGCCTCGGCGGTGCCGGCCGAGGTGACCTTGTGCCCCGCCCGCTCCAGCGCGCCGGAAAAAATCTTCACGTCGGTGGGCGAGTCGTCGATGATCAGGATGTGTGCCATTGCTTGGATTCCCCTGCGCGCATCACCACAGTGGTGCATGCGTCATTTGTCGGCCGCGACATGCTGCCGGATCGCGTCCAGCAACTCGTCACGGGTGAAAGGTTTGGTGAGGTATTGCTCGGAACCCACGATCCGGCCGCGCGCCTTGTCGAACAGGCCGTCCTTGGACGACAGCATGATCACGGGCGTGGAGCGGAATACGTGGTTGTTCTTGATCAGCGCGCAGGTCTGATAACCGTCCAGCCGCGGCATCATGATGTCCACGAAGATGATGTCGGGCCGCAGATCGGAAATCTTGGCCAGCGCCTCGAAGCCGTCCACGGCGGTCAATACCTCGGCGCCCTCCTTCTTCAGCAGGGTTTCGGCGGTACGGCGGATCGTCTTCGAGTCATCGATGACCATCACCTTCAGTCCGGCGAGGCCATCGTGGTTGACGTTTTCGTTCACGGTCAGGGTTCCACCTCTTCGGGAGGCGGTGAGACTCCATGCAACATGGATGCCACACCGCATGCCATTGTGACGGCCGTCACGTTCGGTCCCGAACCTATCCTGCGATCCGTCCCCCTGCAGACGAACCCCCGGATGCCTGCTCAAGGCAAAGCCGTCCCTGTGCCAAGATACACCATGCGTGCCCCGGTTCGATGTGACGATTTGCGCTTTCATGGCGCCGCCGCCACATTCCGGTCCGCGGCGCCGACCCCTTGCCAACAACACGCCCATGAACCTTACTGTTGCGGTGCTGATGGACCCCATCAGCACGATCCATCCCGAAAAAGACACCACGCTGGCCCTGCTGCTGGAAGCGCAACGGCGCGGCCATGCGCTGCGCTACATGCTGCAGGGCGACGTGGCGGTGCGCGACGGCGTGGCCTGGGCGCGGCTGGCGCCGCTGGAGGTGCAGGACGACCGGGCCAGCTGGTTCACCCTGGGCGAAGCGCACTGGCAGCCGCTTGCCGATGGCATCGACATCGTGCTGGCACGCAAGGACCCGCCGTTCGATGCGCAGTTCCTGTACGACACGCTGGTGCTCGATCTCGCCGCGCGCGCCGGCGCACGCGTCATCAACGACCCGCAGGCGCTGCGCGATTACAACGAAAAACTCGCCGCACAGTGGTTTCCGCAGTGCTGCGCGCCGGCCCTGGTAGCGCGCGACCGCGGCGAACTGCGCCGCTTCGCACGCGAACATGGCGAAGTGGTGTTGAAGCCGCTGGACGGCATGGGCGGACGCGGCATCTTCAGGTCGCGCGGCGATGACCCCAACCTCAACTCGATCCTCGAGACGCTGGCTGGCGACGACCGCCGTTTCGTGATGGCGCAAAAATTCATCCCCGAAATCAGCCAGGGCGACAAGCGCATCCTGATGGTGGACGGCGAACCCGTGCCGTACGCGCTCGCGCGCATTCCGCAGGGCACCGACTTCCGGGGCAACCTCGCGGCCGGCGGCCGCGGCGTGGGCCAGCCGCTGTCGGAACGCGATCGCTGGATCGCCGCCGAAGTGGGCCCGGAGCTGGCGCGGCGCGGCATCCTGTTTGCGGGGCTCGACGTGATCGGCGATTACCTCACCGAAGTCAACGTCACCTCGCCCACCTGCGCGCGCGAACTGGACGCGCAGTTCGGCTTGAACATCGCCGGCATGGTCTTCGACGCCATCGAAGCCACGGGCCCAGCGGGAACCGGCCGGCCGTGAACGCCGTCGTCGCGGGCGCGCATGCACACGTCGATCCGAACCGGATCGGCGTCGCCCTGCTGTTCTCACTGATGCTGCACGGCATCGTGATCCTCGGCGTCGGCTTTCATTTCGCGAAACCCGCGCCGAGCCTGCCGACGCTGGACGTCACGCTGATCAATACTTCCAATGCCGAGGCGCCGAACAAGGCGGACTTCCTGGCGCAAGCCGACAATGCCGGGGGTGGCAACAGCGACAAGGCGCATCGGCCGGGCGCGCCGGTTTCCGGACCGCTGCCGGTCACGCAGGCCGGCGCCGCGCCGGTCCCCATGCTGCCTTCGTCGCCGGCGCAGCAGGCTGCCAGCGGTCCGCACATCCTCACGACTACTGGGCGTGCGGACACCCACGTCGCCAGCGAGCGCAATACCCGCGACCAGCCGCAGCCCGACCGGCAAGTGTCCGCGCTTCCGGTGCCGCAGCGGATGGAAATGGCGCGGCTGGCGCAGGAAGTGCGCGATGAACAGGAAGCGTATGCGCGCCGCCCGCGCCGCAAGTACGTTTCCGCCAACACCCGGAGCGTCGCGTACGCGGCATACCAGGTGGCCTGGGTGCACCGCATCGAACGGATCGGCAACCTCAACTATCCCGATGCCGCGCGCCTGCGCCACCTGCACGGCGACCTGATCCTCACCGTGGTGCTGGCCCCCGACGGCCATGTGCGTGAAGTCACCGTCAACCAGAGCTCAGGGCACCGCGTGCTGGACGACGCCGCGGTGCGCATCGTGCACCTGGCCGCGCCGTTCCCGCCGGTCCCCGTCGAGAAGGACGCCACCGGCCACCGCATCAACGAACTCGTGATCACGCGCACATGGCAATTCCTGCCTGGTAATCATCTTCAGACACGCGCTGCCGAATCACGCTGACGTTCCGACCGGCGGCGCTACAATCGAGTCATGGTCAAGTCCTCCGACAAAGATCCGAACGCGCGCAAGAAGTCCGACGCCACGGGCAAGCGGCCACCGGCGCCGCCGACTGGCGCGGCCGCGCCCTCCGGCGACCGGTTGGGTGCCGCCAATGCACAGGTGCTCACCGGCCATTTCCTCATCGCCATGCCGGGCATGGGCGACCCCAATTTCGCGCGCGGCATCACCTTCGTGTGCCAGCACAGCGAGGACGGTGCGATGGGCCTGGTGGTGAACCGCCTGTCCGATTACCGGCTGGGTGACGTCCTGCAGCAGATGCACATGCCCTGCGAGCGCGCCGAAGTGGCCGATGCGCCGGTGCTGGTCGGCGGCCCCGTGCAACCCGAGCGCGGTTTCGTGCTGCACGCCTCGGGCAAGCGCGAATGGGACTCCAGCTACCGGGTGAACGACGCGCTGACCGTCACCACTTCACGCGACATCCTGGCGGCGATGGCCGACGGCGACGGCCCCGACCGCGCGCTGGTGGCGCTCGGGTACGCCGGCTGGGGCGCGGGCCAACTCGAACAGGAACTGCGCGAGAATGCCTGGCTCACGGTTGGGGCCGACGAACGCATCCTGTTCGATATCGCGCTGGACGAACGCTGGGGCGCCGCGGTGGCGCTGGTGGGCATCAACCCGGCGAATCTCACGTCCTATTCCGGACGTGCGTGAGGGTTTATTTGTGCGATCGTCCCTGATCGCTGCACTTGGCGGCGCACGAGCAAGCTGCAACGCTCCGACTTTGCAAACACCAGAACGGCCATCCATGGCCTGACTTTCCACCACAGCGGCTCCGCAGCGAGGGGCAATCGAATGGTGCTTCCCGGCCCAACGGCTGCCGACATCATCCTCCGCCCTCCCTGTTTATCCATGCCATGACTGGTTGTGTACTGGGCTTCGACTATGGCGCACGCCGGATCGGCGTCGCCAGCGGCAACCGCATCAGCCAATCCGCGCGGCCCTTGCCGGCCCTCCTTGCGCAGAAGGGCCAACCCGATTGGACGCGCTTCGACGCGCTGCTGTCCGAATGGCGGCCCGACGCGCTGGTGGTGGGCCTGCCGTTGACGCTGGATGGCGGCGAACAGGCGATCACGCGCGGTGCGCGCGCGTTTGCCGCTGCGCTGGGCACGCGCAGCGGGCTGCCGGTGCACCTGGTCGATGAACGGCATACCTCGCAGGAAGCCGCGCGCCGCTTCGCCGCGCAGCGCGCGGCCGGTTCGGTCCGCCGCCGCGACGCGGAAAACATCGATTCGCTGGCAGCCGCCGTTATCCTTGAGAGTTGGCTGACCCAGACGTGAGTAACCGGGGTCAGAATAACTGGGGTCAGAGTGCACTTTTCGGCGCCGATTTCCGCGGGGGCAACACACATCCACCGAAAAGTGCACTCTGACCCCTCGCCAGACCCCTCGCCAGACCCCATACCACCGATTCGGCAAAGCAGCGGTCAAGGACGATCGCAAAAAGGAACTCCATGCGCCACCTGCTGACCCTCGAAAATCTCGATCGCGCCACGATCATGCGCCTGCTCGACCGCGCCGAGCGCTATCGCGCGGACGGCGCGCCACGCGACCTGCTCACCGGCCGCACCGTACTGACCCTGTTTTTCGAACCCTCCACGCGCACGCGCACGTCCTTCGTCCTCGCCGCCAAGCGCCTCGGTGCCGACAACGTCAATTTCGACCTGTCGCGCTCGTCCACCAGCAAGGGCGAAAGCCTGCTCGACACGTTGCACACGCTGGAAGCGATGGGTCTCGACGCGCTGGTGGTACGGCACAACGAGAACGGCATGCCGGCGTACCTGGCCGAACACGCCCGCAGTCAGGTCGCCGTGATCAATGCCGGCGACGGCACCCACGCGCATCCCACCCAGGGGCTGCTCGATGCGCTGACGATTCGGCAACGACGACCCGATTTCGAAAACCTCCGCATCGTGATCTGCGGCGACATCCGCCACTCGCGGGTGGCGCGTTCCGATGCGCAGGCGCTGCACGCCTTGGGTGTCCGCGACATCCACCTGTGCGCACCGCGCGCGATGCTGCCCGACTCGCTGCGGGAATTTCCCGGCTGCGGAACGACGGAAGATTTCGACATGGCGCTTGCCGGCGCCGACGTGGTGATCATGTTGCGCATCCAGAAGGAACGCATGGCCGACGCCCAGTTTCCCGACGCAGCCGACTACCACGCCCATTACGGGCTGGACACGCGCCGCCTTGCGTTGGCCAAACCCGAGTGCCAGGTGCTGCATCCCGGCCCCATCAACCGTGGCGTCGAAATCGCACCCGAGGTCGCCGATGGCCCGCGATCGCGGATCCTGGACCAGGTCGCCAATGGCGTCGCCACGCGCATGGCCGTGCTGGCGGAGCTGCTCGCGACACCGGCATAATCGGGCGCTGCTCACCGGGGAACAAGGAGAAAGTCCATGCGTCCTGCCTTGCGCCACGCAGCCCTTGCGGCTGCCTGTGTTGTCGCCCTCGCGCTCGCGGGTTGCGGCAAGCACGTCGCGCCCGATGCGCCGATGACCTTCGCGCCCGCGGACACGCCGTACCTGTTCGCCAATTTCAAGGGCACCCCGGAAGACGTCGCCACCGCCTGGGGGCAGGCCAACGATGCCGTGATCGCCGCGCGCATCCAGCAGCTCGGGAAGGTGGCCGAAACGATTGGCCAGAAGAATCCGGATGTCGCGAAGATCCTCGACGCGATCCAGGCCGAACTCGCGAACGTGCATTCCAGCAAGGAACTGGCGCAAGCGGTCGGCTTCTCGCAATCCTCGCTGTACGCGTTCTACGGCATCGGCGACGTACCGGTGGCGCGCATCGCAGTCGCCTCGCCGGACGCTTTCAAGGCGTTCTGGGCGCGGGTGGAAAAGCGCGCCGGCATCACCGCGCCGACCGCGACGCTGGACAAGCAGACCTATTGGGTGCTGGGCGGCGCCGATGCCAAGGTGCACGTGCTCGTGGCCATCGAGGACAAGCAACTTGTCGCGACCCTCGCCCCGGCCAATGCCAGCCCGGACATGCTCAAGCAATTGCTGGGCCTGGCCAAGCCGACCAGCAATGCCTCCGATCGCCTGTCCGGATTGAACAGCAAGCACGGCTACGGCGATTACGGCTCGGGGTATGTCGACCTGCCGAAGCTGTTCGCCAATCTCTACGACGGCAAGGACGCCATCACCCAGGAATTCGCCCGGGACGTGGGCGGTGCGCTGGCCAACCCGGCGTGCGCAAGCGAGTTCGCGTCCATCGCCAACCAGGCCCCGCTGGTCAGCGCGGGATTCCAGACGTATTCGGCCAAGGACATCCGCGGCAGCCTCGACGTGAAGCTGTCGTCTTCGCTGCTCGGCGCGCTGACCGCGCTGAAACAACCCGTGCCGGGCATGGACGAAGCCTCGAGCGGCTCCATGTTCGACATGGTGATGGCCCTGCCGCTGCAGAAATGGCAGACGTTCATCAAGGGCCGCGCCGAAGCGGCCGCCGCCAGGACCTACCAGTGCCCGGCGCTGCAGTCGCTCAACAAGTTTGCCCAAACCGCCGCGAACCCGCCCGTGCAGATGCCGCCGGAAGCGGCTTCATTGCAGGGCTTCCGCGTGGTGCTGGACAAGTGGGAGGCGGGCCCGCAGATCGCCGGCCGCGCGCTGGTCGCCAGCTCCAATCCCGCCGAGCTGGTGCAGAAGATCCAGCAGACCATGCCGCAGTTCGCGCTGAAGTCCATCCCGCCCGACGGCAAACCGGTGGCGTTCGACCTGCCGCCGCGCCTGCAGGCGATGCTGGGCGGCAGCAACCAGGGCTGGATCGCGGCCGACGACAAGGCGCTGGCGGTCGGCGTCGGCGAGGGTGAGGACGCCAGGCTCGGCGGCACGCTGAGTGCTTCCGGGGGCAACGGCGACAAGCTGCTGCGGATGCACTTCGACGGCAAGATGTACGGCATCTTCGCAAGCTGGATCGGCCGCTTCGCCGCGATGGCACCTGCAGCCAGCCAGGCTCAGGTGCAACAGCAAATCGCGCTGTTCAACCAGATGGGCAAGATGGTCGAATCCGGCGACGTCGACGTGAAACTGGACAGCGACGGCCTGCACTTCGAGACGGACGTGAAGCACCGCTGAGATGCGTCCAACGCATTCCACCGTTCCGTGAAACAAAAACCCGGGCCATGCGCCCGGGTTTTTGTTGGCGGGCGTCGCGCGCAACCCTCAGAGCCGGTGGCCCTTCTCGGCCGTCTCCACCAGGTCCACATCGCCGAGGCCCTGCGACAGCGAGTGGGCATCGCCGCCCTGCGCCAGCTTGATGGCCAGCCGGACTTCGTTCGCCGAATCGGCGTAGCGCAGCGCATCCTCGTAACTGATGTGGCCGGCGTGGTACAGCTCGACCAGGTTCTGGTCGAAGGTGCACATGCCGAGGTTGGTGGACTGCTTCATCACGTCCTTGATCTTGTGGATCTCGCCCTTGCGGATGTAGTCCTGCACCAGCGGCGTGCCCAGCATCACTTCCATCGCCACGCGCCGGCCCTTGCCGTCGGGCGTGGGGATCAGTTGCTGCGCCACCACGCCCTTCAGGTTCAATGAGAGGTCCATGTAGAGCTGCTCGCGCACGTCCTCGGAGAAGAAGTGGATGATGCGCTCGAGCGCCTGGTTGGCGTTGTTGGCGTGCAAGGTGCACAGCACCAGGTGGCCGGTTTCGGAAAAGTGGATCGCGTATTCCATCGTCTCGCGGGTGCGCACCTCGCCGATCAGGATCACATCGGGCGCCTGGCGCAAGGTGTTCTTCAGCGCGTTCTCCCAACTGTCGGTGTCGATCCCGAGTTCGCGCTGGGTGATGATGCAGCCTTCGTGCTTGTGCACGTATTCGATCGGGTCTTCGATGGTGATGATGTGACCGGTCGAGTTCTGGTTGCGGTAGCCGACGATCGAAGCCAGCGACGTCGACTTGCCCGCGCCGGTCGCGCCCACGAAGATCACGATACCGCGCTTGGTCATCGCGAGCTGCTTGACGATGGGCAGCAGGTTGAGTTCCTCGATGGTCGGGATCTTCGACTCGATCCGGCGCAGCACCATGCCCACGCAATTGCGCTGGTAAAAGCACGACACGCGGAACCGGCCGACACCCGCGACCCCGATCGCGAACTGGCATTCGTGGGTTTTTTCGAATTCTTCGCGCTGCAGCGGGTTCATCACGTTCAGCACCATGTCGCGCGCGTCCTGCGCTGACAGCGGCGTCTGGGTGATCGGCACGATGCGGCCGTTGACCTTGATCGATGGCGCGACGCCGGCCGTGATGAAGAGGTCGGACGCCTTCTTGTGCACCATCAGCTTGAGGAAGGACGAGAAATCGACTGCGCTCATGGGTTGCTCCCGGGATCAGGGATCCTCCGGTCAAAAGCTGGACGCCGTATCATCGGCCATCCATGACCTGCACGGCGTGGGTGCATCCTGCACTCACTTGAATACCTCTTTCACCTTGGCGCGTGCCATCGCATCCTGGCGCGTCACCAGGCCGCGGCGCACCAGGTCCTGCAGGCACTGGTCCATGGTCTGCATGCCGAACTGCTGGCCGGTCTGGATCGACGAATACATCTGGGCGACCTTGTCCTCGCGGATCAGGTTCCGGATCGCGGGGATGCCGACCATGATTTCCCATGCCGGGGTGCGGCCACCGCCGACCTTCTTCAGCAGCGTCTGGGTGATCACGGCGCGCAACGATTCCGACAGCATCGAGCGCACCATGGCCTTCTCGCCGGCCGGAAAGACGTCGATGATGCGGTCGATGGTCTTGGCCGCCGAATTGGTGTGCAACGTCGCGAACACCAGGTGTCCGGTTTCCGCGGCGGTCAGCGCGAGGCGGATGGTTTCGATGTCGCGCATTTCGCCGACCAGGATGTAATCCGGGTCTTCGCGCAATGCCGAACGCAGCGCCTCGTTGAAGCCGAGGGTGTCGCGGTGCACCTCGCGCTGGTTGATCACGCACTTCTGCGCGGTGTGCACGAATTCGATCGGGTCCTCGATGGAAAGGATGTGCCCGTAGTGGTTCTTGTTGACGTGGTCGACCATCGCGGCGAGCGTGGTGGACTTGCCCGAACCGGTCGGCCCGGTCACCAGGATCAGGCCCTGGGGCTGGTCGATCAGGTCCTTGAAGACCTTTGGCGTGCCGAGGTCTTCGAGCGTCCAGACTTCGGCCGGAATGGTGCGGAACACCGCGCCGGCGCCGCGGTTCTGGTTGAACGCGTTGACGCGGAAACGCGCGAGGCCGGGGATCTCGAACGAGAAGTCGACCTCGAGGAATTCTTCGTAATCGCGCCGCTGCTTGTCCGACATGATGTCGTACACCAGCGCGTGCACCTGCTTGTGTTCGAGCGCCGGCAGGTTGATGCGGCGGATGTCGCCGTCCACGCGGATCATCGGCGGCAGCCCGGCCGACAAGTGCAGGTCCGAAGCCTTGTTCTTGACCGAAAAGGCCAGCAGTTCGGCGATATCCATGAACCCCCTCCAGGAAAGCGCGGTTCCGCCGGGCCACGCCAGGCAGTCGGCGTCACTGTGCCCGACGCCCACGCGTCGCGCAAGCTTCGTTCCAGCGTTGGCGGCGCTGCCCCGAGCGGCGCCGAGTATACGCCTTGACCCGCCCGGCAAAACGGGACGCAATCCAACGAATGCGGGATCAACGCTCGGCCGGGATTTCGAAGTCCAGCGTAGCCACCGCGCCACGTTCCGCGCGCGGTGCCAGCGACACCCGCCAGCCATAGAGTTCGCACAGCCGACGCACGATGGCCAGGCCCAGCCCGGCACCCTTGACGGTTTCGCCCTCGCCGCGCACACCGCGCTCGAAGAGGTGTTCGGCGTCTTCGGCCTTGATGCCGGGTCCGGTGTCCTCGACCCGCACGCGGCCCGCCTGCACCCGCACCACGATCTCGCCTTCCTGGGTGTACTTGCAGGCGTTGCCGACCAGGTTGCCGAGCGCCACCGCCACCACCGAGGAGGGCGCCTCGACCATCACCTGCGCTTCGACTTCGGCGCGCAGCTCGATCGGCTTGCGGGCGACGCCGGGACGATGGGTGTCGATCACCTCGGCGACGACTTTCGCGACATCGGTGGTTTCGCCGTCGACGGGCCCCGAGCGCTCCGCGCGCGAAAGCAGCAGCAGCGCCTGGGTGAGTTCGGTCGCCTGCCGCACCGCGCGCTCGATGCGTTGCAACCGCGTGCGCAATTTTTCCGGCAGGTCCGGCGTCGCCACCAGCAACTCGGTGGTACTGGCAATCACCGCAAGCGGCGTACGCAGTTCGTGGCTGACATCGGAATTGAACTCGCGGTCGCGCTGGATCAGCGCGCTCTGGCGTTGCGCGTAGTCGTCCAGTGCGGCAGCGAGTTCGCCCACCTCGTCTTCGGCGAAGTGCGGGGCCAGTGGTTCCAGTTGGCGGCCGCTGCGGAATGCGCGCAGACGCTGCGCCAGTTCGGTGACAGGGCGCATCACCCGGTGCGACAGCCAGTAACCCACCGCCAGTGACAACAGGGTGAACAGGATCACCGCAGCGACCAGCGCGGTGATCAACTGGCGCTTGCCGAGGTCTTCGCGGCTGATGTCGTAGGTGAGAAAGGCATCCAGGCCGTACTTGCGCACCACCGCCAGCTTGTAGCGCTGCGGCATGCCATCGCTGCCGCCGCGCATGTCGTACACGCCGGGCGCGAGGCCCTGCCAGGCCAGCGGCGCCTGGTAAACCGTGCGGTCGCTCCAGAACCACACCACGATCAGGTCCGAATGCGGCGGCTGTTCGGGATGCAGGTGCTTGTTTTCGACGGCCTGGCGAAGATCGGCCTCGAGGCTCTGGTCGATCAGCTGGTTCTCGACCTTCGCCCGCACGTACAGCGAAGCCACGGCGAACAGCGCGCTGAGGCCGAAGCCGAACAGCACGAAGGTAACGATCAGCCGGAAGCGAAGCTTACGCCGGGACTGCATCCGGATCGACCATGCGGTAGCCGATGCCGTGGCGGGTGTGGATCAGCGGCTTGTCGAAGGGTTTGTCGATGGCGGCGCGCAGGCCGTGGATGTGCACGCGCAGCGAATCGGAATCGGGCAACTCCTCGCCCCATACTTTCTGTTCGAGGTCCTGGCGGGTCACCACCGAAGGGCTGGCTTCCATCAGCGCCTGCAGCAGTTTCAGGCCGATCGGGTTCAACTGGATCGACTGACCGGCACGCACCACGACCAGCGTATCGAGGTTGTAACTGAGGTCGGCGATCTTGAGCACCCGGCTCTTCGGCCCCTTGCCGCGCCGCGCCAGCACCTCCAGGCGCGCGGCGAGTTCCTGCAGCGCGAAGGGCTTGGTCATGTAGTCATCGGCGCCCGATTCGAATCCGGTGAGCTTCTGCTCCAACGCATCGCGCGCGGTCAGCATCAGAACCGGAGTGTGCTTGTGGGCTTCGCCACGCAGCTTCTTGCAGACCTCGATGCCATCCATGCCGGGCAGCGTGAGGTCCAGCACGATCACGTCGAACTCGTTGACCACCGCCAGATGCAGACCGGTCACGCCGTCGCCGGCGAAGTCGACCACATGGCCGCGGTCTTCCAGGTAGTCGCCGATATTGGTGGCGATGTCGTTGTTGTCCTCGATCACCAGTACGCGCATGGGAATTCCGGGTAGCACGCGCTCCTGCGCGCCGGTGCAAGCTTACCGAGAATCGGTCCCGGACGCTCCGGAGCCGCTGCCACCGGTCAGTGGCCGGGCTTTTGCAGGACGCGAATGTCCGGCGCCACCTGGCGGCAGATGTGCGAACCGGTCCTGACCAGGCAGCCGCGCGCGACAGTTGCGTCGGCGGCAGTTTCCGCGCCCAACTGGAACGTGAAAGACTGGCGATAGCGCCGGCCGGGAGCATCAGGTGGCGCGAATCGCCAACTCGCCAGCGCCTGCATGGCGGCGGCGTCGAACTGTCCCTGGCTGGCGCCCGTGATGTCGAGGTCGCGCGGCACGCCGGCCGCATCCAGGGAAAATTCGACGACGACTGTCCCCTGCACCGCGTTCAACAAGGCGTCGGAAGGGTAGACCGGCGGCACCGTGTGCAGTGCGCGGGGTGCATCGGCCAGTTGTTGCACCGCCCCGCGCTCGGGCGCCGCGACCAGGGCAACGGGGGCAACCTGGAGTGCCGCATCGCGCAAAAGGAATGCCGGCGCCCCGACGGGCGCGATCCTGACCGCGGACGGGGATGGCGTTTTCTTGCCGGCCGAGGTGGCCACCGCGGCATGACGCACCGGCAGCAGCGAAGGCTTGCCGGGCACGTCGCCCGCCTGCAACAGTACGGGCTGGACCAGTGAATCCCGGATCGCCGCACGCAAGCTGGATGCATCGGTTGCGGCCAGTAACGCAGAGGTGCGCTGCTGCAAAACGGTGTCATGCCACCACATTGCGCCCAGCCCCACGAGCAACGTGGCGGCCATCGCCAAAACGACATGGTTCCGCAGTGGCCGCTGCGGACGCCCCGGCGCAGCACCCGCGATGAACCACGCGCGTTCGGCCAGCACGCCGCCGCTGGCCGCCAACGCCAGGTCGGCGCGTCCGGCGCGAAGCTCTTCGAGGCTTGCCAATGCGGCCACGAAATCCCGGCGCCCGCCACCGGTCACGCGCAGCGCGAGCGTGTCGCAGCACAGCTCACGCTCGTTGCGCGCCTCGCGCGAGATCCAGTGCACCACCGGGTGATAGAAGAACAACGTCTCCAGCACGACCTGGAACAGGTTGGCGATATGGTCGAAACGCTTCAGGTGCGCCAGCTCGTGCGCCAACACCAGATCGATTTGGGAGGCCGGCATGCGCGTCAGCACCGCCACCGGCATCACGACCGCCGGTCGCAACCAGCCGATCAGCGTCGGCGTCGCCACGCGTACGCTGGCCAGCACCGGCACCAACCGGCGCAAGCCCATGCGGTCGGCAAAAATCCGCGCGCGCGCCTGCCAGTCCGGAAGGCTTTCCGCCATTTTCAGCATCGAACGCAGGCAGCGCCACTGCCGGATCACCCGGACGCCCAGGGCCGCCACGCCCGCCGCCCACGCCAGCACCAGCCAGGGCAACACCGCTTGCACCAGCATGCCCCAGCTCCGCGCCGATGCGGCTGGCGCAGCTGCGAGGGCGGATGTTCCGGTCACGACCATCCCGGACAATGCGTCCGCCGGCGCGCGGGCCGCGATCGCGTGCCAGGTGAAGACCGGACACGCGGCCATGACCGCCAGCGCCAGGATCGCGGCGAGGTAACGCGGATTGCCGCGCGGCAGCACCAGCCGCACGACTGCGTACCCGGCGCCGACGACAGCGGCTTGCCACACGAACTGCAACAGGCACCAGCCCAACGCGGATATGCCCGCCGACGCGATCTCGAACACGCTCATGGGCCCGCGTCCTTGTCGAGGCGGTTCAACAGCGTGCGGATCTCGTCAAGCTCTTCGCGACTGGCCTTGTGGTCACCCAATGCCTGCAATACGAGCCTTGAAGGCGACCCGTCGAATACGCGTTGCAGGATGTCCGACAAGAACCGCTTCTGGGTGCGCTCCTTGCTGACCGCCGCACGGTACACGTGCGCACGCTGCGACTCGTCGCGCTCGACCAATCCCTTGTCGAACATGATCTGCAGCTGCTTGAGTGCGGTGGTATATCCCGTGCCATCGCGCCGATGCAGCACCTCATGCACCTCGCGGACCGTGCAGGCGCCCTGTTCCCACAGCACCTGCAGGATGGCGAGTTCGGCCTCGGTGGGGCGCAGTGCTGTATTGCGACCGGTCATGGTGACTGGAGCCAAGCCTCGTGCGATTGCGGCATCGTGACGCCGGGCCAAACCCGGTGCCACCCTCCACCGCGTCCCTTCCGCCAGCCGCGTCGCGACCTCGCCGCGGACATCACACGCGAGGCTCGACGGCTCATGCCGGCATCAGTGCCCGCTCATCATTTGCGGGGAATTTTGCATGGCGCGATTGCGCAGGAATTCCTGCGCACCATTTTGTTCGGCCTGCATCTGCGCGTAGGTCTTGCAGGTTTTCCTCGGCAAATGGGATCCGACCGGCATCACGGTCTCGCAAACCAGGCGATCCCCGTCCTTCTTGGTAAGAATGGCGTTGACAGTACTCTGGTCGGCGAGCAACTGCACCTTGGCGGCCTGGTCCATCTTGTCCACGCTGCCGAACTGGTCGTACAACTTGCCCATGCCGGCAAAACTTGCGTCGATCGTTGCACGCTCCTTGGCATCGGTGAACTGCCAGCGACCGCCGGGTTGCATCTGCTGGTGAATGGCCGCGACGATTGCTTCGAAGTTCTCCTTGCTGTCTGCCTTCACGACGGGCTTGCCGTCTTCTTCCGGAATGGCCGCCGCGGGCGCACCCGCGGTGCGGGCCACCGGGGCTTGAGTGGCGGCCGGAACCACGGCCATCCCCTCGCCTGGTTGGGTGCTGCCCGTCGTGGCGCAACCCTGCAGGACCAATGCGCCGGCCATGAACGAATAGAGCAACGGACTGGAGATTTTCACTGGACACCCCTGCGGCGTGAGTTGGCGGGATTTCCGCGCCGGATTGGCGGCGGTTCCCCGGCATCCTAGGCAAAGTGCGCGCACGCTGTCAACGATTATTTTCGTACTACCTGCATCGTGGAGTAGCCTGCCGGACCGGATCAAGCAGAGTCTTTGCCATGTGCTGGACTACCGCATCCGCCACGTCCACCCCGGTCACGGATTCGATGCCTTCCAGGCCCGGTGACGCGTTGACCTCCAGCACCAGCGGGCCGCGCGCGGAACGCAGCAGGTCCACGCCCGCGATGCCGAGGCCCAGCACCTTGGCTGCGCGCAGGGCGATGCGGCGCTCCGCCGTGCCCAGTTTCACCGGGCTGCCGGTGCCTCCGCGGTGCAGGTTGGCGCGGAAGTCGCCGTCCACCGCGGCGCGCTGCATGGCGGCTACCACCTGGTCGCCGACCACGAAACAGCGAATGTCGCGGCCGTTCGCTTCGCGCACGAACTCCTGCACCAGGAAGTTCGCGTAGAGTCCCCGGAACGCTTCGATCACGCTCTGCGAGGCCGCAGGCTTTTCCGCCAACACGACGCCGCTGCCCTGCGCGCCTTCGTTGAGCTTGATCACGTGCGGCGGCGGGCCCAGCATGTTCATGAGGTCGGCGGTGTCGTCGGGGTTGTCGCCGAACACCGTCACCGGCAAGTCGATGCCGTGCTTCGCGAGCAGTTGCAGGCTCCGCAACTTGTCGCGTGCGCGCAGCACCGCGTCCGAGGAACTGGGGGTGTACACGCCCATCATCTCGAACTGGCGCAACACCGCGGTACCGTAAAAGGTGACCGACGCGCCGATGCGGGGAATCACGCAATCGAAGCCCTTCAGTGCCCGGCCGCCGTAATGCAGCGCGAAACCGTCGTGCGCGATGCGCAGGTAACAACGCAGCGGATCGAGCACCCGCACCCGATGCCCGCGCGCGCGCGCCGCCGCGACCAGCCTCATCGTGGAATACAGGCGCGAGTTGCGGGACAGGATCGCGATCTTCACTGATGCAGACCCCATGGCAGGATTTTCTGCCCCCTTGAATCAAGGTGGCGAGCCGCTTGCGTGCGAAAGCAAGCGGGCGGATGGGGGTTGGGGGAACACGGATGGTCCGAGCCGCGGAAGCGTTGCATATCCCTTGAACAGCAATCTGCAAGACGGCTTCAAGACAAGCGGGTGAAGGGAATCGAACCCTCGTCAGTAGCTTGGGAAGCTACAGCTCTGCCATTGAGCTACACCCGCGCCGTGAGGTCCGATGGTAACGACGCGTACGCCGGCCACGCAACGGCCTCCGAACGCCCGCTAAACACTTTCTTGGGCTGCGCTTTGGATAGTGGATCCAGCAGGCCGGCGTTCAGCACGCAGGCCTTGAGATATGCACGTCGGACGAAGGGGCGCCGCGCCGACGACCCGCCAACGCGCCCCGACCCACTCGGGGGTTGCCATGACCCGCTTCCGCCTTCCGCGCCTGATCCTGGTTGCCGGCGCCGCGTGCGCCCTCGCGATCGGCGCGGCCGCAGTGCAGGCGCAGCAATACGACGATTCGTCTTCGTACGACGCTCCGCAGGATCCGTCGCAGGACTATGGCGCTGCCGACACGATGCCGGGCCGCGTCGCGCGGCTCGCATACCTTTCCGGCCAGGTGCAATTCGCCCCGGCCGGCGAGAACGCCTGGGGATCGGTCGAAATCAACCGCCCGATGGTGATCGGCGACCGCCTGTTGACCGGTGACGATGGCCGCGCGGCGCTGGAGCTCGGCGACGCTTCCATCCGCATCGACAACGGCAGCGCCTTCGATTTCCTCGATCTCGACCAGGACAACGTCCAGATCGAACTCTCCCAGGGCACGCTGAACCTCGCGGTGCACCGGCTCGACGAGGGCGCGAACTTCGAAGTCGACACCCCGACCGTTGCATTCGTGGCATCGACGCCCGGCATTTATCGCGTCGACGACAATCCCGACGGCACCGGCAGCATGGTCACCGTGTTCCGCGGCTCGGGCATCGTGTACGGCGAGAACGGCGTCAGCCATCCGGTGGCCGAAGGCACCTCGTATCGTTTCAACGATTCGGCGCTCGCGAGCATCGATGAAACCGGGCTGCCCCGGCCGGACGATTTCGACCGCTTCTGCGAAACGCGTGATGCGAATTACCAACGCTACGCGCAGCAACAGGAACAATACGTGCCGTCCGGCATGATCGGCGGCGACGACCTCTATCAATACGGCCAATGGAATGACGTGCCCGAGTACGGCAACGTCTGGTATCCGACTTCCGTGCCGGTCGGCTGGGCGCCGTATCGCTACGGCCATTGGGCGTGGATCGAGCCGTGGGGCTGGACGTGGGTCGACAACCAGCCATGGGGTTTCGCGCCCTTCCACTACGGACGCTGGGTGTACGCGCGCAACCGCTGGGGCTGGATGCCGGGGCCGGTGCACGTACGGCCGGTGTACGCGCCCGCCCTGGTGGCATTCGTGGGCGGGTCGGGGCTGTCGGTGTCGATCCGGATCAGCGGCGGCGGGCCGGTGGGGTGGTTCCCGCTGGGGCCGCGCGATGTGTACATGCCGTGGTTCCCCGCCTCGCGGCGTTACTTCACCAATGTCAACGTCACGAACATCCGCAACGTATACGTCAACCAGACGGTCATCAACAATTTCTACGGCGATTACCGCGCGGGCCGCATGCCCCGCGGGCGCCACGACTATGCCTATCGCGGGATGCCGGGCGCCGTGACGGCCGTGCCCCGGGACGTGTTCACCGGCGCGCGCCCCGTGCACCCGGCGATACTCAAGTTGAACCGCACGCAGCTGCAACGCAGCGAAGTCGCCCTGCGTCCCGGCGTGAATCCCGGCAAGGCCAGCATCGGCGTGCGCGAGCCGACGTCCCGCCCCGCCCTGCTCCGTAGCCGCGAACCGTTCGCACGGCCGGTGGTGGCGCGGCACCAGCCGCCGCCGCGACCGGTCGAATTCGCGGCGCGCGAAAAAGTGATCGCCCGGCAACACGGCCAGCCGCTCACGCCCGCCCAAATGCAGGATCTGCGCAAGACCCGTCCCGGGGCAACGCCCCGCAACGACCGCGTCAAACTGGTACCGGCCGTTGCCGAAGCACGGCAGGGCGCGACGCGGGCGCGTTCGGCCGAACCGGCGGCGCGCAACCAACCGGCGCGTTCCGTGGTGCAGCCGCGGCCGGCCGAGCCTTCCGCGCGCCATGTCGGCCCCACCGAACCATTCAAGAACAACGTGCACCCGATTCCCTCGCGCAACCAGCCAGTGCAGCCCACCCGGCGCACGGGCGAATTGCCCAGCGCGCGCTTCGCGCATCCGGGCGAACCCGGAACCTTGCCGCGCACCCCGGCGATCCGGCCCGCCGGCGAACCGCAACGCGACACGCCCCAGCCCGGGCGCCTGCCCGTCGTGCGGCCGATCGAACGCGCGCCGCAAACAGCCGGAAGTCGCGTGACGCCGCAACCGCGCGCGCCCGAAATCCGGTCGCAACAGCGCGAACAGCAGCAACGGCGCCAGTTTCAGGAACAGGCGCAGCAGCGCGAACGCGAACGGCAGGCCCAGCAGGCGCGCATGCAGTCGCAACGCGAACAAGCCGCCCAACAACGCACGCGCCAGCAGCAAATGCAACAGCAGCGGCAGGCGCAGATGCAGGTACAACAGCGCGAGCGCGCACAGGTCGCGCAACAGCAACGGCAGGCCCAGATGCAGGCGCAGCAGCGCGAACGCGGACAGGCCGCGCAACAGCAACGGCAGATGCAGCAGCAGCGTTCGATGCAGATGCAGCAACAAGAGCGCGCGGTCGAAATGCAGCGCCAGCAGCAAATGCGCCAACAGGAAACACAGCGTGCGCCGCAGCGCTACACACCGCCGCCCCGCAACCGCCCGGCGCCCGAACATCGCGAGTCCCCGCACAAGCGTCCGCCTCCGAGCAGCGACCAGCAATTCCCGAAGCGCCCGTGATCACTGCCGCGTGCAGCGGCGACGGTACGTGTGGAATCTCCGGCAGGTTCGGGCGCCGGAACGACCGTCGCTGGTCCGGCTCGCCACGGCAGGCCACTGTCCAGCGTGCGGCGCTAGACTTCGCGCATGCAGATCTATCTCAATGGCCAGCCGCATGAATGCGCGGCCGCGACCACCGTTGCGGGCCTGCTCGCCGAAACCGGCCACGGCGAGCGCCGCGTCGCCGTCGAAGTGAATCGCGAAATCGTGCCGCGCAGTCGCCATGCGCAGCATGAATTGAAGGATGGCGACCGCGTGGAGATCGTGCAGGCGATTGGGGGAGGCTGAGCGCTTACGCGATGCCGGGGGCATCGCGTGCGAAGCCGAGCGCCCGGAGCAGGATGCCGAGGGCCGGGTTGCTTTGCGAGGCCTGGATGGCTGAGCTTGGCAACGGCGTCCGCTCGCGAAGCGAGCGCGGTCTATTCCCCAATGGCAGGACTCTTTTTTTCGATGGCCGCTCGTTCGCGAGGCAATGCCAGGCACGTACTACAATTGCCTTTTGCTTACCCGCAAGCACGCCATGAACGCCCTGCCGCAAACCGCTTCATCCGACATCCCCGATCCGCTGGTCATCGCCGGCCATACGTTCCGCTCGCGCCTGCTGACCGGCACCGGCAAGTTCAAGGATCTCGACGAAACCCGTCGCGCCACCGAAGCCGCAGGCTCGGAAATCGTCACCTTCGCGGTACGCCGGATGAACCTCGGCCAGAAGCCGGATGAGCCGAACCTGCTGGATGCGTTGCCGCTCGACCGCTACACCCTGCTCCCCAACACCGCGGGTTGCCACAGTGTCGAGGAAGCCCTGCGCACCTGCCGGCTCGCACGTGAATTGCTGGATGGGCATTCGCTGATCAAGCTCGAGGTGATCGGCGACCAGAAGACCCTGTTTCCGGATGTCATCACCACGCTGGACGCCGCGGCTGCGCTGGTGAAGGACGGCTTCGACGTGATGGTCTACACCACCGACGATCCGCTGCTGGCGCGGCGCTTCGAGGAACTCGGCTGCGCCGCGGTGATGCCGCTGGCTGCGCCGATCGGCTCCGGACTTGGCATCCAGAATCGCTACACCATCATGGAAATCGTGGAGAACGCAAAGATTCCCGTGATCGTCGATGCCGGCGTCGGTACTGCGTCCGATGCTTCGCTGGCGATGGAACTTGGCTGCGACGGTGTGCTGATGAACACCGCGATCGCGCACGCCAGGGATCCGGTGCTGATGGCGCACGCGATGAAATGTGCGATCGAAGCCGGGCGCGCGGCATTCCGCGCCGGGCGCATTCCGCGCAAGCGTTTTGCGTCGGCGTCCAGTCCGGTCGATGGCCTGATCGCCTGAGCCCGCGCGGATGGCATCCGGCAGCGAACCGCCCGATACACCCCACCGCCGCAGCATCCGCAGCTTCGTATTGCGAGAGGGCCGCATCACCCCCGCCCAGCAGCGCGCATTCGCAGAGCACTGGGCGCGCTTCGGCGTCGATTACACCGGGGCATCGCGCGACCTCGACGCGCTGTTCGGCCGTCGCGCGCCACGCGTGCTGGAAATAGGTTTCGGCAACGGCGAGGCGCTCGCCTGGGCAGGCGGCCACGATCCCGCGCGCGATTACCTCGGCATCGAGGTGCACCGGCCCGGCGTCGGCCGGCTGATGAACACGCTGGCCGCGCACGCTGCCGGCAACGTCCGCATCTGGAACCACGATGCGGTGGAAGTGCTGCGGGACGAAATTCCCGAGGCCGCGCTCGACGAAGTGCGCATCTGGTTTCCCGACCCATGGCCCAAGAAGCGCCACCACAAGCGGCGCCTGATCCAGCCCGCCTTCGTGGAACTGCTCACCGACCGCGTGAAACCGGGCGGCCTGTTGCACCTCGCCACCGACTGGCCCGAGTATGCTTCGCACATGCAGGAAGTGCTGGCCGCGCAACCGGGCTGGCGATTGCGCGCAGGGGAAAGCGGCGAATCGAAGCGACCCGAATGGCGGATCGAAACGCGCTTCGAGCGGCGCGGTCTCGATCTCGGCCATCCGGTTACGGATTTGTTGTATGACCGCGTGCCACCATCATCGACCCTTTTGAATTTTCCGACCTGACCGGACCTTGGCCCGATGGAGCTGACCCTCACCCCCGACATGATGCTGGTGCTCGGGTTGGTCTGCTTCACCGTGATCATGCTGATCCTGGAATGGGTGCGTGCGGACATCGTTGCGCTGCTGATCGTGGTGGTGATCGGAATCACCGGCTTGATGCCGGTGACGCAGCTGTTCGATGGTTTCGCGTCCAACGCGGTGCTGTCGTTGATCGGCATCATGATCATGGGCGCGGGGCTCGATCGCACCGGCGTGCTGAACCGCGCGGCATCGTTCATCCTCCGTCTTTCCGGCGGTGTCGAAAGCCGTGTTTCGCTGTTGCTCAATTCCACGGTCGGAATCCTGTCGTCGATCATCCAGAGCCAGGCCCTGGCTGCGCTGTTCCTGCCGGTGGCCAGCCGCATTTCCGCGCGCACCGGCGTGCCGCTGAAGCGCCTGCTGCTGCCGATGGCATGCTGCATCCTCGCCGGCACCAGCATGACGTTGATCTCGAATTCGCCGTTGATCCTGTTGAACGACCTGATCGCCAGCGCCAACCGCAACCTGCCGCCGGGCGCACAGACGATCGCGCCGTTCTCGCTGTTTTCGATCACGCCGATCGGCATCCCGCTGCTGCTGGTGGGCATCGGCTATTTCGCACTCTTCACCCGACGCGTGATGCCGGACGACAGCGAGGATCGGCCCAAGGTCACGCCCGGGCGCACCGAAAGTTACTTCGCCGATACCTACGGCATCGAAGGCGAGGTCATCGAGCTGACGGTGACCGCCGACAGTCCGCTGGTCGGCATGAGCATCGGCGAGGCCGAGACGCTTGAAAACGCACCACTGATCCTTGCGATCAAGAACGGCAACGAATCGCGCCTCGCCCCGCCGTCCGACCAGATGATCTGGGTGGGCACCGTGCTGGGCGTGCTGGGCTCGCGCCCCGAGGTCAACGAATTCGCGCAGGCGATGCAATGCCGTGCCGGCAATCGCATCCAGGCGCTGGCCGACATGTTCAACCCGACCCGCGCGGGGATTTCCGAAGTGGTGATCCCGCCGCAGTCGAAATTCATCAAGCAGCAGGTCGGCGAGCTGCGCCTGCGCAAGCGCTACGGGATTTCGGTGCTGGCGGTGAACCACGGCGATCAGGTGACACGTGGCGAGGACGTGCGCAAGCACGCGCTGCGCGCCGGCGATTCGCTGGTGCTGCACAGCTTTTGGCGCGATCTGGCGCTGGCCGCTGAAAGCCGCGACATCGTGCCCGTCACCGACATCCCGAGCGGTGAAGAACAACGGCCCGGGAAAGTGCGTTATGCGCTGGCGTTTTTCGGGCTCGCGATGGCGCTGGGGCTGTTCACGGACCTGCGCCTCGCGGTGGCGATGATGACGGGCGCGGTCGGCATGTTGCTGGCCGGCGTGCTCAACATGGACGAAGCCTACGGCGCGATCAACTGGAAGACCATCTTCGTGATGGCCTGCCTGATCCCGCTCGGGATCTCGATGGATTCCACCGGCACCGCCGCGTGGATCGCCCAGGAAATCATGGTCTACCTCGGCGGGATGCCGCAGTGGCTGATCCAGGCGTTCATCGCCATCCTGGCACTGCTGTTCTCGCAAATCATCTCGCACGTCGGCACCGCAGTGATGATGGTGCCGATGGCCATCAACATCGCGCTGGCGTCGGGCGGCAACCCGAGCGTCTATGCGTTGATCGTGGCGCTGTCGGTGTCGAACACATTCCTGATTCCGGGCGCCAGCCCGACGCTGCTGATCGTGGCTGGCCCCGGCGGCTACAAGCCGCGCGACTTCGTGCGCGTGGGCTTGCCGCTGACCATGCTGATGCTGGTCGCCACCCTGGTGATGGTGAACCTGGTGTTCAACCGCTAGAACCGGTCCTGCAGAAACCGGGGTCAGAGTGCACTTTCCGACCGTCCTCCAGGTTGACCCGAGGGGTCTGGTGAAAGCACACTCTGACCCCCTGCTTCCGTCGCTTTCGCCTGTCCCTGGGGCTCGGACGGCGGGTCGTCGAGCAACGGCAGCACCCCCGGCGTATTCAGATCCTCGAACTGCGCGTGGTTGACCGCCCAGAAGAACACACCGACGGCCACGACCGCCAGCACCAGCGAAATCGGGATCAGGATCAGCAGCGCGTTCATGCGGTGCGCTCGCGCAAGGTCATCGGCGGCTCGTCCGGCGCGCGGGCTGCTCGGATGCGCAGGCTGTTCAGCACCACCGCCAGCGAGCTCAGCGACATGCCGACCGCAGCAAGCCACGGTGGTACGAAGCCCAACGCCGCGAACGGCATGGCACCGAGGTTCCAGACCAGTGACCAGCGCCGGTTCTGCGCCAGTATCCGGACCGCCTGCCCCGCCATCGCGCGCGCCAGCGGCAAGCCCGCCAGCCCGCCCGCTAGCAGCAGGTCGGCGCGGGCCCGCGCAAGGTCGACCGCGTCGCCCGGCGTCGCCGATACATCGGCCCCGGCCAGGGCCGCGGCATCGTTGCCGCCGTCGCCCACCGCCAACACGACGTGTCCCGCCGCCTGCGCAGCGCGTACGCGCGCCAGCTTGTCGAACGGCGTCTGGCGCGCATGGAATTCCGCGATGCCAAGCCGCGCCGCGATCGCCTGCACGCGGGAAGGCGCATCTCCGCTGACCAGCGTGCAGGCGACACCCGCCGCGCGCAGCGCCCCAACGCAGGCACGCGCGTCTTCGCGCACGCCTTCGACGATCGGCAGGCGCGCAAGCGGACCTTCCTGATCCGAGAGCCACAACGCGTCGTCGTCGCGGCCTGCACCGGCGAAAGCGGCATGGCCGAGCCGCAGCAGGTTCCCCTCGACCACCGCGCACACCCCGCCGCCGGCGACGACTTCGACGTCATTCGCCAGCGGCACCTCCCCGGCTGATGCACGCGCGACCGCCTGCGCGACCGGATGGCTGCTTTCGCGGGCCAGCGCCACGGCCCAACGCCGCGCCTGGTCATCCGACACGCCCCGGAAGGTTTGCACGCGCGCTTCGTCCCAAGCCGGCTCAGTCAACGTACCGGTCTTGTCGAAAAGCGCGACATCGACACCGGCCAGTGCGCGCAATGCCGCCGCGCGCGTCGTCAGCACGCCACGCCGCGACAGCAATGCAAGCGTGCGCGTCAGCACCGCCGGCGCCGCCAGCCCGAACGCACAAGGACATGCCACCACCAGCACTGCGACGGTGGCGTCGAACGCACGCGCGGGGTCGCGCCACAGCCAGCACCCGGCGGTCGCCGCGGCCAACGCCAGCACCCGCCAGACGAACCGCCGCACGGCGGGGCGATCGGCATCCCCCGCGAGCTCGCGCGCATGTTGCGCGGACTCGGTCAACCGCTCGATCGCGGACCATGAACTCGCAGCCAGCGCGCGCGCGACGCGCAATTCCAGCGGACCATCGAGTGTCACGCCGCCTGCCGAAACCGTATCGCCACGCCGATGGTGCCGCGCCCGGGATTCGCCGGTCCAGCGCGACTGGTCGATGCGCGCGCCCGTGCTTTCCAGCACGCCGTCGCAAGGCACGGCGCCGCCCTCCGGCACGTGCACGCGCTCGCCGGGCTCAAGTTCCACGGCGGCCACGGTTTCAAGCGACCCGTCTTCGCGTCGGCGCTGCGCAATCAGCGGCAACGCATCGGTGGCGACCGCACCCAGCGCGCGATGCCGTGCCTGCGCGCGCAGTTCCAGGTGCCGTCCCAGCAGCAACACGAATACGAACATGCTGATCGAATCGAAATACACCTCACCGCCGCCGCGCAAGGCATTCA
>JBDZUX010000005.1:65838-146705 GCA_040255405.1 Lysobacteraceae bacterium
ACGAACATGCTGATCGAATCGAAATACACCTCACCGCCGCCGCGCAAGGCATTCACGACGCTGGCGCCGAAAATCAGCACCACGGCAATGGCGACCGGCACGTCGATGCCGGCGCGGCGCGTGCGCAGACCCGCCAGCGCGTCGCGATAGAACGGCCAGGCCGCGTAGCCCACCACCGGGATCGCGGACAGCAAGCCCAACCAGCGGAACAACGCAGCGGTCGTGGCGTCCAGCGGATTCACCGCGCCGACGTACAGCACGAACGCGAACATCATCGCCTGCATCGCGAAGACGCCGGCCACCAGCACCCGCTTCAGCGAAGCATCGAGCGCGGGCCGTTGCGCATCGTCGAGACTGTCGCGGTGCAACGGCTGCGCGTCGCAACCGGCGCGCGAACACGCTTCCAGCAAATCCACCAGCGGCAGCCGTGCGTCATCGAACACCACGCGCGCACGCTGCGCGACCGCGTCGAAAGCGAGCGACGCGACGCCGGGCAGCGAATGCAATACCTGCTCCAGTTGCAGGGCACGGCGTGGCTGGGCGAGCCCGGCGATGCGCAACGCGACTTCCGCGCGACCGTCGCGACGCCGCCGCAACACTTGCGCTAGCAGCGCCGGACGCGTCCACACCTCGCGCGGCGCGTTCATGACGACGCCGGCGCCGGATGCGGATGCGCGGGTACGCCCAGCACCGAATGCGCGGCGGGCATGGGCAATGGCTCGTCGCGGTATTGCACGCTCGCCACGATGATCCAGACGCAGCCGGCGATGGAAGCCGCGAACACCAGGATGCCCAGCCACGCCACCGGCAAGCGGTACCAGGTGACGCGCTCGGGCTGGCTACTCGGAGGTTTCATCCTTCGCATGCGACAGGCTGTAGACGTAGGCCGCGGTGACGCGGATGTCGTCTTCGCCGAGTCGCTTGTCCCAGTTCGGCATGTGGCCGTTGCGGCCGTCGTGGATCGTCTTGTGGATGTCCGCACGCGTACCGCCATGCAGCCAGATCGCGTCGGTGAGATTCGGTGCACCCATGCCCTGGTTGCCCTTGCCCTCCGCACCGTGGCAAGCCGTGCATGTGCCCTTGAAAACCGGCTCGGCCGCCGCCGCCATCTTCGCGTCATGCGGCTGGCCCGAAAGCGACAGCACGTATTCGGTGAGATTGCTGACGGTCGCTTCGCCCAGCCCGCTCCATGCCGGCATCACGCCGGCACGGCCGTGGGTGATCGAGGCCGTGATGTCCTGCCCGGTGCCGCCATACAACCAGTCGTTGTCGGCGAGATTCGGCGCGCCGAGCGCGATGTTGCCCGGCGCCCCGCGGCCGTGGCACGCCGCGCAGTTGTCCTCGAACAGGACCTTGCCCATCTGCAGCGCCTGGTCGTCGCGCGACAGTTGTTCGACGCCGTACATGCGGAAGCGTTCCAGCAGCGGATCGAGCTTGGCATCGTTGGCGGCGACCTCGCGCGCCAACTGGCCATGCATGGTCCAGCCGAGTTTGCCCTTGTGCGCGCCGAAACCCGGGAACAGCCACAGGTACGTGAAGGCCGAAATGAACATCGTGCCCGAGAGCAGGATCCACCAGCGCGGCAGGTTGTTGAGGCCCTCGCGGACCGCGCCGTGCGCCCACACGTGCCCGGTGGTGCCGTCGGGCTTCACCGGCACCCTGGCCCACGGCGCCCACAGGAACAGGACGAAGGTGATACCCATGTTCAGCACCACCAGGAACATCACCCAGATCGACCAGAACGACCACATGGAAGTCATGCACGATCCTCCGGGTGCCCGTTGGCGTGCTCGCCCGGTTCGTCCTCGTCCTGCATCGGCAGGGACGCGAGACGCCCGAACGCCTGCTTGTGGCGCGGCAGCCATGCCCAGACCCAGATGCCGATGAAGGTCGCCATCATCAGCACGATGAATACGCCGGCAATGTGTCCCCAGACCGGATTCATGGCGAGCCTCCTTGCGTGGCGGGTGAGGAAACGGCAGGCGGTTGGGGCTCGTTCTTGATGCCGAGCCCCTGCAGGTACGCGATCAACGCGTCCATCTTGGTCTTGCCGTCCACCGCGGCCGGTGCCGCGGCAATGTCGGCGTCGGAGTACGGGTCGCCGAGCGTCCTAAGCACGCGCATCCGCGCCTGGATGTCCTTTCCATCCAGCTTTGCGTCCGCCAGCCAGTGGTACGACGGCATGTTGGACTGCGGCACCACGCTGCGCGGATCCATCAGGTGCATGCGCTGCCAGTCGTCGGAGTACTTGCCGCCCACCCGCGCGAGATCCGGTCCGGTGCGCTTGGAACCCCACTGGAACGGCCGGTCGTACACCGACTCGTCGGCGGTCGAGTAGTGTCCGTAGCGCTGGGTCTCGAAACGGAGCGCGCGGATCATCTGCGAGTGGCAGAGATAGCAGCCTTCGCTGACGTACACGTCGCGGCCGGCCAGCCGCAGCGGGTCGTAGGGTTTGACGTTCGCGGGCGCCTTGACCGCGTGCGCCTCCATGAACAGCGGCGTGATCTCGGCGAGGCCGCCGAAGGACACCATCACCGCCGTAAGGATCCCGAGGGTCCAGGCGTGCTTCTCGATGAATTCAAAATGACGGTAAGCCATAAAAAACAAAAACCGGGGTCAGAGTGCACTTTCGCAACAACACTGGCGGTCTCGTCGACGGCGGTCCGAAAGTGCACTCCGACCCCCGTTTTCCCCTCAACCCATCGCCGGCAAGGGCGCCGGACTCTGCTTCGGTTCGGGCTCGGGGATCGGCACCGGGATCGGGTTGATGATGCGCTTGCGCGCGTCGGCCGCCGTGTACCAGAGATTCCACGCCATCACCCACATGCCCAGCCAGATCAGCACGCCGCCGAACCAGCGGAAGAAATAATCCGGCCGGATCGCGATCAGGCTGTCCAGGAACGAATAGGTGAGCGAGCCATCGGGATTGGTGGCGCGCCACATCATCCCTTCGGTGACGCCCGCGGTCCACATCGCCACCACGTACAGCAGCGTGCCGGCGACATGGAGCCAGAAGTGCAGTTCCATCGCCTTGTGCGAATGCATCGCCGGACGCCCCAGCGCCCGCGGCGCCATCGCGTACAGCGAGCCGATCGTGATCATCGCGACCCAGCCGAGCGAGCCCGAGTGCACGTGCGCGATGGTCCAGTCGGTATAGTGCGAGAGCGAATTGACGGTCTTCACCGCCATCAGCGAGCCCTCGAAGGTCGCGGCGGCGTAGAACACCAGCGCAATGATCATGAACTTCGCCGCCGGATCATCCTTCACGCGATGCCAGGCGCCGTTGAAGGTGAACAGGCCATTCGCAGCCGAGCCCCAGCTCGGCATCAGCAGCACCAGCGAAAACGCCATGCCCACCGATTGCACCCAGTCCGGCAGCGCGGTGTACATCAGGTGGTGCGCGCCCGCCCACATGTACACCGAGATCAGCGCCCAGAAATTCACGATCGAGAAGCGGTAGCTCCACAGCGGCTGCTGCGCCTGGCGCGGCACGAAGTAGTACATCATCCCGAGAAAGCCGGCGGTCAGGAAGAACGCCACCGCGTTGTGGCCGTACCACCACTGCACCATGGCGTCGACCACGCCCGAATAGATCGGGTAAGACTTGGTCAGCGACACCGGCACCGCGAGGTTGTTGACCACGTGCATCAGGCCGACCGCGATGATCCACGCGCCGTAGTACCAGTTCGCAACGTAGATGTGGCGGATCCGCCGGCGCGCCAGCGTGCCGAAAAACACCACCCCGAGGCTGATCCAGACGATCGCCATCAGGATGTCGATGAACCATTCCGGCTCCGCGTATTCCTTCGACTGGGTGATGCCGAACGGCATCGTGAACATCGCCAGCACGCAGACCAGCTGCCAACCCCAGAAGGTGAATTCGGCCAGTTTGTCGAACGCAAGCCGCGCATGCCCGGTTCGCTGCACCACGTAGTAGCAGGTTCCCATCAGCGCCGAGCCGCCGAAGGCGAAGATCACGCCGAAGGTGTGGTCGGGGCGGATGTGGCTGAAGGTCAACCAGGGAATACCGAGGTTCAAGCCCGGCCAGGTCAGTTCGGCCGCCGCGTACATGCCGATCAGCATGCCCACGATGCCCCATACCGCCGATGCCAGCAGGAACAGGCGCACCACATGGTCGTTGTAACACTCGGTCGTCGAGCAGGTCATCTCAGGTTCCGGTCGCAGGAACGCCGCGACATCGGGCACCGAAAGGCAAGCCTTCCGAGGTCGTGTGCCCGCGTCGCGGCGTTTCTTTTTTGCGCGCATTATTCCGTGAATGGCCGACGCGGCTCTTGACCACGATCAAGAATCGCGCGCGCCACGCCGCCGCGTTTCAAAAGTGCAGGCGTGGGAACAGCGGCACGGAATGCCTCAGAGCCCGCCACGGGCGCCGATCACCCCGAACGCGATCGCGGCCAGGGCAAGCGTCAGCAGGACGACATGCATCATCAGGAATACGCGCGGCTTGCCGACCAGGCCAATCCTTGCCGGCAGCCGCAGGGGTGCGGCAATGAACAGCATTACCGTGAACAGCATCCAGACCAGCAACATCAGGCCAATCCACCAGCCGCCCTGGTGCAGGTAGGCGAACCCGTACTTGAGTTCCAGCATCCAGAACCCGGTGATGCCGGCCAGCACGACCGCGACGCGGGCCTGGTTGACGAAGCGGCCTTCGAACTCCCTGATGCGCAGGATTCGTTCGGGCGCGGGCAACCGGTTGAAGATCGGCAGCAGCGATGCGGTGACCGTCAAGACGCCGCCGATCCACCACACCACGCTCAATACGTGGATGGCCAGCAAGATGTTGAACGTCATCCCCCACCGACTCCAATAGCCCGAACCCGGCTGCGAAGTCTAGGCGCGCGCGCCGGAAAACCCATGACCCACGTCAAGCGCGCGCATGCCGCAGGCGTCGTAATGCAGGGCTCCGCAGGCCGCGACCCGGACGCGCCGCTCAGCGCGTCGCGGTTGCCGGCGCGAACGCCTCGCGTCGCCATACCACCACCCGGTTGCGGCCTTCCGCCTTGGCGCGGTACTGCGCCACGTCGGCAAGTTGGACCAGTTCCTCGGCATCGCCGACCGTGGCATCGCGTACCGCCACCCCGATGCTCACGGTGATTTCGATGGTCCGCTCGCCCACCGGCACCCGCAGCGCGGCGGCGCGCGCCACGATCCGTTCGGCGACCTGCCGGGCCACCCGCGCACTGCGGCCATGCAGCACGATCAGGAATTCCTCGCCGCCGTAACGCCCGGCGCGATCGGCGTCCCCCAGTTCGGCATGGATCGCTTGCGCCACTGCCAGAAGGCAAGTGTCGCCGGCCGAATGACCGCGGGTGTCGTTGATCTGCTTGAAATGGTCGATGTCCAGGAACAGGACGGCCAGCGGTTCGGCGCTCGCGGTGGCGCCGTGCCACGCCTCGCGCAGGCGTTCCATGATCGCCCCGCGGTTCAGCACCCCGGTGAGCGGATCGAACTGTGCCATGCGGGTGGCGTGGTCGCGTTCGTGCCTCACCTGCAGCGTGCGGTCGGCAAGCCCGACGGTGATGATCGCCGCCGCCCACGCCATGCTGGCGGGAAACCCGTATTCCAGCCACGCGGGCAGCGGAAAGCCCGCGATCAACTGAACCACCCGTGCCATGGTCAACGCCAGCAGCGGCACCCACGAGAGCAGGAAGAAACCCGCCTGGCGATTGCCACGGCGCCACGCCAGCCAGGTGGAGGCCAGTGCGAGCGTGGTACTGGCGATCAACAACGCGTTGACGGTGTTCGGCAGCCAGGCATCCGGCCGCAGGAACGGCAGCCAGACGATCACCGCGAGCGCAAGAAACGGCCAGCGCAGCGCACCCAGCCACGCAGCCAGCCGCGGCGTGTCGTGGTGCAGGTCGGCAAACGCCAGCATGAACCAGATCGAGAACCCCGCCGCCAGGGCGGCCATGCACTGGCCAGTGTGGTAGCCGAGCGGCGTCAGCAACCACGCCCCGGGGAACGCATACAGTTCGCCCGACGCGGCCATGCCGTAAACCAGCTGGGCGCACACGTACACGATGAAATACAGGAACATCCGGTCGCGCAGCACCGCCCAGAAGCACAGGATCACCAGGATCATCGAGACCTGCACGCTGGCGAAGAACGTGCTGACGCGCACGTGCCGCAAGTCCCCTGCGCGATAACTCGCCACGTCCGTGATGCCGACGCGTATCGGCTGGCTCTGGCCGGGATTGCCGAGCGCCACGTAGACCGGCTGGTCGGCGCGCAGGTCGGCGGGAAGCAGGTACACCACGGCGCGATGCGAAAAACTCGGGTCGAGCGCGGCATCGAACACGGTATCGCTGTGCGGGCGGTAGTCCGGTGGCATGTAGACCGTCACGCGCGCCCGCGTGTTGCCACCGATGGCCAGCAGCGGGCGGATCGACTCGTGCCAGTCGTCCGCAAGCTGCAATGCGTACCAGGCGGTGCGGTCGGGTGGCGCGTGCAGCCAGACACGGGAGATCTGGCTGCCCTGCCCGCCCGAGGGCGGCGCGACCTGCCCCGCCGCCAGTACCGGCGCCCCCGGCAGCAGCGTCACGCGCAGCGCGGCATCGTTCGCGAGCCCGGCCACGGGCCAGCACAGGAGCAGCAATCCCCAGCGCCATGAACCCAGGCCCATGCGTCTGCACCCCGCTCGCCCGCGGCATCCTCGGCGAGGACTGTACCCGTTTTCGGGCTGCCCGGCGCACGCATGGCCAGAGAACCAGCGGGCCGGCAGTGTTAGGATGAAAGGTCCGAATCAAGCGGCACCCGCGCCTCAAGGTCCCATGTCCTGCCTACCCGAAGAACTCAAGCAAGCGGCACTGGAATACCATCGGCACGCGCCCGCGGGAAAAATCCGCATCACCCCCACCAAGTCGCTGCTGACCGCGCGCGACCTGGCACTGGCCTATTCGCCGGGGGTTGCCGCCGCTTGCGAGGCGATCGTTGACGATCCTTCCGAAGCGCACGCGCTCACCGCGCGCGGAAACCTGGTCGGCGTGATCACCAACGGCACCGCGGTCCTCGGCCTCGGCAGCATCGGCGCGCTGGCCGGCAAGCCGGTGATGGAAGGCAAGGGCGTGCTGTTCCGCAAGTTCGCCGGCATCGATGTGTTCGACATCGAGATCGACGAGCGCGACCCCGACAAGCTGGTCGAGGTCATCGCCGCGCTGGAACCCACCTTCGGCGGCATCAACCTCGAGGACATCAAGGCGCCGGAATGCTTCTACGTCGAGCGCAAGCTGCGCGAGCGCATGCACATCCCGGTGTTCCACGACGACCAGCACGGCACCGCGATCATCGTGGGCGCGGCGCTGACCAATGCACTGATCGTGGTCGGCAAGAAGATCGGCGACGTGAAGGTCGCGGCATCCGGCGCGGGCGCGGCCGGCATCGCCTGCCTCGACATGCTGGTGCGGCTCGGCGTCAAACCCGAACACATCCTGGTCAGCGACAAGGACGGCGTGCTGTACCAGGGCCGGCCCGGCCTCGATCCCAGCCTCGAGCGCTATGCACGCAAGACCAGGGCGCGCACGCTGGCCGACATCGTGAAGGACGCCGACGTGTTCCTGGGTGTGTCCGCGGGCGGCGTGCTGAAGCGCGCCATGGTCGCGACGATGGCGGACCGTCCGGTGATCCTGGCGCTCGCCAATCCCACGCCCGAAATCACGCCCGAGGAAGCGCGCGCCGCCAAACCCGACGCGGTGATCGCGACCGGCCGTTCGGACTACCCGAACCAGGTCAACAACGCGCTGTGTTTCCCCTACATCTTCCGCGGCGCGCTGGACGTCGGCGCCACCGGCATCAACGAGGCGATGACGGTCGCCTGCGTGCGCGCGATCGCCCAGCTGGCGCGGCGCGAGGCGTCCGACGTCGCGCAGCGCGCCTACGGCGGCAAGGTGCCGCATTTCGGCGCCGATTACCTGATCCCGCGCCCGTTCGATCCGCGCCTGCTGGTGCAGGTGGCGCCGGCCGTCGCGAAGGCCGCGATGGATTCCGGCATCGCCACGCGCCCGCTCGGCGACCTGTACGCCTACACCGAAAAGCTCAGCCAGTTCGTGTTCCGCACCGGACTTGCGATGAAACCGGTGTTCGAACGCGCGCGTGCGCATCCGATGCGGGTCGTCTATGCGGAAGCCGAAGAAGAAACCGTGTTGCGTGCGGTACAGACGCTGGTCGACGAGCAACTGGTGAAGCCGATCCTGATCGGCCGGCCGGACGTGATCGGCCGCCGGATCGAACGCATCGGGCTGCGCCTGCAGGCCGGGCGCGACTTCGAACTGGTCAATCTCCACTCCGATCCGCGCTTCGACGCGTACTGGCAGCAGTATTACGAATTGATGCAGCGGCGCGGCGTCACGCCCGCGTCGGCCAAATCGGTGGTGCGTTCGCGCCCGACCGTGATCGCGGCGCTGATGGTGGCGCGCGGCGAAGCCGACGCGATGATTTGCGGCGTGGTGGGCCGTTACCAGCGCAAGGCCGCCTACATCCGCGACATCATCGGGCTGGACCGCGGCGTGCAGACACTCTCGTCGATGGCGGCGGTCGCCAACGACAAGGGCCTGACGTTCTTCCTCGACACCCACATGCAGCACGACCCCGATCCGGAACAGATCGCCGAGGCCACGCTGCAGGCCACGCTGCGCCTCAAATTGCTGGGTGTCGAAGCGCGTGTCGCGCTGATCGCCGGTTCCAATTTCGGCAGCCGCATGACCGCGACGTCCATGAAGATGCAGCAGGTGCTGCGCATCCTGCGTGAACGCGCGCCCGATCTGGAGGTCGAAGGCGAGATGCAGGCCGATGTCGCGCTGGATCCGGAACTTCGGGCGCGGGTCTTCCCGAATTCACGCCTGACCGGCCGTGCCAATGTATTCGTGTTCCCCAACCTCGCCGCCGCCAACGCCGCGTTCAACATCACCCGCTCGATGTCCGACGGCGTGGTGATCGGCCCGATCCTGATGGGCGTGGCCAAGCCGGCGCACGTGCTGACGCCGCAGGCGACCGTGCGGCGGGTGGTGAACATGAGCGCGATCGCCTGCGTCGAAGCGCAGATCCGGGCGCCGCGCGAAGTCGCGAAACGCAAGGTGCGTGCGAAGGCGCGCCACGACGCCGCGGCCAGGAAAACCGGAATCGCCCGACCCGTCAAGAAACCCGCGCGAACGAACGAAGGCAGGAGCAAACGATGAACGCATTGGCACGCGAATTCCTGGAGCAGGACCCCGATCCGCGCGAGACCCGCGAGTGGGTCGAATCGATCGAGGCGGTGATCAACGCCGAGGGCCCCGAGCGTGCCCACCAGCTGCTGGAAAAGCTGGTCGACGAAACCCGTCGCGCCGGGGGGCACCTGCCGTTCTCGCCCACCACCGAATACGTCAACACGATTCCGCCGCAGCTCGAGGCCAAGTCGCCCGGCGACGCCGCGATGGAATGGCGGATCCGCTGCCTGATCCGCTGGAACGCGATGGCGATGGTGGTGCGCGCCAACCGCAAGCCGGGTTCGCTGGGCGGGCACATCGCGAGCTTCGCCTCGTCGGCCACCTTGTACGACGTCGGCTTCAACCATTTCTGGCGGGCGCCTTCGGAAGACCACCCCGGCGACCTGATCTGCTACCAGGGCCATTCCAGCCCGGGCCTGTACGCCCGCTCGTTCCTCGAAGGCCGCCTGTCCGTCGAGCAACTCGACCACCTGCGCATGGAAGCGTCCTCGCCCAAACTCGGCCTGCCCTCGTACCCGCATCCGTGGTTGATGCCCGATTACTGGCAGGTGCCGACGGTGTCGATGGGGCTGGGCCCGATCCAGGCGATCTACCAGGCGCAATTCATGAAGTACCTGGAAGCCCGCGGCCTGATGCCGAAGACCGACCGCAAGGTGTGGTGCTTCCTCGGCGACGGCGAGTGCGATGAACCCGAATCGCTGGGCGCGATTTCGGTCGCCGGCCGCGAGCACCTCGACAATTTGATCTTCGTGATCAACTGCAACCTGCAGCGCCTCGACGGTCCGGTGCGCGGCAACGGCAAGATCATCCAGGAACTCGAGGGCGTGTTCCGCGGCGCCGGCTGGAACGTCATCAAGCTGATCTGGGGTTCGTACTGGGATCCGTTGCTCGCGCGCGACACCGGGGGCGTGCTGCGCAAACTGATGATGGAAACGGTCGATGGCGAGTACCAGGCCTGCAAGGCCCTGGGCGGCGCCTACACGCGCGAGCATTTCTTCGGCAAATATCCCGAGACCGCGGCGATGGTCGCGAACCTGTCCGACGAGGACGTGTGGCGCTTGAATCGGGGCGGCCACGACCCGCACAAGGTCTATGCGGCCTACCACGCGGCCGTGCACACGGAAGGCATGCCCACGGTGATCCTCGCCAAGACGGTCAAGGGTTACGGCATGGGCGCGGCCGGTGAATCGCTGAACATCGCGCACCAGGCCAAGAAGATGCACCAGGACGCGGTGAAGATTTTCCGCGACCGCTTCCACATCCCGATCGACGACAAGCAACTCGAAGGCGAAGACATCGATTCGGTGCCGTACTACCACCCCGGCAAGGATTCGCCGGAAGTGCAGTACATGCTGGCGCGGCGCAAGGAACTCGGCGGCTACCTGCCCTACCGCCGCGAGAAATCCAGCAAGACCCTGTCGGTGCCGGGCCTGGACACGTTCGACGCCATCACCAAGGGCACCGGCGAGCGCGAGATTTCCACCACGATGGCGATCGTGCGCGGAATGAACCTGCTGCTGCGCGACAAGGAAATCGCGCCGCACGTGGTGCCGATCGTCGTCGACGAGGCGCGCACCTTCGGGATGGAAGGCATGTTCCGCCAGATCGGCATCTATGCGCCGGGCGGCCAGAAATACCGCCCCCAGGACGCCGACCAGTTGCTGTATTACCGCGAAGCCGAGGACGGCCAGGTGCTGCAGGAAGGCATTTCGGAAGCGGGCGGCGTGTCGGCGTGGATCGCGGCCGGCACCAGCTATTCGGTATCCGACCAGCCGATGCTGCCGTTCTTCATCTTTTATTCGTGCTTCGGTTTTCGCCGCATCGGCGACCTGATCTGGGCCGCGGGCGACCAGCGTACCCGCGGCTTCCTGCTGGGCGCGACCGCCGGGCGCAGCTTCGCCGGCGAAGGCCTGCAGCACGCCGACGGCGATTCGATGCTGGTCGCGGGCGTGGTGCCGAACTGCAAGTCCTACGACCCGACCTTCTCGTACGAAGTCGCGGTGATCCTGCAGGACGGCATCCGCCGCATGCTGCACGAGCAGGAAGACGTGTTCTATTACATCACCGCGATGAACGAGAACTACACGCACCCCGACATTCCCGGGGATTGCGCGGAAGGCATCATCAAGGGGATGTATCTGTTCCGGGAATCGGGAGACGGGAATCGGGCATCGTCAACAGCAAAAGCCAGGAGCGCAAGCAAAAGCAAAAGCGCGGCGCCGCGGGTGCAGTTGCTGGCGTGCGGGGTGGTGCTGCGCGAGGCAATCAAGGCGGCCGAATTGCTGGACAAGGAATTCGGGGTCAAGGCCGACGTGTGGTCGTGTCCCAGCTTCACCGAGCTGTCGCGCGACGGTTTCGCTTGCGAGCGCTGGAACCGCCTGCATCCCGACCCGAAGGAACAGCGCAAGGCTTACGTTGCACAGTGCCTGGAAAAGCACGAAGGCCCCGTGGTCGCGGCCACCGATTACGTGCGCGCGTTCGCCGACCAGGTGCGCGCATTCGTACCGCACGGCCGCCGCTTCACGGTGCTGGGCACCGACGGCTACGGCCGCAGCGACACCCGCGTGAACCTGCTCGATTTCTTCGAAGTCAATGCACACTGGATCGCACACGCCGCGACCGTGTCACTCGCCGAAGAAGGCGTGCTGACCGCCAAGGACGTCGAACGTGCGATCAAGATGTGGAACCTCGATCCGGACAAGCCGAACCCGATCACGGTGTGACGGTGCGGCCCTGATTCGCCCATGGCGGATCAGGGCTCGAGCACCAGCGTGCGCGAGAGTTCGGAAACACCGCGCTCGTCGAAGGCCTCGACCGCGACGAAGTAGCGCACGCCCTTGTTGAGCGCGGTGAGTTTCAACTTCGCCGGCTGGTCGGCAAAGCGCTGGTAGGTTTCGTGCAGGCGGTCGGGCGCGATGCCCCAGCGCACGTTGTAGCCGACCGCCCCGGGTACCGGCTTCCACACGATCGCGGCATCGCGCGTGTCGGGCAGGCGTGTCGCAGACACCAGTTCCGGCGCGGGCGGCGGCGGCCCGTCGGCATGACCGAACACCCGCAGGTCGGCGATCGCCAGATGCTGGGCGCCGACGTGCACGTGCACGTAGCGCACATAGCGGACGCGCGCGGGCCGGTCGAGCTCGACATAGGCATTGGCACGATCCCGCTTTGAATGCGAAAGATCGGCAAGTGTCGTCCAGCGCCTGCCATCGGCCGAGCCTTCCAGGCGGAATTGCGTGACGATGTCCGGCGCGTCGCCATAGCGCCCGGACTTGTAGTCGGCGTAATTGACCTGCACCGCACGCACGGTGCGCGGCCCGCCGAGGTCGAGCGTCAGCGCCTGGCCAGGATTGGCGTTTGCCGCGACCCAGAACGTGCGTGGATTCTCGTCGGCGGCGTTCGAGGGCGGATAACCCGGCAATTCCGAGGATGCCGTCGCCGCCTTGCGGTACGACAGCAGCATCCAGCCGGTGAAGGTACTCTCACCGGGCGTGAGCTTGTGGTCCGGCATGCGCTGCGGGAAATCACCGAAACGGGTATCGACCCACATCTGGCCATCCTTGGTGAAGCCCGCGGGGAACAGATCGACGCGCCGCTCGAATTTCCAGTTGGCGCCGACCCACATCGTGCCGCTATTCCAGAAGTTGCCGTGCGCATCCTCGAACGTCGAGCCGTGGCCCGCGCCGACCACGAACCCGCCGGGCTTGTAGCCGACCGGGTTGTACGGCGCGTAGGTGAAGGGCCCAAGCGGACCCTTGCCGAGGTACACACCGGTGGCGTAGACGTTGTACTCGGTACCGGGCGCCGCGTACTGCAGGTAATAGCGGCCGTCGTGCTTGTTCATCCACGCGCCTTCGATGTACGGCGCGATGCGGGTGTCACCGTGGTCCTTGCCGAAGCGTTCCCAACCGTGCAGCGCGGGATCGGCGCGCAACAGCGCCAGCGGCTTGCCGACGAACGCCACGCGCTTGCCTTCGCCTTGCGATGGCCGGTCGAACGCCAAATCGAGTTGCGCGCCGTAGATCGGAAACACGTTGGACGAATCCCAGTACAGATAGATTTTCCCGTCGTCGTCCTGGAACAGACCCGGGTCCCACGGACCCGGCGGCAGGTCGCCCGGCTTCATCTGGCGCTCGTGCCCGGCCCAGACCGCGCCCGGTACCGGCGGCAGCAGGCGCGTCCAGAAGTCCCAGTGGCCGTGTGCCGGATCGGTGGCATACAGCAACGGCCGCGGCTCCATCGCGGATTGCATCAGGAACAGCCTGCCGTCGGCGGCCAGCGTCGCCGGCGCGACCGGCCCGTCGAACGGCCAACGGTCCGGCGTCACGAAGGTCCAGTGGACGAGATCGGTCGACCGCCAGTAGCCGTCGGCCAAGGTCAGGAACAGGTAGTACGCATCCTTGTAGTGCACGATCGCGGGGTCCGCGCCGGTGCGGTAAGAGATGCCCTCGTTCATCTGCTCGTAGTTGTAGCGATAGTCGAGGTCGAGCGGATTGATCCAGGTGTCGCCCGAGGCGGCTGCGACCAGCGGCGCTGCGAGGACGCCGGCCAGCGCGCAGGCAAACAGGAGGCGTGCATGCAGGTTCGTCGGCATGCGGCAAGCATGTGGCGGCGGCCGCGCCAACGCAAGCGGTAGCGATTGTCAGATCTGGTCGCGCAACGTGACCGCAACCTCGCGCCCTTGTCCCCCGCGCTCGATCGCGAAATGCACCACCGTCCCGGGCGCTTCGTCACGCAGCATCCGACGCAGTTCGTAAACGGGAATCGCGGTCGCGGGCTTGCCGTTCACCGCGGTGATCACGTCGCCAACCACGATGCCCGCTTGTTCCGCAGGGCCTTGCGCGGTCACGTCCATCACCGCCATGCCGCCTTTCGCGGCGTTGATCCACATCCCGGCCCGATCGTAGGTGTCGAGGTCCGCGATGGGCTGCGGCAGCGGTTTCAGGTACATCACGTGGTTGGCGTAATCGAAGGTCACCACGAACCGTTTCAGGATGTCTCCGCCGATGTTGCCCTGGTACGACGGCGAAGCAAACGATCCTTTCTCCTGCAACGACAGCGCGGTAACGATGCCGGGAATCTTCACCGGTCCGAGCGTGAGCGCCTTGCCACGCATGACGTAGCTGCGCGAGGACCCGCCCACGCCCCAGCCATCCACCGCGACCACGCCCTTCGGATTCGCGGCGCGCAAGCCGTGTTGCTTCGCGAAGGGGCTGGTCAGCGTCAAGGCCGCGCGCGATCCGGTGTCGATGTCGAACTTGCCTGGAATGCCATCGAATGTGCCTTCCACTTCCGGCAGGTCGCCATTGAACACGAACGGGATCGGGGTGCCGGCGTCCTTCGGATCGAAGTGGTCCGGCTCGATCAAGGTCATTTCGTGTTTACCGTAGTCGATCTGCGTAACGAAACGCTTGAACACCGTGAAGCCGAGCATGCCCTTGATGTCCACGCCCTCCACGCCGTTCGGGATGAAATCCAGCACGTACACGACCTGGTTCTTGAAGTCGGCGTTGCCGACCCTGAGCGATTTCACCTTGGCCAACCCGACGCTCACGGCCTTGTTGCCGACGCCGGTTCCCGCCATGGCGCCTTCGGTCTCGATACCGAGCGTCCTGGCGGTCGATGGCACCAAGAGGTTCTCGCCGCCGGTATCGACGATGAAAAGCAGCGGGCCACGCCCGTTCACCCACGCATCGGTGTAGATGTGGTTGTTGAGCAGCCGGAACGGAAACGTGGTCCGCGTTCCGCCCCCGGTGATCGCGACGTCCTTGATCTGCGAGGCGGGCGCCGCCCAGGTCGCAGCCGGTTGCCCGGGCAGGAACGCCACCGATGTCGCCATCACCGTTTGCAGGTATTGCCGGCCGTGGCCGTCGTCCACCACCGTCTTGAACGGCACCCGCACGCCATCGACGACGCGGTACTCCGAGAAGAGCACGGTCGTTGTGCGCGCACCGACGTGCAGCACGGTGCGGTCGAGCAGATGCGATGCCTGATCGAACCAGGCCTGGAAAGGCAACCCACCCTTGGGCGTGATTTCCAGCACCGTGCAGGTGGATTTGCCACACGGCTGGTCGGCCAACGCTTTTACTTTCGCCCCGCCGAAGTCCGCGCGCCACCACCGGTTGGCGTTCACGTAAGCGCGATTGCGCGCCAGTTGCAGGCCATCGCCGCCCTTCTGGAGATTCACCTCGCCGTTCGGCCCCTGTTCCCACGCGTCCTTGCCATCGAAGCCCTCCGCGCCGCTGGCCGGACCCAGCGTGTAGCGATCGACCGAATTGCCGGTGCGCAAGTCGACGATGGACGTGTCCGTGCCAGCCAGGCCCTGCCCGGTCAACTTCGACTCGGTCTTCATCACCGCCTTGCCGCGCCACGCCTCGCCGCCGCTCGCGGCGCGGTACGCATCCAGGACGGCGGCAGAATCGGTCGCGGCGGACGCCGCGCCAAGCACCGACACCAGCGCAATGCCTGCAAGGGCAAGGAAAGTGGAACGCATGGATGATCTCGAACCACGAACGATGACGACGGCGATCGCGAGGGAATCGGGATGCTGCGGATACCGCAATCAGCCACGGTGTGGGGATCGACGCGCGGCTGCCCACCCTCGCTGGGCAACCACGCGCCGATCCCACAACGCTTCCACGAATCGGGACCGAACGAGCGATCGATCACGCGGGTGCCATTGTCCGGACGCCTTCCACGGCGTGCATGTGCATGTGGTAACGAAAATTCGCGTGACACTCGTCATGTGAATCCGTTGCACCTGCGCCATGGCGACATCCGTCGTACACTCGCGGACTGTCTTCAACGAGAGGGGTTCGTCATGCGCCGCACCGTGCTGTTTGCCCTCACCGCCAGCCTTTGCATCGTCGCCAGCGCGCAAGCCACGCCTGCGCAAAACCCATCAAGCGCCTCTCAGGCTTTTTCGACCGCGATCACCCCGCAAGGGTTCCGCGCCTTCGACAAGGCCATATCCTCCGACACGATGGGCGGTCGCAAACCCGGCTCGCCCGGCGGCGAACGCGCCGCCCATTGGATCGTCGAACAGTTCAAGCAGATCGGCCTCGAACCGGGCAACCACGGTTCGTGGTTCCAGAAGGTGCCGACGGTTTCGACCGCGCTGGAAAATCCCGACACGGTGAAGCTCGAGGTCAGCGAAGGCGGTGGCGGCCAGGCGTTCGATTTCGGCAAGGACATGGTCGCGATGACCCTGCAGGCGAAGCCGCACGTGGCGATCAAGGATTCCGACGTCGTGTTCGTGGGCTACGGCGTCAACGCCCCGGAATGGAACTGGAACGACTACGAAGGCCTGGACGTGAAGGGCAAGACCGTGGTGGTGCTGGTCAACGACCCCGGTTTCGGCGACCACGATGCCAGCCTGTTCAAGGGCAAGGCCATGACCTATTACGGCCGCTGGACCTACAAGTACGAGGAAGCCGCGCGCCAGGGCGCGGCGATGTGCCTGATCGTGCATACCTCCAACGACGCGGCCGGCTATCCGTGGTCGGTGGTGATGAACAGTTGGGGCGGCCCGCAACTCGCGCTGCCGCAAAGCGAAGATCCGGCGCCGCGCCTGCCTGTCGCGGGCTGGATCACCCGTGACGCCGCACAGCGCCTGTTCGCGAAGGCCGGCCTCGATTTCGACAAGCTGGCAGCCGAGGCCGACCATCGCGGCTTCAAGCCTGTACCGTTGAAGGCAACGGCGTCGATCACGCTCGACAGCAAGATCGAGCACGGTTCGGCCAACAACGTGCTCGGGATGATCCAGGGCACCACGCATCCCGACCAGGTGGTCGTGTACTCCGCGCATTGGGATCATCTGGGCGAAGACGACAGCCTGAAGGGCGACAAGATCTACAACGGTGCCGTCGACAACGGCACCGGCATTTCGGCGCTGCTCGAAATCGCCAAGGCGTTCAAGGCACAGAAGCCCGCACCGGAGCGCAGCGTGCTGTTCACGGCCGTGACGCTGGAGGAATCCGGCCTGCTCGGTTCGCTGTACTACACCAAGCACCCGGTGTTCCCGATCGACCAGACCGTCGCCGACATCAATATGGACGCGATGGATGTGATCGGACCGACGAACAACTTGCAGATCATCGGCAACGGCCAGTCACAACTGGAAGACATGCTGAAAGCCGCGCTGAAGAAGCAGGGCCGCTACGCGAGCCCCGATGCGACGCCGCAGAACGGCTTCTATTACCGTTCCGATCACTTCAGCTTCGCCAAGGCCGGTGTGCCCGCGCTGATGACCCAGACCGGCAACGACAAGGTCGACGGCGGCACCGCGGCAGGCAAGGCTGCGCTGGACGACTACACCGCCCATCGCTACCACACGCCGATGGACAACTTCGATCCGAAGTGGGATTTCTCGGGTGTCGCCGAGGACACCCAGGCGCTGTACGAGGTCGGCCGCGAGCTCTCGCTCGGCGACCAGTGGCCGAAGTGGAACGAGGACAGCGAATTCCGCGCGCGCCGCGAGAAGATGATGGGCAAACAATAGACGACTGCTGGAATTTTTTTCGTCATTCCGGACGCCGCGCAGCGGCGCTCCAGAACCCGGCGCCTTTGCTTTCAAGAAGAGTCACCGGATTCCCGCTTTCGCGGGAATGACGCAAGTCATTCACGGGCGCCCTTATGCACCATTCCCGCTTGTGTTCAATGCAGATCGACTGCAACGTCGAAGACATCGATGTCGCGGCCCGCTTCTGGGCCGCGGCGCTCGCTTGCCCGGTGGACCTGGATCATCCCGGCAGCCGCGACAACTATCGTCAGCTCACGACCCCGCCGGGCCAACCAATGATCCAGTTGCAACGCGTCGAACACGCAAGCCGCGTGCACCTCGACATCGAAACCGACGACATCGATACCGAAGTCGCGCGGTTGCGGCATCTCGGTGCGACGGTCTTCAAGCGCCTCGACCGCTGGGTGGTCATGCAGGCACCCAGCGGCCAGCGCTTCTGCGTGGTGCGCGTGCAGCGGCCGGGTTTCGCCGAAAACGCGAACGCCTGGAAGTAGGCTGGACTGACGTCGGCTTTATCGACGGAAGCCGAACCCTTTCGGGATGAATGTTGGGCTTCGCGCAAAGCGCCCAGGTCAACCTGCGCAGGTTGGCTCAACGCTGGCGGCGTGAGCGGCTCCACGCGATTTCCAAGTTTGCTCGCATTGTTCCGTCCCGCGCCAGAATCTGCTGGCTTGCCGACCTCCGACCCGCTACACTGCGCGCAGTTTGACGCGCCGCACCCCGAACTTCCCTGGTGGATCACCGCCGCCGCTGAGCCGACACGCTCCGCACCGCACGGCCCCTCGCCACTCGCACGTCGCGCACACACGGCCATCGCAACCGCGATCGCCGCACATTGTTTCACCCACCTGCAGCGCGGTTTAGGGAACGCTCCGGGACAATCAGGAGTTTTCCCCATGACGTTCGAATCGCTCGGGCTTGCGCCCGCGCTGCTGCGTGCGCTTGCCGAACAAGGCTACGCCACCCCCACCCCGATCCAGGCCGCGGCGATCCCGCTGGTGCTGGAAGGTCATGACCTCATGGCCGGGGCGCAAACCGGCACCGGCAAGACCGCCGCGTTCGCGCTGCCGCTGCTGCAAAAGCTGGGCGTGGATCAGGGCATCCACAACAACAAGCAGCCGCGCAAGCCACGCGCGCTGATCCTCACGCCTACCCGCGAACTGGCTGCGCAGGTGCACGACAACCTCCGCGCCTACGGCAAATACGTGCGCGTCCACACCGCGGCGGTATTCGGCGGCGTCGGGATGGGCGGCCAGATCCAGACCCTGCGCCGCGGCCCCGACATGATCGTGGCCACGCCGGGCCGGCTGATCGACCACATGGATCGCCGCAACGTCGATCTGTCGTGCATCGAAACGCTGGTGCTGGACGAGGCCGACCGGATGCTCGACATGGGTTTCGCGCCCGCGCTGAAGAAAATCCTGAACGCCCTTCCGAAGCAGCAGCGGCAGACGCTGCTGTTCTCCGCGACCTTCGTGCCGGAGGTGAAAGCGCTGGCCGCGCAGTTCATGCACGACCCGCGCGAAGTGCAGATGGCGCAACCGAACGCGGTCGCGGTCGGCGTGCACCATCGCGTGCACCCGGTCGACGCAGACAAGAAACGCGAGCTGCTGCTGCACCTGCTGGCCGCCGACAGCCGCCGGCAGACGTTGGTGTTCGCGCGCACCAAGCACGGCTCGGACAAGTTGTGCCGGCACCTCGACCAGCATGGCTTCCGCGTCGCCGCGATCCACGGCAACAAGAGCCAGGGCCAACGTACCCGCGCGCTCGCCGACTTCAAGAACGGCAAGACCACCGTGCTGGTCGCCACCGACATCGCCGCGCGCGGCCTCGACATCGCGCAATTGCCCGCGGTGGTGAACTACGACCTGCCGATGGTCGCCCAGGACTACGTGCACCGCATCGGCCGCACCGGGCGCGCCGGCGCGGAAGGCCTGGCGCTGTCGCTGGTCAGCCGCGAAGAAGAGGGCCTGCTGCGCGACATCCGCCGCCTGCTGAAGCAGGACATCGCGATCGAGTCGGTCGAGGGTTTCGAGCCGGCGTGGAGCCTGCGGCTGGACGGCCCCGCGCAAACCGTGCGCAAGCACGGCCGCAACAACGGCAACGCTGGCCGCAACGCTGCCACGCCCGGGAAGCCGACACACGCGCGGCGTCCGCACGCACCACGCGGCAAGGGCGGCGAACACACCGCCGCCAAGAAGCAGCGTCGCTCGTGGCGCGACAAGGTCAATTCGCGCAAAGCGTAGTCGGAAAGTCGTAGGGCGGAAGGAGCGAAGCGCATCCCGCCGGTGTGCAATCGGCGGGATGCGCCGCTGCGCGGCTTCTCCCGCCCTGCACGATTGCTACACCCACTCGCGCGGCTTGAGGTACTCCGCAAGCCGCGCTTCGGCGCTGCCGGGTTCCGGCGCGTAGCCGTACTCGTAGCGCACGCGCGGCGGCAACGACATCAGGATCGATTCGGTGCGGCCGCCGGACTGCAGGCCGAACAGGGTGCCGCGGTCGTAGACCAGGTTGAATTCGACGTAGCGACCGCGGCGATACAGCTGGAATTCGCGTTCACGGTGGGCGTAGGGCATGTCCTTGCGCCGTTCGACGATCGGCAGGTAGGCATCGAGGTAGCCGTTGCCGACGGCCTGCATGAATTCGAAGCAGCGGTCGAAGCCGCCTTCGCTCAGGTCATCGAAGAACAGCCCGCCGATACCACGGGCTTCCTCGCGGTGCTTGAGACAAAAATATTCGTCGCACCATTGCTTGTAGCGCGAATAAACATCGTCGCCGAAGGGCGCGCACAGGTCGCGTGCGACGGTGTGCCAGTGCCGGCAGTCCTCGTCGAACGGATAGAACGGTGTGAGGTCGAAGCCGCCGCCGAACCACCACACCGGTTCCTCGCCTTCCTTGTCGGCCTCGAAGTAGCGCACATTGGCGTGCGAAGTCGGCACGTAAGGATTCTCCGGATGGATCACCAGCGACACGCCGGTCGCCGTCCATTGACGGCCCGCCAGTTGCGGACGATGCGCGGTCGCCGACGGCGGCAACTTGTCGCCGGTGACGCGTGAGTAATTGACACCGCCCTGTTCGAACACCGCGCCGTTTTTCAGGACGCGGGTACGACCACCGCCCAGGGAGCCGCCGGCAGGCGCAGACTGCCCGCCAGCGTCCCCCGCCCGCGTCGCGGGAGCGGATGGTGGGGTGAGGGTCGCGGGTCGCGTCCAGGCATCCTCGACGAAGCGCGCGCCCCCGTCGGCCTTTTCGATTGCATCACAGATGCGATCCTGCAGACCGCGCAGGAAGGCATCGACGATTTCCACATTCGGTTGCATTCACACCGTCCCGAAAACGGTGGGCGGCATTGCGCCGCCCACCCGATCAATGCGCCATCATCAAACCGTTCTGGATATCGGTGACCAGGTTCTTGATCCAACTCTGGTAATTCTTGTGGATGTAACGCACACCATTTTTCTCCTCGTAGCGGAGATTGCTGCTGGTGACGTAGTTGATCTGGATCTTCTGCGCATCGTGATGCACCGCGATCGTGACGCTGAACGCACGCGGATCGTAAACCGCATCGATTTCCCCCGGCACGTGCTTGACGATGCGCCAGTTGCGCGCGGTCAACGCCGACCCGATGATCTGTTCCACCGTGGCCGAGTTGACACCGGCCGGCACCGGGATCGGCGCCGGGTCGGTCAACGGCGCCTGCCGGAACGCCATCAACAGCAGCAACGCCGGCATCAGCAGCAGCGGCAACCCCCATTTCGTGATACGCATGCGCAACATGGTGTTTCCTCCCTGGGAATACGCGGCGACCGCGCCGCGCACGCGAGTGTAACCGCGCATTCGCCGCGGCACGCCCGGCACGTATACTGATCCACCAGCAACGAGGGACGCAGGGTGCCGGAAAGGATCGAACCGCTCGCCATTGCGGCAGCCAGCGCGACATCCGCGCTCGGCCACGGACTCGCGGCACAGCTCGAAGGCTTGCGCAGCGGACGCGGCGGCCTGCGCGCCAACGATTTTTCCTCGGCTCCGCTCGAATGCCGGATCGGACGCGTCGCCGGCGTGGAAGACGTGGCCCTGCCCGCGCAACTCGCGCATTGGGATTGCCGCAACAACCGCCTCGCCTGGCTGGGATTGCGGCAGGACGGGCTGCTGGACGCGATCACCGGCGCGGTCGAACGCCACGGCGCGACCCGCGTGGCGTTGGTGCTCGGCACCTCCACCGCCAGCATCGGCGCGACCGAAGATGCGTACCGCCGGCTGGACCACGGGCGTTTTCCGGACGATTTGCGCCGGCCGGAAATCCATACCCCGCATTCGCTCGCCGCGTTCGTCGCCGACGCGACCGGCATCGCCGGGCCCGCGCTGACGATTTCGACCGCGTGTTCGTCCTCGGCCAAGGTATTCGCATCCGCCGAGCGCCTGATCCGGCTGGGCCTGGCCGATGCCGCATTGGTCGGCGGCGTCGATACGCTGTGCGACAGCGTGTTGTTCGGCTTCCATTCGTTGGAGCTGGTATCGAAGCAGGCCTGCCGTCCGTTCGACGCACACCGCGACGGCATTTCGATCGGTGAAGGCGCGGCATTTGCGTTGCTGGAGCGGGTCGGTGCGGCGCCGGATGCGCCGCGCCTGCTCGGGCATGGCGAATCGTCGGACGCGCACCACATGTCGACGCCGCACCCGGAAGGGCGTGGCGCGCAGGCCGCACTGGACGACGCGCTGGCGCGCGCCGGCATCGATGCGGACGCGGTTGACTACGTCAACCTGCACGGCACCGCCACGCCGAAGAACGACGAGGTCGAAGCCAAACTGTTGCCGCGTTTCGCCACGCGCACCCGCGCAAGTTCCACCAAGGGCTTTACCGGCCACACGCTGGGCGCGGCCGGCGCGCTGGAGGCGGTGTTCGCGCTGCTGGCGATCGAACACGGCATCGTGCCGCCCAATCTCGGCTGCAGCGAGCCCATGCCGGAAGCCGCGCCATGGCTGGCCCTGCAGCCTTCGCCACAACGCGTCGACGTGGCGCTCAGCAATTCGTTCGGCTTCGGCGGCAACAACGCGTGCCTCGTGTTCGGGCGCGGAGGTGCCACATGAACCCGTCGCTTGCGCTTCGCATTGCCGGCATCGGCGCGTGGGCGCCGGGCGCACCCGATTGGCAACACCTTCGCGGCATCCTGCGCGGGGAAACTATGCCTGCCGATGACGCGCCCGCACGCCCCGCCGGTACCGCCCTGCCCCCCGCCGAACGCCGCCGCGCGCCCGACGGCGTGCGACTCGCTGCAGAAGTCGCCGCGCAGGCCACCGGCATGGCGGACATCGACCCCGCAACGGTTCCTTGCGTGTTCGCGTCCACCCACGGCGAACTTGCGATCACCGATTACGTGTGCGAAACACTGACCCGATCGCCGCGGGAATTGTCGCCCACCAAATTCCACAACTCGGTGTTGAACGCACCCGCAGGCTACTGGACGATCGCCACCGGCTGCACCGGCGCATCCAGTGCCGTTTCCGCGCACCACCGGAGTTTCGCGGCGGGGTTGCTGGAAGCCGCGGTCTTTGCCTGCGCCGAAGCCACGCCGGTGTTGTTCGCGTCGTGCGACGTCGCCTCCACTGGCCCGCTCGTGGAAATGACCCGCACCACGCTCGCATTCGGCGCGGCTTTTTTGTTGGTGCCGGACGGCGCCAGGGGTGCGACGCTCCGGCTTGCCTTGGGTAGCGCCGTGCGTGCACCGTTCGTCGACACCGGGCTGGCACTGCCGGCCGTGGCAGGCGACAATCCCGCCAACGCGCACGCGCTCGCCTTGTTGCGGCGGCTCGCTGACGGAACGGCGACGCACCTGCAGTTGCCGCTCTCAACGGGCTTGTCACTGGATATGGAGATCATGCCTTGACGGATGCAACCACCCGCCCCTTCGTGGTGGTGCCCTGCCTCAACGAGGCACTCGCGATCAAGAACTTGCTGGAAGGCGTGCTGGCGCACTGCCGCGACGTGATCGTGATCGATGATGGCTCCACCGACGATACGGCGAACATCGTCGCGCAGTTGCCGGTGACATTGATCCGCCACCGCGAGCGGCGCGGCAAGGGCGAAGCCCTGCGCGCGGGTTTTCGCGAGGCGTTGCGACGCGGCGCCAGCGGCGTCCTGACGATGGACGGCGACGGCCAGCACGACCCCGCCGACATCCCGCGCATCCTCGCCGCCGCCCGCCAATTCCCCGGCGCGATCATCGTCGGCGCACGCATGCTGGAACGCCACCACCAGCCGAGCGCGCGCAGGCGCGCCAATGATTTGGCCGACTGGGGCATCAGTTGGGGTTGCGGGCGCCCGGTCGCCGACACCCAAAGCGGCCAGCGCTGGTATCCGCACTCGGCGGTGGAGCTGGTGGACCTGCCGGCCCAGGATTTCGTATTCGAAGCGGCGATGCTGATTGCCGCGTCACGCGATCTCGACATGCCCGTCGTGTCCATCCCGATCGCCTGCCGCTACGATGCCGGTGCGCGCCACAGCCACTTCCGGCCCGTGCGCGACGTGGCGCGCATCACCTGGTTCACCATCCGGCGCGTGGCGCATTACGGCCACCTATGGCGAAGCTACCGCGCTTCGCACGACAGCGCGCCGCAGGTGTACGATCCCGGACGCCTGCTCGACGCGCCACCGGCTGCGCCGCTGGCCGGCGCAAGCGGCCCACCGGGGCAATGATCGCAATGTCCGGCACGACGTCCGTGGATGTCCTGATCATTGGCGGCGGCCTGGCCGGACTCACCCTCGCACTGCAACTGCACGACCGCTGTCCCGGCCTCGCGATCCGGGTGCTGGAACGGCGTCGGCACCCGGTGCCGGCCGCCGCCCACAAGGTCGGCGAATCGACCGTGGAAATCGGCGCGCATTATTTCGCCGACACGCTCGGCCTGCGCGAACACCTCGATGCCGCGCAGGTGCGCAAGTTCGGCTTCCGGTTTTTCTTCAGCGACGGTTGCGCGCAACTGGACCGCTGCCCGGAGCTCGGCATCAGCCGCGTATTCCCGACTCCGAGCTGGCAGCTCGAACGCGGCACCTTCGAAAATTTCCTCGGCTCCGAAGCCGGGCGCCACGGCATCGAATTCGTGCAGGGCGTCAGCGTGCGCGCGATCGAAACCGGCGCGCCGCACGTGGTGCACACCGCACACGGCGACGAGGCCCGGACCCATCGCGCGCGCTGGCTGGTCGATGCCTCCGGTCGTGCCGGCCTGCTGCGCCGGCAATTGGGCCTGGACGAAGCCAACGGCCACCGCATCGGCGCGGCGTGGACGCGCATCGATGCGCGCCTGCACCTTGATCAATGGTGCGCCAATCCGGCGTGGCGCGGACTGTGCGATCCGCAGGAACGCTGGCGATCCACCAACCACCTGTGCGGCCCCGGCTACTGGGTGTGGCTGATCCCGCTGGCGTCGGGCGCGCATTCGATCGGCATCGTGGCCGATTCGACGATGCATCCCGTCGAGTCGTTCAACAGTTTCGAGCGCATGCTCGCGTGGATGCAGGTCCATCAGCCCGCGCTGGCGCGGGAACTCGGAACGCACCGCGATGCCGTGCTCGACTTCGGCTTCCTGCGCAACGTTTCGTATGGTTGCCGGCAAGTTTTCAGCGCCGAGCGCTGGGCGCTCACCGGCGAGGCGGCGATGTTCCTCGACCCGTTCTATTCGCCGGGCTCGGATTTCATCGCCTTCGGCAACACCTACATCACGGAACTCGTTGCGCGCGATTTCGCGGGCCGCGCGGACGCACGCACCACGCGCCACTTCCAGCAACTGTTTTTTTCGTTCCAGCGCAACACGCTCAAACTCTATCGGGGGCAGTATGCGCTGTTCGGCAACCCACGGGTGATGACCGCCAAGGTACTGTGGGACTACACGTATTACTGGGGCGTGCTGTGTCCGCTTGCGATTGGCGGGCGGCTCACCGATCTCGCGCTGTTTGGTGACTTGGCACCACAACTTGCGGCGGCGGAGCACCTCAACGAGCGCGTGCAAGCGATGTTTCGCGCGTGGCACGCGAGCGGCCGCAGCTGCGCCACGCCGTCATGGATGGATCAACAGGAACTTGCCTGGTTCGCCGGCCTCAACGCGCGCCTGCACGAGCGCCTCGATGACGCCGGCATCCGTGCACGGCTGCGCGAAAACATCGAACTGCTGCACGCGCTGGCTGGCGCACTGGCGGAAGACGCAGCACGCAATGCACCCGGACTGGCGGTCGAAGCACTTTGCCTGGCCGCCGGCGCACGCGTGCGGCCGGAGCTTTTCAGCGCGGCGGCCTGACCGGCCGCCGCGCCCGGTTTCAGCGGGCCAGCTCCAGCTTGCTCGAAAGCACCCAGCCGATGTTGCCCAGTTCGTCCGAGACCTTCCACCAGATTCCGACCTTGTCGCCGGTGGGATACAGCATCATGCCGGGCTCGAGGCTGCGCACGACCGACGAATGCAGGTTCGCGTCCGAGTACAGCTTGGTGCCCTCGGTCAGCCGCACCGCCTGCTGCACGTTGTCCGCCTGCGCGTTGGGCGCGTTGCCCTGCAGGCCGGCGACCATCTTGGTGTACGCGTCCAGATAGGCCATCGCGATCACCTGGCCGATCTCGGTGTTGGCGTAACCGCTGGCGCCCCCTGCCGCGAAGCCGCCCCAGAATCCGCCACCACCGCCGCCTGCCCAACCGATGTCGGTTTTGTCGGAGTGGCCTTGCTCCAGCGCAACCTGCTCGGTCGAACGGACGTCGGTCAACGTCAACACGACATCGGCGGTTTTCCTGGAAAGGCTGATGCCGCCGAGCACTGCGCCGGCGCCATGTCCGATCAGGCCGCCAAGGATGCCGCCGATGCGGTTGCCGCCGGCATTCGAATTGCTGTTGGCGATGTCGGGCACCAGTACGTAATCGGCCGCCTTCATCTGGCCTTTGCCGATGTTCGAGCCCACCCGCATTTCGCCTTCGCCCGCCAGGTCGCGCTCGGCGCGCGCGGCGGCCAGACCCTTGCCGCGATCGACCAGCGTGAAACAGCCCGACTGCGAGACGTACACCTTGATCAGCGCGGCGGGCGACTCGAGATTCATCGAAGTCCACCACTGGTTGCCGCTCTGCGGCTCCTGCACCGCCAGCGTGCCGATCTTGCTGCTGCAACGCGGCATCTGCGGCTGCGCGTTGGAGCCTGCAAAGCTCGTCGACGCGACGAGCATGCCCCCTGCAACGCCCAGCAAGCAGAGCAACGGTTTGGCTCCCCGAACCTTGATGCCCATACAAGCTCCTGCCTTTCGGCCTGCGGAAAAACCCGTGACGGACGGCTGTACTGCGACGCAGATCACACTTGTGCGAGGTGTATACGCCAGCAATATATGCGTGTCAATCACGGCTTCCGGGGCCCGGATCCGGGGCGTCACGGTTGCGCGCAACGGCGCGCTGGCGAGGCTGGGGACCTTGCCGACGGTCTATCACGGATCGTCGGCTTTGGCGGCTTCGGGACCGGTCAGGCCATCCCGCCGTTGACGCCGATCACCTGTCCGTTGACGTAACTGGCGGCATCCGAACACAGGAACGCCACCATCGCCGCGACTTCCGCAGGCGTGCCGGTACGCGCGGCGGGAATCATCGTCTTCACCTGCTCTGGCGAAAACAGCGCGCCAGTCAACCGGCCTGCGATGATGCCCGGCGCGACCACGTTGACGGTGATGTTGCGCGAGGCCATTTCGCGGGCCAGGGACTTCGCCGCACCGTGCAATGCCGATTTCGCGGCTGCGTAATTGACCTGTCCGCGGTTGCCGAGTGTCGCCGCCACCGAGGACACCGCCACGATGCGGCCAAAGCGGGCCCGCGCCATCGGCAGCAGCAACGGTTGCGTCGCGTGGAAGAACCCATTCAGGGACACACCGATCACGCGCTCCCACTGATCCTCGCTCATCCCCGCCAGCGGCGCGTCGTCGTGGACGCCGGCGTTGTGCACCAGCGCCTCGATGGGCGCAGCCTGCAACAGCCCCTCGATCGCCACGCGCGTCGCGGCGGCATCGGTGAGATCGAACGTCGCGACCTCTGCCTCGCCACCGGCTTCGCAGATGCTGGCCGCCACCGCGTCGGCACGGTCCCGGTTCGCGTTCGCATGCACGATGACCCGCCAGCCGTCGCGCGCCAGCGCCGCGCAAATCGCGCCGCCAATGTCGCCGCTGCCGCCCGTCACCAGCACCCGCTTCGCGTTCATTCCAGCGTCCCCATCAATCCGCCTCCGAAACGGAGCGCAGCATCACGGCCGCGCGACCGGTCGCAAGCACGCTGCCCCGGTGCTCGACGCGGAAGGCATATTGCAGGCTGTCCGCCATCGCGATCAAGCACTCGACGTGCACCTGCAATCGGCCTTCGAGGTCGTCGATACGTTCGGCATGCAGGTTTACGTCCCGCAGCGCGACCAGGAATCCCGGCCGGGCGGCGCTGCCGGACGCGCGTTCCCGGAGCGCACCGTGCACCGCCATCGCCTGCGCCGCGTATTCGCACAGGTTCACCGCATGCAACACGCCGTCCGCGCGCAACGGATTGTCCGGGTGCTGGTGCGAGGCGCTGCGCGCGTGCAGGCGCGTCGCATCCCACTCGACCACTTCGTCCAGCAGGCACATCGCGCCTTGGTGCGGGATCAGGTGCGCCCATTCGACCTTCGGCAGCATCGCGTCAGTTCTCACGGCGCAAATGCTCGGCCGGCGCCATCAACACCGACAAGGTGAAGTGGAACGCGACACCCAGCGCGACCGTCAGGCCGATTGCGCGCAGCACCGGCACGCTGGACAACGCCAGCACCCCGAACACCAGCAGCGCGGAGGCGACGCACACGAGCGTCGCGTGCAACGTGCGCAAGTCCTCGCGTTCGTCGCCGGTGCGGCGCTCGAAGAACAACGCGTAATGCAAACCCAACCCCGCCGCCAGCGTCAGCGACACCAGGTGGAACAGCGACAGCGGAATCCCGCACGCCCGCAGCACCACCAGCACCAGCAGCGTCGCGAGCGTCATCGGCCCCAACACGTGCAGCGCACGGCGCAGGCTGCGCAGCGCCAGCGTCACCGCGAAGCACAGCAGCAGCGCGGCGATACCGAGCGCGATCAGGATGCGATGCCGGTACGCCTGCACCAGTGATTCGGTGGAACCCTTGAGGTCCAGCAGATGCACCGTCCCGCCGGTTGCCCTGGTCAGCGCGTCGAATGCGGCCGGGTGGCTGACACCGCTGAGCGTGCCCAATCCGACCCAGCCATCGCCCTGCTGCACCAGCATGGACTCCAGCCGGACGCCAAGCGGCGATTGCTCGAACTGCTCCGGCGTCAATGGCGGCAGTTTGCGCGCCGCTTCCACGTCGGCCACGAACGGCGCAAACACGCCCGCGCGGAACGGCAGTCCTTCCATCGCCTGCTGCAGCGCCGCCTGCATGTGCGCGCCGTCCGGCAGCCTCGCCTGCCGCGCTTGCTGGGTCGCCGCGCTTGGAAGGAAGCGCGACGGCAACTCGAAACCATCCATTGCACGCTGCGCCACGAGCCGGTGCATGCGTGGCGCGACGCGTTCGGACAGCGCCAGCACGCCTTCCGCCGTCGGCGCACGCAGCACCATCAGATAACGCACGTCGGGCGCACCGAGTTCCGCGCGCAGACGGGCATCGCGCTGCAACTCCGCTTTCGGGATCGGCGTCAGCGCGGACAGGTCGTTTTGCCAGAACTGTCCTGGCGCGAACGCGACGACAAGCACGCCGGCGATCGCGACCAGCCACGGCAGCCAGCGCGGGCGCGGCAGATGGGCGAGCACATGCCACGCCCGCGCCAGGCCCGGTGTCGCGGCCATGTCGCGCCGTGCCGGCGGCACGATCAACGGCAGCAGCCAGCGCGTGCATGCGCCCGCGACCACCAGTCCGCCGATCGTGAACACCGCGAGTTGCTGCAGCCCTGCCACGCCCGACGCGAAGAACGCGAGATAGGCGATGCACACCGACACGATCGCGGTCGCCAGCAACGGCCACAACTCGCGCACGGATTCCGACGTCGCGATGCCGATGCGGCGATGGCTGAACACCCGCAGCGGATATTCCTGTGCCACGCCCAGCAGCGTGAATCCGAACGCGACGGTGATGCCGTGCGCATGCCCGAAAATCGAGGCCAGCAGCGCGAAACCGACCACCGCCCCCGACAGCAGCGGGAGGGCGGTCACCACGATCGGGACCGCGCTGCGGTACGCCAGCAGCAGCATCAGGATGAAGCCGACCGTGGTGATCGCGCCGAAACGGTCGGCCTCGGCGCGCGTGTCGCGGCTGGCCTCGACGCCGAACCAGCCCGGCCCGCTGATCACGAGGTTCGCCTGCGCCGCGCCGGGCAAGGATGCGAAGTGTTGTTGCAGCGATGCGATGGCCGCCGCCTGCGCGCCGGGGTCGAAACCGGCCGCCTTCGTTTCCGCAACCAGCAACGCCTCGCCACGATCCGAAAACCACACGCCGTCGATGAGTTTGGGCTGGCGCACGGGCGCCCACGCTTGCGCCAGCTTCAGGGTCTCGAGCGTGGGATCACGCTTCAGCCAGGGCGCCAGCATCGACGCCGCGGGCGAACTCAGGTCCTCGACGCGCTGCTGCAATTGCGCGTGCAGGTACGCGGCGTCGAGGCGATGCGTATCCAGCGTGGACGACAGCAGGTAGCGATACGGCAGCAGGTCCGATGCGATCTCCGCAAGGTCGTGGTCGCCGTTGGCGACCTGCGCGAACGCGCGATCGTGCGACAGCGCATCCTGCAAGCCGCGCGAGAGCGCCGCCAGTCGATCCTGCGGCGCATCCGAAATCGCCAGCAGCAGCAGGCGCGATCCCGGGCCCTTGCCGATCTCGTCCAGCAGCAGTTTCTGGTCGGCCGTACGGGCCGGCGGCACGAAATCGCGCAGGTCCGAACTGATCTGGAGATGCCGCGCGACGCCCCAGCCGACCGCGGCAATCAGCGCGAGCCACACGAACCAGATCGCGATCCGCGCGCCGCGCGTCATTGGCTGTTGCGACAACGCGCCGCCAGCGCAGACTCCAGCGGTGCAGCGCTGCGCAGGCCGGCTTCCGCCATCGCCCCGACCAGCGTGATGCTGCTGTCACCGTTGGCATCGGTCACGGTCAGGCAGCGCGGCTCGTGCGCGCGGCCGTCGATCACGATCGATGCGAGCTGGCGCTTGAGCTGGCTCGTACGCGGCGCCAGCGTGATCACCCAATGGGCAGCACCGCCCTCCGCGGATAGTGCGAAATCCTGCTGCAACGCCGACACGTCGCCGCCCAACAGCGCGCGGAATCCGGCCAGCATCGCCCCCGCCTGCGGCGCACGCGCCAGCGGCATCCGGTGCACCTCGCTGCTGCCGCGCTGCACCGACAATTCGCCGTCGCCGATTTTCGCGGTTTCCTTGAACGGCTTGTCGATGTCGCGTTGCATCCGGTCACCCCCCAGCCAGCGCAATGTGCCCGACACCACCAGCGGGCGATCCAGCACGCCGCGGTAACTCACCTGCACGAACGGCGTCGACACCGGCGGCGTCTTGGCCATGCCGGCCAGCAGCGATTCGGCCAGACCGGGTGCGGCCGCAAGTGCTCCGCAGGACGCCGTGAGCGCAAGCGCGATCAGCGTGTCACGAAGAGGGCGCCTGCTGCAGATTCGGCTGGATCGCATGATGCGCGGCGAGGGTCGTGGGCGGCTGCCAGAAATCATAGAAGTTGAACCAGTTGCAGGGCGCTTCGCGGAGGTGATGCTCCAGGCGGCCGGCGTAGTGACGGATGTACGCGTCGAGGGCGGCATTGCGGTCGGTACGCGGCAGATCCACCTGTTCGGCCAGCGTTTCGAAAACCAGATCGTAGCGGTTGCCGCCGCGATACATGCCGAGGCACAGCACCACCGGCACCTTCAAGAGCGATGCGATCTGCCACGGCGCCGCGGGAAACGCCGCGGCCGTGCCGAGGAACGGCACCTCGCGCATCAGCTCGTGAGGGCGGCCGCGATCGCCGAGCAACGTGATCATCGCGCCTTCGCGCGCGGCTTCGGAAAGCGCGAGCACGATGTCCATGCCGCCGCGCGCGGTATCGATGATGCTGTCGGACAGCTCCGGCGCCAGCGCTTCCAGCAGCTTCGTCAACGCCGGCGTCTTGCTCTTGTCCATCACCAGCCTGAGCTTGCAATCGGGCCGCTTGGCGGCGAGCACGCGCAGCACCTCGAAACTGCCGACGTGCGCGCCCAGCAGCATCACGCCCTTGCCGTCATCCAGGCGCCGGTGCAGTTCCTCGACGCCTTGCGTGCTGACGCGGAAACCGTCGATCCCGCGGGCCAACAGGAACACGCGATCGAGGATCGTGGAGGCGAACGCATGGATCAGGCGCATCACCTGCCACGCGCTGCCCGGCTTGCCGGTGAGGCGGCGGAAATAATCACGCGAGGCGCGGCGCTCGGGGCCGCGCCGGAAATAGAAATACACTGTGATCGGGTACAGGATCAGCCGCGCGAAGGTGCGCCCGAAATGCAGCCCGATGAAACGGATCAGCCAGATCGCGAACCAGCCGCCGGCCTCCGGACGGTCGAGCCAGTGCTCGCCGGTGCCCTGATACTGCTCTTCCATCATGTCCCCTGTTTGGTTCATTGCCGCCGCCCAATCATGCCGGCGCGCACCGCAGCGTGCCACGTGCCAATGGCACCCCATCCGCGCGCCGGACCGCAAAACGGATGCAACCGGCGTCGGCGCGCAGTTCGATCATCACGTCCTCGCCCGGCAGCAATGGCTGCACGAACTTCGCATCCAGTTTTTCGACGCGCTCCCCGCGCCACCCGCGCAACGCCGCGGCCACGCGTTCCAGCAAGACGACGCCGGGTACCACCGGATCGCCCGGGAAATGCCCGGCCAGCGCCGGATGCGACGGATCGATCCGCAACGCGGCCTGGAACGAGTCGCTCATGCGGCGCCATCTTCGCCGCGCACCAGCGCCGGCCAGCGCTGCACGATTTGTGCCACGAATCGCCGGACGGGCGGATGCGGAATGTGCCGGAGGTGCCAGCGCCGGAACGCATACTCGCCCGCGAACGCGACGAGCAACACGATCCAGCAACCGGCTTCCGGATACCACGCGAGCAGCGACCCGGGTAGTGCGAACGGAACCGCGATCCCGAACGTGGCCAGCCAACCACCCGGCACCGCGAACAACGCGATCAGCAGCGACAGCAACGCCATCGCCCCGAGCAGGCAGGCCCAGAACCGCGTGACGCCGCGCGTATAGTCGCGCACGCCCGGCAGGTCCACGCGCGCCTCGCCTTCGATGACCCGCACGAAGCGCGTGACCAACGGTTCCGCGCCCCGCTTCAAGGTACGCGCGAACAGCCAGCCGATCGCGGCCAGGAACACCACCGGCAAGGCCATCAGCGCGAGCACCGGCCGGCCCGTCATCGCGGGCACCAGCAACAACGCCGCCAGCAGCACCCACACCGCAAGCCCGGTCATGCTGCGTCGCCGCCACACCGACGGCAGCCACGCCAGCAGCAGCAGCGCCGCCGCCGCCACGCTCAATGCATGCCGATGCGACAGCCCGCCCGCCAGCGCCAGCAACCCGCACGCCAACAACACCAGCGGCAGCCACGGCACGCGCGGTGCTGCGGATTGACCTTGGGCGGCGCGCGTGGACATATCGGCGTGACGAAATGAATCGGCGACGAAGTCTATATGATAGGCGGACGGCCCGATCACACCATGAACACGGATTGAGCAGCATGGACGGTGGCGACACGCCTGAATTCGATTGCGACGTGCTGGTGGTGGGCGGCGGTCCCGGCGGCTCGACCATCTCGACGCTGCTCACGCGGCGCGGCTGGCGCGTCACGATGCTGGAACGCGATCGCCATCCGCGCTTCCACATCGGCGAATCACTGCTGCCGGCGAACATGCCGATCTTCGAGGAAATCGGCGCGCTGGAGAAATTGCGCGCCCTCGGCCGCCTGAAGCTCGGTGCCGATTTCCCGCGTGACGACGGAAGCTACTACACGTTCCGCTTCGACCGCGCCCTGGGCAATACCGGCCCCTACGCGTTCCAGGTCAAGCGCGAAGACATGGACCGGATGCTGTTCGAGCACGCGCGCCAGCAAGGCGTGGACGCACGCGAACAGGTGCGGGTCGAACGCGTGGCATTCGATGCCGCGGGCGTCACGGCGCATATCGATGCCGCGGGCTCGAAGTCCACGCTGCGCGCGCGCTATGTCGTGGATGCATCGGGTCGCGACACCTTCCTCGGCAAGCAGTTGAAGCTGGTGCAGCGCAGCGAAAAACACCAGAGCGCGGCGATGTTCGCGCACTACGAGGGCATCGGCTACAACCCCGACGACCCCGACGGCAACATCATCAGCGTCAATCGTTTCGCGCACGGCTGGGCGTGGTTCATTCCCCTGCCGGGCGGCATCACCAGCGTGGGCTGCGTGTGCAAGCCGGGTTACCTCAAGACCCGGCAAGGCGCGAGCAACGACGATTTCATGGCGAAGACGCTTGCGATCGTGCCGGGCGCCGAGCGCCGGATGCACACTGCCAAGCGCGTGTCGCCGGTGCACTTCACGGGCAACTATTCGTACGCATGCAGCGCGATGACCGGCCGCCGCTGGATCCTGATCGGCGACGCGTGGGCGTTCCTCGACCCGGTGTTTTCATCGGGCGTGTTCCTGTCGATGTATTCCGCGCAGAAGGCGTGCGAAGTCGTCGACGGGAGCTTGCGCGAACCTTCGCGGGAGGCCGCGTTGCAGAAGCGCTACGCGAAGCATTTGCGGAAAGGTTACGCACGCTTCGCATGGTTCATCCACCGCTTCAACTCGCCGGTGATGAAGGCGCTGTTCGCCGATCCGCGCAACGTGATGCAGGTGGAACAGGGCGTGATCTCGATGCTGGCCGGCGACGTGTTCGACAACAAGCAGGTGCTCTCGAAGCTGCGCATCTTCAAGACGATCTACGCGATCTTCTCGGTAATCAACCTGCGCCGCTGGGCCGCCGACCGCATCGACCGGCGTCGCCAGAACCGCATGCGGGTCGCCGCAAGCGTCGCGGAATGATCGCCGCGTGATCGAATCGACCGAACTCCGGGCCGCGACGCCTTTCGGCGAACTCGCCGCGCTGCAGTGGGGCGATGCCGATGCGCCGCCGCTGCTGGCGTTGCACGGCTGGCTCGACAACGCCGCGAGTTTCGCGCGGCTGGCGCCGTTGCTCGCGGAGCATCGCCGCGTGATCGCGCTGGATCTGCCGGGCCACGGCCATTCCGCGCACCTGCCGGCGGGCGTCCATCGCTACAACAATCTCGACCAGGTCGGACACGTCCTTGACTTCGCCGATGCGTTGAACCTCGATCGGTTCGACTTGCTGGGACATTCGCTGGGCGCGGGCATCGCTTCGCTTGCCGCGGCCGCCGCCCCCGCACGCACCGGCAAGCTGCTCCTGATCGAGGGCCTGGGTCCGCTGGCCGACGACGGCGCGCAAACCCTGGCACGCTGGCGCGACGCCCACGCGCAACGCGAAACTCCGCGGCGGCCACCGCGCGTGTTCGCGTCCGCCGACATCGCGGTGCGGGCGCGCGTCGCGGCGGGCGGCCTGGATGCGGATGAGGCCCGCCCGATCGTGGACCGCAACCTGCGCACCGCCGACGGCGGATTCACATGGCGCAGCGATCCGCGCCTGCGACTGACGACCCCGCTGCGCATCGAGGAAATGCAGCTGCGACGCCTGCTCGCCGGCATCGAAGCGCCGACCCTGTTGCTGCTGGCCGAGCCCGCGACGCCTTATCTGCCATCGGCGTTGCTGGAAGCCCGCGCCGCCGGTGTCGCCGACATCCGCGTCGCGCGCATTGGCGGGCCGCACCATTTGCACGTGCGGCATCCGCATGACGTCGCCGATCGCATCGGCAAATTCCTGCGCCAGCCAACCCCGGAGGAAACGGCGCAGCTTCAGCGCCCGTAACGCCGCTTGCGCCGCTGATAGGTGCGCACCGCGCGCAGGAAATCGATGCGGCGAAACGCCGGCCAAAGCACGTCGCAGAAATAGAACTCGCTGTACGCCGCCTGCCAGATCAGGAATCCCGACAGCCGTTGCTCGCCGCTGGTACGGATGATGAAGTCCGGGTCCGGCACGCCGCCGGTGTAGAGGAACCGCTCGATGTCGCCAGCCTTGAGGTCCGTCACCACCGATTCCAGCGAACGGCCTTCGGCGGCGGCGGCATGGAGCAGGCCCTTGACCGCGTCGGTGATTTCCTCGCGTCCGCTGTAGGCCAGCGCGATGGTCAGCATCATGCCATCGTGGCCTGCGGTGGAAAGTTCCAGCGCTTCGCTGGCAGCCACCACGCGCTCGGGCAGGCGGTCGCGCTGGCCGATGATCTTCACGCGGACGCGCCCGGATTTGAGACGCGGTTCCTCCAGCAACCGCGCGCTCTCGCGCACGAACAAATCCAGCAGGCACTCGACTTCGGCGGGCGAGCGGCCGAAGTTCTCGGTGCTGAAGACGTACAGCGTCACGTGCCGCACCTCGAGTTCGAGGCACCACTCCAGCACCTCGCGCAGCTTGTTGACGCCGTACTGGTGCCCGATCGTGGCCTCGAGACCGATGCCACGCGCGAAGCGGCGATTGCCATCGAGGATCAAGCCGATATGGGCCGGCACCTTCCCGGTCGCCACCTGGCGGGCGAGCGCACGCTCGTACCAGCGGTAGAGCGGATACAGCAGCGGTTGGAAGATGCGCCAAGGGCGGCGGCGCAGGTCGGCATACGCGATTCGCAGCCAGCCGGGAACGGCCCCTCGCGTGCTTTCGGCCGCGAGCGGCTCGGAAATATTCGAATTCATGGCGGGGCATTGTATGCCGGCGCGCGCGAAGCGGAACATGACGGGTACCGCGCTTCGGGGCTGCGGGGCGCATCTGTTCACGTTCCGGCATCGGCGACAGCACGACGCCCAGCATCGGCCCCACGTCGCGAACCGGGTGCCGCCCCTTGAGGATGCAGGGGTTCGGCCTCACACATGGATCGAATGGCACCCACGACCCTTCGTCGAGGCGAACCGTGCGGGCCGCCCACTGCGGCCAACGGACGGCCACCTGCGGAGTCGAGGATGAGCGGGTTCGATTGGCTGCCCTGGCGACGACCGCCGCCACCGATCGACGATGCGCTGTGGCGCGACGCACTGGCCGCATGCCCGCTGGCGCAACGGCTGGCACCGGACGTGCGCCAGCGGCTGCGGCTGTTCGCGGCGCATTTCCTGCAGCGCAAGCGTTTCTTTCCGATCGACACGAAACTGGATCCGATCCAGCGGTTGCTGATCGCGATGCAGGCGTGCGTGCCGGTGCTGAACTCGGGATTCCGGATGCTGCGCGGTTGGCAAAGCGTGGTCGTCTATCCCGGGGAATTCAGGGTGCGCCATCGCCACCACGACGACAGCACCGGCGTGGTGACCGAGCGCGACGAGGTGCTCAGCGGCGAGTCGTGGCAAGCCGGACCGCTGGTGTTGTCATGGGCCGCGGTACAACAGGACCTGCTGCAGCCCTGGGACGGATTCAACGTCGTCGTCCATGAAATCGCGCACAAGCTCGACATGCTGGACGGTCCACCCGACGGCGTGCCGCCGCTGCCGCGCGTAATCGGATGGCGAAAGTGGATCGACGCGTTCCAGCGCGCCTACGATCGCCTTTCCGATGACGTCCAGCTCGGGCACGCCACCTTGATCGACCCCTACGCCGCGACCAATCCCGGCGAATACTTCGCGGTCGTGAGCGAATTGCACTTCTCCGATCCGCGCCGGCTCGGGCAAGCCGAATCCGAGGTCGCAGCGCTACTGCAAGCCTATTACGGGCCGTCGCCGGCGCCGTGAGGGTGTCGGGAGCCTGATGGCGCGGCGCTAGTCCAGCCGTGCCCATGCGCGCACCGGGAATGCCCCCATGCCGGCCGCGCGCATCGGTACCGCCGAAAAGCTCAAGCCTTCCGCCGGCAACGTGGCCAGCGACGCCAGGTTCTCGACGATCGGAATGCCCGCTGCCAACAGGATGGAATGCGCGGGGCGTTCGGCGTCAGCCGTGTCGTCGATATTGAGCGCATCGATGCCGACCAGCCGCGCGCCCCGGTCGCGGAGCTGGAGCGCGGCCTCGCAGCCCAGAAACGGCCCACCCTCGGCATATGCCGGCGTACCCCAATGCGCGCTCCAACCCGTGTCGAGCAGCACGGCGCGGCCGCCGACATCGATGGCGCCGAGCGCGTGGCGATCGATGCAGCGTCCCCGCATGCCTTGCAAGTGAACCACCACGGCGTCGACATCGGCAATCGACGCCAGCGGCAACGCCGACACGTCGGGCCCGCCCGGATAGCGGTGGAACGGCGCGTCGATGGCGGTGCCGGAATTCGCCACCATGTCGATGCGCCCGATCTGGAAGCTGACGCCACTGGCGTAGCGCGCGCGGCTCTCGGCATGGCTGAGGTGATCGGTAATGCGCGGTGCCGGCAGGCCGGGATAGGCCGCCTCGCCGTCGCGCACGACGTGCGACAAGTCAACGAGGTCGGCGCGGTCCATGATCGGCCCGGGCACCGGCCCGGCCTTGACCGGACGCTTGTGTGGCTCGGCGACGATGCGCTTGTTGAGGATGCGCACGCTGCCGACCATCAGCAACCGCAGGTCGCGCACGATGTAGTCCGCGAGTGCCCGGTCGTCGATGTCGTCGCCGTCGATGTCGAGGCGAAAGCCCTGCCCCTGGATGCCGCCGCCATTGGAAAAATCGACTTCGAAGTCGAAACATGCCCGCTGGTCGCCACTGGTGTCCCGCATGGAATGACTCCGCCTGGCCTGGATGCGCCCACTTTGCCCTTGCGCTAGGATTCACGAAAACGAATTTTTATTTCATCAGCCATAAGAAAAACGATGATCAGCGACCTGGATCTGGTGCGCACGTTCCTCGCCGTGGTCGAAGCCGGCTCGTTCACTGCGGCCGCGCCCGGCGTTTACCGCTCGCAGGCGGCGGTCAGCCAGCAAATCCGCCGGTTGGAATCCCAGGTTGGTGCGCGCTTGTTCGAACGCGGCCAGCGGGAGGTGACGCTGAGCCATGCGGGACGGCGGCTGCTGCCGCATGCCCGGCAACTGTTGAACGCGAGTGAGCAGGCGCATCTGGCGGCGCGTGGTACCGACCAGCGCCACATCCGGATCGGGATCCCCGACGACCTTGCCGGACTGGTGATGCCGGCACTCGCAAATCTGGCCAGCCACGACAGGACCCTCGCATTCGAGGTGGTGACCGGGTCCACCCGCGAGCTGCACGCATCGATGCCCGCGCGGCTGGAGATCGTGATCGGACTGGCGATACCGCGGCTGCGGGACGGCGTCGAACTGGCACGCTTGCGCATCCGCTGGTTTGGGCGCTGGCGCGGCAGCAGCATTCCCTTGGCGCTGTGCACCGAAGGATGCCTGCTGCGGCGCCAGGCACTGGCCGCGCTCGATCGCACAGGCCTGGCCTGGCACCTGTGCGTCGCCGCGACCAGCGTGGGCGTCGTGCAAGCCGCCGTTGCCGGCGGCATGGCGGTCGGACCGCTGTTGGAGGCCGTGGCCCCCGAGACCTTGCCTCGAGCCGAAGCGCTGCCGCCGCCGGGCGATATCGGCATGCGCATGTATGCCGATGGCCACATCGAACGGGCGTTGCTGGACAGGCTCTCGGACGCGATTCGCCAACGGGTGGCGTCCTGCACGCAAATCGGCGCCACCGCCCGAACGTTCGCGTCGGCTGGCCGGACTGGGCGCGGGCAGAACCGCTCGAGTGCGGCCCGCCGGCGTGCGCCGCGATGAACACGCGATGGCTTGTCAGCCGGCCTTCAACCAGCGTGCCGCATCCAGCGCGTAATAGGTCAGGACCGCGTCGGCGCCGGCGCGCTTGATCGACAGCAGCGCTTCCATCGCGCAGGCCTTTTCGTCGATCCAGCCATTGGCCCCGGCGGCCTTGAGCATCGCGTATTCGCCCGAGACCTGGTAGACGAAGGTCGGTGCGCCGAACCGGTCCTTCACGCGGCGCACGATGTCGAGATACGGCAGCCCCGGCTTCACCATTACCGCGTCGGCGCCCTCCTCGAGATCGAGTTGTACCTCGCGCAGGGCTTCGTCGGAATTGCCGACGTCCATCTGGTAGGTGTGCTTGGAGCCCTTGCCGAGCGATGCGGCTGAACCCACCGCGTCGCGGAACGGACCATAGAAGCTGGACGCGTACTTGGCCGAATAGGCGAGGATCCGCGTGTGGATCAAGCCGGCCGATTCCAGCGCCTGCCGGATCGCGCCGATCCGGCCGTCCATCATGTCCGACGGTGCCACGAAGTCCGCGCCCGCGCGCGCCTGGGACAACGCCTGCTGCACCAGCGCCGCGACGGTTTCGTCGTTCAGGATGTAGCCGGTGTCGTCGATCAGGCCATCCTGGCCGTGGGTGGTGAACGGATCGAGGGCGTCGTCGCAGATCACGCCCAGTTCCGGAAACCGCGATTTCAGCGCCCGCACCGCGCGCTGGACGAGACCATTGTCGTTGAAGGCCTCGCGCCCGTCGGGGGTTTTCCTGTCATCGTCCAGGTGCGGAAACAGCGCCAGCGCCGGCACGCCCAGTTCCTGCGCCTGTTCGGCCACCTTCAACAAGGCGTCGATCGACAGGCGGGCCACCCCCGGCATGGAAGCCACCGCGTCGCGCCTGTCGCCAGCGCCTTCCTGGACGAACACCGGCAGGATCAAATCAGACGGACCCATCACGGTTTCGCGCATCAACGCGCGGGAGAATGCGTTGCGACGCATGCGGCGCATGCGGGTGGCGGGATAACTCATCAGGGGGATCCGGGCTGATCGAACTGCCTATTGTAACGAGCCGCGCACCGCGCAGAGCCGGTGGCCAGCAAGGCCGCGCCAGGATCCTTCGCGCAACGTGACGCCCGTCTCGGCTGCCGCCATGTCCATGGCATGAATCCTGCTGACTCAAGTCTGCCGCTGAAACGCCGATACAAAACACAAGCGGCGCAGTCATGTTCAGCTCAGGTGGTTGCAGTTAAATTACAGTTAATGCACAATCCGCTCCGTGTGATGTGGAACGTTTCGAAGGCAAAAACTTCAAACTGATCGCAATTCACTGAAATTGCCATGATTTCATCACTAACCATTGCCCTGATCCTGATGCTGGTAGCCACCATGGCCGTAACCAGCATCAAGCGCATTCCGGAAGGCCAGGTTTACACGCTGCGGCGGCTGGGCAAGCCGGCGGGCATCCTCACCGCGGGCACCCACGTGGTGGTGCCGCTGGTCGAGCGCGTCGCCCACAAGATCAGCATCACCGGTTACACGCTTGCCGTGGACGAGCGGTTGGAATCGGAGCACCCCGCCACGCCCGCCCTGCGCGGACGGATCTGGTGGCAGGTGCTGGACCCCGAGCGTGCCGACACCGTGATCGATCGCGCCGACGACTTGATCCGGTTGCGCCTGCGCGACGCGGTACAGGGCGCCGATGCGACCGACCCGGACCTGCGTTCACGCAACCTGCGCATCAAGCAGACCTTGAATGGCAGCCTCCGCGAACGCGGGGTGCTGGTGACGCGGGTCGAACTCGACCTCGCCGCCTGAAAACCGGACCAGCCAGGGAGAAACGGTGAGCCCGCCTTCGAGCGGGCTCCTGTTTTTGTTGAAACCCCTCCGGGAGAAGCGATGACCATGGAGCATCCTGCCGCGCTCGCGGAAAAACTCGCCGATGGCCTGGCCGGGCTGCAGCTCAAGCTGCCGGAGGACGCGCAGGGGAAACTGCTGGCGTACCTCGATCTGCTGGCGCACTGGAACCGCGCCTACAACCTCACGGCCGTGCGCGATCGCGGAGAAATGATTCCGCGGCACCTGCTGGATTCACTGGCGGTGCTGCCGTTCGTGCAGGGCGCATCGCTGGCCGACATCGGCAGTGGCGCGGGCCTGCCGGGCATTCCGCTCGCGATAGCACGGCCCGCTCTCGCGGTGACGCTGATCGAAAGCAACGGCAAGAAGGCGCGATTCCTGCGCGAGGCCGCGCGCGCGCTGCCGCTCCCGAACGTCACGGTGGAACAGGTGCGGGCACAGGCCGCCACCGGCAGCTTCGACACCATCGTCGCGCGGGCATTTTCCGGCCTTGCCGACATGCTCGCGTGGGGCGGGCATCTGCTGGCCGGCGACGGTCGCTGGCTGGCGCTGAAAGGACGACCCGATCAGGATGAAATCGCGGGCATTCCCGATGGTTTCCGGCTGGTCGCCGTGCACCCGGTTCGCGTTCCGGGCACGCAAGCCGAGCGCTGCGTGATCGAGCTGGCGCGGGGCTGAGCAACGCAGCTCGGCCCATGGCCACTTTTTTCGAAGCCGGCTTTCGTGAGAAGTCAGGCCAGAGAGGGCCGTTCTGGTGTTGCGGACAAGGGAAACCCTGCTTGCCCCCAGAGTTCCACGCGGCAGCGATCAGGGATGATCGCACGACCATTCTGGTAGGCTAGTCCGCTCCCCGTTTACGTTCCAGCCGTTGCGAACCATGACGCGCATCATCGCCATCGCCAACCAGAAGGGCGGCGTCGGCAAGACCACCACCGCCGTGAACCTGGCTGCCGCGCTGGCGGAGACCAGGCGCCGCGTGCTGTTGGTGGACCTCGATCCGCAGGGCAACGCAACTTCGTCGGCGGGCATCGACAAGCGCGCCGCCAAGCCCAACGGCTGCGAGGTATTGCTGGAGGAAGCGTCGATCGAGGACGCCATCATCACCACCGAGGCCGGCTTCGACCTGCTGCCTGGCAATCGTGACCTGACCGCGGCGGAGATCAAGCTCGCCGACGCGATCGCCCGCGAACAGCGGCTCAAGGAACAGCTGGCCAAGCTGGGCGACCGCTACCAGATCGTCTTGATCGACTGCCCGCCCTCGCTGCACCTGCTCACGCTGAATGCCCTGGCCGCGGCGGACAGCGTGCTGATTCCGGTGCAGTGCGAATCGATGGCGCTGGAAGGCCTGACCGATCTGCTCGACACCGTCAAGGCCGTGCGCAAGCGGCTCAATCCGCAACTCGAAGTGGAAGGCCTGCTGCGGACCATGTTCGACGTGCGCACCGCGCTCGGCAATGATGTGTCGGCCGAACTCACCAAGCATTTCGGCGACAAGGTGCTGCATTCGGTGGTGCCGCGCAACGTGCGCCTCGCCGAAGCGCCCAGCCACGGCAAACCCATCAATCTTTACGACCGCGAATCGCGCGGCGCGATCGCGTACCTCGGCCTCGCCGGCGAAATGATCCGCCGCGTCGGCCTCGCACCCGCCCGCAGCGGCGGCGACATGCCGCCGTCCGAAAGTGCGCCGGCCAAACCCAATCCGCCCCCGCCGAATCCACCGCGCCCACCGATCATGAAGGTTTCCGCATGAGCGCCACCAAACGTCGGGGACTGGGTTCCCGCGATCTCGACGTGTTGCTGGGCAATCCGGACGACGAGACCGCCAACGATGCGCCGGCGGGCGAAGCACTCAGCAATCTTCCGGTCGCATCGATCCGTTCCGGGCAATACCAGCCGCGCCACCATTTCGACGAAGCCGCGCTGGACGAATTGGCGGCTTCGATCAAGTCGCAGGGCCTGATCCAGCCGATCGTGGTGCGCGCGCTCGGCCGCGACCAGTACGAATTGATCGCCGGCGAACGCCGCTGGCGCGCGGCGAAGAAGGCCGGCCTTGCGGAAATCCCCGCAGTGGTGCGCGACATCCCGGCGCAGTCGGTGCTGGCGGTCGCCCTGATCGAAAACATCCAGCGCGAGGAATTGACGGCGCTGGAGGAAGCCCAGGCACTGCGCCGCCTGATCGACGAATTCAAGCTGAGCCAGCAACAGGCGGCCGATGCGGTCGGCCGGTCACGCGCGGCGGTCGCCAACCTCCTGCGCCTGCTGGAATTGCCCGAAGCCATCCGCGACCTGCTGGACGACGGCCGCATCGACATGGGCCACGCGCGCGCGTTGCTGACCCTGCCCGCGCCGCGTGCGATCGCGCTGGCCGAAAAGGCCGCCGACCAGGGCTGGTCGGTGCGCGAACTGGAGCAGGCGGTGCGGCTGGCGCAACTGCCGAAGTCGTCCGGCAAAAGCAAATCGCGCGACGTCGATCCCGACATCGCCGCGCTCGAACGCGAACTTTCGGACAACCTCGGTACCCGCGTCGAGATCGCGCACGGTCGTGGCGGACGCGGCAAGCTGACCATCCGCTACCACAGCGCGGACGAGCTGGAAGGCATCCTCCAAAAGCTGCGCTGATTCGAATCCGCGTTGAGCCGCGCGTAAGCTGCGCAAGGTGGAAACGGTCTACTCCGCGTGAACCTGAGGCAACGCCAATTCGACGCGCTGGTGCACGCCCACGCGGGCGACCTGTACCGCTTCGCGTATTGGCTGTGCGGCGACCCGTCGCGCGCCGAAGACCTGGTGCAGGAAACCATGCTGCGCGCCTGGCGGGCGCTCGATTCGCTGCACGATGCGGCCGCCGCCAAGCCGTGGCTGCTGACGATCCTGCGGCGCGAGCACGCGCGCACCTTCGAGCGCAAGGCGCTCGATCTCACGATCCTCGACGATGGCCTGAAAGACAGCATCCCCGACGAGGCGGCCGGTGCCGATCCCGAACAGGCGGGCAGCGATGCCGAGCTGCGCGAAGCCATCATGAAACTCGAACCCAAATACCGCGAGCCGCTGCTGATGCAGGTACTCGGCGGCTTTTCCTGCGAAGAGATCGCGGCCGAACTCGGCGTCAAACCCGGCGCGATCATGACCCAGTTGTTCCGCGCACGCCACAAACTGCGCAAATCGTTGTCGGGCGACGCCACCGGCCGGGAGTCCGCCCATGGAATGTCTTGAGTTTCGCCGCCGGCTTGCCGCCGAGCCGGGCTCGCGCGATCCCGAATTCCTTGCCCATCGCGACGGCTGCCATGCCGGCTGCACCGAAAGCTGGTGGCGCGCGCAACGCCTGGAACGGCAACTCCGGAATGTCCTGCAATCGGCCAACACACCCGAAGACCTGGGCGAGCGCGTGCTACTGGCCCAGGCCACGTCGTTGCGCGGGCGCGCGCGTCACCGCTGGCAGATCGGATTGGCGCTCGCGGCTTCGCTGCTGGTCGCACTGGTCGCGGCCGGTTATGCGTGGAACCTGCGCCCGGCCGATGGCGGCCCGCTGGCCGGCATGGCGATCGCGCACGTTCGCAGCGAAGCCTTCTCGCTCACGATGACCCGGCCGATCGACGCCACGCAAATTCGCCCGGTGTTCGCGAAACGCGGCGTTGCCCTGCGCGACGTGCCGGCGCACGCCGTCTTCGCCGCCGACTGCAGGGTCGGACCTTACCGGGCGGTGCATCTGGTGCTGCGCGAAAACGGCAGCCCCATCACGGCGCTGTACGTCGTCGGCCACCGTGTCGCCGACGCGCGGGATTTCAGCCGCGCCGGCTGGCACGGCCGCGAAGTGCCGATCGGCGATGGCACGCTGGTGCTGCTGGGCAATGGCAGCGCCGGGTTCGCTGCCGCAGAACGCGCGCTTTCGAGCGCGGTGCTCGGTCCGCTCCGGCAAACGGTCGAGCCGACGTGAGCGTGCCCGCTTTCTCCAGCAGGCGGCTGCGGCATCGGCGATAATCCGCCCCTGTCCCACGCCAGGCGCCGCCGATGCCCGAGCTTTCCGTGGTCGTGCCCGTGTTCAACGAGCGCGACAACATTCCGCCGCTGCTTGCCGAAATCGCCGCCGCGCTGCGCGGGCGCGCCAATTACGAAGTCGTGTACGTGGACGACGCAAGTTCCGACGATTCGTTCGACGTGCTGAAGGCCGAGCGCGCAAAGCACCCGGAGCTTCGCATCGTGCGACACCTCAAGCAAAGCGGCCAGAGCACGGCGATCCGGAATGGCGTGCGTGCGGCGCACGGTGCCTGGATCGCCACGCTGGATGGCGACGGCCAGAACGATCCGGCCGATATTCCGAAACTGCTCGAAGCGCGCAAGAGCGCCCATCCCAAAGTGAAGCTGTTCGCCGGCTGGCGCACCACCCGTCGCGATTCGTTCAACAAGCGCATTTCGTCGAAGATCGCCAACGGCGTGCGCTCGCGCATGCTGCGCGATGCGACGCCCGACACCGGCTGCGGCCTGAAACTGTTCGAGCGCGACACGTTCCTGGCACTGCCCTACTTCGACCACATGCATCGTTATTTGCCGGCGTTGGTGAAACGCGCCGGCTTCGAGAGCGTCAGCATTCCGGTCGGCCACCGTCCGCGTACCCGCGGCGTGTCCAAATACGGGATGCTGGACCGGCTGTGGGTGGGCCTCGCGGACTTGCGCGGCGTTGCATGGTTGATGCGCCGCGCGAAGGTGACCGACACCGAGGAACTGTGAAACCGGGGTCAGAGTGCACTTTCATGGAGGAGTCGATTTCCACCGCAAGCCTGGATTCGAAAGTGCACTCTGACCCCGGTTTCGCCCCGCTTGCCGTCCTGCGTGACGTATTCGGGTACGGCGCGTTTCGCGACCGCCAGCAGGCCATCATCGAACATCTGGTCGCGGGCGGCGACGCGCTGGTGCTGATGCCGACCGGCGGCGGCAAGTCGCTGTGCTACCAGATTCCCGCGTTGCTGCGCGAAGGCACCGCGGTCGTGGTCTCGCCGCTGATCGCGCTGATGCAGGACCAGGTGGAAGCGTTGCATCAATTCGGAATCGCGGCGGCGTTCCTCAATTCCAGCCTCGATGCAGCCGCGCAAAGCGATGTCGAGCGGCGCTTCCTTCGCGGCGGCTTGAAACTTCTGTACGTCGCGCCCGAGCGGTTGCTCACCGGGCGTTTCCTTGACCTGCTCGAACGCGCGAATGTTTCGTTGTTCGCGATCGACGAGGCCCATTGCGTGTCGCAATGGGGCCACGATTTCCGGCCCGAGTACCGCGAGCTCACGGTGCTGCACGAACGCTTCCCCGGGGTCCCGCGCATCGCCCTCACCGCGACCGCCGACGCCCCGACCCGGCGCGAGATCGTCGAGCGCTTGTCGCTCGACCAGGCCCGGCAGTTCATCTCCAGTTTCGACCGGCCCAACATCCGCTATCGCGTCGCGCAGCGCGACCAGCCGCGGCAGCAATTGAAGGCGTTCCTGGCTGGACATCGGGGCGAGTCGGGCATCGTCTACTGCCTGTCGCGGCGCAAGGTCGAAGAGACCGCGGCGTGGCTCGCCGAACAGGGCATCGAAGCATTGCCCTACCACGCCGGGCTCGACGCAGCCACGCGCACCGCCAACCAGCAGCGCTTCCTGCGCGAGGACGGCATCGTGGTATGCGCGACGATCGCCTTCGGCATGGGCATCGACAAACCGGACGTCCGCTTCGTGGCGCACCTGGACCTGCCGAAAAGCCTCGAAGGCTACTATCAGGAAACCGGGCGCGCCGGCCGCGATGGCCTGCCGGCCGACGCGTGGATGACCTACGGTCTGAGCGATCTGGTCACGCTGGCCCAATTCATCCAGCAGTCCGACGCCGACGAAGCGCGCAAGCGGCTGGAGCGCGCCAAGCTTGACGCGCTGCTGGCGTTTGCCGAATCGACCCGCTGCCGTCGTCAACAACTGCTGGCGTACTTCGGCGAAACGCTGCCTGAAGCCTGCGGCAATTGCGACAATTGCCTCGAACCGCCGCCCACGTGGGACGCCACCGAGGCGGCGCAGAAGGCGCTTTCATGCGTATACCGCACGGGGCAGCGGTTCGGCGTCGGTTACCTGATCGACGTCTTGCTCGGCAAGGACAACGAGCGCATCCAGGCGCAGCGGCACGACCGGCTTTCGGTACACGGCATCGGTTCCGAACTCGACGCACGGCAATGGCGCGGCGTGTTCCGGCAACTGGTCGCCCGCGGCCTGCTGAGCCCCGACCCCCAAGGCTACGGAACCTTGCGACTGACCGCGGCCGCGCACCCGGTCCTGCGCGGCGACGAAACCGTGCACCTGCGCCGGGAGCCCGACCGTGCCGAGCGCCGCGCCAAACGCCGCGCCGGCACCACGGGCAACCGCCAAAGCCTCGACATCGCGCCGCACGAGGAACCGCTGTGGAATGCCCTGCGCGACGCACGCGCGAAGCTGGCGAAGGAACAGGGCGTACCGGCGTACGTGATCTTCCATGACGCCACCTTGTACGCGATGCTGCGCGAGCGCCCCCGGGACCGCGAGGCGCTGGCCGCCATCAGTGGCGTCGGTGCCCTGAAGCTGGAACGTTACGGCGCGCGCTTCCTGGCTGTGCTGCGCAACGCCTGATCCTGGTGACAAGCGTGCGACGATGGACCGACAGGGCGTCGCAAACCGATTCCGGATCGCGCTGCGCGCGTCCGGAATGACCACCCGGGATTGGGCAAGGCGTTGCACCCCCGACCCGTGCCGTTTGTCATTCCGGGGCGGTATGCAGCTCCATCGCAGACCGAACCCGGAATCGGTCTGGAAGCATCGAGCAGCGCACCGTCACGTCAGCGTTTGCCTTTTGCCAACGGCAGATCCGCGCGCCGCCATGCATCCAGCCCGCCGGCCAGCGTCGCGACCTGGGTGAAGCCGGCCTTGACCAGCCGCCTGGCGGCCTTGCCCGATTCCATGCCGTTCTTGCATACGGTCACGACCTGCAGGTCCTTCGCCTTGGCGAGGTCCTTGTTCTCGGGGTCGAACTGGCTGGGCGCGATGTGCTTCGATCCGGTGATGTGGCCCTTCTCGAAATCGGCGATCGCTGACATGTCGATCACCAGCGGCTCGCCGCGATTGATCATCTGCACCAGCGCGCCCGGCGTCAGCTCGCGGAAGCCCCGGAACTGGCGCGACACCTCCAGCGCGAGCAACGCGAGGATGATCACGATAAGCGCCGCCACCAGCAACACGTGGTTGGCGATGAATTGCGGCAGGCGGGTCAGGAACTCATGCATCGCGATGTCTTGATCGGAGGTGAGCCGCGCATTATCGAAGAACCAGCGAAATCATGCATCCCGATGCGCGGGGCGGGTTGGCTGTCGTGAAAAGCGGAGCGGGATGCCCATTCGAGTGCTGCAAAAACGCCGAATCACGGCGCTACATCTAGGTTTCGTCACGCAGCGGTCAGGGATTGGTCGCACTCATCGTGGCGTAATGTCGGGCAAGCCCGACTCCAGCCACCAGCGCTTGGCCTGCGCGTCCCAATGCCAGGTCTGGTGGTCCAGCACGCTGTAGACGCGCTGGCTGGTGTTGACGATCAGGCCGATCGTGGCGGTCTGCTCGATGGTGTCGGGCCCCGTGGCCATGGGGCCGGATGCATCGTATTGGGCCACGCGCACGGTGTTGTAGAGCGCCTTCTGCTGGTCGGTCAGCGGGTGCGCGGCACGCACCGCCGGATCGACATACTGCCACGCGCTCTGGAAATCGCCCCAGCGCAGCGCGGCGCCGTACTCGTCCAGCGTCTGGTCGCGCAGGGTGTCCTTTCTCTGCAGCGTGCTGCAACCGGCCAGCAACAACAGCGTGGCACCCACGAGCATGATTCGGCGCATGACGATCTCCCGGCAACGATTCGAGTTCGATTGTGCCGGAATGCGCCTACGGGCGCAGCCTGGCGAAGAAGCGCGCGGTCAGCAGTGTCGCCGGACGCTGCTCGCCGACGATTTCGCACACCACGTCGACGTGCCCCTTGCCGCGCGCCCGCACCGCGTCGACCAGGCGCGCCAGCGCACCGGGTTGCGTGAATCGCGCGACGCCGCGCAATTCGTTCCATACCGGCTCCTGATAACGCAATTCCGAACTGCCCACGTAGATGTCGCAGGCGATCGCTTGCGCACGCAGGCCCAATTCGACCAGGCCCCACCCGGCCAGCGTCAGCAAGGAGGCCATGCTGCCTCCGAACGCACAGCCCTTGTCGTTGACGTTGGGCGCGAGCGGTGCGGTCATCTCGAGCAGGTCGCCGGTGTAGCGGCGCACCTTCAGGTCGATGGCGTCGGCCAGCGGAATGGTTTCGCGGATGTGGGATTCGAGTGCCGCGGCGGCGGAGTCTTGATCGTTCATCGCGCAAGTGTGTCGTGGCGCGCGCGGCGCGACAAGACTCATCCACGCTCGCCTATCATCGCCGCATGGCTCGAACCCGCCCACTTGCCGGCATCCGCGTCGCGATCACCCGTCCCGCCGGAACGGGCGCGGCGTGGGTTCGGCGCATCCGGAAACTCGGGGGCACGCCGCTGCTGCTGCCGGGCGCCAGCCTTCGCCCCGCGCACGATGCGGTCGCCGCGCGCCAGGCGCTGCGCGCCGCGCTGGCGGGCGAGGTCGCGATCTTCACCAGCCCCGCGGCGGTGCGTTTTGCGCGAGCACTCGGCCTGCCCCGGACACGCCCGCACGTGCTGGCTCCGGGCGCAGGCACCCTCCACGCCCTGCAGCGCGCGGGTTTCGCGGACGCCGAAGCGCCCGCGCGCGAAGACAGCGAAGGGATCCTGGCGCTGCGGGCGCTGCAGCGCATCGACGGGTTGCGCATCGGTCTTGTCGGCGCGGCGGGGGGCCGCGGCCTGCTGGAGCGCGAACTCGCGGGGCGCGGCGCGACGGTCGTGCGTGCGAACGTTTATCGACGCCTCCCGGCACGGCTCGATCGCCGTCACGCCGACGCCATGCAGCGGGACACGCGCAAACCGCTGTACGTGTTGCTGTCCAGCGCGGAAGCGCTCGCCAACATCCTGGCTGCGTTGCCGGCGGACGCACGCCGCGCGTTGTGCGCCGGCAACGCCGTCGTCAGCAGTGCACGCCTGGCCACCGCGGCGCGCGCGGCAGGTTTCGCGCGCGTATTGCGCGCCACGTCGGCGCACGTTGATGCGATGCTTGCCGCCGTGAACGGCGATGCCGCGCCGGGCGCTGCTAGCATGCCACCATGATCGAAGACCCTGCCGAAGCAACCACCCCCGAAACCAAACCGCGCCGGCCCCGCGGGCGCATCCCCGGTCTCGCCGCACTCGCGGTGATCGTCGCGATCCTGGCGCTGGCCGTGGCGGCGTGGAGCGTCTGGCGCCTGCAACGCTTCGCGCATTCGGAGGAAGCCGCGCGCAATCAGGACGCGGCCACCATCGCCGCACTGCAAAGCCAGCTCGCGGCCGGCAACCAGCAGGCGCAAGCCGGCAGCCGGCGCATCGAAACCCTGGAAACCGGCCTCGACGATCTCCGCACGACCACGCAAGGCCTCGGCCGCCGCGTCGCGAATCTCGAAACCGCGTTCACCAACTTGAACGGCCAGCAGCAGTCGGGCCGCGACACGTTGCTGCTCAACGACGCCGAAATGCTGCTTCGCACCGGCCAGCAACGCTACGAGCTGTTCCACGACAGCGCCAGCGCATTGAAAGCCTATTCGCAGGCGATCGAGGTCTTGGCGCAGGTGCAGAACCCGGCTTACGCGCCGGTGCGTGCCAGCGCCACCACCGAGCGCGATGCCCTGGCCGCCGCCGCGCCGCCTTCGCGACAGGCGGCGCTGGATACCCTCGCCAGCCTGCGCGGCAAAACCGCGACGCTGCCCCTGGCGAGCGGTGGCGGTCCCGCATCCGGTTCGTCCACCGCCAAGCCGGGCTTCTGGTCGCGCGTCGGCCACGCCTTCAGCGGCATCGTCACGGTCAGCCATGACAACGGCGGCACGGTCCCGCTCGCCGATCCACGGCTCGCGCCGCAGGCGCTCGCACTGGACCTCGCGCAGGCGCAGGAAGCGTTGCTGGCGTTCGATGACGCCCGTTATCGCGATGCGCTGCAGCGCGCGGACGCCCTCCTGGCCGCGCAGTACGATCCGCAGGATGCCGGCGTGAAGGATACGCGCGCGCAGATCGCGACCCTGTTGGCGCAGCGCGCATCGGGTCCGGCGCCGCAACTCGGCGGCGCGCTGGCGCAACTGCAAAGCCTGCGCACCAGCCAGACCCCGGTCGTGCCGGCGTCACCCGCCGCCGCGGCCAGTAGCGGAGTCAGGCCATGAAAGGCAAGCGCTGGCTGGCCCTTGCGATCATCATCATCGTGCTGGCCGCGATCGCGTTCGTGTGGCTGGCGTCCGATCCCGGTTACGTATTGATCCGCTTCCGCGGCTGGCGCATCGAAGCCACCGTGGTTGGCGCGGCCGCGATCCTGGTGGCCGCATGGATCGCGATCGGCATCGTGTGGTGGCTGCTGCGCTGGCCATTCGGCGCGTTGTCGCGGCGGCACCGCCGCATCAGCCAGGAGCGCTTGCGCGACGGGCTGGTGGCGATGGCCGAAGGCCGCCACGTGGAAGCCAACCGCACCCTGCAGCGCGCCGCGCAGTATTCCAGTTTGCGTTCCCCTGCGCTGTTGTCCGCCGCCGACGCCGCGCATCGCCACGGCGACACCCAGCGCGCGCTGGAAGCGCTGGACGAAGCCGCGCAGCATTCGCCCGACGCTGCGCGCATCGTGCGTGCGCGCATCCTGCGCGAAAGCGGTCGCGTGGACGAAGCCCTGCAACTGCTCGCACCCGGCGCCGAGGCCGGCAAGCTGCCGCCGGCCGGCTGGCACGAATACGCGCTGGCCGCGCTCAGCCTGGACCAGCCCGGGAAAGCCCGCGCGGCGCTGGAGCCGCTGCGCAAGTCCGACATGCTGGGTGCGACGGGTTTTGCCGAGCTGGTCGATCAGGTCCTGGGGGCGCTGCTGCGCAAGGCCACCGATGCCGCGACCCTGCAGGAGCTCTGGAAGCGCGCGACCCGCCAGCAGCGCCAGATGCCCGCGCTGCTCGCGGCGTACGCCCGTCGCGCCTTCGCGTTGAATGTTCCGCATGACGCACTCGATGCGATCGAGGATGCCCTGAAGCGCGAATGGAACGCGGAGCTCGTCACCGCCTACGGCGACGCCACGCCGCCCGCCGAAGCCGCCGCACGCCTGCACGTTGCGCAACGCTGGCTCGACGCACGTGCCGACGACGATGCCCTGCTGCGCACGCTCGGGGTGCTGTCGATGCGAGCTGCCGATCCGCGCGACGCGCGCGATTACCTGGTGCGCGCGCTGACGTTGCAGCCGACCGCCGCGAGTTGGGCCGCGCTGGGCGATGTCGAGTCCGCGTCGGGCGACGCCGAGGATGCGACCCGCTGCTACGCCAATGCGTGGAAGTGCGAACAGGGCGAAGCCATCGCGCCGGGCCCACACGAAGCCGGCATCGATACCGCGAACGTCACGCTCGAAGAGCGCGATGAACACGGGATGCCGCGCCTGCCCGGGGAACAATCTTCGCCCGCGCGGTAGCCATGGCCATCTGGAAACAACGCGCCGACCTCGATACCGTGAACGCCTGGAGCGCGCGCACCCTGATGCAGGCGCTCGACATCCGCATCACCGAAATCGGCGACGAATTCCTCCGCGGCACGATGCCGGTGGACGATCGGACCCGGCAACCATATGGCATCCTGCACGGCGGCGCGTCGGCCGCACTGGCCGAAACGCTGGGTTCGACCGCCGCGATGCTGTGCTGCGAAGACGGCCGCGCCACGGTCGGCCTCGACATCAACGCCAATCACCTGCGCGCGGTGCGCGAAGGCCTCGTCACCGGCACCGCGCGGCCGATCCACATCGGCCGCAGCACCCAGGTCTGGGAAATCCGGATCGAGAACGAAGCCGGCGAATTGACCTGCATCGCGCGGCTCACGATGGCGGTGGTACCGGGCGGCGCCTTTGCGCTGCGAAAGTAGCGCGATCTCGCGTCCTGCGACGGCGCGGCCCTAACCTCGGCGCTGTCCCACTCCTACAATCGAGCCATGGAAACCACCATGCTGATCGTGCTCGCCGCGCTGACCGCGCTGGCGGTCATCCTGTCGTTCGTACTGTTGCTGCGCCCGCACGGCGACGCAGCGCTGCGCGAAAAACTCGAGACCTTGCGCGGCGACAGCGAACGCGTCGAACGCGTGCTGCGCGACGAGCAGCGCGCCGGGCGTGCGGAACTGGCGCAATCGTTCGAACAATTCCGCGGCCACGTGCAATCGCAACTGGACACCATCAGCACCCAGCAACGCCAGCGCATCGAGGAATTCTCGACGCGGCTTTCGCAACTGATCGAGCGCACCGACCGCGGTGGCGAGGCTCTGCGCAACCAGTTGATCGAGGACGCACGCACAGCACGCGCGGAGGGCCAAGCTTCGCTGCAACGTTTCAGCGAGCAATTGCAGGTGGCCCTGAAAACGCTCACCGCCGACAACGAAAAACGTCTCACTGAAGTGCGCGGCACGCTCGATGCGCAACTGAAAGCGCTGCAAACAGACAACGCCGCGCAACTCGACAAGATGCGCGAAGTGGTCGACGAGAAATTGCAGAAGACGCTGGAGACGCGGCTCGGCCAGTCGTTCGGCGTGATCGCCAAACAACTGGAAGCCGTACAGCGCGGCTTGGGCGAAATGCAGACGCTGGCGGTCGGCGTCGGCGATCTGAAACGGGTGCTATCGAACGTGAAGACCCGCGGCACTTTCGGCGAAGTGCAACTGGGTGCGCTGCTTGAACAAGTCCTCACCGCCGACCAGTACGCCTCCAACGTCGCCGTGGTCCCGCATTCCGGCGAACGGGTGGAATACGCGATCCGCCTGCCGGGGCAGGACGGCGGTGCGCCGGTATGGCTGCCCATCGACTGCAAGTTTCCGATCGAGGACTACCAGCGCCTGCTGGACGCGCAGGAACGCGCGGACGTGGAAGCCGCGTCTGCCGCTGCGCAGGCGTTGGAGCGGCGCGTGCGCGACGAGGCCAGGACGATCCACGGCAAGTACGTCGCGCCCCCGCACACCACCGATTTCGCGATCCTGTTCCTGCCGGCCGAAGGTCTGTACGCGGAAGTGATCCGGCGCCCCGGATTGTTCGAAGTGCTGCAGCGCGACCACCGGGTGACCGTGGCCGGTCCGACTACGCTGACCGCGATCCTCAACGCGTTGCAGATGGGGTTCCGGACGCTGGCGATCGAACAGCGCAGCAGCGAGGTGTGGCGGCTGCTCGGCGAGGTCAAGACCGAGTTCGGCAAGTTCGGCGGGATCCTGGAAAAAGCCGAAAAGCAGTTGAACACCGTCAGCAAGAGCATCGGCGAGGCCGGCCGCAAGACCCGCACGATCAGCCGCGCGCTGCGCGACGTCGAATCGCTGCCGGCGGCGGAAGTGCAATCGCTGCTCCAGGATGCGGCGCTGCAGGACTTCGATGACGACGCCCCGCCGGAACCGGCGAAGACCGACCCGGACCAACCTTGACACAGCGATTCCTGATGCGTCGCGCCGATGGCGCTACACTGCAGCGTTCGATATATGACGAGGCAGATCGATGACCGAACCCCGCAAACCTTCGCAGTGCGCCGCCGCCCGGCCGACCACCCCGGAAGTCACGCGCGAACAGGCCATGGACGCGGTGCGCACGCTGCTGCGCTGGGCCGGCGACGAGCCGACCCGCGAAGGCCTGCTCGACACGCCCAAGCGCGTCGTCAGTGCCTACGAGGAATGGTTCTCGGGCTACCGCGAGGACCCGCAGGAATACCTCGCGCGCACGTTCGAGGAAGTCGCGGGCTACGACGAAATGATCGTGCTGCGCGGCATCCAGTTCGAATCGTTCTGCGAACACCACCTGGCGCCGATCATCGGGCGCGCGCACGTCGGCTACCTTCCGGACGGAAAAGTCGTCGGCATTTCCAAGATCGCGCGCGTGGTGGACGCCTTCGCGCACCGCTTCCAGGTGCAGGAAAAACTCACCGCGCAAATCGCGACCTGCATCAGCGAAGTGTTGCAGCCGCGCGGCGTCGGCGTGGTGATCGACGCGACCCACCAATGCATGACCACGCGCGGCGTGCACAAGCGCGGCGTGTCGATGATCACCAGCCAGATGCTCGGGCTGTTCCGCGAAGACGCGCGCACCCGCGCCGAGTTCCTGGAATTCATCGACATCGATCCCGGCCGTTGAGGTCGCCCTCCCCCTCGTCATTCCGGGGCTGTCCACGCCGTTTGCGGGCAGAACCCGGAATCGGTTTCGGTCCGGCCGTTGCACGGCGGACCTGCGACGTCTTCCCATCGACGGCGGCCATCCGGGTCGCCTCTCATCCTGCCCGTCATTCCGGGGCTGTCCGCACCGTTTGCGGACAGAACCCGGGATAACAATGACATGAACTCCAGCCGCGAATCGGAACCGTGGCCCGGCGCGCGACACGCGCGCCGCATCCAGCATCCCGTGCCCGGAACCGCGTCGCGTTAGACTTGTCCGCTTGTCCGCCCGCGCGCATCACGCCGCATGACCGAACCCCAGCACCTCGCACATCCGCGCCGCCGCGCGGCCGTGATCTTCATTTTCGTCACGGTGACGATCGACATGCTGGCGTTCGGGATCATCATTCCGGTGCTGCCGCACCTGATCGTCGAACTGATCGGCGGCAGCATCGCCAAGGCCGCGGTATGGTCGAGCGGCTTCAGCACCCTGTTCATGCTGATGCAGTTCGTGTGCTCGCCGATCCAGGGCGCATTGTCCGACCGCTTCGGGCGCCGCACGGTGATCCTGATTTCGAGCTTCGGCCTCGGCGTCGATTTCATCGTGATGGCGCTGGCGCCGTTCCTGTGGCTGCTGTTCATCGGGCGCGCGGTGTCGGGCGCGTGTGCGGCCAGTTTTTCCACCGCGAACGCCTACATCTCCGACATCACCCCGCGCGAAAAACGCGCGGCCGCGTTCGGGATGCTGGGTGGCGCTTTCGCGATCGGGTTCGTCGTGGGGCCGGCGCTGGGCGGATTCCTGGGACATTTGTGGATTCGCCTGCCGTTCTGGGTAGCCGCGGCGCTGTGCCTCGTCAACTTCTGCTACGGCTATTTCGTGCTGCCGGAATCGCTGCCGAAGGAACGCCGCGCGCCGAGATTCGACTGGCGCCACGCCAATCCACTCGGCTCGGTCTTGCTGCTGAAGCGCTACCCGCAGGTGCTGGGCCTTGCGGCGGTGTTCTTTCTTCTCGCACTGGCGCAGTTCTCGATCAACTCGACTTACGTGCTGTACACCGATTTCCGCTACGGCTGGGGCCCGCAGACCGTCGGCTACACGCTCGCACTGGTCGGGGTGTTGACCGGCGTGGTGCAGGCCGTGCTGGTGCGACGCTTCATACCGAAGCTGGGCGAACGCCGGATGATCATCACGGGGCTGGCCTTGGTCACCGTCGGCTATCTGGTGTTCGGCTTCGCGCCGGAAGCGTGGATTTTCCTGTCGGGCATCCCGTTCCTGTGCCTCGGCGGCCTGGCGGGCCCGCCCGCGCAATCGCTGATCACCCATCAGGTCGATCCGGCCGAGCAAGGCCGGCTGCAGGGTGCGCTGACCAGCCTGCAAAGCCTGGCCGGCATCTTCGGCCCTGCGTTGTTTGCCAACCTGTTCGCCCTGTTCATCAGCGACCACGCGCCGACGCCGCACCTTCCCGGGGTTGCCTACGTGCTGGCGGCGGTGCTGGCACTGGCGGCATTGGTCTTGACCGTGCGCGTCACCCGCGGCCTGCCGCGACACGTGCCATCGGCGGAACCCAAGACGATCTGAACTTGGCTTTGACCTGCCACGGCCCCATGTGGGCGTCTCGTGCACGCACCTGTGAGGATGTCGCAGTGATGACTTTCCTGTTGTGGTTGCTGCTGCTGATTTTCTGCTGGCCGCTGGCGTTGCTTGCGCTGGTGCTGTGGCCGCTGGTCTGGCTGATCTCGCTGCCATTCCGGCTGCTGGGCATCGCGGTCGACGGCGTGTTCGATTTGCTGCGCGCGCTGCTGACGTTGCCGGCGCGCATCCTGCGGGGCCCACGGGGAATGTGAAGCGCCGCCCCCAAAGATTCCGTCCGCTCCGGGCGTGGCGCGGCGTGCGCGGAGTCGAAGCGTGCCCGTCACCCGGCGTTTCGGCTTCGCGAAGCTTCGCTTCGCCGCGCCCGCCGCGAACGGTTGAAGCAATGCTTGTCCCGATCCACTACTGGAGTAATACATGACCATCTCGATGTACCAGGCTTCCGTTCCCGTATTCGTGCGCGCGCTGACCAATCTTTCCGGGGTGCTGAGGAAGGGCGAGGCGCACGCGAAAGCGAAGGGCGTCGAACCCGACAACCTGCTGCAACAGCGCTTGATCTTCGACATGCTGCCGCTGGTCAAGCAGATCCAGATTGCCTGCGACACCGCCGCGCGCAGTGCGGCGCGACTGGCGGGCGCGGAGCCGCAAGCCTTTCCGGACAACGAAACCACGCTCGCCCAGGCGCAAGACCGCGTGGCGCGCACCATCGCCTACATCAAGACCTTCAAGCCCGAACAGATCGACGGCAGCGAGGACCGCAAGGTGGTGATGAAGACCCGCAGCGGCGATGTGGAATTCGTCGGCCTTGCCTACCTCACCGAATACGCCCTGCCCAACCTGCTCTTCCACTGCACCACCGCCTACGACATCCTGCGCGTCGCCGGCACCGAGATCGGCAAGAAAGATTTCCTCGGCAACCGGTGAGCGGCTCATCGAAGAAATAGCTCGAACGCGAGCATCATCCGGCAAAAGATTCGCGCCGCGTTTTTCCAGAGAGGACCCAAATGCCCCGCTTGCGAAAGCGGGGCGTTTTTTTGCGGTACGCAGGAGTTGCCACGCCGGCGGCGCGGAGCCGCCGCCCCGCAAGCGGGATGCCGTAGGGCGGGAGCAGCCGCGCAGCGGGATCCCGCCGTCATTCCGGCGCAGGCCGGGAATCCAGTGGCGGCGCCGCGCGCCCGCGACCCAGCGAATAAACCTTGGGTTCCTTGCCTGCTCGAAAGGCAAGACGGCGCCGCGCGCCGGACGACGGGCGCAAGCCAAAATGCATCGCGAGCGACGGGTTACGCGCCTGCGGCTGCTCCCGCCCTGCCTCGCTGCCCGCCCGGTGCGACAATGCCCGTGCGGACACGGTTGTTTCCAACCGGAACGGTTGGTGAAACTTCGTCTTCACCATGATCCGGGTTGGACTCCCGGCGCCGCACCCGTCCAATTCTTACAATCTACCGGAATAACTTTACAATCGGCTCCGCAAACCTTACAGTCGGCGCGTGCCCCGCCCCGACCGTTCCGCCGAGATCGACGCCGCCTTGCTGGCGCGCGTCGAAAAACACCCGCACGATCTGGTGGCGGTGGTGGGCAATGCACTGGATCTGACGCGACAAACCGTTGCGGCGCGCGCACGCGCGCTGATCGAGGCCGGCTACCTTGCCAAGTCCGGCACCACCCGCCCCACTTACAGCCTCGGACCCAGCAGGCGCGCCGTGTTCACGCATGCGTTGCGGGGACTGGAAGAAGGCCGCGTGTGGTCGCACGATGTCGCACCGTTGCTGCGGGGCCTTCCAACCAATCTGATCGACATCTGCCACCACGGCCTAACCGAAATGGTCAACAACGCGATCGACCATTCGGGCGGCTCGCATCTGCGCCTGTTCGTGGATCGCACCCCGGAAGCGGTGACGCTCATGGTATCGGATGACGGTGTGGGCATCTTCCGCAAGATCACCGCGGCGCTCGGCCTTCCCGACGAACGATTGGCGTTGCTGGAACTGTCCAAGGGCAAGCTGACCACCGACCCGCGCCGGCATACGGGGGAAGGCGTGTTCTTCACCTCGCGCATGTTCGATCGGTTCCAGATTGCGTCCGGCGAACTGGTGTTCGATCACGACGATGCGCAGGCCGATGATCTGTTGGACGATATCGGACCTCGCTACGCGCGGCGCGGTACGACGGTGCTGATGGAAATCGCGACCGGATCGAAGCGCACCGCGAAGCAGGTGTTCGACCAGTTTTCCAGCGGACCCGATGATTACGCATTTGCAAAGACCGTAGTGCCTGTGCGGCTTGCCAAGGTCGGCGACGAAAACCTGGTGTCGCGTTCGCAAGCCAAGCGCCTGATGCAGCGCGTCGAGCGCTTCCGGACCGTCGTACTGGACTTCGCGGGCATCACCAGTATCGGCCAGGCCTTCGCGGACGAAGTGTTCCGCGTGTTCGCCAACGCGCATCCGGATGTCGAATTGGTTCCGATGCACGCAACACCGGCCGTGCAGCAGATGATCCGTCGCGCGGAGGTGGCGCGCGACGAGAATCCGTAGGGCGGGAGGAGCGCAGCGCATCCCGCCATTTGCGTGTTTCGATCGCGGCGGGATGCGCCGCTGCGCCGCTGCGCGGTTGTTCCCGCCCCACGGCGTTTTGGATCACCCGCGCCGCGCGGCTTCGATGGCCGCGACATCGATCTTCTTCATCGTCATCATCGCCTCGAAGGCACGCTTGGCGGCGGTGGGGTCGGGATCGGTGACCGCTTCCATCAGGGCGCGCGGCGTGATCTGCCATGACAGGCCGTATCGGTCCTTGCACCAGCCGCACTCGCTTTCGGCACCGCCGTTGCCGACGATCGCCTTCCACAAACGGTCGGTCTCGGCCTGGTCGGACGTGTAGACCTGGAAGGAAACCGCTTCGTCGAATTTGAACTGCGGACCGCCGTTCAAGCCGAGGAACGGCATGCCGAGCACCGTGAACTCGACCGTCAGCACGTCGCCTTCCCCGCCGGCCGGGTAATCGCCCGGAGCGCGGTGTACCGCGTCGACGCGTGAATCGGGGAAGGTGCGGGCGTAGAAGTTGGCAGCCTCCTCGGCGTTGCCGTCGAACCACAGGCAAACCGCGATGTTCCTCGTGGCATGGGCATGGGGCATGGCTTGGATCCTCGTGTTGCGGGTGGCAGGGCTGGCTGGTCCGTGCGCGTCGTCGCCGCGCGTCCCTGATCACGACGAACCAGCGCGGCCAAAATCGACAGGCTCGTTCGGGACCACGCGCCGCATCGTCCGCTGCGCCCGATTCGCGCGGCACGTCTGCGCACGCACGCGGCGATTTGGATACGATGCGCGTCGATCGACCAGGGAATCCGTCCATGTCCATCCTGATCCTCGGCCTCGTGTTGTTCCTAGGCACGCACTCGGTACACATGCTGGCGCCGGCGTGGCGCAAACGCGCGATTGCACGGATCGGCTTCCTGCCGTGGAAAGGGCTGTATTCGGTGGTGGCGATCATCGGGCTTGCGCTGATCGTGATCGGTTTCGGGATGGCGCGCGCGCAACCGCACCTCTTGTATGGGCCGCCCGCGTGGCTGCGGCACCTGAACGCGCTGTTCACGCTGCTTGCGTTCGTGCTGGTGGCGGCAGCCTACGTGCCGCGCAATCACCTGAAGGCGAAGATCGGCCATCCCATGCTCGCTGGCGTGCAGCTGTGGGCGCTCGGCCATCTGCTGGCGACCGGCTTCGTGCACGACGTGGTGTTGTTCGGCGCGTTCCTCGCCTGGGCCGTGGTGGACTTCGCGACATCGCGCCGGCGCGATCGCATCGCGGGCACCGCGTACCCTGCCGGGACACTGGCGGGCGATGCGCTGGCCGTGATGGCGGGCGTGGCGGCGTGGGCGATCTTTGCATTCCTGCTGCACCAGCGGTTGATCGGCGCAGGCCCCTTCATTTGACGGAACCATTCAGGCCCGCGCGTATCCAATTTGATTAGTTCAACGCTTCGGGGGCGACGTGACTCGGCACAATTCGGCAACCGGCAAGATCGTGGGCGCGATCGTGGTGATCGTGATCGTGGCAGTTGCGGCGTGGTGGTACTTCACGCGCATGCCGGGCCTGGATTTGACGCGCCAGGGTCCGGAAGCTTCGGGGCCCGCGACCGCCAGCACCGCGCCGCCCCCGCCGCCCGAGCATCCCATCGGCGAAGCGCAGACCCAACCCGCACCCGCGACCACGGCGCCGCTGCCGCCGCTGGACGCAAGCGACGACGTGGTTGCCAACGCGCTGGCATCCATCCCGGGCGCGGAAGGCTTGTCGGAACTGCTGCTCGCCCGCGGCCTGGTGCCGCACCTCGTCGCCACCGTGGATGCGCTGCCCCGCCGCAGCATCGGCGCCAGCATCCTGCCGGTGCGAACGCCCAAGGGCGTGTTCATGGCGGAAACCTCCAGCGGCCAGCCGGTACTGGATGCCAGGAATTACGCGCGTTACGAGCCGTACATGAAGATCGTGGAAGCCGTGGACCCGCGCACGCTTGTCACGTGGTACGTGCACTGGTACCCGCTGTTCCAGGATGCGTATCGCCAGCTCGGCTACCCGCAGGGCTATTTCAACGACCGGTTGATCGCGGCCATCAACGACATGCTGGCCGCGCCGAATGCGCGTCCGCCGGTGGCACTGGTCGCGACCGCGGATGGCCACTACGCGTTCGCCGATCCGACCTGGGAAAGCCTTTCGGTCGGCCAGAAGCTGATGATCCGGATCGGCCCCGAACACGAGCGCGCGCTGAAGAACAAGCTGCGCAGCATCCGCGCGCTCCTGCTGGGCAAGGCACCGGTGTTCCACACGCCGGGCGCGAAGCCGGCAACCACGACATCGGGCGCCGCACCGGAGTCGGCGACTTCCGCGCAATGACACGCGAAGATCAGGTGCCGCAATCCTGTGTGCTCGCCCCGCTGCACACTTGGCCTGCGGCCACTGCTTCACCGAGCGGTGGATCTGCTTGATGGGGAGGGAGAAAAGCCGTTGCCTCCGCCAAGGAACGTCTGATCAACCCACATCGTCGCCATTCCCGTGAAAGCGGGCTGCGTTTGCAGGATTGCAAGCGCAAACGCCAAGGACGGCGCGCAGCGCGAGCGCCATGGATGGCGCGAGTAATTCCGGAATGGCGAGCACCATCAGGGCTTCTTCAAAACCGCAGCGCGATCTGCCCCTGCGGCTCGCCGTCCGCGCCGAAGCGCCGCTCGATGATGCAGCCGTTGCCGTCGCGGTCCAGCCCGATCAGCGTCGTCGCGCGCGTGCCGTAGATTGCGCCGCGCACGAACGGTGGCGACACCCGCCGTTCGAGTTCGAGGCCGATACCGGTATCGGGCAGTTCGGCATCCGGCGCGGGCGTTTCGTCGGCCAGCGCGGCGAACAGCGGTTCGAAATCCGAGTCGCCCGCATCGAGCCATGCCTGCAGCGCGGTGGTTGCCCGCCGCACTTTGGGCCATGTGGCATCCAGATTGCCATTCGACAGTCCGTGCAGGCCGGGCGCGAGTTCGCATGCGCAGACCCGCGGATGGTTGGACACGCAACTTGCCGAGTCCCCGTCAAACAGCAGCAGGTTGAACGGGCGATAGCGCCCGGCATGGCGCTGCAGCGCTTCGGCATGCTGCTTCGCCGAGGCGTCGCCGCGGAGGAAATCCGAAACCAGCAGGCCGCGCGAGGCACGCTCCTGTGCGGCACGCGGATCGCGGACATTGGTGACGACGGCCGCGCGTCCGGATTCGTGCACGCCCATCCACGTGCCGCCGGCTTCCAGATCGCGGCCCGCCAGAATCTCCGGCGCATCTGCCCAGTGCGCGAGCGGCGCGGAAGGCCGCGCATGGGCTTCGTCACGGTTGCCGATCAGCAACAGGCGCCAGCGCGGATGAATGTCCCAAGCCAGGGCGACGACACACATGTTGACAGCCTAGCGCGGGAAAGGGCCGGAGCGATGCGCCAAACCGTGCGCCGTTGCCAGCTCTGCCGCAGGCCGAATGCTAGACTCCGGACAAAACTGCCGATCAGGGACAAGGGGCCGGCATGAGGACGAAGCTTGCGCAAGTGTCGGTGCTGGTGGTCGAGGACCACGACTTCCAGCGCCAGGTGGCGATACGCCTGCTGCAGCAGATGGGCGTCGGTTCGGTGATGGACGCGCCGGACGGCCGCAGCGCGCTCGTCGAGCTTGGCCGGCAGGAACATCCAGCCGACGTGGTGCTGGTGGACCTGGATCTGCCGCACATGGATGGCATCGAGTTCATCGGCCACGTCGCGCGCGAACGCCTGGCCAACGCGGTGGTTGTGCTGACCGCACTCGATCCGTCGCTGCTCAATACGGTGCGACTGATGGCGCGCGCATCGGGTATGCGCGTGCTGGGCACGGTCGAAAAGCCGCTGACGCAGGCCAAGCTGTCGGAAGTGATCGACCTTTACTTCACCGCCGACCTGCTGGCCGACGAAGACCCGGCCCCCGACATCGACGCAGGCCTGCTGGCCGAGGCGCTCGCGAACGACGCGTTCGAGGCGTGGTTCATGCCGCAGGTCGCACTCAGCAGCGGCTTTGTCACAGGCGTGGAGGCGCTCGCGCGCTGGTCGTTGAACGGCCGCCCGGTGCCACCGGTCCGCTTCATCCCGGAGCTGGAGCGTTCGGGCCTCATCGATGCGCTCACCGAACGCATCCTGGCGCAGGCCTGCCGCTGGTTGCGCAGGTGGCGCGAGGCCGGCATGAAGCTCGATGTTTCCGTGAACGTGTCGATGCACAATCTCGCCGACACCGCCGCGGCCGATCGCTATGAGGCGATCGTTCAGGCCGCCGGGGTGGATCCGCACGACGTCACGCTGGAGATCACCGAGTCGGCGATGATGCACGAGGCCGCGCAGGTGCTGAACGTGCTGGCGCGCCTGCGGCTGAAGGGGTTCGGGTTGTCGGTCGATGATTTCGGTACCGGCTGGTCGTCGCTGGCGCAGCTGGCGCAACTGCCGGTGACCGAACTCAAGATCGACCGCGGCTTCATCAACGGCGCCGCCGATGGGCGCAATCGCGCGGTGGTCGAGGCCAGTCTCGATCTTGGCCGCAAGCTCAAGCTGGTCACGGTAGCCGAAGGCGTGCGCAGCGTCGACGAATGGCAGATGCTGGCCGAACTCGGCTGCAGCCGCGCGCAAGGCGAATTGATCGGCATGGCGGTGCCCGGCGACCAGCTCGACGCCGCGATCGAGAAGTGGCGACGCCGCCAGCCATGAGGCGCCGGTCATGGATGGCCAAGTTCCGGAAGGCCAGGTTCTGGACGGTGCGTCGCCAACTCCTGCTGTTGTTCGGCGTGATGCTGGTCGCCGCGGGCTGCGTGCTGGCGCTGGACGCGATCTATCAGCGCAATCACGAGGCCACGCTGAACGATCTCTACGACAACGCACTGGGCGGCCAGTCGCAGGTGAAGGCGCTGACCGATGCCTACGGCATCGACATCATCGGTGTCACCTTCAAGGTGCGCAACGGATTGATGACCTTCGACCAGGGTCTCGCCGCGGTCGATGAAGCGCAACGACGCATCGGCCAGGCATTTGCGGCACTCGAAGCCGAGAGCATGGCGCCGCGGCAACATGAATTGCTGGTCGCGATCCGCGACGAGCGCGCGCCTGCCGACGACGCGATCGCGGCACTGCGCGCGCAGCTCGCGGCGCACAGCATGGACGGGCTCGGCCACTTTGCCGACACCCGCCTGTTTCCCGCCATTGATCCGCTATTGAGCGACCTCGGCCTGATGGCCGACTTGAAGATCCTCGATGCGCAGGACCAGTTGCACGACGACCATGTGCACGCGCTGCGCCTGAACGCGTGGCGCATCGTCCTGTCGCTGGCCGCGCTGGTGATCGTGTTGGTGGCCGGTCACGCGGTGCTGCGCAATGTGTACGACGGCATCGAGCAGCTGGTGCGCATGGCCCGCGGCATGCGCAGCGGCGATTACGACGTCCCGGCCGGTGCACCGGTGCGCGGCGAAACCCGGCAGGTCGTCGACGGCTTCATCGAGATGCGCGAGGAGGTGAAGCGGAAGGATGCCGCGTTGCGGACGAGCGAAGCGCGCGCGCACCAGGCCAGCCGCGCCAAGAGTGCATTCCTCGCCGCGATGAGCCACGAAATCCGCACGCCGATGATCGGCATCACCGGGATGCTGGAACTGCTGGAACACACGCGGCTGGATGCCGAGCAGCGGCGCAGCGTCGCGATCGTGCAAAGCTCCGCACGGAGCCTGCTGGAGATCATCGGTGACATCCTCGACTTCTCGAAGATCGAAGCTGGCCGGATGGAACTGGCGCTGCGCGACGTCGACCTGCGCCGGCTGGTCGAACACGCGGTCGGCAATTACCTCGGCATCGCATCCAGCAAGGGCCTGACGCTGGAGCTTGCGACCGACGATGATCTTGCGCCGGCTTACGTCACCGACCCGCTGCGGCTGCGCCAGATTCTTTCCAATTTCCTGTCCAACGCGCTGAAGTTCACCCGCACCGGCGGCGTCACGGTGCGCGCGGAGCGCGTCGGCACACTGGAGGACGGCCGCGACACCATCGCACTGCGTGTGCGCGATTCGGGCATCGGCATCAGCGACGAACAGCGCGCATTGCTGTTCCAGCCGTTTTCGCAGGCCGAAAGCGGCACGGCGCGTGCTTTCGGCGGCACCGGGCTGGGGCTCACGATCTGCCTCCAACTCGCGGATCTGATGGGCGGCACCATCGAACTCGCCAGCAAGCCCGGCAGCGGGAGCACCTTCAGCCTCATCCTGCCGCTGGCACCGGGCGACCCCGCACGCGTAGCACCGGAACGCGCCAGCGTGCCGGACGAAGACTTCCCGACCCGGCCGTTGCCCAGCGTGGATGCCGCGCGACGCGAGCACAGCCTGGTGCTGGTGGTGGACGACCACGCCACCAATCGTGAAGTGCTGACGCGCCAGCTGGCGCGCGCAGGGTTCGCCTGCGAGACCGCGGCGGATGGCGAGGAAGGCCTGCGCCGCTGGCGCACCGGCGATTACGCGCTGGTGCTCACCGACATCCACATGCCGAAGATGGACGGCTATCAGTTGACCGCCGCGATCCGCAGGACCGAGCAGGCGGAACAGCGCGAGCGCACGCCGGTCATCGCGGTCACCGCGAACGTCAGCAAGGGCGAAGCCGAGCATTGCATCGCGATGGGCATGGATGCGTTCCTGGGCAAACCGCTCCGCATTGCCCAAGTGTCCGCGCAGCTGCGGCGCTGGCTGCCGCATGCCGAATTCGCCGCAGCCAGCCGCAGGTCGGTCGGGGAGGTACCGGCGGCAATCCCTGCGGTGTCCGACGACGAAATGCTGTCCGCGCCCTCGGCGCCGGTCGACCGCAGCGTGCTGAACGAAATCGCCGGCCACGACACCACCCTTGCGCGCAATTTGCTTCACGATTTCCTCGCCGCGATCCGCAGCGATCTGATCGGCCTGCGCGCCGCGCATGCGGCCGGCGACCTGCCGGAGGCCACTCGCCAGGCGCATCGCATCAAGGGCGCCGCCGCGCTGGTGGGTGCGCGCGATGTGCAGCAGGCTGCAGCGAAAGTCGAGGCGGCGGGGCGCGCGGAGGACGCGGAAGGCACGGAAACGGCTTCGCGCGCGCTGGGTCAGGCCATCGATGTATTGGCGGCGTGGCTGGAGCGCTGACTTTGCGAGCATCCCGGGTCGCGCAGCGCGCGTCCGGAGTGGTCACCCCCAACCTCGTCATTCCGGGGCCGCTCACGCACAGCGGGAGCGGAACCCGGAATCGGTTGGGTCATCCCCCAAAAAGCGAAACCGGTTCCGGATCGCGCTGCGCGCGTCCTGGATGACCACCCGTCCCTTTGTCAGCCGCTCGTGCATAGCGGCGGAACCCGGAGTCGGTTCATGGCCTGACTTTCGCGACCGCCGCTTCGAACCGGCGATACCACCAAGCACGATTCGAGAAAACGCGGCGATAATCGCCGCGCATGCAGATCTCGATCCCAACATGGCGGCGACGCCTGCCGGCCGCGGCGTTGTGCGCGCTCATCGCACTCGCCGGCGCGGCCCATGCCGATCCGCCGGCCGCGGCCTCCACCAGTCAATCGCAGGGCGAACGCGAAGCCGCGGCCAAGGCCAGGCTCGCCGAAGTGCGCGCCGAAATCGCCAGGATCGCCGATGCGCAAAAAGCGACCGCCAGCAAGCGCGACGCCATCGATGCCAAGCTCGCCGAGCAGGCGGGGCAACTCAACGAGGTCGCCAACGCGGTGCGCGATACCGAGGCGGCGATCGCTGCCCGGTCGGCTTCGCTGGATGATTTGCAACAGCAACGCGCGCAGCTCGAAGGCAAGCTTTCCGGCCAGCGCGCCGCGCTGGCAGACCTATTGCGGGCGACGTACACGCTCGATCGCGGCAGCGACCTGTCGCTGCTGCTGGGCGACGACGGCATCGCGAAGATCGATCGCGCGCTCGCCTATTCGCGCTATTTCCAGCACGATCGCGTCGCACGCATCCGCGCATTGCTGGGCCAGGTCGCGCAACTCGACCAGGTCAAGGCAGCGATCGAGGCCGAAACCGCAGCGTTGCAGCAGGAGCGCGCGCAACACAATGCCCAGTCGACGGAACTCGAACAGGCGCGCGCCGCCCAGCAGAAGCTGCTGGCCGAGGCAGACGCGCAACTTGCCCGGCAGAAGGACAGGATCGCGACGCTGCAGCACGATGCCGAAGCCTTGAATCAATTGCTGAAGCGCTTGCAGAACGTGTTCGCGGACATTCCCGCCCAGCTCGGCAAGAACCCGCCATTCGCGCAATTGCGCGGCAAGCTGGCCTGGCCGGTCGCCGGCACCCCGCACAACGGCACGGGCACGCTGGCGCAGGGCATCGTGATCGCCGCCAATGCCGGCGCCGACGTGCGCGCCGTCGCGTATGGGCGGGTGGCGTGGGCCAACTTCATGCGGGGTTACGGCATGCTGGTGATCATCGACCAGGGCAACGGCTGGATGAGCCTGTACGGCGGCAACGAAGCCGCACTGGTGGAGGTCGGCGATTGGGTGACGCCCGGCCAGCCGATCGCGACGGTCGGACGCAACCCCGAGCAGGGCGGTGCGTGGTTCGGGCTGCGCCACGATGGCAAGCCGGTCGATACGCACGGCTGGTTTCCTGCGAAACGCTGACGCGACAGCAGAGTTCATGACGCCGCCTCAACCCCCCGTTCGCCCTGGTCATGGCGACGAAGGCGCGCAGTCGAACGCGTGAAGTCGAAGGGCCGGAAGATCTTTGTCGACCCAGGTGTTTCAACTTCGCGGGGCTTCGTTCCGCTACGCTCGACACGAAGTGGCGATGCGGAGTTCGGTTCTACAATGAACCATCGCGTCCACGCGCGGTCTTGGTATCGGCTCACACGGTGTCGCAATGATCCGGAATCCGCAAACCTGGCTGGGCTGCCTGTTGGCCTTCTCCGCGGCCACGGCGTTCGCCGCGCCGCCGCCCAAAACCCCGCACCCCGCTCCGGCACCCGCGGGCAGCGTGGCGACGCCCGCCAAGGCTTCCTCGATCGCCAACGCCGCCGGCGACGTGCCGAGCCTCGAGGAAATCCAGACCTTCACCCGCGCCTTCGAGATGATCAAGCAGGCGTATGTCGATCCGGTCAGCGACAAGCAGCTGATGCAATCCGCGATCCGCGGCATGCTTTCGGGCCTCGACCCGCACAGCGACTTCCTCGACACGCACGCGCTGAAGGATCTGAACGAAGACACCTCGGGCGCTTATTCCGGGCTCGGCATCGAGGTGGCGCAGGTGAACCACCAGCTTGTCATCATCGCGCCGCTGGACGGCGGCCCGGCCCAACGCGCGGGCGTCGTGGCGGGCGACGTGATCGAGGCCATCGATGGCGTTGGGGTACAACCCGACGCCATCGACGCGGCGATGAAGCGGCTGCGCGGCCCGATCGGTTCGACCGTCAAGCTGACGATCCTGCACCCCGGTGGTGACAAACCGGTCACCCTTTCGCTGGTGCGTGAACGCATCCACGTTGCCAGCGTCACCACGCGGATGCTCGAACCGGGCTACGCCTTCATCCGGATCAGCGAGTTCCAGGAAGACACCGCGAACGAAATGACCGACGCGCTCGACAAGCTGCAGAAACAGCACGGGCCACTGCGCGGCGCGGTACTGGATCTGCGCTCCAACCCGGGCGGTCTGGTGACCAGCGCGGTCGGCGTCGCCGACGATTTCCTCGACTCCGGCATGATCGTCAGCACCCGCGGCCGCTTGGCGCAATCCGACCTCAAGTTCACTGCGACGCCGGGCGATCTGCTGGACGGTGCACCCATGGTGGTGCTGGTGGACAACGGCACCGCTTCGGCGGCAGAAATCGTCACTGGCGCCCTGAAGGATCACCATCGCGCGCTGGTGATGGGCCGGCGCACCTTCGGCAAGGGCTCGGTGCAGACGATCCTGCCGGTCGGCGACGGCGACGCGGTGAAACTGACGACGGCGCGCTACTACACGCCCGACGGCACCTCGATCCAGGCCGCCGGCATCACACCCGACATCGTGCTGGGGAAGGTGACGGTGCAGGCCGATCGCAATCCGTCACTGGACGACGACGAGCATGAAAGCGACCTGCCCAACCACCTGCGCGGCAACACGGTGGCCGCGGCACCACCCGATGCCGGCGAACTCGCGATCAAGGACTACGCGCTTTCGGAAGCGCTGCACGTCTTGAAGGGCCTGACGCTGGCGCGGCGTTCCACGGAACCGGCGGCCACGTCCAGCGTGCACTGAGCGCCACCGGCTGGTTCCCGCGCTGTCGTGAAAGCCGGGGCGTGGGGGCCGGTCCGGCATTCACGATGCACACGACTCCGTCGGCCGGAAACACGCAGCCGGGGCCCGTCAGGGACGATCGCACATGACCTTCTGGATGGACTCCAGCTCGCGCCCGCGCGTCTCCACACCGCCACGCCACAACATCGTGCCAGCGACGGTCATCGGCACCGCGATCACCACCGCCGAAACGAGAAAACTGTCGAACACGCCCGCGACACCCAGCAAGGCGCCGAGGATGCCGCCGGCCTTGGAACCCGCCGCGATCAGGCCAGAACCGGTACCGCGCAGGTGCACGGGATAGATCTCCGCCGCGTACGGAATCATGGTCGCGATCACCCCGCTGATTGCGATCAGCAACAACACGGTCGCGGCGATCGTGAACGATTGCGCACGCAAGCCGCCCACCTCGACCGCGGCGAACGCGAGCAGCGCCAGCACCGTCAGCGCCACGAACAGCACCAGTGTCTTGAAGCTGCTCCAGCGCTGGTACAACCACACCACCAGCGCAATGCCGGGAATGGCCAGCAGCGCCGACTGCGCCATCAACGTGCCGGCCGCGCGCGCATCCAGACCGAGCTTGTGCAGGTTGGCGGGCAGCCACAGCACGAAACCGAAATTCACCATCCCCCATGCAAGACCGCAGGCCATCAACGCCAGCGTGATGGTGGCGTGGCGGCCGCGCAGCATTTCGCGAAATCCGGCACGCGGCCGGTGCACCTCCAGGACCGGCGCGTCGACCGGCGCGACGTCCTTCACCAGTGCCTCCGGCGAGCCCGCGAACCGCGCCAGCACCGCACGCGCCTGCGCCTCCAATCCGGCGTTGGCGAGGAACCGCGGGGATTCGGGAATGAAACGATTGAGGACCACGATCAGCGCGCCGGTCGGCAGGTTCAGCAACCACAGCGCGCGCCAACTGAAGGTCGGCTCCAGAAGCGCGGCGGCGCCCGAAGCTGCCAGATAGCCCGCCGAGGTGCCGGCCCCGCCCAGCGCCACCAGCAGCCAGCCGCGATGCCGCGCGGGCACCGTTTCCGCCATCAGCGTGAACGCGATGGGCAGCATGCCGCCGGCCGCGGCGCCCATCATGAAACACATCACGATGTTCCAGCCGAATGAGGGCATCGTGCCGCAGATCGCGGTGCCCATGAACAGCAGCGCCGACAGCAGGATTGCCGCGCGCCGCCCGAACACGTCCGCCAGCCTGCCCCACACTACCGAACCCGCCGCAGTACCGATCAGTGCCGACAGCGCCAGGTAACCCGCGCGCGACATGCCGATGCCGTACTCGTGCGCCATGCCGGGCATCACGAATGCAATCGAGGCCGGCTTCATCACGTCGATCGTCAACGCCAGCGCCAGCACCGCCACCAGCTTCCAGTGCTCGATGTTCAGCGGCACGCCGTCGGCAACGTGCCAGTGCAGGCGATCGCCACCGCGCGCGGTCATGCGCACCTGTGCGAGACGCGGCATGAGACCCCACGCCGCCAGCAGCACGCCACCGGGAATCAACGCCATCCCGAGCAGCATTGCCGGATCCATCGCCATCCCGGCGAGATGGAAATGCATGGGCGCCGCCATCACGTACATCGGGAGGTGCAGGCATACGCCCGCGGTGACGACGAGGCAACCGAACCAGAACGCCAAGGGGTGATGGAAGGTGATGCGCATCGGCGAGAAGAGAATGAATCGGCGATGAAGATTAGCAGGCGTGGCGCGGATGAATGGCCACTGATCCCTGCAGGATGGATTCACGCACTGTTGATCGGCGCGTGCCCAAGCTGGTTACCCATGTCCACAAGGAGGCATTCGACATGCACAAGCACACGCTCGCTGCGGCGCTCTCCGCAACCCTGCTGCTGGCCGTTGGCACCGCGTTCGCGCAGGACACGCCGATGCAGACCACCACGACCACCACGACCACCCGCGTCGAATCGCCCACCGGGGCGCTCAGCGAATCGGCCATCAAGGCCGGCATCGCGAACGCGGGCTACCAGGAAGTGAAGGACCTCGAGTTCGAGGATGGCGTATGGCAGGCCAAGGCGCGCGGCGGCAACGACAAGTGGGTGCGCATCAAGGTGGGCCCGACCACGGGCAAGGTGTACGAAGCCGATGCACCGTCCCGGCTCAACAAGGACGAAATCAAGGCCAAGCTGACCGCGCAGGGCTACCAGGACGTCGACGACGTGGAGTTCGACGACGGTCTGTGGAGCGCCGATGCGACGGATCCGCAGGGCAAGGAAGTCGATGTGCTGGTCGATCCGAACGACGGCAGCGTCGTGGCGGTCAAGAAGGACTGACCCACTGCTTCGACCCGTTCGGGAACGCCGCGCAAGTCCGCTCACGCGACGTTCCCTGATCGTGCACGGAAGCCGACGCGGCGGCCTGCGGCGGATCAATGCAAGAGCGCGGCCTTGCTTTCGCGCAGCTCGCAGTCTACGCGTTGTCGGGTCTCGGGGTATGCGGTGAGTCGGATCGGCGTGCCGGTTAGGTGGCGGCGATCGAGGGACTCGCCGCCATTAGGGGCGGTCGCTGCGAGGATGACGAAGCGGCCGGCTTCCGGACCTTCGGATGCTTGGGACGCCCGACCGGCTGCAATGGCTGGATCGTCACCTTGCCCACGCGATTCTTCAGGAAGACCGGATCGTAGGGATCGTCGCTTTGCTGGAACTGCCGGTAGGCGACCGAACCGTCGATCGAACCACCCTGCAGAATCGCCGCGCCGGTGGTGGTGGTCTTGATGGGTTTGCCGGCTTTGTTGAGCGAAACCGGAGTATGGCCTCCATCGAGCACGCCGACTGCCAATTCACCGGTCGTGCCCCCTACCCGCGTGCCAGTCTGGTAGGTCTTCACCCACGCCCACTGTGCCTTGGCGCGCCGCAGCGCCACCGCGTCACCATAGGTTTTCCTCAAAGATCCCCAATGCTCATCCGTCTGCATGAATTCGGATTTGCTGAGCAGCGTCACCATCATGTCACGCGCCTGGACGTAACTTGCGTCGCCGCGCTCGGCGGCCAACACCATCCATGCGGCGCCGAGCGGACGATCCACGGGAACGCCCTGGCCCTTGAAGTACATGACCGCAAGGTTGTACTCGGCCGGTTTGTACGCCCAGGAAGCCGCGACCTTGTACATGTCGATCGCATGCCGATAGTCACCCTTCCGGAACGCCTGCACGCCAAGCGCGAAAAACTTCACGCCGGGGCGGCCATCCGATTCGGGAGTATTGAAGTTGCCATTCGACAAGTTGCCAGCCGCCGCGCCCGAGCCGTAATCGGGCGCGGCCACGATCCCCGACGTAATGCTGGATTGCGCGAGTGACGGCAGCGAGAACACGCCAGCCACGGCGCCGCAAATGGCCGCCATGAAAATTCCCCTGCGCTGAGTCATGACGCACCTCCTCGTTCCAGGTCATCTTGCATGACGGCGAGCTCCTTGCGTGACTCAGCGGATTGTTATACGCCGCTCCCATTCCACCTGCAAATTGCGGTCGCCAACCCGACCAACGGCATTTCCCTACGCGTTTCGGCGACGATGGCCTCTGACCATGCGTGCGCCGACCTCCGAGCATGGCGATACCGAAAGCAGTGGAGCCCGCGATGAAATTCCCGGTCGGACAGGATGGTGACGCCACTTCGAAACCGCGGAGTCGTCCGCGGCCTGCGAAAGCGGCTTGCGCGATGCTTTTGTTGGCGTGCGCGGTCACCGCACATGCCGCTTCGATCTACAAATGTGTGGACGCGCATGGCCATCTCGCGTTCCAGGACATTCCATGTGCCGGGCAAGCACGACAGCGCAAGCTCGAGGTGCTTCCTCTTCCGACGATCGGCAATGCCGCCGAGGTTGCCACGGCGGAGCGTCGCAGGGATGCCGCGCATGGCCGGTACGCATCACGCTCTTCAAGCAGCACGCGCAAACAGCGTGCTTCCTCACGTCGATCGCGCGTGAAACCCGAAACGTCTTGGGAATGCCGCGCCGCCGATGGCGAGGTGTTCTACAGACACAGCCGTTGTCCTGCATCGGTTGCCGGCGACGGGGTCGTGCGCACCGCGTACGCGGAAAAACAGTCCCGACAAAACTCCCGCGGGCGGCACAACGCCTGGAGCCGTGTGCGCGTGCACGGCGTCAAGGTTCCACGCGCGGAGGCGTGCCGACGCATCCACTCCGCCGGTGCAGCGGTTCGGGACGGCCATCTGCGCGATGCCGACGTCTCCACCTACGATCACCTGATGGGACGCGATCCCTGCAGTCGATGACGGACGTCGTCGCGATCATGAAACCTTCGCCCGCCGGCGCGGCGCGCGCGACGGGCGGGACCGGGCACGCGTGGCGGCAAATCCGATCGGCGGCGCCGCGCGGAACTCCGTGGCTTCTTCCAGCAGCCACTCGCGAAACGCCATGAACCCGGAACACTTGCGCGACCGCTCGGGATAAACGAGGTAGTGCCACCGCTTGGCTTTCATCAGTTGCGGGAACAACGCAACCAGTTGGCCGGTTTCGATCAGCGGGCGCACCATGGTGGTGCGCCCTAGCGCAACGCCGATTCCCTCCACCGCCGCGCGTTGGCGCGATTCGGAATCGCTCAGGGAAGCCGCGTAACGCCGCGGCGGCTTGCCGCCATGCAGCGCAAACCATTCCTGCCACGGATCCTCGGGACACAGCAACGGCAGTTCACCCAGATCTTCCAGCTTCGGCCGCTTGCGCCCGGCCAGCAGCGACGGACTCGCCACCGGCGTCAACCACTCTTCCAGCAGCGATTCCACCACGAGGCCCGGCCATTCGCCCACCCCGTAGCGCAAGGCCGCGTCGAAGCGGCCATCCGCGAAGTCCACGAGCTCGATGGACGAATCGAGGTTCAACTCGACTTCGGGATGCCGCGTGACGAACCGCGGCAAGCGCGGCAGCAGCCAACTCGAGGTCATCGACGGCATCGCCGACAGCGACAGGGTGTTGTTGTTGCGCCCGCACAGCGGCTTCAATGCGTCCTCGATCGCTTCCAGGTGCGGCGCCACGTTGTCGAGCAACCGCTGGCCTTCGGCGGTGAGCTTCAGGCCGCGCGGGCCGCGCACGAACAACGTGCAGGCGAAGCGATCTTCCAGCAGCCGGATCTGGTGGCTCAAGGCACTGACCGTGAGGTGCAGGCGCTCGGCAGCGCGGGTGAGGTTTTGCGCGCGTGCGGCCGCGACGAAGGTCTGCAGCGAATTCAGGGGCGCCCGGCTCATGTTCGATTTTCCTCAATGCTCGTTTGAGAAATCGTCGCTTCCGCAACGCGGCGAAGCGGCCTAATTTTGCGTGCCACAGGGCAATGGTGCAACACGGCCGGAGGTGCGGCATGTTGAGGGAATTGGCAAAACTATCGGGCGGCATGCTGTTCGCGGGCGGGTATCTGACGGACCGCGCGACATTGCGGACGCTGGCGCGCGACGAGGCACCGCCGACACGCACCCCGCGCGACCAACGGCGCGTGCGCATCGCAGGGTCGCGCGGCTTCGACTGGCGCACCCCGGCCGAACTGGGATTCCTTGCCGCGATCTGGGGCGGTTCCTTCCTGTTCCTCAGGATCGCGGCGCCAAGGTTCGGGCCAATCCCGCTGGTGGACGTGCGCCTTGCGCTCGGCGCATTGGTGCTGGCGCCATTCCTGTGGCGCGCGCGCCGGCAACTGGCTGCCGCAGGCTGGCTCAAGATCATGGCGATCGGCCTGGTCAATACCTTGCTGCCGTTCCTGCTGTTCGCATGGGGCGCGGAACGCGCGCCGGCCGGCGTCAGCGCGATCGTCAACAGCATGTCGGTGCCGTTCGCGGCGCTTGCGGCATTCGTGCTGTTCCGGGAACACCTCAGCGCACGGTACCTGGCGGGGCTCGCGATCGGGTTGATCGGCGTGGTGGTGCTGGCGAGCGGCGACGTGGACGGCGCGGGCGTCGGTCCCGCGGTGGCGGCCGGCGCCACGGCGGCGCTTCTGTACGGTGTTTCCGCGAACCTGGTCAAGCGCTACTTCGCAGGCCTGCCGCCCGCCGCGGTGGCAGCCGCCACGCTGGCATGGGGCGCGGTGTTGCTGGCGCCCTTCGCGGTGTGGCAATGGCCGTCGGCGCAGGTTCCCGCGCAGGCGTGGCTGAGCCTGTTCGCGCTGGGCGTCGTCTGCACCGGCGTGGCGTATGCGGTTTACTTCCGCCTGATCCAGCGGGTCGGTGCGCCGCGTGCCACTACCGTGACGTACCTGGTGCCGATGTTCGGCGTGTTGTGGGCGTGGCTGGCGCTGGGCGAACCCCTGACGATCAGCATGGCTTTCGGGGGCGCGCTGATCCTCGGCGGCATGCTGCTCGGTCGGACCCGGGCACGTGCACGTCGCGTGTCCCGCAGGGCGACGGTGCACGCATCCGCACAGTCCTGCGTGGACTGAGGGAGCTGATGGACGATGGTGCTCCCGGGTAACCCGGCATGAAATCCGGATTTCCAACGGCCGCCGAGTACACGGCCGAGCGTGCCCGCCATCAGCCCCTGACCGTCGTTGACATTCGTTCGGAGCAGGCCGCCGTCACGGACCCCTACCGGAACTGGGTCGTGTGCGACATCAACGAGCATTGCATGCGGCTTGCGGTGTTCGAAGGCGAGTATCGCTGGCACAGCCACCCGGATTCCGACGAGCTCTTCCTGGTGGTGGCGGGCGAGCTCCAGATCGATTTCGCGGATGGCGCCCGCGTGACGCTGACCGAATGGCAAAGCATCGTGGTCCCGGCGGGTGCCGTGCATCGGACGCGGGCGGTCGGCCGCACGGTCAATGTTACGTTCGAAAAACGGAGTGCGAGAACCGTGTTCGTCGAGCCAACCGACGCCTGACCGAAGCGATCCGATGCCGCTCCGCTGCAGGCTGCGATCGATCCGGACGACCGCGGGTGACAGGTATACTGCGGCGCATGAACCTGTCCGGCCACGCTTGTCCGTCACCCTTGGTCCTGCCATTCGTCGTGCTCGCGGCGCTCGCGATCTCGGCGTGTTCCCAGCAGGGCGAAACGCCGCCCGCAGCGCCTTCGGCGTCGGCGCAGGCCGCAGCCAACGAAGCCGCCGCCGACAAGGAACTGAAGCTCTACCAGCAGATGCTGGCCGAGCACAGCGATGTATTGGCGGCGCCCGTGGGCGAGGAAATCGTCCAGAAATATCCGGGCACCTCGGCGGCCGCCGAAGTCCAGAAAACGCTGCCGCAAATCCAGGCTGCCGCCAAGGCGAAGGCCGAACACGACCGGCTTGCGAATCTCTGGTACTACCAGACGGCCAACGTGGATGGCATGCAGCACACCGCCAGCACGTATTCCGAACCGCGCGGCGCCAACAGCGTGCGGCTGGTACTGCGCCGCCACGTCAAATGGGGCGAGAGCGTTTACCTGTTCGCACCCGATGGCAGCAAGGGATTCGTGTGCAAGAACCTTTGCAGCATCGTGATGCGGTTCGACGGCAAGCGCGAAACCTGGAAGGCGTACCTGCCCGAGACCGGCGAGCCCGCGATGTTCATCAAGGATGAAAAGCGCTTCATCGCCGCGTTGCAGAAAGCCAAGGTGATCGAGATGGATGTCACCAGCCGCGAGCGCGGCAAGGAAACCCTGAAGTTCGAAGTCGGCGGCTACGAGCCATCGAAGTTCCTGCCGCTGTCGAAGAAATGACCCGCGACGCAGCGGTCGTCTGTTGATTCCGCCCGCGAGGCAGCGCACTATCCGTACATGCGCCGGCCGCCAGCCGGCGTCACCGGGGCTGGGGCATGGACGAGAAGATCTGCATCTTCGATGACGTGTACAACGAGGTTTCGGCGCGCGCCCAGGCCGAGCACGAAAAGGTCGGCGCGTTCGGCATGCTGGCGCGGATGAAACTGTGGGACCGGCCAAAGGAAACCGAGATCACGCTGGCCAACACGGAAAAGCGCTACGAACCCTTCTGGATGGCCAAGGCAACCCGCCGCACCCGCTACACGCGCAAACTCGCGTACCACGTCAAGATCGAACATCCGCACGTCGTCTCGGTCGAGCTGCTGGGCCAGAAACTGGCGGTGGACGCGCGACGCGAGCTGCAACTTGCCGCGGTGGAGGATTGCGAAAACGTCACCGCACTCACGCACTTCGTGGATGCACTGCGCCGCGACACGCCGGAGAAAACGCTGATCGACTATGCGGGCCGCTTTGCCTTCCATGATGTGGCGGACAGCAACCAGCCGCAATTCATCGCGCCCACGGTCACCGCGGCGTCGGTCCTGCAGCAGGTGAAGGCGAAACTTTCTGCGCCGGTGGAAGCCGATGCGATCGCCAGCGACGAAGTCGACATCGAATCGCTGGCGCTGTTCTACCGCCCGGTGTACGCGTTCCAGTTCGCCTGGAAGGACAAGACCGGCGTGATCGAAATCGACGGACTGACCGGACGCGTCAACAAGGAAGGCGACATGCTGGGCGGCGCGGTGCGCGCGCTCGGCAACCGCGATGCCCTGTTCGACCTCGGCGCCGACTTCGCGGGCATGGTGGTGCCCGGCGGCACGATCGTGGTGAAGCTGATCGACAAGCTTTCGAAAAAGCACCCGGGCTGACACCGCGCCCCGGCTCGCCACCCCGCGCGACCTTCTTCACGAAACGCACACGCCCCGCGCTACGAGCCCTCGGCGAGCCAGTACCGCGGCGTTCATTTTTGCCTGATCAAACTCCTGATCGATGTTCGCAACCAGGAGAAAGGCAGATGAGCACGCAAGACGCTCTCAAACGGATTCGCGGCAAGAAGCTCGCGGTATTGATGGGTGCGGCCCTGGTCGGCGCGGCCGGTTTCGGCATCGCAAGCACGGCGTCGGCGGCACAACCCGACCTCGACTGCAAATTGACGTTTTCGCTGAAGGGATGGTCGGCCATTTACAAACATGCCGATGGCAATGGTACGGTCGCCTGCGCCAATGGCCAGTCGATGCCGGTGCACATCCGCATTCGCGGCGGCGGACTGACGGCCGGCAAATGGCGCATCAACGATGGCCAGGGCAAGTTCACCGACGTCTACAAGATCGACGACGTGCTGGGCGACTATGCAGCGGCCTCCGCGGAGATCGGCGCGGTGAAGTCCGGTACCGCGCAGGTGCTGAGCAAGGGGACGGTATCACTCGCCCTGAGCGGCGTCGGCCAGGGCATCAACCTCGGCATCTCCGGATCGAAGTTCACGATCAGCCGCGAAGATTCGAGCGACCGCGACTGATCGCGCGAACGGCGAACGACGCCCACGGGACGCGACGCTTCGGCGCCGCGTCCCGTCTTCGAGCTTGCGCGACCGTCACTGGATCGTTACCTGCGCCCGGTTGTCGTCGGACACGCGGTCGACCAGTTCGTTGAAGGGATCGATGCCGGCCTCGTAGGGCACGCCAGCCACCGTCACGGTGAGGATGCTGTCACCGTCCTTCACCGGCACCCTGGCGAGGTACAGCGGCTTCTCGTCCTGCTCCTCGCCGTCCTTCGCCTGCGCGAACACGCCGACTTCGACCGGGATGTCGAGCTTCGCGCGGGTCTCCTTGCCCTTGCCGTCGGCGTAATACTTGCCCGCGTGCACGTGCAAAGTGACTTCGTACTTGCCATTGCCCAGTTTCTTCGCGGTCGCCGACACCATGCGGTTGTCGAACAGCGTGATCTTGTCGATGAAGTCGGTGATCAGGTTCTGGTACTGCGGGCCCGCCTGCGCGCGGAGATCGGCGATCAGCTCGCGCGTATCAGTGTAGGGCGGTTGCTGGAATTTCACCTTGTCCAGCCACGTGCGCAACGCAGCATTCACCTTGTCTTCGCCGATGTAGTCGGCCAGCGCATAGAAGATCACCGAAGCCTTGCGGTAGTGGATGTAGGGCTGGTTCTCGACCAGTGCCAGCGGCATCTCCTCGACCCGCTCGCCCGCGCGCCCGCGCAGATAGCGATCGAGCTCGTACTTCAGGAACTTGCGCATCCTGGTCGGGCCGTACAAGTGCTTCATCACCATCAGCGCCGAATACTGCGCCAGCGATTCATCCAGCATCGTCACGCCCTGTACGTTCGCGCCGATGGCCTGATGCGCCCACCATTGATGGCCGATCTCGTGCGCGGTCACGTAGGTGACGTAATCGATGTCGGAAGGCTTGCGCAGGTCGGCGATGAAGCCGATTGCTTCCGAAAACGGCACGGTGTTGGCAAACGATTGCGCGAACGAGGCGTAATCCGGGAATTCCAGGATCCGCAGCTGGCGGAACTGGTACGGCCCGAAGTGCTTGTCGTAGTAATCGAGCGACAACTTCATCGCCTTGAACATCCGCCCGACGTTGTACGGATGCTGCGGGTCGTAATAGATTTCGAGGTCCACGTCATGCCACTTGTCGCGTGCCACCTTGTAGCGGGCCGACTGGAACGAGAAGAAATCGAGGATCGGCGTGTCCTGCACGTAGTGGAAATAGCGGCGGCCATCCTTGACCCACTCCTTCTGCAGGTAGCCCGGCGCCAGCGCGATCTGGTCGGCGCTGGTCGAAAGCGTGGCCTGGAAATGCACCCAGTCGGCATCGCAGGAAATCAGGTTGTTGCCGTGCGCCGCCGCATCGTCGCGTTTCGGCAGGCGCTCGGCCGGACCCAACCCATACTTGCGGCGATCGTTGTTGTCGGTGAGTTGGCGGTTTTCGTCGTAGCAGAAGTGCGGAAACGCGAAACTGTTGATGAAGGTACCGTTGTGGACGATCTGCTCGCCGACCGGCTCGTTGGCGAAGCCCTTGTAGGCCACGTGCATCCGGAAACCAAAATCCATCGACGCGCCCGGCGCCAGCGGCTGCGCCAGCCTGTAGAGATAGAAGCCCTGTTGCTTGTCCGCAAGCGCGACGGTATGCGCTGGAAAATCCAGGTCGACC
>JBDZUX010000005.1:146805-157655 GCA_040255405.1 Lysobacteraceae bacterium
GCCCTGTTGCTTGTCCGCAAGCGCGACGGTATGCGCTGGAAAATCCAGGTCGACCTTGTAATCGCGGGTCGGGAACGTCGGCAACTGCACCAGCAACTCGTCGATCGGCTTGTCGTGCTTGTTGACCAGCACGTAGTGCCCATCGACATCGACGCGCCGTTCCGCCGGATGCATCGCCACGTCCACGTTCACATCCGTGATCCGCGGTTGGGCGAGCCCCATGTATTTCCGGTAATCCTTTTCGTACTGTGCCTGCAGGCGCCGTTGCTGGTCGTGGGTCTGGTAGTGATGCAACCCGTGGGTGTTGTGGAACAGGAACACCCCGATCGCAACAAAGCCGGCGAGTGAGAGCGCCAGGACGATCCGCGCGGGCGCACGGAATCGCTGCAGCGCGATCCGACCGCGCCCGCGCCAGCCGCGGGTCGTGCCACGCACCCAGTAAAGCGCGGCGGTGACCAAAAGCGCGACGGCGAGGCAATACCAGTACGCACGGAACCACAGGTTGCCGATCCAGAACGATCCGAACCCGTTCATGTCGGAATACGGCGTGTCCGGCGCGCTGCCGTAGCGATACAGGTGGTCGGACCAATGCAACTGTGCGAGCGCGATCATCGACACGAAGAACGCAACGATCAGCGCGTAGCCGACGAACTTGTTGTTGGACCACACCTGCAACACCACTGCAAGGATGGCGAACAACATGAACGACAGCAGATCGAGGCCGATGTACTGCAGGTACAGCAGCGGCTGCAGGTCGTGGAAGCCGCGGAGCAACTGGTACCCCATGCAGAACAGCGAACCCGCCGCGAGGAACAGCACCGCCACCACGGCCAGCGCGAACACCTTCGACAGCAGCGGAATCCAGTCCGGCGTCGGGAACGCATCGATCACTTCGCCGACACGACGGTCGCGTTCGCGCCACACCAGCTCGCCCGCGTAAAAGCCCAGCACGAACAGCAGCAGCCATGTGTAACTGCCACTCATGGATTGCGCCATCAGGTGCGTGACCGGCCACACGCTGGTGCCATAGATTTCATCGTTGAAGGCGAGGTTGCCGGCCAGGTTGGCCAAACCGAACGCCAGCATCACGAGGAACGGCACGCCGCGCAGCACGCCGCGGGTGTCGAACCACGCAAGTTTCAGGAACTGCCGGGTACGGGCGCCGAAGCCGGTGCGCAAGGTCACCACCGGCAGCACGATCGGCGCCGTGCGCACGGCGACGGGCGTTTCGGGTGCAATCAGCGCATGCCTGCGTCGGCGAAACAGCCGCAAGCCTTCGCGATCGGGCTTGAACAACGCGAGGGTCGCGGCGAGCAGGCCGATGCCCACCGCCAGCCACAAACCGCGATTGCCCAGCAACGTGCCGGTCAGTTCCGGAATCCGGACGTTCTGGTCGGACGGCGTCCAGTAGCGCGTCACCAGCTCAAGCGCACCCAGCCCGAACGGGTCGATCATCGCGCCCACGGTCTGGTGTTCGATGTTGCCGTTGCCGAGCGTCACCAGCGCGATCTGCCACAACACGAAGAACGCGATCACGCCGATGTAGGTGCCGAGCATCGAACGTGTCAGCGTCGCCAGCAGGAACAGCAGAGCGCCGAGGAAGAACAGGTTGGGCAGCACCACGACCGCGAACGCCCAGCCATAGGCATGCCACGAAGTCGGACCCAGCCGCGCCGGGTCCAGCCACGGCATCAGCGAACCCAGCCCCATCCCGAACGCGACCACGACCAGGACCAGCACGCTGACCAGCCAGCCGGCCGCGAAGCGTCCGCCGAGATAAGCGAAGCGCGACATCGGCGTCGCGAACACGAGTTCGGCGGTGTCGTGGGCGAAATCGCGCAACGCCGCGCCAGCCACGAAGATCGTGATCAGGAACAGCCCGAGCACCGAGAAGAATCCCAGCATCGAGATCACGACGATCGGCGCGTTCCGATGCACGTTCCCGACACCGCCGCCGATCGTGATGCTGTCGGAAGATGCCGCCGCGAACGCCAGCGCCGCAAGCGCGAACGCGACCAGCCAGAACAGCGGGTTCCGGAGCTGCTGGCGCAACTCGAACCGGAAGATTTCGCGCAGCACGTCAGGCCGCCTTGCTCGAAGTGGCGTCGTGCAACTGCCCGAAATACACGTCTTCGAGATCGGGCGACACGCTCTCGAAACCGTCCTCGGGTCTGGCGTCGGCCAGCACGTGGATCAGCGTCGCGCCGCCCGCGAGGCGCGTGGACAGCACCGTCATGCGTTCGCGGTACTGCGCCAACGAGGCCTTGTCGATCGCACGCCGCCACACCTTGCCTTCCAGCGCGCGAATCGTTTCGCGCGGCTCGCCCGTCAAGCGCACCTGGCCTTGCGCGATGATCGCCATGCGCGGGCACAGTTCCGTCACGTCCTCGACGATGTGGGTGGACAGGATCACCACGACCCGCTCGCCGATTTCGGCGAGCAGGTTCAGGAACCGCTGCCGCTCTTCGGGATCGAGTCCGGCGGTGGGCTCGTCCACGATCACGAGCTTGGGATCGCCGATCAACGCCTGGGCAATTCCGAAACGCTGGCGCATGCCGCCCGAGAACCCGCCCAGCTTGCGCTTGCGCACGTCCCACAGATTCACCTGCTTCAGCAGTGCATCGACGAGATCGCGCCGTTCGCCGCGGCGGGTGACGCCCTTCAGCACCGCGAAATGATCCAGCATCGCCTCGGCGCTGACCTTGGGATACACGCCAAATTCCTGCGGGAGATAGCCCAGCACGCGCCGGGTGGCCGGCTTGTCAGCCAGCACATCGATGTCGCCCAGTTTGATGCTTCCTTCATCCGGGTCCTGCAGCGTCGCAATCGTCCGCATCAGGGAAGACTTGCCCGCGCCGTTTGGACCGAGCAATCCGAACATCCCGTTCGGGATGTCCAGCGACACGTTGTTCAGCGCGCGCACGCCGTTCGGATAGGTCTTGGACAGGTTGCGGATCGTCAGCATTGCGTCGGCTCCCGGCGGCGTTTGGGATGGATTCGCAGTCTGCCCGCCCTCGCGACCTGCTGCCATCCGCCACAGGTCACGGTGACTTTCGGCCGCCGGACGCCCCGAGGACATGACGCAAGCGGCCAAATGCGCGAAACTGGGCGTCTTGCGGCTTTCTTGGAATCGAAGGAACCTGACATGGCAGACGTGCGCGAGGCGAAGGTGCCGGATATCGGCGATTTCCACGGCGTGCCCGTGATCGAGGTGATGGTCAAGCCGGGCGACCACGTGGAAAAGGACCAGGGCCTCGTGACGCTGGAATCGGCCAAGGCCACGATGGAAGTGCCGGCGCCCTTCGCGGGCACGGTGAAGGAAATGCGTGTCAAGGAAGGCGACGAGGTTTCCGAAGGCAGCGTGATCGCGACGATCGAAGCCGAGGGGGGCAAGGCCGAGCCCGCGAAACCGGCCGCCGCGGAATCGAAACCCGCGACGCCGGCGCCGGAGAAGCACGAAGAAAAGCCGCAGCCGAGCGCACCGGCCGCAAGGCAATCCGAGAAGGCTCCCTCGCCACCCCCGGCGCAGCCGTCACACGGTGAGGGCGAGCACGCCGCCGAGCGTCGCGCGCCGCCGGTGCTGTTCGACGCCGATTCGATCATGCCCGGCAAGGTGCCCTACGCCAGTCCGGCAGTGCGCGCGTTCGCGCGCGACCTCGGCGTGGATCTGGCACGCGTCAAGGGCAGCGAACGCGGCGGGCGCATCACCCGGGAAGACGTCCAGCAGTTCGTGAAATCGGCGATGACCGGCGGTACGTTGCCACAGCAGGCTGGCGGCGGCTTGAACCTGCTGCCTTGGCCGCAGATCGATTTCTCGAAGTTCGGCGAAATAGCAACGCAGCCGCTGTCGCGCATCAAGAAACTTTCCGGCGCCAACCTCGCGCGCAACTGGGCGATGATCCCGCACGTCACGCAATTCGAGGACGCCGACATCACCGACCTCGAAGCCCTGCGCGTGGCGTTGAACAAGGAAAACGAAAAGGCCGGCATCAAGGTCACCCTGCTCGCGTTCCTGATCAAGGCCTGCGTCGCCTGCCTGCAGAAGTTTCCGGACTTCAACGCCTCGCTCGATGCATCGGGCGAAAACCTGGTGCTGAAGAAGTATTTCAACGTCGGTTTCGCCGCCGATACGCCGAATGGCCTCGTCGTGCCGGTGATCCGCGATTGCGACAAGAAAGGCGTGCTCCACATCGCGCAGGAAATGTCGGCGCTGGCAAAGAAGGCGCGCGACGGTAAGCTGACGCCGGGTGAGATGTCGGGCGGCTGCTTCTCGATATCGTCGCTGGGCGGCATCGGCGGCACCATGTTCACGCCGATCATCAACGCGCCGGAAGTCGCGATCCTCGGCGTCTCGCGGTCGTCGACGAAGCCCGTCTGGAACGGCAAGGAATTCGCGCCACGCCTGATCCTGCCGCTGTCGCTTTCCTACGACCACCGCGTAATCGACGGCGCCGCCGCCGCGCGCTTCGCGGCCTACCTCGCACAGCTCCTCGGCGACATGCGCCGGGCGCTGCTTTGAGCGGGGAGATCGACATGGCGAACACGATCGAACTCAAGGTGCCCGACATCGGCGATTTCCAGGGCGTCCCGGTGATCGAGGTGCTGGTAAAGGCGGGTGACCGCGTCGAGAAGGACCAGAGCCTGGTCACGCTGGAATCGGCCAAGGCCACGATGGAAGTGCCGGCTTCCGCGGCGGGCGTGATCAGGGAAGTGAAGGTGAAGGTCGGCGACGAGGTCGAGCAGGGCTCGGTGATTGCCGTCATGGAAGCAGAAGGCGATACCGGTACGAAACCCGCCGGTGCGGCTTCGGTCCCCGCTCCCTCCGGGAGAGGGGGTTCGGCTCCCGCCGGACCTTCAGCCGACCCATCGCCTGCTCCGGCGAAATCCGAACCCTCGTCCGCCCCTTCGGGGAGCGCTACCGCGCTCGGCCTGCGGCCGCCTCTCCCGGAGCGAGAGGGAAAAAGTGCTGCTCCAAAAGCCGCGAGCGAAACCGGCCGCAAGCCCGACATTGAATGCGCGATGCTGGTGCTGGGTTCCGGTCCCGGCGGTTACAGCGCGGCGTTCCGTGCAGGCGACCTCGGTCTCGACACGGTGCTGGTCGAGCGCTACGGCACGCTGGGCGGTGTCTGCCTCAACGTCGGCTGCATTCCGTCCAAGGCGCTGCTGCACGCGGCCGAAGTGATCGACGCGGCCGAGCTGATGGGCGCGCACGGCGTCACCTTCGGCAAACCGAAGATCGATCTCGACAAGCTGCGCGACTTCAAGGACAAGACCGTCGGCAAGCTCACCGGCGGACTGACCTCGATGGCCAGGCAGCGCAAGGTGCGCGCGGTGCAAGGCGTCGGCACCTTCGTGTCGCCGCACGAACTGGAAGTGGCCAACGGCACCGACAAGAAACTGATCCGCTTCGAGCAGGCCATCATCGCGGCCGGTTCGCAGGCCGTGCATCTGCCGATGTTCCCGTGGGACGACGAACGCGTGATGGATTCCACCGGCGCGCTGCAACTGCGCGACGTTCCGAAGAACCTGCTGGTGGTCGGCGGCGGCATCATCGGCCTCGAAATGGCGACGGTTTACCGCGCGCTCGGCAGCAACGTCACTGTCGTCGAGTTCATGGACCAGTTGATGCCGGGCGCGGACGCGGACCTCGTGCGCCCGCTCGCCACGCGCCTGAAGAACCAGGGCGTGTCGCTGCATCTCAAGACGAAAGTCACGGCCGCCAAGGCACAGAAGAACGGCATCACCTGCGAGTTCGAGGGCGACAGCATTCCCGAGAAAAAGACCTTCGATCGCGTGCTGGTGTCGGTGGGCCGCAGCGCCAACGGCAACAAGATCGGCGCCGACAAGGCCGGCGTCAGCGTGACCGAGCGCGGACTGATTCCGGTCGACACGCAGATGCGCACCAACGTGCCGCACATCTTCGCGATCGGGGACCTGGTCGGCCAGCCGATGCTCGCGCACAAGGCCGTGCACGAAGGCCACGCCGCCGCGGAAGCCGCAGCCGGGCAAAAGCGCCACTTCGATGCGCGGGTGGTGCCGTCGGTGGCGTACACCGATCCGGAAATCGCGTGGGTCGGCGTCACCGAACGCGAGGCCAAGGAAAAGAACCTCGACATCGGCGTCGGCAAGTTCCCGTGGACGGCGTCGGGCCGCGCGCTGGGCATGGATCGCGCGGAAGGTTTCACCAAGCTGATTTACGACAAGGCGACGCACCGCGTGATCGGCGGCGGCATCGTCGGCGTGCATGCGGGCGACCTGATTTCCGAAGTCGCGCTCGCGATCGAAATGGGCGCCGAGATCGGCGACATCGCGCTCACGATCCACCCGCACCCGACGCTCGGCGAATCGGTCGGCATGGCGGCGGAAGTGGCCGAGGGCACGATCACCGATTTGTATGTGCCCAAGCGCAAGTGAGCGCGTCGTCATCCCACCGGGCCGGCACGCGTCTGTCCATGCTGACGCGCTACAACGCCTGGGCCGATGCATTGCTGTACACCGTACTGGCCGATCTGCCGGCGACCGAACTGGCCGCGCCACGGCCGCTGTTCACCGGCAACATCCTGCGCATGCTCAACCACGTTTACCTGATGGATGAGGTCTGGAAATCCCATCTGCTGGGCGTTCCGCACAACCTCGTCACGCGCAATCCGGAAACCGCGCCGGATCTCCCCGTGCTGCGCGATTCGCAGCGGCAGATCGACGCGTGGTACGTCGATTACGCAGACGGCATGGCGCCGGGTCAGGACGAGGAAATGGTGAACTTCACTTTCATCGGCGGTGGCGCGGGCAAGATGCGTCGTGAGGACATCCTGTTGCACGCAGTCAACCACACCACTTATCACCGGGGCCAGTTGAGCGGTGTGCTGTACCAATTGGGCATCGAGGCGCCGGCCACCGACCTGCCGGTGTTCCTGCGCGACCAGGTCGCTCAGTCAGCGAACAGCTCGCACTGAGCCTCGTAACTGTCGCGTTCGACGAAACCCGCAAGCCCGACACCGACCAACCGGTAACGCGTGCGGGGCGGCAGGCCCACGCGCTGCCGCAGTGCACAGGCGACGACAGCGAGTTCACGCGCACAGGTCGGCCGGTCGGCAGGGGTGACCGTGCGGGTGAGGATATGGAAATCCGCGGTTTTCAGCTTCAGCACCACGCTGCGTGCGATGCGTCCGTGCGGACCATCGGCTTCGCGTTGATGCGCGATCCAGGTCTTTTCGGCCAGCCTTTCAATCTGTGGTGCCAGTTGATCCAGCGTGAGATCATGTTCAAAGGTGTCCTCACTGGAGATCTGCAAGGTCGGTCGATCCGGCGTCACCGGCCGCTCATCGATGCCCAGCGACAATTCGTGCAGGCGCCGGCCGTAGCGGCCAAAGCGCCTTTCGAGCACGCCCGCGTCGAACTCACGCAGGTCGGTGACCGAAGCGATGCCCAACTCGCCCAGCTTGCGCTGCATCACCTTGCCGACCCCCGGGAGGCGTTCGACGGCCAGCGGCGCGAGGAACGCCAGCACCTCGCGCGGGCGCACCACGAACAGACCATCCGGTTTGCGAAAGTCCGAAGCGATCTTGGCGAGGAACTTGTTGGGCGCCACGCCGGCCGACGCGGTGAGATTCGTTTCCGCGCGAATCGCCGCGCGGATTGCCTCGGCCACGGCAGTCGCCGAGCCCAGGCCTGACCGGGGTTGCGTGACGTCGAGATACGCCTCGTCCAGCGACAGCGGCTCGATCAGATCCGTGTGGCGCGCGAAGATTTCGCGCACCTGCCGCGACACGGCCTTGTAACGCGCGAAGTCGGGCGGCACGAACACGGCATGCGGACACAGCCGCACGGCGCGCATGGCCGGCATTGCCGAATGCACGCCGAACTTGCGTGCTTCGTAACTCGCCGCGCACACCACCGAGCGCGCTCCTTTCCACGCGACCACCACGGGCCGGCCACGCAGTGCGGGATCGTCGCGCTGTTCCACCGACGCGTAGAACGCGTCCATGTCGACATGCACCACTTTGCGCGGCGGCGCGGACACGGGCGATCAGGGCGACTGCTCCGCCGTGTCAGGGGCGGGTTTGGGTTTCACCAACACGCGCACTGCGATGAGGCCGAGTTCGTACAGAATCACCATCGGAATCAGCAGCAGCAGCATCGACGTGATGTCGGGCGGCGTGATCACGGCCGCCACGGCCGCAGATGCCACGATCGCATAACGCCGCCAGCTCCTGAGCTTCTGCAGGGTGACCAGTCCAGTCGCCGCCACGATCACCTGCACCACGGGAATTTCGAAGCAAAGTCCGAACGCGAAGAACACCAGCGTCACGAAATCGAGATAGTGCGTGATGTCCGTCATCATCTCGACGCCCGCTGGCGTGACCGCAGTGAGGAACCGGAACGCCGCCGGCAGCACCAGGAAATACGCGAACGCACAGCCGCAATAGAACAGGAGTACCGAGGCGACCAGCAGCGGGCGCGCCAGGCGCTTTTCGTGGCGGTACAGGCCAGGGCTGACGAAGGCCCACAACTGGTAGACGATCACCGGCATGCTGACGAACAGCGCGATGTAGAACGCCAGCTTCAACGGCGTGATGAACGGGCTGGCAACCTGCGTGGCGATCAGGTGCGCGCCGTGCGGCAGGCGCTTCACCAGCGGTTCGGCCAACCACGTGTAAAGCCGGTTGGCGAATGGGATCAGGCACACCAGCACGACCACCACGCAGGCGATCGCCTTGATGAGGCGCGAACGCAGCTCCAGCAAGTGCGAGAAGATGCCCTGCTCGAGATCGAAACCGGAATCCTTGTCGGGGTCGCGCTCAGGCGTCGCCATCGTGCGATTCCTTCGGAATGGCTCCAGCCTTGCCTTCGGGCGCATCAACCGTATGTGCGACCTCCGCAATCGTCCGGTTCACGGATGCATGCGCGGAACGCACTTGGGTATCGGCGGCCTTGCGCATCGCGTCCGCACGATCGACGGCTTCCTTCGCCGCGCGTCGAATCTCCTCGACCTCGAGTTCGCGCTCAACCTCGCTGCGCACGCTTTCCCAGCCGAGGCGCAGCCGGCGCAACATCGCTCCAGCCATGCGGGCGGCCTTGGGGAGCTTTTCCGGCCCCAACACCACCAGCGCGATCACGGCCAGCAGCAGCAGCTTCGAAAAGCTGAGCTCGATCATCGCGGCACACCGCCCCGGTTACTCAGCGTGCTTCGACCCGGCCGAGTCGCGCTGCTCCTGATTCGCGGTCCCGGCTGCGGGAGGCGGGTCGGCCTGCAGTTTTTCGCTGGATGCAGCGGTCTTCTTCTCGTCCTCTTCGCCACTCAGCGCCTTCTTGAATCCGCGCACGGCGTTGCCGAGATCGGGACCGATCTTCGTCAACTTGCTGGTGCCAAATAGCACCAGCACGATCACGAGCAGGATCAGCCAATGCCAGATGCTGTCAAAACCCATAAGGACCTCGTGCGGAATCGTGCCGATCGCCGCGAGATGCGGCGCGGGCTTTCCGCGCGGACCCAGTGTACCGCAGCCCGCTGCCGCGTGGCCGGCGGCCGGCGCTGACGGGCTGTGGCAGACTGCGCAGATTCACATTTTCGCCTTGGACGAACCGGAGTCCGCCGCATGCCCCGTTATCTTGGTTTTCCGGATCCGCCTGCCGCCCATGCGGGCACGGCAGTGTTGCTGCTGAACCTGGGTACGCCCGCCGCGCCCACCACCGACGCCGTTGGCGATTACCTTTCCGAATTCCTGTCCGATCCGCGCGTCGTCGAGTTGCCGCGCTGGCTGTGGTGGCCGGTGCTGCACGGCTACATCCTGCGCACGCGGCCCCGCCGGTCCGCAGAGGCGTATGCCAAGGTCTGGCGGAACGACGGTTCGCCGCTGCTGGTATTCAGCGAACGGCTTGCCGACGCCGTCGGTTCCGAAATTTCGCGCCGGACTGGCGGCAAGGTGGCGACAGCATTGGCGATGACCTACGGCGAGCCGTCGGCAGGGAAAGTGGTGGAAGGCCTGATGCGAAACGGCGTACGCCGCCTGCTTGTGCTGCCGCTGTTCCCGCAGTATTCGGCAACATCCACGGGTGCTGCGCTGGATGCCGTGACCCGGGTGATGCAATCCCTGCGCTGGCCGCCCGAGCTGCGTACCCTCAATGACTACCATGCGGACGCCGGGTACCTCGCGGCGCTGGCCGGCAGCGTGCGCAGCCACTGGGCGGAACAAGGCCGCGGCGACAAGTTGTTGCTGAGTTTCCACGGCATTCCCGAGAAATACGCCGCGGCCGGCGACCCCTATCCCGACCAGTGCCGCGAAACCGCGAGGCGGCTTGGCGACGTGCTCGGAGTCGGGGATGGCGAGCTGTTGGTGACGTTCCAGTCCCGCCTGGGTCGCCAACCGTGGCTCCGCCCGTACACCGACGAGATGGTCGAGCAGCTTGCGCGCCAGGACGTCGGAACGCTGGACGTGTTGTGCCCGGGCTTCGCGGTGGATTGCCTGGAGACCCTGGAAGAAGTCGCCTTGCGCTATCGCGCCGTGTTCCTCACCCGCGGCGGCAAGCGATTCCGCTACATCCCGGCACTCAACGACAGCACGGCGCATGCCGACGCACTGGCATCGGTCGCCCTGGGTCACTTGTCGGGCTGGGTTTGAGGGGCCGTGCCGGCAAGTGTGTTGCGCCCAGTCGCCCCGGCCTCGCACGACACGATTCACGCGCGCACCAAAGACGATTCGCGACGAGGAGCCGCCGGCGCTGGGCCACGTCCAACCCCGTTAGCCAGAAAGAGGGAAAGTCGAGCGCGACGAACAGATCAGCCCACGGGATCGACTCGGGGCCGGCTCCTCACTGCCCGGCAAGGCGGGCAGGACGCGTCGCCGAGGAAT
>JBDZUX010000062.1:0-9021 GCA_040255405.1 Lysobacteraceae bacterium
CGCGTCGTACCGTGCGCCGTCGGGGCCGTCGCCGATCGGCACGCTGGCCACGGGCTTGCCGTTTTCGGAATCGGTAACGGCCATGATGTTGTTCTGGCACACCGAGAACAGGCGATGGTGCGCGACATCGATCGCGAGGCCCGAAGGATGGCGGCAATCCTTCAGCGGCCACGTGGTGGTGACCTTCATGCCGACCGGGTCGATCACGGCCAGCTCGCCCTTGTCGGTGATGTTGTCGAACACGCGCCCGTGCCCGTCGCTGACCGCAAATTCCGGCCGGCCCGGCAGCGCGATGCGCCCGAGCAGTTTGCCGCTGGCTGCATCGATCACGCTGGCGTCGTTGCTGTCGCCGTTGAAGGTGAGCACGCGCTTCGAGTACGGGTCGTAGACGATGCTGTCCGGATCCTTGCCGCCAACCGCGACGGTTTGTTCGACCTTCAGCGTGGCGGGGTCGAAAACCGTCACGGTGTTCGCGCGCCCGTTGCTGATGAAGCCGCGCCGCAGGTCGTCGGCCACCACCGCGCCGTGTACGCCGGAAAGTCCATCGATCTCGCCGACCCGCCTGTTGTCGCGCACGTCCAGCACGATCACGCGATCGGCATGGCTGACGTACAGGTGTTGCGCGGCCTGGTCGATGAAGAGGTAATCCCAGAAGCCCGTGCCGCTGAGCGGCACGCGTTGCACGACTTGCCAGCCGCTGCCGGACGCCGCCAGCGCAAAGGCCGGCATCAAAGCAATGCAAAGGGCGATCGCGATGCGTTTCATGGGACGCTCCGGTTCGCTGCCGCAAAGGTGCAGCGCGTTCACCAGCGCGAGTCTAGTCCTGCGGACGGTCGGGAGGCTTGCCGGCGTCACACGCCCGGCAACATGCGCTGCAGCACCCGGTCACGCCGGATGAAGTAGTGGTACAGCGCCGCGGCGACATGCAGGCCCGCCAGGGGCAGAATGCCGTATTCGGCGATGAGGATATGGATGTCGCCGGTCCAGCGCCAGCTTGCGGCATGCGTGGCGACCAGTTGCGGCATCTGCACGAGTTCGAAGAACGTCACCGGCATGCCGCGATACGAGGCGTTGATCCAGCCCAGCAGCGGCACCACAGCCAGCAGCAGGTAGAGCAGCCCGTGGATCACGCGCGCCGAGCGCACTTGCCACGGCGGAACGCCTGCCTCCGGGGCGGGTTCGCCATGGACGATCCGCCAAGCCAGGCGCACGACGATGACGGCGAGTATCAGCACGCCGATCGAAAAGTGCAGGCTGATCAGCGTGGTCACCGGCGTATCGCGGCCGATGTGCGGCATCGTCCAGCCGACGGCGTACTGCGCGACCAGCAGCGCGAGGATGAGCCAGTGCAGGATGATCGCGGTGCGCGTGTAGCGGCCCTGCGTGCTGATGGCCATGTTTGATTCACCCAAGTCGAGGGGACGGATGCAATCAAGGAATCGTCGAATGACCGCTCCGGGTCGATCCCTGTTGGACATCTGCTGTGCCGACAAGGCGGCACGCAGATTAACCTTGCTTCTGCACAGCGGCAACTCGATCGACCCTGCAGGCCCTAGAGGTTGGATTGGCCATCCGTCGACCAGGAGCAGGGATTCAGATCCAGCGCAGCGCCTTCTCGATGATGTCGGCGGCACCGTTCTGCGCGCAGGATCCATGCGCGATCAGCAACCGCTCGGGATTCCATGCCAACACTTTATCCAGTGCCGCACGGGCGGGGCCGTGCCGCAGGAAGCTGGCGCGCCAGTCGGGTGGCGTGCTCCCGTTTTCTCCGGCGAGGCCGCAGAGTTTCATGACCATGCCCTTCCAGCCGGAAAGGTGTTCGTCGGTGAAGCGCTGGATCAGGTCGCCGATGATCGCGGTACGCGAGGCGCGGTGGAAAAACGCCACCTCATCCATCGCGAACGATCCGCGGAAAACGACGTAATCGATATCAGCCGCCCACGACGAAATCGGCTGGTCGTCCAGCATGGCGTGGAAATGCAACGCGCGTTTTTTTCGGGCGAGGCCGGGCGGCGCATACAGCCGTGCATCGGGCCAGTGCCCGGCCCATGCCTGCAGGAACAGGTAATGGAGTTTGTTTGGCGAAACGATGTGGCGCACCGGCCCGATGGCCTGCACCTTGTCCGCCAGCTCCGTCGTGAGGGCAATGGGCGACCACACCCAGGCGCTGCCGTCCGAAAGGCGTGCCACGGCCATGCGCGTGGGATAGGGGAACCCATGGAAGGAAACGACGGGCCCGTCCGCGATGTAGAGGGATGGGCCGAAGGGCTCGAGCATCACGCAAGGCTACCACCTTCCTGCGCTCGCCTCGGCTGTGCGGGGGGTCACTGCGCTAGAACGACAGCCACGCGTACAGGTACAGGGTGTCGTTGTCGGAGGCGCGGCGCCCGGCCTCGTCGATGTTGCTGACGCGGCCACTGAAGCGGGTGTACCAGGTGTATTGCAGGCCGATGCGGAGGTTGGCGTACGGCTGCGCCCACGAATCGGATTTGCCGAACGGCGTCCACATCAGCTCGGCGACGCCGCCCTGGGTGTTGGGGCTGCCGTCGTTGCCGTAGAGCGCAAGGTCGCTGCTTCCGTTGTTCGCGAAACCACCGAGGACGGCGCCCCAGGTGTTGCGATACCAGTAGGCCGCCTCGATGTTCAGCGCCTGCAGGCTGTCGTGCAGGTTGGCCGAATCCCCGGCTGCGTAGGTGGCGTCCAGGCGCTGGCGCTCTGCCACGTACAAGCCGTTGACCGTCACGACCTGGTCGCCGCCGTTGAGGAACTGGTAGCTCGCGTCGATGCCGAGGTCGGTGAACTTGTCGGTGGGGCCGGGCAGGGCGATCACATTGCCGGCTGCGTCGGTATCCGCCAGTTCGCGCGCGGCATGCAGTGCGAACGCACCGAGCTCCACGTTGCCACTTTTCAGGTTCCACGTATGGGCGATCCGCCCGTACGGCGCGATGCCCGCGATGCGCCCGTCGTAATCCGCGTTCACGTCGGCGAGGAAGGCCGGCGACAGGCTGCGATAGCCACCCAGCTCGGCATACAGGCCATTGTTGAACTGCATGTAGCTGGTGACGCCGACCACCTGCCCGGCAAGGCCGCCCACCAGCAAAGGTGCCGCCGGCGCACCCGGCGCGAGGTCGGGGGCGGTGTAGGGGTACTGCCACGCCGGGGCGGTATTGAACGTGTCGGTGACCGTCGGGTTGTTGTTGAGCGACACGCCCCAGATCACCGGCTTGCCCGCCAGCGTCAGGGAGCGCGCGTAGCGCAGGTCGGCGTTGTCCCAACCGAGCAGACCGCCGTTTTCGGAATAGGTCGCCTGTGCAAACACGCCGAGGTGATCCGTGATCCGGCCGGCGAGGAACGCCGAGACCTGCTGCAGTTCGGTGTTGTCGTTGGTGCCGAAACCATCTGCGGGCGGTGAGGTCTGGGCCTTGGCGGTGTGGGTGAACGACTCGATCAGCATCATCGACAGCGGCACCTTGGTGTCGGTACCGACATTCAAGGTATAGCCCATCTGCTTGAATGCGCGCCCGAACGGCGTGAGTTGCGGGCCGAAGCCGCCGATGTGGCAGGACGTGCAGGGTTGGTGCGTCTGGCGCGCGAAGGAGGGAACCGCGCGCGCATTCGGGGCGAATGCTGCCCACACGGTCAGTGCCAGCATCCACGCGACGACGATCCTGATGAGCGCGTGCGGCCTGCGGCGGCAAGCGATGCGATCGGATTCCATGGTTCATCTCCTCCGCGAGCGCCGGGAAACGGCGGATCGAGCGGCACGAAGCATCCTCCGGCCATGCAGCCTGCCGTTGACGTGGATCAATTCCATGCGCATGTCTGCGGGAGCCTTCCTGCCGGAAATCCACAGCGACGCTGGCGCTTGCAGCTGGCGCCGGATGAACCTGACTTCGGCAAAGGATTCCTGCCAGGGATTGAACGAAGGTGAATCAGGGGGTGGCGGTCGTTGCACGATCGCCGAATGCGCGCTCGGCGTCGATGCCGCATCGACGGCCGGTCTACCGACGGGATGGCGCGCGATCGTGTCCCGCTGGGCGTTGCACGGCTCCAGCCCCGGCTGGACCGAGGATCCTGAAGCGAAGAAGCGCTAAATCAGCTCGCCGCTGATCGCGAAACGCGAGGCGCGGTGGAAAAATCACCCCCGTAATCGCAGCCTCCTGGACGCGGTCATTGCCCGGACTCGCCCGGCCCGGCGTGGGACGTCCCGGCCATGGCGTGTTCCAGCGCCGCCAAGGTCACGGGTTTGGCGAGGTGACCGTCGAAGCCGGCGGCGTAAGCGCGCTGCTGGTCCTCCAGCTGCCCGTAGCCGGTCAGCGCGATGAGCCGCAAACCCCTGGCTTGCGGCATCGTGCGGATCTGCCGGGCCAGCTCATAGCCGTTCATTTCGGGCAGCCCGATGTCGAGCACCGCAACGTCCGGCTTGAATGACTCCACGCTCGCGAGCGCATCCTTGCCGTTGTAGACCACGCGGGTATCGTGACCGCTGAACTTGAGAAGCAACCCGAGCGAGTCTGCCGCGTCGGTGTTGTCATCGACGATCAATACGCGCCGCGGCTCCGATTTGATTGGCTCGCCGAGGTCGGACATGGGAGCAGGGCGCGCGACCCGGGGCAGCCGGATTTCGAAGGTCGAGCCCCGCCCGAGTCCTTCGCTGCGGGCGGTCACCTCACCGTTGTGCATCTCGATGAGGCGCTTGACCACCGCCAGGCCGACCCCGAGGCCGCCCTGCGCACGATCGAGGGTGCGATCGCTTTGCACGAACAGATCGAACACCTGCGGAATCAGCTCCGGTGGAAGGCCTGCACCCGTGTCGGAAATCTCGATGAAGGCGCTGTCGTTGTCGCCACGGGTAAGCACCCTGATCTCCCCGCCGGGTTCCGTGTACTTGATGGCGTTCGCGAGGATATTGCTTACGCATTGGAGCAGGCGCGCAAAGTCGCCTTCCACGTACAAATGTTCGTAGCTCAAGGCCGTCACGGAGAGCGTCTGCCGCTTTTCGCGGACCTGGGATTCGACGGTTTCCAATGCCTGGGTGATGACGGTGGCAAGATCGATGACCTTGCGCTCGAGCTGGATCCGGCCCGCCGTGATGCGGGAAACGTCCAGCAGGTCGTCCACCAGCCGCGACAACTGCGCAGCCTGGCGCTGGATCATGCCCAGGGCCGTTTGCGCATCGGTGTCGTTCGCGAGCATGTGCGAAAGAAGCTCCGTCGCATTCCGGATCGGAGCGAGCGGATTCCTGAGTTCGTGGGCGAGCATGGCGAGGAACTCATCCTTTTGCCGGTCGGCCTGTTGGAGCGCCTGTTCTGCCTGCTTGCGCTGGTCGATCTCCCGTTTCAAGGCCTGATGCGCACGTGCGCTTTCGACGGCGACCGCTGCCTGGGCGGCCACCGCGGTCACGAGGCGCTCGGCCCGTTCGGTGAATACGTCCGGTTCCGGATGACCGAAGAAAAGCGCTCCGAGCACCTCGCCGGAAGCTGCCTTCACGGGTACCGCGAGATAGCTCCGGACGGGCGGATGTCCCTCGGGCATGCCGTGGTAGGGCGGGTTGCGGCCGTAGCGCGGATCCGCCGTGATGTCGCCGCTGCGCACGTTCGCTTTGCCGCGAAACGCCGGCCCGAACACCGCCGTGTTGCGGGGCTGGGGGAATTTGGAGAACGCTTCGAGCGGCGCCCCGGAAATCGTGTACAGCCGGTACGATTCGCCCCGTTCATCCTGAACGTTGTAAAAGAACGCACCGATCGCGGCGCCGGTGATCTCTCGCGCGATGTCCGTGACGCTCTGTACGACGCGCTGCAAGTCAAGCTGGGCATGGATGACCGCCCGGGCTGCATCCCCCAACAGTTCGCGCACCTGGATCTCTTCCTGCAGGCGCTTCTGCGAGCGTTTGCGGGCCGTGATGTCACGCGCAATCTTCGAGGCGCCGATGATCGCACCGCTGGGGTTCCGGATCGGCGAGATGGTCAGCGAAACGTCGATGCGCGTTCCGTCCTTGGCGAGTCGCACGGTTTCGAAATGGTCCACGCGTTCGCCGCGGCGCAGCTGGTCAAGGATGGAGTCCTCCTCGGCGATCCGCTCGGACGGGATGATGAGCGTGATGGACTTGCCGATGATCTCTTCGGGGTTGTATCCGAAAAGGCGCGCCGCGGCAGGATTCCAGGACGTCACGATGCCGTCGAGCGTCTTGCTCGCGATGGCATCGTCGGATCCCTCCACGATGGCCGCGAGCCTGGCCCGTTCCTGCTCGGCGCGCCGGCGTTCCGTCACGTCGCGGAATACGACGACGATGCCGACCCGGGCGCCCTCGTGTCGAATGGGAGCTCCGCTGTCGTCGATCGGAACGCGCCTGCCGTCCCGGCTGATGAGCACGGTGTGATTGGCCAGTCCCACGACGCCACCCGACTCGATCACCTTGGCCACCGGGTGGTCGACGGGAGCGCCGGTATGTTCGTCGACGATGCGGAAGACCTCCGCAAAGGGCACGTTGTTCGCCTCGCTCGAGGACCAGCCGGTGAGCTGTTCGGCGACGGGGTTCATGAAAGTCACGTGACCCGCGGCATCCGTGACGATCACGCCGTCGCCGATGCTCGCGAGCGTGACCTCGAGGATGTTGCGCTCGTGCCGCAGGGAAGCTTCGGTCGAACTGGCCGGCGTGCCATCCGCGTTCGGGTTGGCTGGCGCCGGCTCGGTAATGGCCGGATCCGCCCGACTCAACAGCAGGAGGACCGCGCGTGAGCCGGAGTCTTCCGTCGGGCTGTGCGCGATGCCGCGGGCGCTGTAAATGGCCACGGCGCCTTCGTGCTCGAACGCAAGTCTCGCCCGCGACGCCTGGCCGTCCGCGCACGCCCGCAAATATTCGGGCAGGCTGGGGCTCGTGCTGGTAACCAGCGAGGCCAGGTCGCGACCCCGCAACGCGTCCGGAGTCATTCCGATGCTGGATGCGAACGCAACGTTGCACGCCTGGATCACCCCGCCCGCCGAAACGAGCAGTATCGGCTGCGTCAAGAGATCCGCCGCGACAGCGAAGTTGTCCAAGGGGCGTGCGCATCCGAGCGCTGCAAAAGACCTGCCACCAGTATTTCTTGGTTCTTCGCTTCTTTGCAACTATCGGGCCCGCGGTGCCGAACCGCGCCCGGGCCGCCATCCGGGCGTGGATGCTTCGTGGCGAAGCCTGGGCTCGGGTTGTTACATCTTCAGCTCGAACCCCGCGTACCACGTGCGTCCGTAGGCGGGCTCGAGGCCGGTGCGCCACACGCGGTTGTAGTACTGGCGGTCGGTGAGGTTGCTGATGCCGGCGAGCAGTTTCAGCCACGGCGTGACCTGCCAGTCGCTTGCGAAGTCGACGACGGTGTAGGCGGGCATCTTCGCGGGGATGAACGATGCGCCGCTGCCGGACGGTGCGTTGGAATCCTGCCAGTACTGCGCGGCCGTCGACACCGCGGTCAGGCTGGCCTTGTATTTCTGGTCGACGCGCCAGGTGAGGCCGGCCTTGGCGACGTAGCGTGGCGCGTACGCTGGGATCTTGCCGACCTGGCCGGGGATCACGCTTTGGGTGAAGCGCGCGTTCAACAGGCTGAGGCTGAAGAAACCTTCGAGGTGTTCGCCACCCTTCGCACGCGCGGTCGGTGCGAAGAAGTCGTAATTGATCTGGCCTTCGAAACCACGGTTGCGCATGTCGCCGCTGTTGACCTCGATGACGTCCGTGGCGTTGATGTGCTGCGCCTCGATGCGGTTCTTGAAGTCGATCCAGAACACGCTGACGTCGTAGTACAGGCCAGTCAGGGGCACGCCGTGCACGCCGGCTTCCCACGACAGCGATTCCGACGGATCGGGCGCGTGCCCCGGCACCACGTTCGCGAACGGCGAGGCCATGTCGAAGTAGCGCAACGGACGCCAGCCCTTGGACACGTTGAAGTAGGTTTCGTTGCCGGCGCCGAAGTCATTGCCGATGCCGAGGCCGAACAGCGGCACGGTGCGCGAATCGGATTCGTGGATCAGCGGACGGATGAGGAACGGCGGGCGCACGCTTTCGTCCACCGCGACGCGTTCGCGTTCCAGCCGGATCGACGGCACGATGTGGATCTCGTGCGGCAGCCGGAACACGTTTTCCGCGAACACGGCGTAGTAGTTGGATTGCCGTTGCTGGCGCAGGCGCGGCGTGCCGCTGCGATCGAAGCGATCGACGTACAAATCGGCGTTGTCCCACTGCCGGAACGGATCGTCGCCGTGGAACGCGACCACGCCCGCGGTGAAGGCGTTGCCCTCGCCCCACTTCTTGCGCACGCGCACGTCCAGCCCTTGCGTGCGGAACTGCTCGTCCTGCAAGGTGGTGCTGGCGGGCGGCGGTTGCAGCGCGAGGTCCGGCGCCGGCGGCCCGTTGGCGGCGCGGCTGGCGAGATCCTGGTAGCCCGCCCACAGCTTGCCGATCAGCAGCCAGCCGTTGGCCCACTCGTGCTGGTGGCCCAGCACGATCTGGTAGCGATCGACCCAGTCGCGGTTCCACGGTGTCGGCGTCGCGTCTGGATTCAACTGCCATTGCGGATAGCTCATGCGGCCCGGATCGCCCGAGTCGCCCTCGATCGCGTGCACGTCGAGCCATGAATATTGCCGGTCGTTCGGACGATATTCGACGTACAGGTCGGCCTGGCGCATCTGCGATTGCGCGTTCCGGCGCGGGCCGTCGCTGCGCACATAACCGGCGTCGGCGCGATACGTCCATTGGCCGGTGCTGCCTTCGAGCACGTTGTACGTCGAATACAAGCTGTCGCTGCCGATGACCTGTTCGGTGCTGATCGAAAACGGCGTGCCGGGTTTCGGACGCTTCGATACCAGATTGATGACCGGGGCGGGCTCCGGCCCGTACAGCAGGCTGGAACCGCCGCGGATCAACTGGATGTCGGCGATGCTGTGCGAGAACGGCATCGCGTACAGCGTGGGGAATCCGATCCAGTCCGATTCCAGCGGAATGCCGTCCTGCATCACCAGCACGTATTCCGATTCCTGCGGATTGCCGAGGCC
>JBDZUX010000024.1:0-24826 GCA_040255405.1 Lysobacteraceae bacterium
ACGTCGCCGCGCGGTGGCATGAAGCTCAATAACTTCGCTGGCGCAGGCGGCGTTCTACCGCGCCGCGCGAAATCACCGCGAACAGGATTCCGAAACCGAAGCCGGCCAGGTGCGCCCACCACACCACGGTGCCGAAGCCCGGTCCCGCCCAGGTGAACAGCAGTTGCAACAGTACCCACATGCCGATCAACAGCGCGGCCGGCACGCGGATGAATTGCAGGTACAGGCCCAGCGGCAACACCAGCCCGAGATGCGCGCGCGGGAACAGCGCGAGATACGCGCCGAGCATCGCCGACACCGCGCCGCTGCAGCCGATGATCGGGCGCAACTGACCCGACAGCGTCCAGGCCCCGACCAGGTTGGCGAACGCACCGCCGACCAGGAACAACGCGAGGAACCGGCGCGAACCGAGCGCGCGCTCGGCGGGCAACCCGAAGATCACCAGGAACAACATGTTGCCGAGCAGGTGCATCCAGTCGGCGTGCATGAACAGCGACGTGAGCGGGCGCAGCCACGACCAGCCTTCCAGCGCCTTGCCCTGCTGGAACAGGTGCGCCGGCACCGTGCCCCAGTTGCCCAGCACCGCATAGCGCGTCGCGGGCGTCGACAACATCAGCCACAGGTAGCACGCGACGCACGTCACCACCAGCGTGGGCGTGACCCAGCGCAAATGAGCACGATGGCGGCTCGGGACGTCGACGAACATCGGGCTCCTTCAATGGCATGCCCGTGGACCGAACGCCGCGGGATGGGGCGTCACGCACAAACATAGCGCACGTTGGCCTGGAGCAAAGCTGTACTGGCGCGCAGAATACGAGCGCGGCAAGGTCACTCCACCCGCAACCTCACCCGCGCGAAATTGCGCTTGCCCACCTGCAGCACCCCCTCGAAACCCGGCGCGAACACGCGGTGCGGATCGTCCACCACCGCGGCGTCGATCCGGACCGCGCGCTCCTTCAATTTGCGGTTGGCTTCCGAATTGCTGGACGTCAGGCCCGCCGCGGTCAGCAGGGCTGGCAAGCGCAAGCCTTCGGCGGGCACGCCGATCTCGTTCAGCGGCAATGACGACGTGTCGCCTTCGCCGCGCACGACCGCGTGCCAGCCGGCGATGGCCTTGTCGGCTGCGGGGGCACCGTGGAAACGTGCGGCCAATTCCCGCGCGAGGCGCAGTTTCGCATCGCGCGGATTCAAGGCCCCACCCGTGACGTCGCGTTTCATCGCCGCAAGCTGATCCAGCGACACCTCGAAGCTCAGCAGCTCGAACCAGCGCCACATCAGCTGGTCGCCGATCTTCATGGTCTTGGTGACCATGTCGATGGCGGGTTCATCGATGCCGATGTAGTTGCCGAGCGACTTCGACATCTTCTGCACGCCGTCGATGCCTTCCAGCAGCGGCATCGTCAGCACGACCTGCGGCGGCTGGCCGAAGTGTTCCTGCAGGCCGCGGCCCATCAACAGGTTGAAACGCTGGTCGGTGCCGCCGAGTTCGACATCGCATTCCAGTGCGACCGAGTCGTAGCCCTGCACCAGCGGATACAGGAATTCGTGGATCGCGATCGGCTGCTGCGCCGCGTAACGCTTGGCGAAATCGTCGCGCTCCAGCATCCGCGCGACGGTGTGCTGCGCAGCCAGCCGGATCATGTCCGACGCGTCCATCTTGCCGAACCATTCGGAATTGAAACGCACCTCGGTGCGCTCGCGATCGAGCACCTTGAACACCTGCCTTGCGTAGGTTTCGGCGTTCACCTCCACTTCTTCGCGCGTCAGCGGTTTGCGCGTGACGTTCTTGCCGGTCGGATCGCCGATCATCCCGGTGAAATCGCCGATCAAGAAAATCGCGGTGTGCCCCAGGTCCTGGAACTGGCGCATCTTGTTGAGCAGCACGGTGTGCCCGAGGTGCAGATCCGGCGCGGTCGGGTCGAAGCCCGCCTTGATGCGCAACGGCCGGCCGAGCGCGAGGCGCGCTGCAAGCTCGTCATCCTTCAGGACATCGACCGCGCCACGATGGATCAGCGCGAGTGCTTGCTGGTTCGAAGACATGGGTTTTCCGATCGGAGGCGGTGGCAACCCTCGAAAGAGTGGGCTGCATCAACGCGTGAAGGTGACGTGGTGGTTAATTATGTGTTAACTGCAAAAGGACGTGCAAATCTTTGTGGAACAAGGCATTGACGCCCGCTTTCTGGTGGGGCTATGGTACGGCCCGTCGCGCGTTTTCGCCCGTTTTGACTGGATCTCCGATGGATCGCCACCTCCGTCGCGTCACCCCTCATGTCGTGCGCCGCCAAGCGATCCGCCGCAAGACCCGTCAATGCCATTCGCATTTTTACTCGCGTTGCGCGCACTGGTCATTTCATGCCGAAGCACCGTCCGCGGCATTCCGCTGGACACGCGAGTGCTGGATCCTCGGTGGCGGCGCCTGTCTGCTGGCCCTCCTGACGTTGCTGGGCATCCCGGCGTGGGCCCGCGTGATCCAGCATGAGACGGTCGTGAAACCGGTGACCCGCGAAACGCTGGCCTTGCAGTTGCCGCCCGCGCCGAAGGAAGCCCCGCGTCCGGTCGTCGCCTCATGGAAAGCCGTGGAGGTGCAACCGGGCGAGACGTTGTCGGAAATTTTCCAGGCGCAAGGGTTGACGGGCGCCGACCTCGCCGAGGTGATGGCGAGCGGCAAGGACACCGGTGCGCTGAAGACGCTGCATCCGGGCGATCAAGTCGAATTCCTCGCCGATGCAAAAGGCCAGTTGCAGGGGTTCCGTTATGAACCCGATTCCGCCACCCGGGTGACCCTGACCGCGCAGCCCGACGGCAGTATGCGCGCGCAGATCGCGGCGTTGCCGATCGAACGCCGCATGCACTTCGCGCATGGCGAGGTGCAGGGTTCGTTGTTCGCGGCGGGCGAAAAGGCCGGGCTTTCCGAAACCATGGTGTTGAAGCTCGCCGACGTGTTCAAGTACGACATCGACTTCATCAAGGATCTGAAGAAGGGCGACCGCTTCACCGTCGTCTATGACGACATCTACCGCAACGGCAAGTATTCGGGCGGCGGCAACATCATCGCGGCCGAATTCGTCAACAACGGCCACCGCTACACGGCGTATCGCTTCAAGGAGCCCGACGGCAGCGTGGCCTACTTCAGCCAGGACGGGCGGCCGCTGCGCAAGGGCTTGTTGCGCACGCCCGTGGCCTTCACCCGCATTTCGTCCAGCTTCGGCATGCGCCACCATCCGATCCTGGGCTACAACCGCCTGCACAAGGGCGTCGATTACGCGGCGCCGACCGGCACCCCGATCCATGCCGCGGGCGATGGCGTGATCACCTTCCGCGGCCGTTCGCACGGCTACGGCAATTTCATCACGATCCGCAACACGCCCAAGTACACCACCGCCTACGGCCACATGTCGCGTTTTGCGAAGGGGCTGCACGTCGGCTCGCACGTCACCCAGGGCGAGGTGATCGGTTACGTCGGCCAGACCGGCATGGCCACCGGTCCGCACCTGCACTACGAAGTGCGGGTGAACAATCGGCCCGAGAATCCCCTGACGGTCACGATGCCCAAACCGGAGCCGCTGTCCACGAAACTGATGGCCGACTTCCGCGCGCAGACCGCGCCGATGATTGCGCGCATCCAGATGATCGACAACGCCACCCAGCGTCTCGCGCGGGTCAGCGACGATCGCGCCAGCGTGGCCGCCACGAACTGAGCGCCACCGTGGCGCATCAGGCATCACCGCTCTATCTCGGGCTGATTTCCGGGACCAGCGCCGACGGCATCGACGTCGCGTTGGTGCGCTTCGGATCCCAACCGGAAGTTGTCGCGGCCCGCACGTTCGCCTATCCCGAAGCGCTGCGTGCGGGCGTGGTCGCGCTGGCGCGCAATGCCGCGGCGATCACGCTGGACGCTTACGGACATCTCGATGCCGCCATCGGCGCGTGTTTCGCCGACGCGGCGCTGGCGCTGTTGCGCGACGCGCGCGTCGATGCCCGGGAGGTCGCGGCGCTGGGTTCGCACGGACAGACCGTGTGTCACCGGCCGAACGGCCCGCATCCGTTCACGCTGCAGATCGGTGATCCGAACGTGATCGCGGAACGCACCGGTGTGGTCACGGTGGCGGATTTTCGCCGCGCGGATCTTGCGGCGGGCGGGCAGGGCGCACCGCTGTTGCCGGCGCTGCACGCGGCGATGCTGGCGGACGTCGCGACGCCGCGCGCGATCTTGAACCTCGGCGGTATCGCCAACGTCACGTTGCTGGTACCCGGCCAACCGGTGCTCGGCTTCGACACGGGTCCCGCGAATTGTTTGCTGGATGCCTGGGCGCTGCGTCATCGCGGCACGCCGCGGGACGAGGGCGGCGCGTGGGCGTCCGGCGGCCGCACTGACGCCGCGCTGTTGCAGCGGTTGATCGGCGACCCGTATTTCGCGCTGCCGCCGCCGAAAAGCACCGGCCGCGAATATTTCAATCTCGACTGGCTGGATCCGCTTTTGCCCAACCGCATCGACCCGGCCGACGTGCAGGCGACGCTGCTGCAACTGTCCGCGCGCAGCGTCGCCGAGTCATTGCGCACGCACGCACCCGGTGTTCGCGAGGTATACGCCTGCGGTGGCGGCGTTCACAACGGCGCGTTGATGGACGCGCTGTGTGGCGAGCTTCCCGACGCGAAAGTCGACACTACCGCCGCGCTCGGTCTCGACCCCGATTTCGTGGAAGCGGTGGGCTTCGCCTGGCTCGCGCGCGCGCGCCTGGAACATGCGCCGGGCAACCTGCCGTCGGTGACCGGCGCACGCGGGCCGCGCGTCCTGGGAGGTATTTACGCTGGTTCGAAGCGGCTGTCGTGAAAAGTCAGGCCATGGATGGCCGTTCTGGTGTCAGGGCTGCCGCTGCCCGCATTCTTGCCGTTCCATTCGCGGTGCGGCGATCACGGACGATCGCATGACCGTGCGCGCAGCCGCGGCACCAGCCACAGCAGCAACAGCGCCGCGGGCAGCACCGCCAGTACCGTCAACACGAAATAGAACCCGTAGCTGGTCGCCATCACGATGCCGCCGGCGAAGAACCCCATCACCTTGCCGGGCAGGTTCACCATCGAACTCAGCAGCGAGTATTGCGTCGCGGTGTGCTGGCGGTTCACCAGCGAGGACAGGAAGGCAACCGTCGGCGGACCCAGGAATCCGAGCGTGAAGTTTTCGCCCGAGATCACGACGGTGAGCATGCCGAGGTTGCCCTGGTGGGCAATCAGCAACAGGTACAGCAGGTTGCTGCAGCCGCAGGCGACGATCCCGACCAAGAGGCTCGGGTTGATGCCGAAACGCGCGACCGCCGCGCCGCCGACGAACACCCCGGCGATGCCGATCCACACGCCATAGATCTTGGTGATCGTGCCGATCGCGGTGAGGCTGAAGCCCATGTCGCGATAGAACGGACTCATGATGCCGCCGATCGTCGCCTGTTCCGGAAGCTTGAACAGCAGGATGAACAGCAGCGTCACCAGCGCCAGCGCCACGCCGAAGCGCGCGAAGAAATCGGTGAACGGCGCCACCACGCCGTTGCGCATCGCTTCCATCCAGCGCCGCGGCGACTCGTGGTGCCGCTCCGGCTCGCGCGCCAGCAGGTTGGCGATCACCGGAATCACCATCATCGCGGCCATCACCACGTACACCCACGGCCACGGCAAGTGGTCGGCCATGATCAGCGCAAACGCGCCCGCCACCATCAAGCCGATGCGATAGCCGAGCGCGTACGTCGCGACCAGCGCGCCTTGCTGATCCATCGGCGCGATCTCGATGCGCCAGGCGTCCACCGCGATGTCCTGGGTCGCGCCGAAAAACGCGACCGCGAGCGTCGCAGCGATGAAGGCGTCCAGTCGGGCGGGTGTCAGGAATGCCATTGCCAGCAACCCGGCCACGACCCCGCCTTGCGCCAGCAGCAGCCACCCGCGCCTGCGTCCCAGCCGCGAGAACAGCGGCAGCCGCCAATGATCCAGCAGCGGCGCCCACAGGAATTTGAACACGTAGGTCATGCCGGCGCTGGCGATCATCGTGATGTCGCGCAGCACGATGTGTTCGGCCTTCAACCAGTACGCCAACGTGCCGGCGACCAGCAGGAAGGGCAGGCCGGACGAAAATCCGAAGAAGCACATCGTCCACGCGGCCGGCTGCGTGAACGCCTTCCATATGGATGGTTTGGCGGGCTTGGCGGCGCCCGCGGCGCTGCGGGTCATTCCGCGTAGTCCACCGCATCGTACTCGACTGAAAATGGCGCGTGGTCGGAGAAGCGCGGTGTCGGCGTGACCGTGCAGGCGCGCGCGCGTTTGCCGATGCCGGGCGTCGCGATCTGGTAGTCGATGCGCCAACCCACGTTGTTCGCGCGCGCGGCGCCGCGGTTGGACCACCACGTGTATTCCTCGACGTCCGGCTTCACCACGCGGAAGCTGTCCACCCAGCCGTGAGTCGGCGTGGGCGAACCGTCGCCATGCGCGTCCGCGATCAACGCATTCAACCACGCGCGTTCTTCCGGCAGGCAGCCGGAATTCCTCTGGTTGGATTTCCAGTTGCGGATGTCGCGCTCGCTGCGCACGATGTTCCAGTCGCCGCACACCACGTACTCGCGTCCGCTGGCGAGCCAGCCGTCGAAGATCGTGCGCAGCTTCTTCATCGCCGCGAACTTGAATTGCTGGCGCTCCTCGCCCGAGGTGCCCGAGGGTACGTACAGCGACACTACCGAAAGCTTGCCGAAGCGCGCCTCGATGTAGCGGCCTTCGTCATCGAAGGCTTTCCAGCCGATCTTCTTCAGCACCTCGTCCGGCTCCCGTTTCGCGTAGATCGCGACGCCGCTGTAGCCCTTTTTCGTCACCGCGTCGCGGTAGAAGCAGTGATGGCCGTCCGGGCGGAACATGGGATCGGTGAGCTGGTCTTCCTGCGCCTTGGTTTCCTGCAGGCACACCACGTCCGCGTCCTGCTGGCGCAGCCAGTCGAAGAAACCCTTGTTGGCGGCGGAGCGGATGCCGTTGGCGTTGAAGGAGATGATTTTCACGAATGCCGGGAATGGGGAAACGGGATTCGGGAATCGTAAAGCAAAAGCATGCGCGCCGCTGCTCGACGCGAGCCGATGGGGCACCGTGATCCGGCACCAACGTGCCGGATTCACCGTATCATTCGACGCCCGGTCCCCGATTCCCGGATCACGATGCTCCAACCCCACCAACAAGCGTTCCTCGACACGGCGCTGTCGCGCGGCGTGTTGCGCTTCGGGGAATTCACCCTGAAGTCCGGCCGGCAAAGTCCGTATTTCTTCAACATGGGCAGGATCGACACGGGCGCCGCGCTGGCCGACATTGGCACTGCCTATGCCGCTGCGGTTGCCGCGAACGGCCTGGCCTTCGACATGCTGTTCGGTCCCGCCTACAAGGGCATCCCGCTCGCGGCGGCGACGGCCATCGCGCTGGCGCGCGAGCACGGCCGCGACGTGCCGTGGGCCTACAACCGCAAGGAAGCCAAGGACCACGGCGAGGGCGGCGTGATCGTGGGCGCGCCGCTTGCCGGGCGGGTGTTGATCGTGGACGACGTGATCACCGCCGGTACCGCGGTACGGGAATCGCTCGCATTGATTCGTGTCGCCGGCGCTGCGGTGGCGGGCGTGCTGGTGGCGCTGGACCGGCAGGAACGGGGGCAGGGCACGCGTTCCGCGGTACAGGAATTGGCGCACGAGCACGGTGTGCCGGTGATCGCGATCGTGGGTCTCGGCGACCTCATGGAATATGCGGGAAGCCGGGCCGAACTTGCCGCCGAACGCGACCGGCTGAAGGCCTACCGCGATCGTTACGGCGTGGAGCTGGCCTGAATCCGGGCGCGGCCCGCAATTTGCATGACCTGAAAGCCGCTGTGCCGGAAACCCCCCGTGGGACCGCCACGAGCGAATCGGTGGGATGCCGCCGGCGCGCAAGCTGCCAAGTGCGGCAGGTTATGGCGGGCCGCCCGAGCCTATACTGGTTTCATCCGGAGATTGCGATGCGCCGAATTCCCTCATGCCTGCTGTTCGCAGCCGTGGCCTGCGGCATGTGCGCGCCGGCGTTCGCGGCCCCACCGACGCCGACCACCCACTACCGCTGGACGGACGCGTCCGGCGTGGTGCACTTCAGCGACACCATTCCTTCCTCGGCGCTGGCTGGTGGCTACGACATCGTCAACGCGCAAGGCCTGGTGGTCCGCCACGTGGAGCGCGAGCTGACGCCCGCCGAACGCCGTGCGGCGGCTGCGCGTGCGGCCCAGGAAGCGGCCGTCCGACGCGACGCGCAGCAGCGCCGGGTCGCGGACGCCCAGATGCTGGCGGCGTATCCCACCGACCAGGACCTGAAAGCATCCCAGCAGGCCCAGCTCCAGCAGATCCAGGCCGACATCAGCTCGCTGGAAACCAACCTGCGCAGCCAGGAAGATTCCTTGACCGAGCTGCTGGCGCACGCTGCCGATCTGGAACATTCGGAACAGCCGATTCCGCCGTACGTCAGCAAGCGGATTGCCGAGCAACGGCAGAGCGTCAACGACGAGCGCGCGGCGCTGGTGAAGAAACGCGCGGACTTCGTCCGGGCCGAGGTCCGTTTTGCCGCGCAACTGGAGCACTACCGCACGTTGCGCGCGAAGTTCAGCAACGCCGACGACTCGTCGCAGCAATAGCGGTTGGCACGTTTTGTCCGAAACGGTTGTCGATGTTCCACTCGGAGCGGCTGTTGTCGAAACCAGCCCACGGATGGGCGTTCTGGGGCGGCAGATATCGTCAGACGCCAAGCATCCGAACACTTTCTGACGCGGCGATCATGGATGATCGCAAACATTTGCCTGGATGTGCTCGGACAATGCGCGCAGCGACCCGAACACGCGCCGGTTGTCGGGGTTGTCCGAACGCAACTGGATGCCGTAGCGCTTGGACACCGCCAGCGCCAGTTCCAGCGCATCGATGGAGTCGAGGCCCAGCTCGCCGCCGAACAGCGGCGCCTCGGGATCGATATCTTGCGGGGCCACGTTTTCCAGATTGAGATTCTCGACGATCAGGCTCGCCAATTCCTGCTCGGCAGGGGTTTGCTGGGTCATGCTCCGCGGCTCCACACGCTCGTTGAATCAACCATTCAGTGTAACATGGCCGGTTTGATACAGGCGCCGACCGGCATGCACGACCCGCAAGCGCCGCGGCGATCTGGAAGGGATGGCATGAGGGGTTCGGTGTTGCGCATCGCCTATCGGGAGGAACCTGCGCCAGCGCTGCTGGAACGGCCGGGCACGCTCGCGGTATTCGGTTTTGGCGCGGGCGTGGACGACGCGTCCGACCCGCGCCATCTGCGGGTGCCGCTGTCGCCGCTGGATGCCGGCGCGCTGCACGAATACTGGTCGGTCGATGGCGAGGTGAGCCATGGCCGCGCTGGTGCGCTGCGCTGGGCCGCCGGTGGCGGTTGGCGGTTTGTCGCGGTGGAAGTCGACGAAGCCGGGTGCGGCGGCATCGAGGCTGCCAGTGAACGTGCCTACACGAGCCTGCTCGCGCACGTGTCGGCATCACCCGAACGTTATCTGCAACGCGTCTGGAACTATCTCGGCGCGATCAACGCGGGCGAAGGCGATGGCGAGCGTTATCGGCTGTTCTGCAGCGGCCGCGCACGCGGGCTCGCCGCAAGCGGGGTCACGGGGTATCCCGCGGCCACCGCGATCGGCCACCACGGACGCGAAGGGTTGTTGCAGGTGTACGCGCTGTGCGCCACCAAGCCGGGCGAGGCGCTGGAAAACCCGCGTCAGGTGAGCGCCTGGAAATACCCGCGCCAGTACGGGCCGACCGCCCCCAGCTTCGCGCGCGCGATGCGGTTGCCGGGCGGCGCGCTCGCGATTTCGGGTACCGCCGCCGTGATCGGTCATGCCTCGCGCCATGCGGACGATGTGGCTGCGCAAGCCGACGAAGCGGTCGCGAACCTGCACGCGTTGCTGGAACGGGCTGCGCTGCCCGCGTTCGATGGGTCGTCGCCGCTGAAGGTTTACGTGCGCCGCCCGCAGGATGTCGAACGGATCCGTGCCGCGCTGGCGCGCCATCTCGACCCGGCCGTGCCGCGCATCCTGCTGCACGGCGACATCTGTCGACGCGAACTGCTGGTCGAGATCGACGGCTGGTCGAGCCTCGCGCGTTTGCGATCAGCCGGGGGCTGATCGCGCGCGAAACTCGAGTGAGGCAGGATGCCGGACGGCAGCGCACCAAGGAGGGTTGGTTGCCCAAAACTGGTCGCGAGCAGGCTCGCTCCTACTGTTTTTTGCCCGGGCGTTGCCAGGCGTTGACGGTGGTCTGGCGCCCGCGCGCGAGGCTCAATTTGCCCGCGGGTGCATCGGCGGTGATCGTGGACCCGGCGCCGATGGTCGCGCCTTCGCCGACCCGCACCGGCGCGACCAGTGCGGTGTTGGAACCGATGAACGCGCCATCGCCGATTTCGGTGACGAACTTGTTGACGCCGTCGTAGTTGCAGGTGATGGTGCCGGCGCCGATGTTGACGTTGCTGCCGACCTTGGTGTCGCCGAGATAGGTGAGATGGTTGGCCTTGCTGCCTTCGCCCAGCTTGGTTTTCTTGGTTTCGACGAAGTTGCCCACGTGCGCGCCGGCCGCGAGTTCGGTGCCGGGCCGCAAACGCGCGAACGGGCCGATCCGGCAGGCGCCGTAGGTCGTGACGCCTTCCAGGTCGCAGTGCCCCAGCACTTCGGTACCGGCCGCGAGGTTGACGTTGCGCAGCCGGCAGAACGGACCGATCTTGACGCCATCGCCGAAGGTGACGCCGTCCTCCAGGATCACGTCCACGTCGATCTCGACGTCGCGTCCATGGCTGAAATGCCCGCGCAGGTCGAAACGCGCGGGGTCGGCGATGCGCACCCCTGCCAGCATCAGGCGCCGTGCGTCGCGGCGGCGCAGGTAGGCCGTGAGTTCCGCGAGTTGCGCGGGATCGTTGGCGCCGAAGGCTTCGATCGGATCGCGTGTCATCACGACATCGGCCGGCGAACCGTCGTCCGCGGCCTGCGCGAACACGTCGGTCAGATACAGCTCGCCCTGCTGGTTGTCGGGCACCAGCCGGTCGACCCAGCGTCGCAGTTGCGGCGATTCGGCGAAGGTGACGCCGGTGTTGACGATGCGCACCTCGCGCTGCGCCTGGTCGGCATCCTTCTCTTCCACGATCGCGCGCACGCGGCCGAGGCCGTCACGCAAGATCCGCCCGTAGCCGGACGGATCATCGAGCTCGGTCGCCAGCACCGCGAGTTCCGCGTGCGTGCGCACCAGTTCGGTGAGTGTTTCCGCGCGCAGCAGCGGCACGTCGCCGTACAGCACCAGGATGCGCCTGGGATCGGGAATATCGTGCAGCGCCAGCTTCACCGCGTGGCCGGTGCCGCGCTGTTCGGCCTGGTGCACCCAGTGGATGTCCGTGTCGTGCGCGAAGGTCGCACGCACCTGCTCGCCGCGATGGCCGTATACGACGTGCAAGCCCTCGGGCCGCAGCGCCCGCGCGGTGTCCAGCACATGGGCCAGCATCGGCCGGCCCGCCAGCGGCATCAACACCTTGGGCAGCATGGATTTCATGCGCTTGCCCTCGCCGGCGGCGAGGACGATCACGTGCAGCGGATCGGCCATGCTTGGGTCTCCCAGTCTGGCCTGCCAGATTGACGCATTGCGCGGCCGGCTACAAGTGGCTGCAAGTCACGCGGGAGGGGCGCAGCAGCGGGCTGCACGGACATTCGCCACCGGGTGCCACGGCCGCGAGGGTGCGCGCGCGGTCACCGTGCGCGACACGGTTTGACCTCTGTCGGATGCCCCAATGCGCGCCCGGTGCGCCCAGCCGCGCTCCCTGCCGTGCCGACCGGTCAGCGGACCGGAGTCAGCGCGCGCCGCGCCCGAACAACACCACCTCGACGGTCTGCACCAGGATGGCCAGATCGAACACGAGGTTGTGGTTCTTCACGTAGAACAGGTCGAACTTCAATTTTTCCTCGGCGTCTTCGAACGAGGAACCATACGGGTAGCGCAATTGCGCCCACCCGGTCAGACCCGGTTTCACGCAATGGCGCAGCGAGTAATAGCGGATGTGGGTATTGAAATCGTCCACGAATTGCGGCCGCTCCGGACGCGGTCCGATGATGCTCATGTCGCCGCGCAACACGTTCCAGAGTTGCGGCAGTTCGTCCAGCCGCGTCTGGCGGATGAAACGGCCGACGCGGGTGACCCGATCGTCATTCTTGGTGGCCCAGCGCGCGACGCCATCGCGCTCGGCGTCGGTGCGCATGCTGCGGAACTTGATCACCGGGAACGCCTTGCCGTTTTCGCCCACGCGCTCCTGCCGGTACAGGACCGGCGCGTTCCATCCCGACTCCAGCCGGATCGCCAATGCGGTCAGCAGCATGAATGGCCACGCCACCAACAGCACCAGTGCCGCCATCGATACGTCGAATGCACGCTTCACGGTGCGGCGCACCGGCGAGATGTTGAAACCATCGGAAAACACCAGCCACGACGGGTTGGTGAGGTCCATCTTGATCTTGCCTGCTTCGCGCTCGAAGAAATCCGCCAGTTCGGTGACGGCCATCCCGCGCTGCTTGCATTCCAGCAGCGCATCCACGGGCAGCGTGCCGCGGCGGTCATCGGGGCCTACCACGATCTCGTCCACGTCCATCCGCCGGGACCACTCGTACAGGCTCTTGGCCGGATGCAACAAGGATGTCGCCGGCACCGCCACCTGGTCATCGCCGATCGGCACGTACCCCAGGATCTTGAAGCCGCGCTGGTCGGTCTTGCGGCGCATCTTGCGGACGACTTCCGCCGCGCGCTCACCGGCGCCCAGCATCACCACGCGACGCTTGAACAGATCCGCGTCCACGAAGCCGAGGAAACTTATGCGCCACAGCGCCACCACCAGATACTGCAGCACCAGTGCGATGCCGAGCACGCCGCGGCCCAGGTAGGTCGCGGGAATGACGTAATAAAGCACGGTCAGTGCAACCCATCCCAGCAGGAACGCCACCCCTTGGCGGCTCAACCGTCCCCACATTCCGGCCCGCAGGTGCACCTGGTAGAGGCCCAGGGCGGCCATCGCGAAAACCAGCACGCCTGCAATCAGCAGCGCGCGCCAGTGCACGGCTCGGCCAAAGGCCAGCTGGGTGTCGAGGTCACCCCAGTAACGCAGCAACACCGCTGCATATACGCAGCCCGCCAGCAGGGCAAATTCGACTATCACCAACAGGAGCTGCCATTTGAGCGCCCGTTGCCGCAACAATCTGAACATGTCGCTACCCCCGTCCTTTGGGCCTCAGCACCGACCGCTCCGATCGGTAAGCGGACGACCCTTATACTACGAAATGAGACCCTGTTCAAAGTTTCAGAAGTCGAGTCCGGAACGCTTGCATGAAACGTGCCGAAGCCGGGGGCACGCCGCCAGCTCGCGTTCGCAAATCCCCGTGTATCTTTGCGTTCCTTGACCCCGGAGGCCTGAATCTCCATGTGTGGAATCGTCGCCGCGTGCACCCAGCGCGATGTGGTGCCCATTTTGCTGGCGGGCCTGCACGCCCTCGAGTATCGGGGTTACGACTCGGCCGGGCTGGCCGTGCTGGACGACGGCCAGCTTTCGCGATTGCGCGCACCCGGCAAGGTCGCCGAACTGGATGCCTTGTGGCACGCATCATCCCTGCACGGGCGCACCGGCATTGCCCACACCCGTTGGGCCACCCACGGCGCGCCCAACGAAGCCAACGCGCATCCCCACCTGTCGCGCGACACGGTGGCCGTGGTGCACAACGGCATCATCGAGAACCATGCGGAACTTCGCGCCGAATTGCAGCAGGCGGGGTACGCCTTCACCTCGGATACCGACACCGAGGTCATCGCGCACCTCGTGCACAAGCTGGTGGCCGAGGGCAAACCCCTCCGCGAAGCGGTCGGCGAAGCGACACGTCGTTTGCGCGGCGCCTACGCGATCGCGGTGCTGCACCGCGACCACCCCGGCCACGTGGTCGGCGCGCGCCGCGGCAGCCCGTTGTGCGTGGGCGTCGGCATCGGCGAGCACTTTCTCGGCTCGGACGTCCAGGCACTGATCCAGGTGACCAACCGCATCGTGTATTTGGAAGAAGGCGACGTGGCGGAGATCACGCCGGATTCGCTCGCGATCCAGGCCGCCGACGGCAGTCAGGTGACCCGCAAGGTGCGCGAGAGCGACCTGTCGATGGATGCGGTCGAGCGCGGCCAGTACCGCCATTACATGTTGAAGGAAATCTTCGAGCAGCCGGGCGCGGTCGCCAACACCCTGGAGGGCCGCATCGCCGGCGACCACGTCCTGCCCAACATCTTCGGCGTCGATGCCGACGCATTGCTGCAGCGCGTGCGCCATGTGCACATCGTCGCCTGCGGCACCAGTTACCACGCCGGCATGGTCGCGCGTTACTGGCTGGAGGGCATCGCCGGCATCCCGTGCAGCGTGGAGGTCGCCAGCGAATACCGCTACCGCAACGTGGTGGTGATGCCCGACACGCTGTTCCTCGCGATTTCGCAATCGGGCGAAACCGCCGACACCCTCGCTGCGCTGCGCGAGGGGCGGGAACGCGGCTATCTCGGTTCGTTCGCGGTCTGCAACGTGCCGGAATCGAGCCTGGTGCGTGAATCAGATCTCACGTTGATGACGCGTGCCGGTCCCGAAATCGGTGTCGCGTCCACCAAGGCGTTCACCACCCAGCTCAGCGCGCTGGCGTTGCTGGTGCTGGAGCTCGCGCGGCTGCGCGGCGTCGACGCCGGCAAGCTGTCGCAATTGGTTGGCGAACTTGCCAGCTTGCCGCGTCGGCTCGAAGAAGCATTGAAGCTCGCGCCCGCGATCGCGACGCTGGCCGAGGCGTTCGTCGACAAGCGTCACGCGCTGTTCCTGGGACGCGGCGCGCAATATCCGGTGGCGATGGAGGGGGCGCTGAAGCTCAAGGAGATTTCCTACATCCACGCCGAAGCCTATCCTGCTGGCGAACTGAAGCATGGCCCGCTGGCGCTGGTGGACGAGGACATGCCGGTGATCGCGGTGGCGCCCAACAACCAGCTGCTCGAAAAGTTGAAATCCAACCTCGAAGAAGTGCGCGCGCGCGGCGGCCAGCTGTACGTGTTCGCCGACGATGAAGTCGACCTGTCGTTGAACGGCAATCGTGGCCAGCTCATGAAGGTGGGTGCGGGCGGCAACTTCATCGCGCCCGCCGTGTTCACCGTGCCGCTGCAGTTGCTGGCGTACCACGTCGCCGTGCTGCGCGGCACCGACGTGGACCAGCCGCGCAATCTCGCGAAATCCGTGACGGTGGAATGAGCACGACGATGGAATTCGTTCCCCCGACACTGGCCGACATCCGCGCGGCCGCGGCGCGGATCGCGGCGTATGCAACCATCACGTCCGTGCTGCGCAACGACGTGCTGGACGCGTGGGCCGGCGCGTCGCTGCATTTCAAATGCGAGCACCTGCAGCGCGGCGGCGCGTTCAAATTTCGCGGTGCCAGCAACGCGGTGTGGTCGTTGTCCGAAGAGGAAGCGCGCCGTGGCGTGGTGACGCATTCGTCCGGCAACCACGGTGCCGCGTTGGCGTTGGCGGCGGCCACCCGCGGGATTCCGGCGCACATCGTGGTGCCGGAAGGCGCGGTCGCCGCCAAGCTGGCCAACATCGAGCGAGCGGGCGGCATCGTGCACCGCTGCGCGCCGACCATCGCGGCGCGCGAGCAATCCTGCGCCGAGGTCCAGCGCGAAACCGGCGCGACGCTGGTGCACCCGTATGCCGACGCGCGCGTGATCGCGGGCCAGGGCACGATCGTTCTCGAGTTGCTGCAGCAGACGCCGAACCTTGATGTGGTGATCACGCCTGTCGGCGGCGGCGGACTGATTTCCGGCTGCGCGATTGCGCTGCGCGCGCTGGCGCCGGATGTCGAATTGGTGGGAGCGGAACCGGCGGGCGCCGATGATGCCTTCCAGTCGTTGCAACGCGGCGAGCGCGTCACCGGCGTGGTACCCGACACGATTTGCGACGGCCTGCGCGCCACCATCGGTGCACCGAACTTCGCCCTGCTGCGCACGCATGGCGTCAAGCTGATCACCGCGACCGACACCGAAACGCGTGTCGCGATGCGACGCATCTGGGCCGAGCTGAAACAGACCGTCGAGCCTTCGTCCGCGCTCGTGCTGGCGGCGCTGGTGAAGCATCGCGAACGCTTTCGCGGCAAGCGCGTCGGCCTGGTGCTCACAGGCGGCAACGTCGATCTGGATGCCGTGGACCTGCGCGCGGCGTAGTCGGGCTTCAACCGGCGCGCAGCGCCGCAGCCTCCCGCGCAAGTTGTTCGATGCCGTCCCAGTCGCCGGCGGCCAGCTTGTCCTTCGGCGTGAGCCACGAGCCGCCCACGCTGGCGACGTTCGGCAGCGCGAGGAAATCGGGCGCATTTGTGAGGCCGATACCCCCGGTGGGGCAGAACCGGATCTGCGGCAACGGGCTGGCCCAGGCGGCGAGCAGCCTGGCGCCGCCGGCCGGCACGGCCGGGAAGAATTTCAAGTGTCGATGACCGCGTTCCAGCAGTGTCATCGCCTCGCTGGCCGTGGCGACGCCAGGCAGCAGCGGCAGTTCGCCGTCGTCTGCGGCTTCGAGCAGTCTCGGAGAAGTGCCGGGTGAGACCGCGAAGCGCGCGCCGGCCTTGCGCGCGGCTTCGAGTAGCGTGCCGTCGAGTACGGTGCCAACCCCCACCACAGCGCCTTCCACTTCGGCGGCGATCGCGCGGATCGCGTCCAGCGCGGCCGGCGTGCGTAACGTCACTTCGATCGCACGGATGCCGCCGGTCACCAGGGCTTTCGCCATTGGCACGGCATGCGCGACATCATCCACGATCACCACCGGCACCACCGGGGCGAGCGCGAGGATTTCGGCGAGCTGCCGTTGCTTGGTTTCCTGCATGGTCATGGCGAAAATCCGTGCAAAGGTCGGTATCAGGCGTCGGCCGCATGATGATGGTCGTGCTTGCCGAAGATGGTCGCGCCGGCGTCGGCCGAGCCGACTGCGTTGCGCAGGTTCGCGAACAGCTCGCGGCCCATGCCGACGTGGTGTGCGGAAAGATCGGCATGCGCTTGTGTACGTGCGTTCCATTCCCCCGAGGCCACCTTGGCTTCCAGCGTACCGGCGATCGTGTCGAGCCGGATCACGTCGCCATCGCGCAGCTTGCCAAGCGGGCCGGCGTCGATCGCTTCGGGCGTGACGTGGATCGCCGCCGGCACCTGGCCGGATGCCCCGGACATGCGTCCGTCGGTGACCAGCGCGACGCGATGTCCTCGCGCCTGCAGCACGCTCAAGGTCGGCGTGAGCTGGTGGAGTTCCGGCATGCCGATCGCCTTCGGCCCCTGGAAGCGCACCACCGCCACGAAATCGCGATACAGTTCGCCGCGGTCGAACGCCTGCTTCACTTCATCCTGGCCGTGGAAGATCACCGCCGGCGCTTCGACCACGAGCCGATCGCCCGGTACGGCGGAGACCTTGATCACCGCGCGGCCGAGGTTGCCCTGCAGCACGCGCAGGCCGCCGTCTGCGCGAAACGGTTCCGCGGCGGGACGCAACACGTCGAGGTTGCCGCTGCCGGTGACTTCGTGCCACGCCAGTGCGCCGGTTGCATCCAGTGCCGGCGTGCGGCGGTACGCCGCCAGTCCTTCGCCCCACACCGTGCGCACGTCGCCGTGCAGCAAGCCCGCATCGAGTAACGATCCGACCAGGAACGGCATGCCACCGGCGCGGTGGAAATGGTTCACATCGGCATGGCCATTCGGATACACGCGCGCCATCAGCGGCACCACGCCGGAAATTGCATCGAAATCTTCCAGCGTCAGCACGATGCCCGCCGCGGCGGCGACCGCAATCAGATGCAAGAGGTGGTTGGTTGAACCACCGGTGGCGTTCAGGCCCACCACGCCGTTGACGAGGGTGCGTTCGTCGACGAGCTTGCCGATCGGCGTGTAGGCGTCGCCCAGCGCGGTGATCTCGGTCGCGCGCCGCACCGCCGCGGAGGTCAGCGCTTCGCGCAGTGGCGTGTTCGGATTGATGAAGCTGGCGCCCGGCAGATGCAGGCCCATGATCTCCATCAGCATCTGGTTGGAGTTGGCGGTGCCGTAGAACGTGCAGGTGCCCGGCGCGTGGTACGACGCGGCTTCCGCATCCATCAGTTCCTCGCGGCTGGCCTTGCCCTCGGCGTAGCGCTGGCGCACCGCCGATTTTTCATCGTTGGGGATGCCGCTGGGCATGGGTCCCGCGGGCACGAAGATCGTCGGGATATGGCCGAAGCTCAGCGCGCCGATCAGGAGACCCGGCACGATCTTGTCGCAGATGCCGAGCATCAATGCAGCATCGAACATGTCGTGCGACAGCGCGACCGCGGCGGCCATCGCGATCACTTCCCTCGAGAACAGCGACAGTTCCATGCCCGCGCGGCCTTGCGTGATGCCGTCGCACATCGCGGGGACGCCGCCGGCGACCTGCGCAGTGGCGCCGAACTTGCGCGCGGTGCGGCGGATCAATTCGGGATACGGCTCGTAAGGCTGGTGCGCCGAGAGCATGTCGTTGTACGCGGTGACGATGCCGAGGTTCGGCGTCGCCACGCCACGCAGCGCCGCCTTGTCATTCGTGCCGCACGCCGCGAAGCCGTGCGCGAGGTTGCCGCAGGACAGCCGGCGGCGGTGCACGCCTTCGCCCCGCGCGGCATCGATGCGCGCGAGATACGCACTGCGCGTGGCGCTGCTCCGCTCGATGATGCGCGCGGTGACTTCGGCAATGACGGGATGCAATGACATGACGATGTACCTCGAAGATCTTCCGGCTCACTCCTCGCCTTCGTGCCAGGTGCGGCCGTCGCGTTCGATCAACGCGACCGCCGCGCTGGGCCCCCAGCTGCCTGCGGTGTACGGGCGCGGGGCATGGTCGCCGGCTGCCCAGGCGGCGAGGATCGGATCGGCCCAGCGCCACGCCGCTTCCACTTCGTCGCGGCGCATGAACAGGGTTGGATTGCCGCGCACCACGTCGAGGATCAGGCGCTCGTAGGCGTCGGGCTGGTCGACGCCGAAGGCTTCGGCGAAACTCATGTCCAGCGGCAAATGGCGCAGGCGCAGGCCGCCGGGACCCGGGTCCTTGATGGTGAGCCACAGCTTCACGCCTTCGTCGGGCTGCAGCCGCAACACCAGCTTGTTCTGCGCCGGCGTGCCGGCACTGCCTTCGAAAATCGAATACGGTACCGGCTTGAACGCGACCACGATTTCGGACACGCGCTCGGGCAGCCGCTTGCCGGTGCGCAGGTAGAACGGCACGCCGGCCCAGCGCCAGTTGCCGATCTCCGCCTTGATCGCGACGAACGTGCCGGTATCGGATTTCGCGCCGTCGCCCAGTTCCTCGAGGTACCCCGGCACGCTCTTGCCGCCGGACGCGCCGGCGCGGTACTGGCCGCGCACGGTGAGTTGTGCCGCGTTGCTCGCGTCGATGGGCTTCAATGCGCGCAGCACCTTCAGTTTTTCGTCGCGCACCGCGTCGGGCGACAGCGATGACGGTGATTCCATCGCCACCATGCACAGCAGTTGCAGGATGTGGTTCTGCACCATGTCGCGCAGCGCGCCCGCGCGATCGTAGTAGCCGGCGCGCCGCCCGAGGCCCAGCGTTTCGGCCACCGTGATCTGCACGTGGTCGATGTGGTTGGCGTTCCACAAGGGTTCGAAGAGCGCGTTGCCGAAGCGCAGCGCCAGCAGGTTCTGCACCGTTTCCTTGCCGAGGTAATGGTCGATGCGATAGGTCTGCGACTCGGCGAACACGCGACCGACGTCGTCGTTGATGCGGTTGGCGCTGGAGAGGTCGCGGCCGATCGGTTTTTCCAACACCACCCGCGCGGCGCCCCGGTTCAAGCCGTGCCCCGCCAGCCGCTCGCAGATGTCCACGAACAGTTCGGGCGAGGTGGACAGATAAAAGACGCGAATGTTGTCGGGCCGCTCGCCCAGCATTCCGGCAAGGCCGTCCCAGCCATCGTCCTTGCGTGCGTCCAGCGCGCAATAACCGATCAGGCCAAGGAACGCATCGCGTTGCTCCGGCGTATGGGTGCTTGCGTTGCCCAATGCCACGCTGACGGCGGAGCGGTAGCCCTCGTCGTTCAGTGGCTCGCGCGCCGCGCCGATGATGCGGCTGCCCACCCGAATCTGTCCGGCGAGGTAGCGGTGGAACAGCGCCGGCAGCAACTTGCGCATCGCAAGATCGCCGGTGCCGCCGAAGATCACCAGGTCAAACGGATCGACGGGCAGCGAGGCGGGAGTCACGGGGAACCTCGAGCGGAACGGCAGCGCATGTTCGCGACCTTGCGGAATAACGTTGATAATACCAGTTAGATACCACAAGATACCAGTTTGTTGCAACCGGTTATGGGGCTGGGCGGATCGAATCGACCCGGGATTGTCCCGCTGGTGCGCCATTGGTATGGTGCGCGCCATGCACAGCGCCCTCGCCGCCGAATACCGCCGCCTCGGCCGCGACCGTGCCGGCCACCAGCCGCTCGCTTACCTGCGGTTGCGCCGCGCGATCCGCAACGTGATCGAACGCCGCGCGATCGAACCCGGCCAAGCCCTCCCGAGCGAACGCGATCTGGCCCTGACGCTCGGCCTGTCGCGGGTGACCGTGCGCAAGGCCCTCGCCGGACTGGTCGAGGAAGGCGCGCTGCTCCAACGCCACGGCGCCGGCACCTTCGTGACCGAGCGCATCGTCAAGCCGATGTCGCGCCTGACCAGCTTCACCGAAGACCTGCGCGCGCGCGGGCTCGATGCGCGTTCGGAATTCTTCGAGCGCGACGTGGGCGAGGTGACGCCGGAGGAATCGATGGCGATGAACCTTTCACCGGGTTCGCAAGTAGTGCGCCTGCACCGGGTGCGCTACGCAGGTGAAGAGCCGATCGCGATCGAGCGCAGCGTGGTGCCGGCCGACGTGCTGCCCGATCCGATGCTGGTGCGCGATTCGTTGTACGAGGCGCTGGCAACGCGGGGCTGCCGTCCGCGCCGGGCCTTGCAGCGTCTGCGCGCGGTGCCGCTTTCCGCACGGCACGCACACCTGCTGCACGTGCGCGCCGGCAGCGCCGGCCTCAACGTGGAGCGGCGATCGTTCCTCGACGATGGCCGGGTGGTGGAATTCACCACCTCGTGGTATCGCGGCGACATCTACGATTTCGTCGCCGAGCTGCACGCGGATTGATCGCGGGTTCACGCGCACAGCAACAGCTTGTAAGCCGGATTGTCGCTCTCGTCGCGGTGGGGGTAGCCCAGCGTTTCGAGGAACCTGCGCAGGGCAAGCTGCTCGTCCGCACGCACCTGGATCCCGACCAGGATCCGTCCGTAGTCGGCGCCCTGGTTGCGATAATGAAACAGGCTGATGTTCCAGTCCGGATGCATGCGTCCCAGGAAGTGCATCAAGGCGCCGGGCCGCTCGGGAACTCGAATCGGTAGTAGAGGTGCTCATCGCGGGCCAGGCTCGAGCGGCCACCGACCATGTGGCGCAGGTGCTGCTTGGCCAACTCGTCGTCGGTGAGATCGAGGACGGAGAAGCCGTCCGCGCGAAATGTCGCGGCCAATGCCTCGCGTTCGTCGCGACGGGCGATGCGCACGCCCACGAAAATGTGCGCATGGCGCGCGTCGCCGATCCGGGAGTTGAATTCGGTGAGGTCCTGCCGGCCCAATGCGGCGCAGAAGCGGCGGAAGCTGCCGCGTTCCTCGGAAATCGTCACCGCGAACTCCGCCTCGCGCTGCTCGCCCGCCTCGGCGCGCTCGGCCACGAAGCGCAGGCGATCGAAGTTCCATGTTGGCGCCGGACACGATCGCGGCCAGCGCACCGTCGAGCCCGGGTGCTTGCCCGCGTATTGCTTCAATCCAGCCCAGTCAGCACCACTTCGACGAACGCGCCACTGAAGCGGCGGACGGCGTCGACCTTCACCCCGGGCGCAGTCACCGGCATCACGGTCGTGGTGCGAATACCGAGCTTTGCCGCGGCAAGCGCCACGCCTTGCGCATGATTGCCGGCCGGTGCCGCAATCACGCTGCGCGCGCGTTGCGCCGCGTCGAGTCGGACCATGCGGTTGTAGGCGCCGCGCAGCTTGAACGAGAACACCGTCTGCCGGTCCTCGCGTTTCAGCAGCACGCGCGCGCCGAGTCGCGCGGACAGCAGTGGTGTTTCGCCCAATGCGGTTTCATGCGCGACGTCGTACACCCGCGCGGCGCGCGCACGGCGCAACAGTTCCCCATTCAGTTCATTGCCGCCGGACGCGGTGTCGGCGACCCGCGCGTTCATGCAGGCAGCGCGGTAGCAAGTCGAACGTCGTCGCGCCTGCCGACCAGCGACAGGCTGTTGGCGTCCAGCACATCCACCAGCTTGCGCAACTGGCGCAGGATCTGTTCCAGGGTGTTCGCATCGCCGTGCATCACCAGCGTGACCTGCGACACCTCGGGATCGTGGGTGGCCGCGACCGTCAGCGTGTCGATGTTGCAGTGGCGCGCGGCGAACAGGCCAGCCACGCGCACCAGCGCGCCGGATTCGTTCTGCAGCAGGATCGACAGCGTGTGTTTCATGGCAGCCTCCGGTTGTGCGAATCGTTCGGTGAAGAGTCCCTCTCCCTCTGGGAGAGGGTGCCGGCAGGCAGGTTAGGGTTCGGGCGGAGCGGAGCGTTTCGCTCTGGCCGAACCCCCATCCGACCCTTCGGGCAAAAACAGGGACAGCGCGTTGCGCCCTTCTCCCGGAGGGAGAAGGAAAGGATCAGAACATCGACGTCGATGGAATTACATCCGCGTCGCGCGGCGCAGGCCCGCGCGACGCGATGAACTCGCCCGTGATCATCTGCGCGTAGGTCGCGCCCGGTCCGACCATCGGGTACACACCGGCGTCGGGATCGATCATCACTTCGAGGAACGCCGGGCCGTCGTGCGCGAGAAACTCGGCGACGACCGTTTCGAGTTCGTCGTTGCATTCCAGTCGCCGTGCCCAGCCAAAACCATCGGCTTCCGCAGCCTTGATGAAATCCTTGCGGTGCAGGCTTTTGTCGGTGGCAGCGAAGCGGTGGCCGAAGTAGAGCTTCTGCCATTGCCGCACCATCCCGTCGCCCTGGTTGTTCAGCACCACGATCTTCAGCGGCAGCCCGCAGGTGGTGACGGTTTCCATCTCGCCGAGATTCATGCGGATGCTGCCGTCGCCGTCGAGGTCGATCACCAAGGCATCGGGTCGCGCGAACTGCGCACCGATCGCGGCGGGCAGGCCGAAGCCCATCGTGCCCATCGAACCCGACGTGAGCCAGTGACGCGGTTCCGCGAAGTCGAAATACTGCGCCGCCCACATCTGGTGCTGGCCAACGCCGGTGCTGACGATCGCACGGCCCCGCGCGTGGCGATTGATCGCCTCGATCACCGCCTGCGGCTGGACCTTTTCGCTGGCGCGGTCGTACGCCATTGCGTGGTCACGTTTCAATTGCGCGAGGTGCGCATGCCAGTCGTCGAGCTGCAGTGCCACGCCATGTGTCTTGCCGTAGCGCGTCAACCGTTCCAGTGCCGCGGCCAATGGGCCGACGTGCTGCCAGTGGACCGGCTTCACCTTGCCGATTTCGGCCGGATCGATGTCGATCTGCGCGATGAATTTCGCCTCCGGCGCGAACTTTTCCGGCACGCCGGCCACGCGATCGTCGAAACGCGCGCCGAACGCCAGCAGGCAATCGCAGTCTTCCACCGCGTAGTTCGCGTAGGCGGCGCCGTGCATGCCGAGCATGTGCAGCGACAGCGGATGGGTGGTGTCGACGCTACCGAGTCCCATCAGCGTGGTCGTCACCGGCACGCCGAACGCATCGACGAACGCGCGCAGCGCGGACGCGGCATCGCCTCGGATCACGCCGCCGCCGGCATAGATCAGCGGACGCCGCGCTTGCGTCAACGCGGCAAAGAAGCGCGCGCAGGCGTCGTCATCGAGGCGTGCGTGTTCGATTGCGCGCAGGCGTTGGCGGTAACCGGGAATCGGCAAGCGGCACGCGCCGTCGAAACGCAGTTTGGCGTTCTGCACGTTTTTCGGAATGTCCACGACCACCGGCCCCGGACGGCCGCTGCGCGCGATCTCGAACGCGGTGCGCAGCGTGGCTTCCAGCCGTTCCGCCTCGGTGACCAGGAACACGTGCTTGGCGCAGGCGCCCATGATGTTGCTGACCGGCGCTTCCTGGAACGCATCGCTGCCGAGCGACGACGTCGGCACCTGCCCGGTGATCGCGACCATCGGCACCGAATCGGCCATCGCGTCGCGGATCGGCGTCACGAGGTTGGTCGCCCCGGGGCCGGAGGTGACGATCGCAACGCCGACCTTGCCCGAGGCGCGTGCGTAACCCGAGGCCATGAACCCCGCGCCCTGCTCGTTGGCGGGCACGACCAGCGGCAGGGATTCGCGCGCGCCGTCGCGCGGATGTTCGGCGTTGTAGCGGAACACGGCATCGTAGACCGGCAGGATCGCGCCGCCGGAATACCCGAACAGCACGTCGCAGCCTTCATCCGCCAATACCTGCACCACGACCTCCGCGCCACTTACCGTCCGGCCGGCGAGCGGGTGGCGGTCGGCAACTTCGGCAACGACGGCGGTCTGCGTGGTCATGGCCATGATGGATTCCTGACAGAAAGACACTGGAAAACTCGCCGCGTCCTGCGGCTCGCCCTGCGGGCCATCGGCTTCGCCGATGTTCGCTCCGGCATCCTGCCTTCACAGTCCGGCCTTCGCCGGGATGACGGGACGATGAAGCTGTCCCGTCAATTGCGGATCAGTTCGT
>JBDZUX010000024.1:24926-45758 GCA_040255405.1 Lysobacteraceae bacterium
CTTCGCCGGGATGACGGGACGATGAAGCTGTCCCGTCAATTGCGGATCAGTTCGTCGTCGCCGGGCGCGTAACGCGGCACGCCGTAGGCCGTGGCCATGCGCAGGTCATGTGCGAGTGTGGAGAACCGCTCCCACGGAATGCCGTTGACGTCGGTGTCGCGCGTGACGTCGCGCGCCTCGTCGTCGAGGAAACCCATGCGGCGCAACTTGCCCGCCTGTTCGGGTTCATGGCAGATCGAAAAATTCAGCAGTTCCGTGCGCCACAACGCGTAGGCGCCATCGACCACCACCTGCGGCGGTTGGCCGAGGCGCGCGCTGTAGTCGTTGATGGACGCGTCGAGATCGGCGACGGCCAGGGCGATATGGAAGCGTTTCATGACGAACCTCGCTGTCGAGCCGAGACCGGCGGTCAGCCGGCCTTTTTGAGGGGCGTAACCGTGTCGGCCGCTGCGGCGGATTTCGCGTCGGTCGGCTGCAGCCACGGCATCCGTGCGCGCAGCTTCTTGCCGACCTGTTCGACCGGATGGTCGAGGTCGGCTTGCCGGAAGCGTTGGTAGTTGGGCAGGCCCGCCGCGTACTCGGCGATCCAGTTGCGCGCAAAGGTGCCGTCCTGGATTTCGTGCAGCACGTCCTGCATGCGCGCCTTCACGCCGGCATCGACCACCCGCGGGCCGCTGACGAAATCGCCGTACTGCGCGGTCTCGGACACGAACTCCAGCATCTTCGTGATGCCGCCTTCGTAGAACAGGTCGACGATCAGCTTCAGCTCGTGCAGCACTTCGTAGTACGCAACCTCCGGCTGGTAACCGGATTCCACCAGCGTCTCGAAGCCCGCCTGTACCAACGCGCTGGCGCCGCCGCACAGCACGGCCTGTTCGCCGAACAAATCGGTTTCGGTCTCTTCCTTGAAGTCGGTGCGGATCAGCATCGCGCGTCCGCCGCCGATGCCGTCGGCGTAGGCGCGCGCCCGCGCCTCGGCGTGGCCGCTGGCGTCCTGCTGCACGGCGAACAGGCACGGCACCCCGCGTCCGCGCGCGTACTCGCTGCGCACCAGCGCACCGGGGCCTTTCGGCGCCACCATCACCACGTCGATGTCGCTGCGCGGTTCGATCTGCCTGAAATGCACGTTGAACCCGTGCGCGAACAGCAGCGCCGCGCCGGGTTTCAGGTTCGGCTCGATGGCATCGCGATACAACGCGGGCTGCACCATGTCGGGTGTCAGCACGGCGACGAGATCGGCATCGTGCACCGCGTCGGCCGGTTCCAGCACCGTGAAGCCTTCGCCTTGCGCGCGCTGCCATGACGCACCGTTGCGGCGCAACCCGACCACGACATCGAGACCGGAATCACGAAGGTTCAATGCGTGCGCGCGACCCTGACTGCCGTAGCCGAGCACCGCGATGCGGGATTGGACGAGGGAATGGCTGGCTTGCGGACTCATGCGGGTTCTCCTTGGCGAGCCCCTCTCCCGTCGAGAGAGGGGTTGGGGTGAGGGTCGGGCGAAGGTGAGAGGGTGGGCGCAGCCGGATCCTCATCCGGCGCTTCGCGCAAGAAAAGACGGCCCTGCGGGCCCCTTCTCCCGGAGGGAGAAGGGGCAAATGAGCGCGAGCCTGGGGCCTGCGTGACGGCACCTTCGGACGCCGAGCCGACCAGGTACGCGTACTTCGCGAGCGCGCCGCGCGTGACTTTCCGCCCGGGCGCCTGCCAGGCGTTGCGTCGGCTTCGCAGGTCGGCGCTCGTCGAGAGTTCGCGCCGTGCCGCGTCGATGCGGATCGTGTCGCCATCGCGCAGCAGCGCGATCGGTCCGCCGCGCGCGGCTTCCGGCGCGACGTGCCCGACCATGAAGCCGTGGGTCGCGCCGGAGAAACGTCCGTCGGTGATCAGTGCCACGTCGTTGCCGAGTCCGCGCCCGATCAGGGCGGCGGTGACGCCCAGCATTTCGCGCATGCCGGGTCCGCCGGCCGGGCCTTCGTTGCGGATCACCACCACGTCGCCGGCCGCGATGCGGCCGTCCTGCACGGCGGCGAAGGCGTCTTCCTCGCACTCGAACACGTGCGCGTTGCCTTCGAAGCGGCCGCCAGCGCGCGGGATCTTCAGCACGCAACCTTGCGGCGCGAGATTGCCGTAGAGAATCGAATACCCGCCGCGCGGCTTCAGTGGCGATGCGACAGAATGCACCACGTCCTGCGCTTCGGCTTGCGGCGCCGCGGCGGTTTCCTCAAACAGGCTGCGGCCGGTGACGGTCGGCGCATCGTCCAGCATGCCGGCCGCCATCAATTCCTTCGCAACGCGCGCGACGCCGCCCGCGCCGAACAATTCCACCGCGGTGTAGCGGCCGCCGGGCAAAAGATCCGCGATCACCGGCGTGTCGGCCGAGGCCGGTTCGAAATCTTCCAGCGTCCACTCGACGCCGGCTTCGCGCGCGATCGCAAGCATGTGCAGCACCGCGTTGGTGGAACCCGCGGTCGCGGCAACCATGCGCGCGGCGTTGCCGAACGCGGTGCGGCTCAACAGGTCCGACGGTTTGCGGTCCACCGCAAGGCACTCCATCACCAGGTCGCCGCAGCGAAATGCCGCCGCGTTCTTGGCCGGATGCGTCGCGGGAATGTCGTTCAAGCCCATCGGCGACAAGCCCAGGGTGGTCAGCACCATCGCCATGGTGTTGGCGGTGAACTGGCCGCCGCACGCGCCCGCGCCGCAGCAGGCATCGCGCTCGACGCTCGCGAGTTCGGTGTCGTCGATCTTCCCCGCGCCGTGCGCGCCGACCGCCTCGAACACCTGCTGGATCGTGATCGGATGATTCTTGTGCGTGCCGTGTGCGATGGTGCCGCCGTACAGCGCGACCGCGGGCAGATCGAGCCGCGCCATCGCCATCGCCGCGGCGGGGATGGTCTTGTCGCAACCGCACAGCACCACCATCGCGTCGATCGAATGGCTTGCCACCGCCGCTTCGATCGAGTCGGCGATGATCTCGCGGCTCACCAGCGAGTAACGCATGCCGGGCGTGCCCATTGCCATGCCGTCGGTGACCGCGATGGTGTTGAACTCCACCGGCGTGCCGCCCGCGGCGCGGATGCCGGCGGCCGCGTGCCGGGCGAGTTCGCGCAGGCCCATGTTGCAAGGGCTGACGTCGGACCAGGTATGCACCACCGCGACCAGCGGTTTCCGGATGGCTTCGTCGTCGAGCCCGGTCGCGCGCATCATCGCGCGCGCGGGTGCGCGGTCGGGACCGCTTTTCATGATGTCACTGCGCATGGCGGCTCCTGGATTGGTTTTTCTGGTCATTTCGGGGCCGGGCGCAGCGTGGAACCCGGAATCGGTCTCATCCGGCCGGAAAACCGATTGACTCGCGCCATCCCTGGCGCTCGCCCTGCGCGCCGCCTGCGGCGTTCCCGTTTGCAATTCCCGGATCAAGTCCGGGACAGGCTCTGCAAACGCAGTCGGATTCGCCCGGCGATCGGACCGCCGGGCATCCCGGAATGACGAAGTCTTTCGGCGCAGCCCGGTCGCCGATTTCATGGTCAGCCGCATGCGCGCATCCCCGTGAAGAAGGCGTCGCTGGCGACGGCGCGATGATCCAGCGCGGCCAGCACCGCGGCGCGCACCGCGTCGGTGCCGGCATCGCCGTCGAGATCGCGGCCGTACGGCCCGTGTTGCAGCACGTCGTCGATGGCCGCTTCCAACGCCTGCGCTTCGGCTTCGAGTTGCAGCGAATGGCGCAGCAGCAGTGCGGCGGAAAGGGTCGCGCCGATGGGATTGGCGATGCGTTTGCCGGCGATGTCGGGGGCGGAGCCGTGGATCGGTTCGTACAATCCGCGCGTGCCTTCGCCGAGCGACGCCGATGGCAGCAGGCCCAGCGAACCCGCGAGCGCGGCGGCTTCGTCGGTCAGGATGTCGCCGAACAGGTTTTCGGTGACCACCACGTCGTAGGCACTCGGGCGCGTCAGCAGCAGCATCGCCATCGAATCGACGAGTTGATGCTCCAGCGTCACGTCGGGGTAGTCGGTGGCGACGCGGGTGACGGTGCGCCGCCACAGCCGCGAGGTCTCCAGCACGTTGGCCTTGTCCACGGACGTGACGTGGCGGCGGCGCGCGCGCGCCAGTTCGAACGCGCGATGTGCAACGCGTTCGACTTCGGCGACGGTGTACCGGCATTCGTCGGTGGCGGCGTCGGCGGTTTGGGTTTTCGCGCCGAAATACGCGCCGCCGGTCAGCTCGCGCACGAACAGCACGTCGACATCGCGCAGTCTTTCGTTCTTCAGCGGCGACAGCGCCGCGAGCGCGGGATGCACCTTCAGCGGACGCAGGTTGGCGTACACGCCCAGGCCCGCGCGCAACGCCAGCAAGCCTTGTTCCGGTCGGACCGGCGCATTCGGGTCGGACCATTTCGATCCGCCCACCGCACCCAGCAACACCGCATCGGCGGAACGGCATGCGGCGAGAGTGGCAGCCGGCAAAGGCTCGCCGGTGGCGTCGATCGCGGCGCCGCCGATCAGGTGTTCGTCAAACGAAAAGTCGTGGCCGAAGTGCGTGGCGACCGACTGCAGCACCGCGACCGCGGCGGCGGTGACTTCCGGGCCGACGCCATCGCCGGGCAGGGTGACGATGCGGGCTTTCATGCGGCCTCCCGTTGTTGTTCGAAGGCGGTGATGACATCGGCGTGTTGCAGCAGGAAACCCATCTGGTCCACGCCTTCGAGCAGGCAGTGGCGCGCGAAGGGTTCGAGTTCGAAGCGGAAGACGCTGCCGCCGGGCGACGTGAGGGTTTGTTCGCGCACGTCGATGGAAAGATCGACGCCGGGGTTGTCGAGCAGCCAGCGCTGTTCGTCCGCGCCGACGACGATCGCGACCAGGCCGTTCTTCAGCGCGTTGTTGCGGAAGATGTCCGCGATCCCGCTGGAAACCACCGCGCGGATGCCGTAGTCGAGCAAGGCCCACGGCGCGTGTTCGCGCGAAGAACCGCAGCCGAAGTTGCGACCGGCGACCAGGATGGCGCAGCCCTTCGCGTCGGGCTTGTTCAACGGAAACGCTGCGTTGTCGCTGCCGTCGGGCAGGTACCGCCAGTCGTTGAAGCAGTGCTTGCCCAAACCTTCGCGCGTGGTGGTGGTGAGGAAGCGCGCCGGGATGATGCGGTCGGTGTCGATGTTCTCGTCGGCCAGCACGGCGGTGCGGGCATGGATGCGAGTGACGGGGTTCATGCGGCCTGCTCCTGCTGGACGGGCATCGACAGGTAGTCGCGCGGATCGGCGATGTGGCCGGCGACCGCGGATGCCGCGGCGGTGGCGGGGCTGGCGAGCACGGTGCGCGCGCCCTTGCCCTGCCGACCTTCGAAGTTGCGGTTGGAAGTCGATACGACGAGTTGTCCCGGCGCGGCCATGTCGCCGTTCATCGCGATGCACATCGAGCAACCCGGTAGCCGCCATTCCGCGCCCGCGGAGAGGAACACCTCGTGCAGGCCTTCGGCTTCGGCGTCGCGGCGCACGGCTTCGGAACCCGGCACCACCAGCATCCGAACGTGCTTCGCCACGTGCCGGCCGCGCAGGACATCTGCCGCTTCGCGAAGGTCCGGCAGCCGCGCATTGGTGCAACTGCCGACGAACACCATGTCCACTTTGGTGCCGGCCATCGACTCGCCCGCGCGACTTTGCATGTAATCCAGCGCGCGCTGCTCGACCGCGTCGCGCGCGGCGGGCACCGACGCATTCAGCGCAATCGCGGAACCGGGATGGGTACCGAAGGTGACAGTCGGCCGGACCGCACTGGCGTCGATGTGCACTTCGCGGTCGTAGCGTGCGCCGTCATCCGTTTTCAGCGTGCGCCAGTGCGCGACCGCGCGTTCCCAGGCTTCACCCTGTGGTGCGCGCGGCCGGCCTTTCAGCCACGCGAACGTCGTTTCGTCCGGTGCGATCAATCCCGCGCGTGCACCGGCCTCGATCGACATGTTGCACACCGTCATGCGCGCTTCCATCGACAGCGCCTCGATCGCGCTGCCCCGGTACTCGATCACGTGGCCGGTGCCGCCGTTGACGCCGATCGTGCCGATCACGTGCAGGATCAGATCCTTCGCGCCGACGCCTTGCGGCAGGCAACCGTCCACATGCACGGCCAGCGTTTTCGGCTTGCGTTGCAGCAGGCATTGCGTCGCCATCACGTGGCCGACTTCGGTGGTGCCGATGCCGAACGCCAGCGCCCCGAACGCGCCGTGCGTCGAGGTGTGGCTGTCGCCGCAGACGATCGTCATGCCGGGTTGCGTCGCACCCAGCTCCGGCCCGATCACGTGCACGATGCCGCGGTCGGCGCTGTCCCAGCCGTGCAGCGCGACGCCGAATTCGCGGCAGTTGGTTTCCAGCTTGGACACTTGCGCGCGCGCTTGCGGCGTGGCGTAGGGGCGCTCGCCGTCAGCGCCCGCGGGCAGCGTGGGCGTGGAGTGGTCCAGCGTCGCCAGTGTTCGGTCCGCGCGGCGCAAGGTGAGGCCGCGCGCGCGCAGTTCATCGAACGCCTGCGGCGAGGTGACTTCGTGCACCAGGTGCAGGTCGACGTACAGAATCGCGGGCGTGTCGGCGGTTTCGGGCGCGACGAGGTGCGCGTCCCAGAGCTTCTCGAACAGCGTGCGCGCGCTCACGCCGCCGCCTCGCGCTGCGCACGACCGACGCGGCCTCGCGCCAGCAGATCGAGGTCGCGGTCGTGGATTTCGTGCCGCTGGTCGGCCAGCACCTTGAAGCGCGCGAAGATGTCGTCCAGCGCGGCTTCGTCCGGCGCGTGGCCCAGTGCTTCCAGCCGCTTGCGCAGCGCGGCGCGGCCCGAGTGCTTGCCCAGCACCAGCCGTGTCGCCTCGACGCCCACATCCTGCGGCCGCATGATTTCGTAGGTCGAGGGATGCCGCAACATCCCGTGCTGGTGGATGCCCGATTCGTGCGCGAAGGCGTTGCGCCCGACGATCGCCTTGTTGGCCTGCACGGGCTGGCCGGTCAACTCCACCAGCAGCCGCGAGGCGGGATTGAGCTTGCGTGTGTCGACGCGGGTGGTGGCGCCGAAATAGTTGGTGCGCACCTTCAACCCCATCACGACCTCTTCGAGCGCCGCGTTGCCGGCGCGCTCGCCGATGCCGTTGACGGTGCATTCCACCTGGCGCGCGCCCGCGCTGACCGCGGCGAGGCTGTTGGCGACGCCCATGCCGAGGTCGTCATGGCAGTGGCAGGAAAACACCACGCGCTCGGCGCCCTTGACGTGCGCGCGCAGCCACGCGAAGCGTCCCGCGACTTCCGACGGAATCGCGTAACCCACGGTGTCCGGCGCGTTCAAGGTGCCGGCACCCGCCGCGACCACCGCGCTGAATACTTCGGCGAGGTATTCGGGTTCGGTGCGCATCGCGTCCTCGGCCGAGAATTCGACTTCGTCGCACAGCCCGCGCGCGCGCTCCACCGCGGCCACCGCGGCATCGAGCACCTGCGCGCGACTCATGCCCAGCTTGTGTTCGCGGTGCAACGGACTGGTCGAGATGAACACGTGGATGCGCGAGCGCTTCGCCTTTTCCAGCGCGCGGCCGGCGCGATCGATGTCGCCGCCGCGGCAGCGCGCCAGCGCGCACACCGTGGTGCCTTCGCGCAGCGTTTCCGCGATCCGCGCGGTCGCGGCAAAGTCATCCGGCGAGGCCTGCGGAAACCCGGCTTCCAGCACGTCCACGCCGAGCGATTCCAGCATCTGCGCCATCCGGAGCTTGGCCTTGGGATCGAGCGCAAAGCCCGGCGCCTGTTCACCATCGCGCAAGGTGGTATCGAAGATGCGGACGCGTCCGGTGGATACGTCGTCCTGGGTGCCGCTGGCTTGCCGGTTCGGATTTTTCATCGCGTGGCTCCGCTTGATGAGGCGGCGCCGAAGGCAACAAAAAACCCCGCATCCGTTTCCGGTGCGGGGTTCTTCAGGAGTATTCAGGTTTGTTTCTGGTTACCTGGACACGCGCCCTCAGCCCGCACCTCCGCTGGTAATAAGGAGAACAAGTACGAGGACGAGGGCGAGGACCGAGTCGATCCCGGGGATGCCGCGGAGCTGCAACGCGCCGTCGATCGCGACCGTGCGATCGGTGTTGCGAACGTTGCGGTGGATGTTGCGCTGCGGCATGGATCGAAAGTAATCGCGGGTTCGTGGCGCTGTCAAGCGTTTTCTGATGACGATTCGTTCTATGCGCGATCTGTGGACGTATGGACGTCCAGATGGCCAAGCGTCGAAACCGCATCGCTGCGCGGTTCCGGCGGCAAATCGCGCAGCCAGCGTTCAAGCGCCGCGTCTTCGGTGGCCAGTAATTCGGCCGCGGCAGGCCGTTCCAGCATCGCCGCCAGTGCAGCCGGCACGTGGACCGGATGGCCGACCAGCGGTTCCACCACGCCTTCGAACTTGGCCGGGTGGGCGGTCGCAACCACCGCCCACGGCGCCTTGTCCCCGGCCTCACGCAGGCTGTCCAGGACGTGGATCGCGGTCGCGGTGTGCGGGCAAAACACTTCGCCGTACGCGTCCGCATGGTGCGCGATCGTGCGGCGGATCGTGGCGTCGTCGACGCTTTCCGCCCGCAATGTTCGGCGCAATTCCGCTTCGTCGTTCCCGAACGTCCAGCGCAGCCGCTCGAAGTTGCTGGGCGCGCCCACGTCCATCGCGTTCGCGAGTGTGGCGACCGCGTCGCGTGGACGGTATGCACCACCGTGAAAAAACTCGGGCAAGGTCGCGTTGGCGTTGCAGGCCAGGCGCACTTCGCCCACCGGCAGGCCGATCTTGCGCGCCCACAACGCCGCCAACGCATTGCCGAGATTGCCGGTCGGGACGATGAAGTTGAGCGACGTGCCGCGTCCGCGCCACCATTGCAGCGCCGCGTGCGCGTAGTAACTCATCTGCGGCAGCAGCCGCCCGAGGCTGATGCTGTTGGCGGAACTGAGCGGGCGCTCGGCCTGCAATGCGGCGTCGCCGAGCGCGGCTTTCACCATGCGCTGGCAGTCGTCGAACCGGGCCTGCAAGCGCAGGGCGTGGACGTTGCCGCCGAAGCTTCCGAGCTGATGCGCCTGGCGCGGCGAGACTCGTCCATCGGGATAAAGAATCACGACTTCGGTATTCGGCTGGCCATGGAAGGCAGCGCCGACCGCCGCGCCGGTATCGCCCGACGTCGCGACGAGGATCGTGAGCGGATGCCCGTCCTCGCGCGGCAGACGACGCAGGCAGGCCGCGAGGAAGCGTGCGCCGACGTCCTTGAACGCGGCTGTCGGGCCGTGGAAAAGTTCGAGCACGCAGGCATCGCGCTGCGGCAACGGCTGCAAGGGCGTTTCGAAATCCAGCGCCTCCCGGCAGATCGCGGGCAATGCGGCGGCCAGCGGATCGCCCGCGAAGAACGGTGCCAGCAGGGTGGCGGCGGTGTCGGCGAGCGGGCCGTCCGGGTCGAACACCGAAACATCGAGTTGCGGTATCGCTTCGGGGACGTACAGACCGCCGTCCGGTGCAAGGCCGGCGGCGATGGCACGGCTGATCGTGGCGACGGGGCTGCGGCCGCGCGTGCTGAGGTAACGCAAGGGAGCGTTCATGGCGTCGCCGCGCGATCGGCCGCGTCGTCCGGGTGTTCGATCAATGCGGCTGCGGGCGAATCGATCGGTGCGACGAACGCATCGCTCTGCAGTCCTTCCGATGCAAACGCGCCTTGCATCGCCGCGGCGGCTGCTTCGGCATCGCGCTGGTTTTCGTACCAGCCGAACACGCTGGGACCGGCGCCCGAAATGCTGGCGCCGAGCGCGCGATGATCCAGCGCGGCCTGTTTCACGCGTGCGAAACCCGGCACCAGCGATGCGCGACGCGGTTCCACCAGCACATCCTGGAGACCTTCACGCACCAGCGCGGCGTCACCACGAAAGCAGCCGGCCAGCACCAGCGACAAATGGGCGCTTTGCGCCACGAATTCGCGCAGCGCGTAATCACCGGCCAGCGCCGCGCGCGCCTTGCGCGTTTCCACTACGTAGTGCGGATGCACCAGCGCGCAATGCCAGGCGCGCGGTACCGGGATGCGCAGCAGGCGATCGTGCGTCGCGAGGACCAGTCCACCCAGCAACATCGAACCCAGGTTGTCGCCATGGCGACTGCCGCTGGCCACGGCTTCGCCGTCCAGCGCGAACGGATACAGCGCTTCGCGCGACAGCGGCCTTTCCAGCAAGGCATTGGCGGCCATCAGGGCGGCGACGCAGGACGCGGCCGAACCGCCCATGCCCGACCCCAGCGGGATGCCCTTGTGCAGGCTCAATTCGAACCCGTGCGGCAGCGCGAGTGCTTCGCGCAGCGCCAGCAATGCCATGCCGGCCGTGTTCCGTCGCGGATCGCGCGGCAGGTCGGTGACCGCGCCGTCGATCGCGGCGATGCGCACCATGGGTTCGTCGATCACCCGGACTTCCGCGCCATCACCCGCCCCGGCCATGCTGTGGCCGAGGATGTCGAAGCCGACGCCGACGTTGCCCACGCTGGCGGGGGCGAATGCACGCGCGATGCGCGTCCGCCACGCGGTGGATTTCGGCAGCACGGTTTCGATCATTCCGGCGCGCATGATGGCACCGCCAGCGTGTCGGCGATCCGCAGCACGTCGGCGAACACGCCCGCGGCGGTCACTTCCGGCCCTGCGCCGGGGCCCTGCACCAGCAACGGATTGTCGCGGTAACGCTGCGTGCGGAACTGCACCACGTTGTCGGTCAGGCGCGTGTGCGCGAACGGGTGATTCGAGGGCAGGATCGTGAGCCGAACGCGCGCACGGCCATGCCGGTCGAGGCTGCCCACGTGTCGCAGCACGCCGTTGGCGATCCGGGCGCGTGCAAGCGATGCGGTCATCGGTTCATCGAGTTCCTGCGCGCGTTGCTTGAAGTCCTCGGTCGACAAGGTCGCCAACGCGGGCGGCAGCAGACTTTCGATTTCCACGTCTTCCAGCGAAAGGGAATGACCCGCTTCGCGCGCCAGGATCACCAGCTTGCGGGCAACGTCGATGCCGGAAAGATCTTCGCGCGGATCGGGTTCGGTGTAACCCAGGGCGTGCGCTTCGCGCAGCAACGCGGAGAACGGCTGCTGCCCGTCGTGGCGATTGCACAACCAGGCCAGCGTGCCCGAGAACATGCCTTCGATGCCGAACAGCTCGTCGCCCGTATCGAGCAGGTCGCGCAATGTCTGGATGACCGGCAAGCCGGCGCACACCGTCGTCTCGTAGCGGAAGCGCGCGCCATGTGCGCAGGCGGCGCGCATGGCGCGCCAGCGAGCCAGCGGCCCGCTGCCTGCGAGTTTGCTCGGCGTGACCACGTGGACACCGGCGGCCAGCCACAAGGGATAGCGCACAGCCACGTCCTCGCTGGCGCTGCAATCAATGAGCACCGCAGGGCGCCCGTCTTCGTGCACGTGGTCCGAGAAGGCTTCCAGGTCGGCGGGACGCCAGGTCTGCGCGCCGTCGCGGGCGTCGAGTTCGGGATCGTCGCAATCCAGCCACATGCGCTGGCGGCTGGCGACGCCGCGAAGTTGCAGGTTCAGCCCCATGTCGCGTTGCAGCCGTGGCTGCGCGGTGCGGATCTGGGTCAGCAGCGCGCCGCCCACGCGGCCGGGGCCGATCACACCCACGGCCAGTGTGCGCGGCGGCCGATTCGGCGCCGCGCTTGCCGGCAAACACCCCGCGGATGGGGCGGGGCGGTGTCCGGCGAAGAGCGAGGCGTTGGCGTCCACGGTGACCTCCATTGAAGGCCCCGTCTCGCTGGCGGATGTCGGATTGCGCCGGCCCGCCTCGTCGAGGGCGGGACCGTTGCGTGCAAGGATTATTCGCGCACGAACGCCCACCCGTTGCCGGTGGTCGTAGTCGTGGTGGTGATAATGATCGTGCCGATGGCCGCCAGCATCCGGCCGCAGGAATCCGGTGGAATGAACCCGACCGCTGGCGTGCGTGCAAACGACATGGACCCGAAGCTAGCGTCGCGGGCGGGGCGTGTCAATACATGTTTTGGACATCCAGACGTCCAGATGAGCGCCGGTATCGAATGCTTCGTCAGCGCTTCGGCGGGTCGATCCGGTCAACGTGCCCGCGCGGCCTTGCCTTTGCGGTGGCCGTGACGCGAAGCCACCACATCGTCACGCAGGCAATCGACCAGCCGCGTCAGCGCCGGCATGTGGCGGCCGCGCAAAGTCACCACGGCCGTGCGCACGCGTGCGATGCGGGCGGGCACCTTGTGGACGGATACGGCATTGCGCTGGGCGTAGATGTCCAGCACCGAACGCGGGATCAGGCCGACGCCGACGGCCGACGCGGCGGCCGTCAGGATCGCGTGGTAGGACGCGAACTCGAGTTCGCGCGCCGGCACCACGCGCAGGTTCTGCAGCCATTGTTCGAAGCGCCGCCGATAGGCGCAGCCATTTCCGCCGAGCACCAGCAGGGTTCCGCCCACCATGCGCCGCGGATCGCGCACGCTCTCACCCGCGGCCGCCACCAGCACCAGTTCCTCGACATGCCACGGCAGGCTCGTGAAGCGATCGTCGTCCACCGCGTCGCTGACGATGGCCACGTCCAGCGCGCCGGCCTGCAGCCGCGCCAGCAACTCGCGCGAGTGTGCGGTCTGCAATTCCACCGAGATTTCCGGGTAGCGTTGATGGAAGCCGGCCAAGGGTCGCGGCAGGCGGCTGGCCGCCACGCTTTCCATGGTGCCAAGGCGCAGGCGTCCGCATGGCTTGTCGCGGCGCACAGCGGCGCGCGTCTCGTCGGCCAGCGACAACAGCCGATCGGCATAGCCGACCAGGGCGTCGCCGGCTGCCGTCAGGCGCAGGCCGCGTCCTTCGTGTTCGAACAACGATACGCCGAGGGAAGCTTCCAGTTGGCGGATGCGCGCGGTGATGCTCGATTGCGCGCGGTTGAGGCGGGTCGCCGCGCGGTTCATGCCGCCCGACTCGACGACGGCGCGGAAGGTCTCCAGTTCCCGAAGTTCCATGATCGGAATTTCCGATAAGTAGTAATCGAATAATTCGTTTTACCCGATGCATGGGCAAGCCTAGCATGTCCGGCCTTTCCCGCAATCGAGCCACCCATGAACCGCGAACTTCGCACCGCCCTGACCGGCATGACCATCCTCGCTCTCGCACTCGGCGTCGGGCGTTTCGTGCTCACTCCGCTGTTGCCGCTCATGCAGGCCGACGACGGGCTGACGCTGATCGCCGGGGGCTGGCTGGCGTCCACCAACATGCTCGGCTATCTGCTCGGCGCACTGCTGTGTGCGCTGCGTCCGCTGCCGCCCCGCTTGAGCCTGCGCATCGGCGCGACCGGCGTGGCCCTCGCCACCTTGGGCATGGGCATGACCAGCCGCCTGGACATCTTGTTGCTGTGGCGATTTGCGGCCGGGGTCGCTTCGGCCGCGCTGGTGGTGCACGGCATCGCCTGGAGCATGGCGCGCCTGCGTGCCGCCGGCCGACCATTGCTCGAACACGCGGTGTTCAGCGGAACCGGGGTCGGCATCGTTGGCAGCGGCTTGCTGGTGGCGGCGGCGCGGCCCCTTGGTGCATCGTCGTCGGCGTTATGGGTCACGTTCGGCATCATCGCCATTGCGCTGTTCGCAGCGGCGTGGCGACGCCTGGGCGAAGACGACGCGATCGCCGCGGGCAACGCATCCGCATCGTCCAGCGCAGCGTCGCCCTCGGGCCCGGCATGGGCGCTGGTGGTGGCGTACGGCCTGCTGGGTTTCGCCTACACGATTCCCGCGGCGTTCCTGCCGTTGATCGCCGAGCGGCAATTGCACCTGCCGGCGCTGCGCGAATGGTTCTGGCCGCTGTTCGGCGTGGCGATGACCGTGTCCACGCTGGCGCTGCGCTGGTTGCCGACGCGCATCGACAATCGCATCGTGCTCGCCGCGTGCAGCGCCTCCCTCGCGGGCGGGATGCTGCTGGGCGTGGCGGGTCACGACGTTGCGAGCCTGGTACTGGCGACCTTGCTGGTCGGCATCGCGACGATGCCGGCGGTGATGTACACGATGCGCGAGGCGCGCCTGCTGGCGCCGCGCGATCCGGTACGCCTGATCGCCGCGCTCACCATCACGTTGGGCGTCGGCCAGGCGGCGGGTCCGGCGTTCGCGGCGTGGCTCGCCGCTCGCACGGGCGGTTTCGACCTGCCACTGATCGCGGGCGCCGCGGCGAGTCTGGCGGCCATGGTTTGCATGCTGGTGCGCCGGCCGGGCCGCGAAGACGGATCGTCGGTGGATACGGTGTCGAGGGTTTCCGCTGCCAGCCCTTCGCGCCTGTGCCAGCGGTGCTCGTGACGGGCTCCACACAGCTTCGGACGTCCAAACGTCCGGGTCCGCCAGTTTCCGAACCATGAAGCCGTTCACGTTTTGGCGTTGGCGCCGTGGCCCGCGCGCGGCGGCTGATAAACTGGACCGATGGATACAGAAAATACCGTGGACCGCTTCGCCGCAGAGTCCGTCGTTCGGCTCGCCGATTACCGGCCGCCCGCCTGGCGCGTCACCCAGGTCGCGCTGAAATTCGAGCTCGGCATCGACGAAACCCTCGTCCATTCGAAGTTGACGCTGGCGGGCGATCGCGAAGAGCCGCTGCGCCTCGACGGCGAGGACGTGGCATTGCTGTCCGCGCGACTGGATGGTCGCGTGCTTGCCCCGGCCGACTACGCGGTCGACGGCGCGGGCCTCATCGTCCACGGCGCCCGCGATGGCAGCGTGCTGGAACTCAGCGTGCGCATCGACCCGGCCCGCAACAGCCAGTTGTGCGGGTTGTACCTGTCGGGCAAGCGCGAACGCGGGTTCCTGCTGACCCAGTGCGAAGCGCAGGGCTTCCGCCGCATCACGTTTTTCCCCGATCGCCCCGACGTGCTGGCGCGCTACGACGTCACGCTGGTCGCCGACAAGGCACGCTTCCCGGTATTGCTGGCCGGTGGCGAAGAAACCGGATCGGGTGACCTGCCGGACGGCCGCCACTTTGCGCGTTTCGTGGATCCGCATCCGAAACCGAGCTACCTGTTCGCGCTGGTCGCGGGCCGGCTCGAAAAAATCGAGCGCGCCTACCGCACCGCCGAGGGGCGCGACGTGACATTGCGCCTGTGGGCGGAAGCCGATGCCATCGACCGCTGCCATTACGCGATGGACGCGCTCGAGCGCGCGATGCGCTGGGACGAGCGCGCCTACGGCCGCAACTACGACCTGCCGGTGTTCAACGTGGTCGCGACCCACGACTTCAACATGGGCGCGATGGAGAACAAGGGCCTCAACATCTTCAACTCGAAGTACCTGCTCGCCGATCCCGATACCACCACCGATGACGAATACCGCCGCATCGAGGCGGTGATCGGCCACGAATATTTTCACAACTGGAGCGGCAATCGCATCACCTGCCGCGACTGGTTCCAGCTTTCGCTGAAGGAAGGCTTCACCGTGTTCCGCGAGCACAGCTTCTGCGAAGCCATGCATTCGCAATCGCTGAAGCGCATCGAGGACGTGGCGACGCTGCGCCGCGTGCAGTTTCCCGAGGACGCGGGACCGCTGGCCCATCCGGTGCGCCCGGCCGCGTACCAGGCCATCGACAACTTCTACACCGCGACCGTCTACGAGAAGGGCGCGGAACTGATCCGGATGATCGCGGGACGGCTCGGCGAGCAAGGCTTCCGCCGCGGCACCGACCTGTATTTTTCGCGCTTCGACGGTCAGGCGGTCACGATCGACGACCTGCTGGCCGCGCTCGGCGAAGCCAACGGCGTGGACCTGTCGCCGTACCTCGCTTGGTATGCCCAGGCCGGTACGCCCGAACTGCATGCGCGCGGCGAATACGACGCTGCTTCAAAACGCTACACGCTGACGCTGTCGCAACGCACGCCGCCGACGCCCGGCCAGCCGCGCAAACAGCCGGTACCGATTCCGGTGAACGTCGCGCTGTTCGGCGATGACGGCGTGCCGATGCCGTTGCAGCTCGAAGGCGATGCCACCCCCGCCGTCCGCGAGCGCGTACTCGAACTGACGCAAGCCGAACAGCGTTACGTGTTCGAGGCCGTGGCTTCCGCGCCGACGCCTTCGCTGTGCCGGGGTTTTTCGGCGCCGGTGCACGTGGCGTTCGACTACGCGCCCGCGCAGCTTGCGTTGCTGCTGCAGCACGAAACGCAAGGCTTCGATCGCTGGAATGCCGCGCAGGAACTCGCTGCGCGCGCCTTCGACGAATCCTTCGCGGGCGGGGGTGTGCAGGCCGCCACCGAAGCATGGCTCGCCGCGTTGGAGACATTGTTCGACGCCCGCGCCGACATCGACCCCGCACTCCTGGCCGACCTGCTGACGCCGCCGTCGGAACTCGAACTCGGCGCGCGCCACGCGCCGTTCGATCCGGATGCCGTGCACGCCGCGCGCGATGCACTGGAACGCGCGCTGGCACAGCGGCTCGGCCCGACCCTCACTTCGGCTTATCGCGAGCTCCACGCCGGCCAATCCGGCGCGCTCGACCACCAGGCTGCCGCGCGCCGCCACCTCAAGGCGCGCGCGTTGTCGCTGCTGGTCCGGCACGATGCGGCCGCCGGCGCCGGGCTCGCGTTCGCGCAATGCCGCGACGCGCGCGGCATGACCGATCGCCTTGCCGGTTTGACCGCACTGGTGCGCAACGATGCGGCGCAAGCCGGCGAGGCCCTGCGCCTGTATCGCGAACGCTTCGACGGTGACGCGCTGACGCTGGACAAATGGTTCATGCTGCAGGCGACCGTGCCCGCGCACGCCACGCTGGAACGCGTGCAGGCACTGGAATCCGACCCGGCCTTCACGCTCGCCAATCCCAACCGGGTGCATGCGTTGCTCGGCGCGTTCGCGCGCGCCAACCCGGTGGCGTTCCACCGCCCGGACGGCGCCGGTTACCGGTATTTCGTGGACAAGCTGGCCGACATCGACGCGCGCAACCCGCAGCTTTCCGCGCGGCTGGCCAAGGCGTTCGAGGACTGGACGCGGCTGGAACCGAAGCGTCGCACGTTGGCCGAAGCCGCCCTGCGCGCCTTGCTGGGGCGCGGGCAACATTCGCCCGACCTCACCGAGATCCTGACCCGCATGCTGGCGGTGGGCGGCGCCGGCTGAAGTTGCCGGCGCGGTTCACACCCGTCCGCGCCCAAAGGCGTACCATCGGGTACAGAAATCCCGCTGAACCCCGGAGGTGCGCCATGCGCGGAGCATTTTCATCGACGGCATGGGGCCGCCTTGTGCGCATCGTGGCACTGGGCGCCGGCGCCTTGGCGCTGGCGGGGTGCGCCACCGGCTACGCGTTCGTGCAACCGGACGTCGCGGGCGGCGGCGGCTACTACACCAGCGATGGGCCGTATTCGGGCCAGGGCTCACTCGATTACGGCACCGGCCCGTATTACCCCGGCACCAGCGGGTACGGGTACTACGGCGGCGCCTGGCCTGACGCGTACCCGTTCGGCTGGTACGGCGGTTACGGGAGCTACGGCTATTGGCCATCCTTCACGTTCAACCTCGGCTACTCGAACGTGTGGAATTTCCCGGGTTATTGGGGCCCCTGGTATGCCGGCGGCTGGGGCTGTGCGAGGTGGGGATGCGGCCATCATCGGCACGGTCACCGCCACCACGACGATCACGATCCGGTGGTGTCCGGATCGCCGCGCCCGTGGCTGAAGCCGGACCATCCGCCTGTCCCGCCGGGTGCGCGCGGCACGGGGCCGGCCGTCCGGGCGCCCGCACAGCCGATGGAACGCTTCGTCAACCGGCGCCCGCTGCCATCGGCACGGTTCGCGCCCCACGATTTTGCGCGCGTGCCGGCCCATCGCATCAGGATGGCGCCGAACGTGCCGGCTGAAGTGGTGGCGACGCCGCGGGTACCCGCCGAAACCGGATTCGCCAACCGGCGTCCGCTGGCGGTGCCGGCGGCCCGGCCCGACTTCCGCCCCCCGGTTCCGGCCGTTTCGCGTCCGGCACCCCGCATGGCGGTGGAACCGGCGTTCGTCAATCGCCGCCCCATGGCGATGCCGGACCGGCCCGCGTTCCGCGCGCCGGTCCCGGTGCCGCGCGCCGCGCCGGCGGGCTTGCGCCCAGTCCAGTCGGCGCCGGTTCCGGCGGCGCGCAGCCGCGCGGCCGCGAAGGTCGAAATTCCCTGAGGGCCATGAAAAAGGGAGCGCATTGGCGCTCCCCCTTTCCCCCCAAGCGATGGACCGGACGCTTCAGTGCGGGATCTTGACGGTGACGCTGTCCAGTTCGTGCAGCTGCAGCTCGACCGGCTTCGTGGCCCGCTGCAGCACCCCGGCGGGGCGCACTTCGCGAATCTCCTCGGTGCGCAGCTCGAGTTCGGCCATATGGACCAGCGCGTCGTGCTGCCGGTACACCTCTTGCCATTCTTCATTGGTCATTGCGAGATGGTTCATCACACGCTCCTGAAGTCTCTTTTCGTGAAGGCCCGCCTGAATCTGAATGCTTCAAGTGGCGTTCATCCACAGCCGCTGATACTCTTCGCCGAAGGGGCAGTTGCGACTTGATCCGCCGCTTCGACGCCCGATGTTTTCCTGAATCTGGCGCCCGGAACTCGGTTACTCTGGATTCCCCCTGTTCCTGATGACCGCCGGGCGCCAGTTCCTTTTCGCACCAGTCCGTGGTGCTTCCCGCCGATGCGAGACCGGTCCCTGTACCCGGTCCCTGTCGCGTTCGCGACTGCATCGGCGGGATGCGCACAGTGTTGGTGCACGGCGCATGCCAATCCATCGGGATTCGCAGCCGATTTTTGCAAGAGATTGTGACGTTGCCGGGTAGGCGAAGGATTACGTGCGCGCGGCACGCGCGCGGTAACGTTTCGCAACCATTCGCGACGCGAATTGCAAACGGGAATTCACAATCGCGTCGCCGAGAACGGCGAGGCGCACGTTGCAATTGGAAACAAGTGACAGGCCATGACCAGTTATGACGTGATTGTCGTGGGCGGCGGTCACGCCGGCACCGAAGCCGCGCTCGCATCCGCGCGTTGCGGCGCTCGCACGCTGCTGCTCACGCACAACATCGAAACCATCGGACAGATGAGTTGCAATCCCGCGATCGGCGGGATCGGCAAAGGCCATCTGGTGAAGGAGATCGATGCGCTGGGTGGCGCGATGGCGCACGCGGCGGATCTCGCCGGCATCCAGTGGCGCACGTTGAATGCATCGAAGGGCCCGGCGGTGCGCGCGACGCGCTGCCAGGCCGATCGCGCGTTGTACAAGGCCGCGATCCGGCACATCGTCGAACGCCAACCGAATCTCGAAATCTTCCAGCAATCGGTCGATGACCTCGTGATCGAGCACGGCCGCGTCGCCGGTGTCGTCACGCAGATGGGTTTGACGATCCGCGCGTCGCGCGTGGTGCTGACGGTCGGCACGTTCCTCGCCGGCAAGATCCACATCGGTCTGGAAAACCACGCCGGCGGGCGCGCGGGCGATCCGCCCGCAACAAAGCTTGCGCAACGCCTGCGCGAACTGCCGCTGGGCGCCGATCGCCTGAAGACCGGCACGCCGCCGCGGATCGACGCGCGCACGCTGGATTACTCGATGTTCGAGGAACAGCCGGGCGACGATCCGTTGCCGGTGTTCTCGTATCTCGGTTCGCGCGACGAGCATCCGCGCCAGGTGCCGTGCTGGATCACGCACACCCGCGAACGCACCCACGCGATCATCCGCGCGGGGCTGGATCGTTCGCCGCTCTACACCGGCAAGATCGAAGGCACCGGCCCGCGCTATTGCCCGTCGATCGAAGACAAGGTGGTGCGTTTCGCCGACAAGGCTTCGCACCAGATCTTCATCGAGCCGGAAGGACTGGACGCGATCGAGATTTATCCGAACGGCATTTCCACGTCATTGCCGTTCGACGTGCAGGTGGAACTGGTGCATTCGATCCCAGGTTTCGAGCGCGCGCATATCACGCGCCCTGGCTACGCGATCGAATACGACTACTTCGATCCGCGCGGCCTGCAGCCGTGGCTGGAAACCAAGGCCATCGCCGGTTTGTATTTCGCGGGTCAGATCAACGGCACCACCGGTTATGAAGAAGCCGCGGCGCAAGGCCTGATCGCCGGACTCAATGCCGCGCGCGCAACACGTGACGAACAACCGTGGTGGCCGCGGCGCGACGAGGCTTATACGGGCGTGCTGATCGACGACCTCACCACCAACGGCACCATCGAGCCATACAGGATGTTCACTTCGCGCGCCGAATACCGGCTGCACCTGCGCGAAGACAATGCAGACCTGCGCCTCACCGAAAAAGGTTTCGAGCTGGGCGTGGTGCCGCAGGAGCGTTTCGATGCGATGCGCGCCAAGCGCGATGCAGTGGGCCATGAAACCGCGCGCCTGAAAGCATTGTGGGCCACGCCCGCCAACGCGCTCGGTACGGCATTGCAATCGCAGCGCGGCATCACGCTTGCGCATGAAGCCAACGCGCTCGATCTCCTGCGTCGTCCGGAACTCGATTACGCAGCGCTTACATCGACCGACGGTTTCGGTCCCGCCGTCGATCGCGAAGACGTCGCCGCGCAAGTGGAAGTGCAGGTGAAGTACGCCGGCTACCTCGACCGCCAGCACGACGAAATCGAGCGTCAGCGCCGCCATGAATCGACGCCCATTCCCGATGGCTTCGACTACGACCGCGTGCGCGGCCTGTCCGCCGAAGTGTCGGCCAAGCTGAAACGCGTGCAGCCGGCCACGCTGGGGCAGGCGCGCCGCATCAGCGGCGTGACGCCCGCCGCGATTTCATTGCTGCTGGTGCATCTGCACCGACATCGCGATCCGCGCGCCGCCTGATTCGCCGATCAACTTCGGTCCAGCGGACTCAACACCCCGCGCCCGCCGCGATTCAACACGTGC
>JBDZUX010000063.1:0-8904 GCA_040255405.1 Lysobacteraceae bacterium
CTGACGGCGAAGGAACGCACGATCCACGAACATGGCCTGGTTTCCGTGCTGCGCCAGTTGCACGATGAACTCGACGCCGCGGTGCTGGACGCCTACGGCTGGTCCGATCTGCTGCCGCTGCTGCAGGTTGCGCACAACCCGTCTGTTCACCCCGAGCGTAGCGCCGAAGGCGCGAAGTCGAAGGGCACGCCGGACGCTTCGACTACGATTGCTGCGCAAGCTACGCTCAGCGCGAACGGCAAATCAAACCCATCCCCACCCAACCCTCCCCTTGAAGGGGAGGGCTTGAGAGTGCTTTCGCGCGACGATGCCAAGCGCGCCTTTGACGAAGCGATCCTGGAACGCCTGGTTGCGTTGAATGCCGAACGCGCGGCAGAAGAAGCGCGCGGCCTCGTGCGCTGGCTGCGTCCGGAGTTCCAGCATCCGGAAACCGAAGCCGCGCCCGCGCAGGCCGAAATCGAAACCGGTGCGGAAGCAATTACCGATTTAGCCGCTACGAGCGCCGCCAAGCCGCAAGCGTGGCCAAGCGACGCGATCGCGCAGGTGCGCGCGGTGGCCGATGCGCTGACAGCGAGTGCCGCGCCGTTGTCGGTGGACGACATCACCGCGCGTTTCAAGGCGCGCGGACCTTGGAAGAAACGCGTGCCGGCGCTGCTGGACATGCTGGTCGCGCTGGGACGCGCGCACGAAGACGACGGCCGTTACCGGGCGATTCCGTAGGCCCGGAAACAGACAATCCCCGTTGCCGGGGATTGTCTGGGTTCAACGTGAAGCCGGTGTTTCAGCAATAGCGCCGCCGCAGTCCGGCGAACAAGCCGACCAGCAGCGCACCGAAGCCGAACATGCCCAGTGCCGCCGGCTCGGGAACAGGCACCGACCCACCGAATTCCGAGTAGTGGCTCAACCCCGAGCCCGTTCCGTTGGTCTGGGTGAAGAACAGATCCAGCGAGCCGCCGCTGAGGTTGTGGAACAAGGCATTGTCCGGGCTCCGGCCGATCTTGATGAGGAAGTACTCCGCCGACGTGGAGAACTCGAGACTGCCAGCACCGCCTCCGTCCGTCTTCGTAAAGGTGCTGAAGTTTTCACCCGTGGCGGCATTGACGAAAGCCAACTCGGTGGCGTCACCCTGGTTGGCCAACGCGAACAGACTGCCAAGGAGTGGATCCGTCTCATCGAAGGTGTACGGCGAGGGGCCGCTGGCGAGCACCCCGAGCAGGCCGGCGCAGTCTCCGGTTGCGCTGCCACATCCGAGCGTAAACCGCAGGGTATCTTGCGTACTGGCGTCGTTGTAGACCGACACCGGGGTTGCATTCGCCAGCGGCGCGGCGAACACCCCCGCAATCCCCACGATGACAGCGGCCATACCTAGCCTGATTTTGGTGTCCGACAATAGAGTCCGTAGCGAGCGCATTTCCTTCTCCTGTAACGTCGCATTTGTCCTGTGACCCCCATAAAGCATATTGCATGCCAATTAAACAACTTATTGTTTCACAACGCTTTTATGATTGAATCGTCCTTGAGAAATCGGTGTTCTCGTAAACCCCCCCGACACCTGCATTCGCCGACGGCTGTCCGGGTGGCACGCTACCCCACGCTTTTTCAAGGATATGGCCCCTCCGGCCGCAAATCTTGAGGCGTAAGGTTTCGCGACACCTTTCTGCGACAGCGTCGCGATGCCCACGTCGAGCTGCCGCAAATCGAGGCATTCCAACAGTTTGCGACCGCTGAATACCGGATTGTCCGTGACGCGTCACGGCGCATCGCGATTTTCCGCCCGCGGCCCTGCTACGCTCGCCGCGAACGGGCGGACCGGGGAGATCCGCGATGCGAATCTGGGCAATGCTGGCGTGCATGGCCGCGGCCATGCTGGCGATTCCACCTGCACGCGCGGAAACCCGCGTGGAATTGCTGGGAACGTGGCCCGCGGGCGACACGGTGACACTGCACCGCAACCAGACCTTCTACGTGCACCTCGGCTACCGCAGCGACCAGCCGGTACGCATCTGGGTGCGGCCTTATTTCGAAGGCAAGCAGGTGAACGCCGGCAGCAATCCTTCACGGGTCCATCCGGCCGGCAGCGGCGAGGCGCTCGGCTGGTTCTTCCTGTCCGATCCGGGCGCCCAGGTGGACGAGCTGAAAGTCACCGCAGGGGATGGCTCCAACAACGGTACGCCGGTGGTCGCGACGTTTCCCGTCTCGGTCGCGAGTGACGATGCACCCGCCGACAGCGCGGCGCAACCCGCATGGCTGGCCTCGCTGCGTGCCGCCGACCAGGCCGCCCAACGCGCCGACTACGAAAAGACCGTGAACACACCCCCCAGCGGGGGCGACTTTGCCCTCTTCAACGGGTTCATGCTGGCGATGTTCGCGTTGGGCCTGATCGGCTTCGCCGGCCCGGTGTGGGGCCTGTGGCGCTGGCGTGGCGGCTGGCGAATGGCCGCGTTGCTGCCGGCCGCGGTCATGGCCTTCGTGGTGCTGCGTCTTTTCATCGACACCGCGCGCGATCCCACTTCCCACAACCTGTGGCCGTTCGAAATCCTGATGTGGGGCGGCTTGAGCTGCCTGTGGATGCTGGCGGTGGTGCTGGTGCGGAAGCTGTCGGGCGTCCAGCGCGCCTGACCCACGCCGCGCTCAAGGCGGCGCGGACGGGTCGTGTTCCTGCTGCATCAGGTCACGCAACGCGGCCTGCATGCGCGCGTGCACGCGCACCAGCGAACCCCACAGGAACCACACGGTAAACGCACCGATCGCAAGCAAAGCCAGCAGCACCCCGCGCGGCGGCAGGATGCTGCTGCCCAGCGCGCTCACCAGCAGCGCCATGCCGGCCAGCGACGCCAGCGGCACGAGTTTCCCGAGCACCCGCCGAAGTCCGGCGGTGCGCACGCCGTGTACCTGTTCGCTGATGCCGAGTTCCGCCAGCAGCATGCCCAGCGCATCGGCCTTGCGATAAACCGCGATCAGCATCGGCAGCGACACGAACAGCGCGGCCGCCCAGATCAGCGAACGCCGCACGACGCGTGACAGCGGCATGTGCGGCCACCAGTGCGGCAACATCGCGCTCACGAAAGCGCCGATCGCGAACACCGCGCACACCAGCACCAGGTTCACCGCGATGTGCCACAGCAGCCGCCGCAGCATCCTGGCCAGCATCACGTCGCCCTGCGCGGACCCTGTGCCGTTGATCCATTCGTGGTAACCCGAGGCGAGCGAACGCACCGATGCAGGGGTCGCGCGCCGCAAGCCCGCGAGGATCAGCGGCTCCGCCCGCATCAGCAATGGCGACGCCAGCATGCACGCCACCGCGGCCGTCACCGTGAGCGGGTACAGGAACTTTCCGACCGCGCCCGCGGCGATGCCGAGCGCGGCGATCACGAACGAGAATTCGCCGATCTGCGCCATCGTCAGGCCCGTCCGCAATGCCTCGCGCGCGCTGCGGCCCGCGCACACGAACGCGCCCACGCCGCACGCGAGCGTCTTGCCCACGATCACCACCAGGGCCAAGCCCAATGCCGGCCCGATCCACGGCAGCATCTGGATGGGATCGAGCAACAAGCCGATTGCGACGAAAAAGATCGCAGCGAACATGTCGCGCACCGGCCGCACCAGCCGCACGATGCGATCGGAACAGCGCGCGGGCGCCACCACCACGCCGGCCAGGAACGCGCCCAGCGCCACGCTGAAACCTTCCCACACCGCCAGCAGGCAGGCGCCGAAACAGATGCCGAGCGCGGTCACCAGCAGCGGCTCGTCGCGCCCGCGTTTGGCCAGCCAGTCGAGCAGATGCGGCAGCAGCAACAGCCCCAGCACCAGCGCCGCCGCGACGAACACCAGCATCCGCCACAACACCGTGAACGCGATGTCCGTGGTGTCGGCGCTCCCTGCGGCGATCGCGCTGAGCACCGTGATCAGCACCACCGTCAGCACTTCTTCGGACACCAGCATCCCGATCATGCCGGTGACGAAAGGCTGCCCGCGCCAGCCCCGATCGCCGACCGTACGCAGCGCGATCATGGTGGACGAAAAACAGATCACGCCGCCGAGGAACAGCGACTCGCGCGGACTCATGCCGGCCAGGCGTCCGATCTCGATGCCGACCCACAGCATCAGCCCCGCTTCGACCAGGGCCGCCAGCATCACCCCGACACCCAGCGCCCGCAATTTGCGGAGGTTCGAGTCCAGCCCCAGCGTGAACATCAGCAGCACCACGCCGAGATTGGCGATCGACTGCATGGTGCGCTGGTCGGTCAGGAACCGCCACGGCATGTGCGGACCGATCAACACGCCCGCCACGATGTAGCCCAGCAGCACGGGCAACCGCAGCCGCGGGAATATCACCACCACCACGCCCGCCGCCAGCATCACGCAGGCGAGATCGCGGATGAACTGGATTTCGTGCAAGACATCCCTCCCGGTTGGTTTGCACGCAGCGATTTCCACGCAAAAAGCTTGACGCTGAAATCGCTCGCACCTATCCTTGCGCGTTCCCAGCGTGGGGCCATAGCTCAGTTGGGAGAGCGCTACAATGGCATTGTAGAGGTCGTCGGTTCGATCCCGTCTGGCTCCACCAAATCCCCACGCTGTCCCCATCGTCTAGAGGCCTAGGACACCACCCTTTCACGGTGGCGACCGGGGTTCGAATCCCCGTGGGGACGCCATGTTGTTGCCATGGCACGTCGTGATGCAAGTAAAATGTGTGGCTCGCAACATGCAACACGCCACACGCGAACGCAAATGTTCGCACAATCAAAACGGAACAATGCGGAGCGGTAGTTCAGCTGGTGGTTCCGCGAACGCTTGCGAACGTCCAGTGGACGTTCGCGTGAAGCGGAACCGGTGAGCCATGGATGGCGAACGGCAGTGCCACCACGGATGGTTCAGGTAAAAACGGAACAATGCGGAGCGGTAGTTCAGCTGGTTAGAATGCTGGCCTGTCACGCCGGAGGTCGCGGGTTCGAGTCCCGTCCGCTCCGCCAGTTCTGATGCACTTTTCCAGGCCCGCCATGCGCGGGCTTTTTCGTGTGTCCGCAACCGGTTCACGAAACAACATGGACATGGCTTTGGTCATGGGCAAAAGTGCCGGACCTTGGGTACGATGGGGCTCCACTTCAACGAGCCTGCAACAATGAAAACTTCGCTGACGCTGGCCCTTGCGCTGACCGGTCTCCTCACCGGTTGTACCGGCGCGACCGACGCCAACAAGGAATCCGAATCGAGCTCCTCGTCGTCGCCGACCACGGCCATCGATTCGGGCAACCCGTTCTTCGCGGAAAGCCCGCTGCCGCTGCACTTCCCGCAATTCGACAAGATCACCGATTCCGACTACGGCCCCGCGTTCGACCGCGGCATGGCCGATCAGCTGAAGGAGATCGAGGCGATCGCCAACAACGACGCCGAACCGACTTTCGACAATACCGTCATCGCGATGGAGAAGTCGGGTCAGATCCTGGATCGCGCCACCACCGTGTTCTTCAGCTTGTCGGGCGTCGAGAACAACGACGCCAAGAAGGCGATCCAGGCCGAGTACGCACCGAAACTCTCGGCCCACCGCGACGCGATCATGCTGGATCCGAAGTTGTTCGCACGCGTGCAGAAGCTGTACGACACCCGCGATTCGCTGGGCCTCGACCCGCAGGGTGTACGCCTGGTCGAGCGGTACCACGACGACTTCGTACGCGCTGGCGCGCAACTTTCCGACACCGACAAGGCGCGCCTGAAGAAGATCAACGGCGAGCTGGCGAAACTCGGCACCGACTTCAGCCAGCAGGTACTCGCCGAAGTGAACGATTCGGCCGTGGTGGTGGACAGTCGCGCGGCCCTGGCCGGCCTCACCGACGCGCAGGTCGACGCCGCCGCCGCGGCCGCCAAGTCGCGCGGCCTCGACGGGAAATACGTGATTGCACTGGTCAACACCACCATCCAGCCGGTGATCGCGCAGCTCGAAGATCGCGCGCTGCGCCAGCGCATCTACGAGGCTTCGATCGTTCGCGGCAGCCGCGGCAACCCGTACGACAACACCGCGATCGTGTCGAAGGTGATGAAGCTTCGCGCCGACAAGGCGAAGATGCTGGGCTACCCGAACTGGGCGGCGTACAGCCTCGCCGACCAGACCGCGAAAACACCGGAAGCGGTGAACGACATGCTCGGCAAGCTGGCGCCGCCGGCGGTCGCCAACGCCAAACGCGAAGCCGCCGACCTGCAGGCGATGATCGACAAGACCCGGAAGGCCAAGGGCGAACCGACCTTCAAGCTGGCCGCGTGGGACTGGGCGTACTACACCGAGAAGGTGCGCGCCGACAAGTACGCGTTCGACGAGAGCCAGTTGAAGCCGTACTTCGAGATGAAGAACGTGCTGGAGAACGGCGTGTTCTACGCCGCCAACCAGGAGTACGGCATCAGCTTCAGGCAGCGCACGGACCTTCCGGTCTACAACCCGGACGTGCTGGTGTACGACGTCTTCAACGAGGACGGCAGCCAGCTGGCGATCTTCCTGTTCGATCCTTACGCGCGTCCGTCCAAGCGCGGCGGTGCGTGGATGAATGCGTACGTCAGCCAATCGCACCTGACCGGTTACCTGCCGGTGGTCGCCAACCACCTCAACATCACCAGGCCGGCCAGCGGCCCGACCCTGATGACGTGGGATGAAGTCACCACGATGTTCCACGAGTTCGGGCATGCGCTGCACGGCATGTTCTCGAACGTGAAGTACCCGTACTTCTCGGGCACCAGCGTGCCGCGCGATTTCGTGGAGTTCCCCTCGCAGGTGAACGAGATGTGGGCCGACTGGCCGAGCGTGCTGGCGCATTACGCGAAGCACCACGAGACCGGTGCGCCAATGCCGAAGGAACTGCTGGACAAGGTCCTGGCCACCTCGAAGTTCAACCAGGGCTTCGCCACCACCGAATACCTCGGCGCCGCGATGCTCGACCAGAGCTGGCACCAGCTCGGCGCCGACGACGTGCCCGCAGCCGATGGCGTGATGGCGTTCGAGGCGGCGGCGCTGAAGGCCAACGGCACGGACTTCGCACCGGTTCCGCCGCGCTACCGCACGCCCTACTTCAGCCACATCATGGGCGGCTACTCGGCGGGTTACTACGCGTACATCTGGTCGGAAGTGCTGGACGCGAACACCGTCGAGTGGTTCAAGCAGCACGGCGGCCTGACCCGCGAGAACGGCGATCGCTTCCGCGCGAAGCTGCTGTCACAGGGCGGCAGCAAGGACGCGATGGAACTCTTCAGCGACTTCGCCGGCCACGCGCCGCGCATCGAGCCGCTGCTGGAACGCCGCGGCCTCGATTCGAAGGACGGCTGATGCAAATGGATGGGGTGGGCCGGTCTCGTCACATGACCGGCTCGTCTCGAATGGCGGGTGGAACCCGACGCGACCGTCATTCCGGGGCTGCCCGCGCTCTTTGCGGGCAGCACCCGGAATCGGTTTCGGGAATGATCACCGATTCCGGGTTCCGGCCTGCGACCGGCCCCGGAATGACAACAAATCTGGGACGGGTCTTGACCCCCGAGGGCATTGCGACCGCCGGCGGTCCGGTTCAGGCCGCCGCGCGTGATTCGTCGGCCAACCGTTCCAGCGTCGCCAGCGAATGGCCCTGCTCGGCCAGGTATTCCAGCCAGCGGTTGAGGAACCCATTCATGCGCAGGCGATGCTGCACGACATTGCGCGCCGGCGTCAGTGGCCCCAGCACCTGCCACAACTCGCGGCCGGGTTCGCAATGCAAGGCCTCGGTCATGTGTGCATCGAGGTAGGTGCGCAGTTGCGCCGAGGGCGCAGGATGACCGGTGCATTCGTCCACCACGGCATAGCTCAGGCCGAGTTCCAGCGTGTATGGATGGCGCTCCTGCACGGACAGGTGCACGTCCAGGCCATCGCCCACCGAGGAAACATATCCGCCCACGGTCAATCGTTCCGGCGCAAACAATCGCGCCAGTCGTTTGTGGTTTTCGGCATACAGACCCATCAGCCAGTCGAAACGGCCGGGCAGGAATGCGGCCGCGAACGAGCGTCTGTGCAGGATGGAAGGACGATGGATGACGGCAGGTTGCATGGGTCGATCTTAGCGCACGAATTTCGTTTGGCACGTCTTGCTTTTTTCCTGCGAAACGCGCAACGTTACGGTCTCGGCGCCTTGGGGCGCCGATCGCATTTTGGGGTTCGGGAAATGGATGTCGCAGGAACGCGGCGGAGCGCTCCCAACAGGTGCGGCCGTGCACACGACCATTCAAGGGTTGGTTGCGCAACAACCGCCGATTCAGGGAAGCCCTGATTTCGCTCGTCACCCCGGCGACTTGCGCGCCCCGCGGATCAAGTCCAACGATGCGTCAAAACGCGATTTCGCCCTGCAGCATCACGCTGTTTGCCTGCTGTCGTTCGCCCTGCTCGCGGGCATAGCCGAGCCGCAACCCAAAGGTGCGCGTGGGCCACAATGAAAGGCCGGCGCGCAGCACCGCTTCGTCGCGCGACAAGCCGACTCCCTGCACCGGCATCCAGTCCTCGAAGCCGGTAAAGCTGGCCTCGAACGCATCGCCGTACTGGTGGACCGCACGCCGCCACGCCGCACTGCCATCGAGCTGCATCAGCACGCCATTGGCGAGTTGCCAACCCCGCTGCGCGCGTAGACCGAGACCAACCTGCAGCCGTCCCGCCGTACGCGCATTCGCGGTCAACCCGAAGCCATAACCGCCCTGTTCCGCGAACGCGCCTTGCTCGAGGCGCTCGTAGCGCAGGCCCACGAATGGCGTGATGCGCGCGGTGCCGGTGTGGAACTGGTGACCGCCTTCCAGCGACCCCGCGAGGTAGCGCCCGGACAAGTCGCTGCCGACCGGTGCCACGAGTCCGCCCAGCAGCAACAGGCGCTGCATGTCTTCGTGGAACCAGCCGCTGCCGATCTGCGC
>JBDZUX010000006.1:0-152236 GCA_040255405.1 Lysobacteraceae bacterium
CGGCGCATGGCGCCGGCGCCTGGAGCCTGGACGCGTGGCGTGTCCGCCGCGCGCCGGCGAAAGCGGTAGCCGCCTGAGCCATGTGACGGCTCCACGCACGTTGTAACGCCTGCGGGTCCGCGGCGATGGCTGCGGACCCGCAACTTCCAGGATTCGAGTTTTCAGGCGCCGGTTGGGGAGGCCTTGTTTTTGATCGTTCCGGCGAAAGCCGGACTGCGGAGGCATGGATGCCGAAGCGAACATCGGCACAGCCGACGGCCCGAAGAGCGCGCCGCAGGAGCAGCGCGTAACCCGTGTTGATCTTCTTCCCATGAAACCAGGATCAAACGGGGCCCCGGTTTGCGCCGGGGTGACGCGTCGGGATTGATCAGCGCTTTCTCAGGCCTCGCCCATCCCCTCTGCTGGTCCCGTTGCGCTGCCTTCCTTGACCTTCCGCTCGATCCGGCGCCCGACCTCGGCGTCGATATGCTTCCAGTACTCGAACGCGCGTTCCAGCACCGGGCTGCGCACGCCGCCGAGCAGGTTGCCGGCAACTTGGTCGACCAGCGCATCGCGCTCGGCGTCACCGAACACTTCGCGCACCAGTGTGCCGGCCTGACCGAAATCGTCGTCCTCCGCATGCAGGGCGTAGGCGCTGCGGACCATCTCGCCGTCGGCTTCCCAGCCGTCTTCGACTTGTCCCGTCCGGTCGGCCCACGGCCGACCGCCGCTGTTGGGCGCGTGCACCGGCGCGTTGCCGCTGTGGTGATACGCCATCTGACCGTCGAACATGTACGTGTTCACCGGCACCTTCGGCTGGTTGACCGGCAACTGGTGGAAGTTGGTGCCGATCCGGTTGCGCTGCGCGTCGGAGTACGCGAACGCGCGGCCAAGCAGCATCTTGTCCGGCGACAACCCGATGCCCGGCACGGTGTTGCCCGGCGAGAACGCGGCCTGCTCGATCTGGGCGAAGAAGTTCTCGGGATTGCGGTTGAGCGTCATCCGGCCAACCCGCAGCAATGGATAGTCCTTGTGCGGCCACGTCTTGGTCAGGTCGAACGGGTTGAAGCGATAGTCCTTCGCATCCGCGTACGGCATCACCTGCACCGACAGGATCCAGCTCGGATGCTCGCCGCGCGCAATGGCATCGAACAGGTCGCGACGATGGAAGTCGGCGTCCTTGCCGGCCATTTCGGCGGCCTCGGCATTCGTGAAGAACTCCATGCCCTGTTGGGTGTGGAAGTGGTACTTCACCCAGAACTTTCCGCCCGCCTTGTTGATCCACAGATAAGTGTGCGAGCCGTAGCCGTTCATGTGCCGCCAGGTGCGCGGCAGGCCGCGCACACCCATCAGGTAGGTGACCTGGTGGGCGGTTTCCGGATTGCTGGTCCAGAAATCCCACTGCATGTGGTTGTCGCGCAGGCCCGAATCGGGCAGGCGCTTCTGGCTGCGGATGAAGTGCGGGAATTTCATCGGGTCGCGCACGAAGAACACGGGCGTGTTGTTGCCGACCAGATCGTAGTTGCCTTCGTCGGTGTAGAACTTCAGCGAGAAGCCGCGCACGTCGCGCCAGGTGTCGGGGCTGCCCTGCTCGCCGGCGACGGTGGAGAAGCGCGCCAGCATGTCGGTCTTCGCGCCGGGCTGGAACAACGCCGCCTTGGTGTACTTCGACACTTCCTCAGTGGTCTCGAATGCGCCAAACGCACCGGAGCCCTTGGCGTGCGGCTGGCGCTCGGGCACCTTCTCGCGGTTGAAGTGCGCCATCTGTTCGAGGAAGTGCACGTCGTGCAACAGGATCGGACCGTTGGGACCGATGGTCAGCGAATTGCGATCGCTCGGCGCGGGCGCGCCACTGCCGGTGGTGGAGCCGCCTTTGCGGTCTTTGTCTGCCATGACTTGCTCCGCTGGAATGGATGACAAGGCATGTTGCAGCCGCCACGGTTAAGGTTTCATGCGCGCCTGCCGAGCGCACGAAAAGATCTCGACAGGGCGGCTCGTCCTCGGCGGTAGCCGGCCGTCCCAACCCGTCCGCGCTTGACGCAGGCGCCCATCGGTTGGCATCAGCGGCACATGCAAGCGAAGATGGAACGAACCCGGACCGGCCGCGCAGGCTGGATCGGGCCGACGGTCGCCGTGCGTCGAATCAGGCGCCTCACGAGGGCCGCAACACATACAGCAGCACCGCAAAGAAGTGCAGTACGCTGCCGGTCAGCACGAACGCATGCCAGAGTGCGTTGTGGTAACGCAGCCGGGTCCACAGATGGAACGGCACCCCCAACGTGTAGGCGATTCCACCTGCAAGCAACAACGTGGTACCGCCGGGATGCAATCGTGCCGCCAATGGCGTGAACGTGATCATGCCGAGCCAGCCCATGACCAGGTACAGCGCGATCTTCAAGCGGTGACGATCGCGCAATGCCGAAAATTGCATGGCACTGCCGAATGCTGCCAGCGTCCAGATGGTTCCAAACAGCCACCACCCGCGGGTGCCGCCCAACGCGATGAGCGCGAACGGCGTGTAGGTACCGGCGATCAGGAAATAGATGGCGATGTGGTCAAGCTTCGACAGCACCCGTGGCGCAATGTGCTCCGGGATCGCGTGATGCAACGTCGAGATCGTGTACAACAAGACCAGCGCCGCCCCGAACACCGCGCAGGCGGTTACATTCAGGGCGCCGCCGGCAATCGCCGCGAACGCGACCAGCGTGGTCAGCCCGATGATGCTGAGGAGGATGCCGAAGCTCTGTACCACGTTGTTGGCAACGACTTCCGCGAGACTCTGGCGGCCAGTGCCTGGCCAGGCGGCGGCGATCATGGGGCGTCTCCGATCGGATACCAACGCAAATGCAGACCCGGATTCTAACGGGATGAACTGCGCGCGTGCCACGACTCAAGTCATCCGGGAGCCAAGCTCCACCGCAACGGGCCTTCCGATTTCGAACGGACAAAATTCGACCCGTCGGCGACACGTAGTCGGCGTGCGCGAATGGTGGCTACAAGGAAGTGCGGACGTTGCAACGAATCAAGGCGCTACTGTGCAGGACGCCACTTCCCGCCGCGTCGATGTCCCGCGTGAGCATGCACGACGGTGAACGTCCGATCGGCAACGACGGGGAAGTCACGCCGTACGTGGCCGCTCGTGCCGGAACAGGTACGCGGCGCCGCCGGCCGCAGCCCACGCCACGACGCCGAACAATCCCAGCGCCCCGGGGAATCCAAGTGCCAGCGCAGCCTGGAACAGCAGGCTGCCGAGGCCGAATCCGGTGAACAGCGAAAACGCCATCAGTGCGACCGCCTGCCCGCGTGCGCCGCGCAGGTCGGTCGCGATCGCCGCGAGCAACGGGTGGGTCAGGTCGAAACCGAGCGACAACAGGATGATCGCGACGCGCACGCCGTTCAACGGCAATGGCAACGCCAGCAGCAACGCGCAGGTGCCGGTCAGCGCCACGCCAACCGGGATGATGCGTGCGCGGCCCCAGTGATCGGCCAGCTTGCCGACGATGGGACCGAACAGCAGGCCCGGCACCCCGTAGCCCAGCAACACCAGTCCGATGCCTGCCTCGCCCAGTCCGAAACGCCCGTGCAGGTAGACGCCCAGCCAGGTGAACACGCCCGATTGCAGGACTGCGTTCAGCAGCACGTAGCCATAGGTGTGCCGGGCCCGCGCCTGCGCAAGCAGTCGGGCGTAGCCGCCAAACACGCCCGACCACGTCGGCGCGGCGAACTGGCGCCGGATCCGCGGCAATGCGTCCGCCGCCAGCGCGGCCACGAAAGCCGCGGCGGACAATGCCGCCACGCCGAGGAACAGGCTGCGCCAACCGATCCGCGGTTCCAGCAGCGCGCCGATGGCCGCGCCCGCGGCGGTGCCGCCGGCGATGGACCCGAACAACCAGCCCACCGCGCGACCGCGGCGCTGATACGGCACCACGTCACCGATCAGGGTCAAGCCAATCGGCACGATCCCGGCCGCGCTGACGCCGGTCACGATGCGCCAGCCGATGAACGTGCCAATGTGATGGCTGCAGGCCGTCGCGGCCGTGAGGACGCTGAACAACGCCAGCGAAGCCAGGATCACGCGCCGCCGCCCCAGCCGATCGGACAACGGCCCGACCCCCAGGGTCGCGAATGCCTGCGGGACGACGTAGGCCGGCACCGCCAACGCGACCCACGCCACCGGCGCGGCGAACGCCTCGGCGAGACCGGGGATCAACGGCGCAACCATGAAGGTCTGCACGAACACCAGGAAGGCCGCGCTGCAGACCAGCACCAGCATGCGTCGTTCCACCGCCGTCGAAACCGGCGGTGTGGAATCCAGTGGCGTGGACATCAACCAGCCCGGTGTTGCTTCAGGTAGTGCCGCGCGACGCGCGCGCGGTTGCCGCAGAGCGCCCCCGAGCACCATCGGCGGCGTGGATTGAGGGCGAGGAACTGGAGGCGGCAACCGGGGTGTGCGCATTCGCGTATGCGCGCGGCATGGCAGCCGGTCAGGAGTTGCACCGCGTCCGCGGCCAGCACCTGCAACACGCGGTCGCACTGGGTGCCGGATGGCGGGATGGTCATGCGCGGTCCCCCGGCCGGCCACGTCAATTGCGGAGCCGGGTGCCGCCTGGAGAACGCGCGGTTGATTGCGCCGATCGTGGCGGGCGTCGGCCGTGCGTGTTCGCGCAGCGCGCGCAGCAGGTCGTCGATGGTCGCCCGCAGTGCGCGCACGGCGCGCAGGTCCGCCGTCGTCGCCTTGCCTGCCCACGCCAGCCGCGGGCGTTCGGCGCGAAACCACGCGACGAGTGCTTCCGTGGTATCGAGCAGATCGACGATTTCCCCGCCGCGACACACCCGTGTGTTCACGAGATCGAGTGCGAGTGGCTCGCCCAGGAGTAGGAAATCAGGATGGAAAGTCATCGGTCTTGTATGTCGTCGCGCGCGATGCGTGACACTTGACTAATGTGAGTATACATTAGTCGGGTTTACCGGGCGCGCGGAGCCCGACGGCACATGCCGTCGATCCGGTATCGCGCACAATGCAAGCGAGGCAGAACATGAAGAAGCGTTTGGGCATCTACATCTTCGACGGCGCCGAAGTCGTCGATTTCACCGCGCCGTTCGGCGTGTTCGCGGTTGCGCAACGCCTGGACCCCGAGCTGGACGTATTCCTGGTCGGCGATACCTTGGTACCCGTCGAAGCCACGGCCGGACTGCGCGTGACGCCGCGCTACGGACTCGACAACCACCCCGACATGGACGCGTTCCTGATCCCGGGCGGAATCGGCACCCGTCGCGAAATGCACAACGGGCGCCTGCTCGACTTCGTGCGCGGCCTGCCCAAAAAGACCTGCCTGGTCAGCGTATGCACCGGTTCGTGGATTTACGGCGCGGCGGGCATCCTGGATGGGCTCAAGGCCACCAGCCGCAAGAACGGTGATCCGTCCGAAAAGCTGGTGCCGATCGATCGCCTGGCCAAAATCGCGCCGAAGTGTTCGATCGACCGCCATCGCATCGTCGACCAGGGCCGGGTAATCACTGCAGGCGGCATTTCTTCCGGGCTCGAAACCGGCCTCTACCTGCTGCTCCGGTTCGGCCACGACGATGCATTCGTGGACAGCGTCGCCCGGATCATGGAATACGAACAGCAATGGGCGTTGATGAAGCCCGATCGACTGGTCGTCGCACAAGCGTAGCCCCGGATAGCAGCGCTGCACCGCTGTCCGCACAAACGAGGCGATCACGCGCTGAATGATCCCGGCCAGGCCGCAACACGCGGCAACCGGGGCCGACGCAACTCACGCAACCTGCCGGGACGCCGATGGCGGTGCCGCCAGCCGCACGCGCAACGTGCACAGCCCGGCCACGATGAGGCTCGCGCCGCCCACCACCAGCGCCCACACGGGTTGCCCGTGGAAGAACCGTTTCAGCAGTTCGCCCAGCACGCTGGCGGCGATCAGTTGCGGGATCACGATGAAAAAATTGAAGATGCCCATGTACACGCCCATTTTGGCGGCCGGCAGGTTGTCGGACAGCATCGCGTAGGGCAGCGACAGGATCGACGCCCACGCGAAGCCCACGCCCACCATCGGCAACAGCAGCCAGCGCGGATCGCGGATGAACAGGAAGCCGCACAGACCGACGCCGCCCAGCCACAGGTTCACGAGATGGCTGGCGCGCAGGCCCCAGCGGCGCACCATCCACGGAATCACGAACGCCGCGAGCGCGGCGCAACCGTTGTACACCGCAAACAACACGCCTACCCAGTTCGCGGCGGTGTTGAAGAGGGCCGAGTGCGCATCGCTGGCGCCGTATTGCACCTGCGCCACCGACGCGGTGGCGTAGATCCACATCGAGAACAGCGCGAACCACGAGAACAACTGCACCCACGCGAGCTGGCGCATCGCATCCGGCATGGTGTGCAGGTCGCCCAGCACGTGGCCCAGCAGGCCACGCCGCTCCGACAACACAGGACGCAGCTTCATCGCAAGTTCGTAACCGACCAACAGCAGGCCGTACACCGCGAGGCCGGCGGCGAGCAGGTACACCTCTTGCCGCAATTGGAAAACTTCGATCAGCAACGCGACGACAATGCCAGCCAGCAACCACGCGGCGCCGTTGCGCCAGATCCCGCGCAGGTCCGGCAGCGCACCGGCCTGCCCCGCATCGTCGAAGGCCTGCAACTGTTCCGGCGGATATTCGCGCGTGCTGACCACCGTCCACGTCACCGCCCCGAGCAGCACCACGCCGCCCGAATAGAACGCGTACTTCACGGTGTCGGGAATGCCGCCGTCCGGCGCCACGTTGCTGACGCCGAGGTGCGCGAGGATCCACGGCAATGCCGAGGCAACCACCGCGCCTGCACCGATGAAGAAGCTCTGCAGCAGGTAACCGCGCGGGCGCTGGTGCTCCGGCAACTGGTCGGCGACGAAGGCGCGGAACGGTTCCATCGCGACGTTGAAGGTGGCGTCCATCAACCACAGCAGGATCGCCGCCACCCACAGCGTGCCGGCGTTCGGCATCCAGAACAGCGCCACCGTCGCCAACAGCGCACCGGCCAGGAAATACGGGCGTCGGCGCCCCAGCCGCGTCCACGTCCGATCGGAATAGTGGCCGATGATCGGTTGCACGACCAGGCCGGTCAGCGGCGCGGCCACCCACAGCACCGGAATCTGTTCCAGCGACGCACCGAGTGTCTGGAAGATCCGACTGACGTCGGCGTTCTGCAACGCAAAGCCGAACTGGATGCCAAGGAATCCGAAGCACATGTTCCAGATCTGCCGGAACGACAGTTCGGGTTTGCGATTCATGGAGGCGTGTCTGCCGAAAGCGGCGCGATGTGGAGGGCGCCGATTCTGGCATCGTTCAAGGGACCTTCGCTTCCGCCTTGGCCGCCGGTGTAGTGCGCGAAGTTGGCAAGGTCGCTCATGTTGAAGCCTTGCCGCAACGCGAAGGTGCAGCGCGCGCCGGCATCCGCCGTGAACGTGCTTGTGGTGGACGATTGCTTGCCCGTGCTGTGCGGCATCACGATAGGCACGATTTGTTCGGAAGAACCCGCACACCGGATCGCCAGCCGCTTCACCGCGGCGGTAACGCCGGTATTGATCGGACCATGGTCGTTCGTGTATTCGAGCCACGCGCGGAAGCGTCCGCCTGAAGGCACCGTCCACGTGCGCGGCCACGCGCCCGCCACCTCCGACGAATCACCCACGCAGGTTTCGAGGCTGGGCAGCGATTCGATGCCGTCCTTGCCGATTTGCGTCACCCGCAGGCAACGACGCGCGAAGGATGGCGGCAGCATCCAGGCATTGCCTGCGTCGTCGTAGCGCTTGCCATCCACGTAAAGCAAGTCGTGATCGCCCTTCGAGGCCACGCGCCACTGGTTGCCGTCGCGCGTCACCTGCGGCGCAGCCGGTGTCGCCGGCGCATACAACGGGGCGCCGGTGCGCAACGGCAACGCCGGGACATCGATCGCCTTCAAGGTGACGACGACGTCCATGCCATAGTGCACGACCCTGTCCGCGACCAGCAGGTTGCCGTCGGCACGTTGCGGACGTTTCAGCGTGATCTTCCGATCCGGCAGTTGCAGCGTGATCGCGTCGCGCTCCCCGAACAGCATCGGCAGCAGTGACGCGGGAAGTTTCGGTTCGACCTTGCCGTCACCCGTCAACCCGAATATGCCCTCGCTGACCATGTCGAGATAACCCGCCACCGACCACAACTGGCGTTTCGAATCCACCACCGGGCCGCTGAGCTTGCCCTCGTCGACGTGCGTCGCCTGGGTGGCGAGTTCGTAATTTTCCATGTTGGAACCGGCCAGCGCGGCGCCGCGCATGATCGATTCGATCCCGAATGCGATCAGTTTCGGATCGTCCACCTTGCGCGCGGCGCGCAGCGCGTAGGCACTGACGAACGGCCAGATCGCGCGGTTGTGGTAGATCGGCTGGTCGGCGCGCTCCGGCCAGATCACCGGGCTGCCGGCCGGCCACGCGGGGTAGTGCTCAAGCGACGAACGCGCGCGTTCCACATTGGCCACGCCGCTGGTGATCGCCAGCGACAGGCCCAGCAGATCATAGGCTTCCACGGGCAGGCCGTCGCCGCCGATGTAGCTCATGTACATGCCGCGGTCGGCGCGCCAGAATTGCGCGTTGATCGCCTGCTTCAGCGCATCGGCCTGCGTCGCGTACTGTTGCGCGCGAGCGTCGCCGCGTTGCGCCGCCATGCGCGCCGCGAGCTGCAACGCCTCGTAGTGCAGCACATTGGTGGACAGCGCGAACGACTGCCCGATGAACACCACGTTGTTCTTCGTCCATTCCGGATAGGTCTGTTCGCGCCAGTCGAGGAACGAGGTCTCGCCGCGATACAGGCCCATGCGCGCGTCGAACGCGTATTCGCGATCCTGCGTCAGGGTGTCCTTCAGCGCCTGCCAGACCCTGTCGGCGAACGTCTTTTCGTCCAGCAGATGGCGCGCGCCCAGGAACCACACCACCCGGTCGGTGCTGATCGGCCAGCTTCCGCCCGAGCCGGTGTCCTGCATCGGGTACAGGCCTTGCGGAACATCTTTCGCGCGCACGTCGGACAGCTTGAACAGCAAACCGTTGCGCGAACGCGCGGCGTCGTACCGCCACAGGCCCAAGTCAACCGAATACGACAGGTCGCGCGTCCACACGTACGGCCACTTCTCGCCGGTCTCGAAGCAGTGGCAGGGGATTGCTCGGTCGTGGTCGTAGGCGCCGTCATGGATTTCGGTGATGGAATCCTGCAGAAGATCGTCTTGCGCCATTGCGAACAGCCCGTCGAACAACGGACTGGCGGTTTGCGTGCCGCGGGGCTGTGCCGCGATCGCCCGCTTGCCGAACGGCCCCTGCAACACGAACCCGCCGTCCGGCGCACTTCGCATCACGGCGTGCTGGCCGCGCCATTCGATTCGGTCATGCCACGACGAGGCGGGCGTCGCGGCGTGGCCGGCAACGGCGATGGCCGTCAGCGTGAACAGGCCGAAGCACGCCGCGCGGCGCATCAATGCAACTCCACCACGACCAGGCCTTGCGGCGGAATGTCCAGACTCAAGCGGCCGTCATGCACCGCAAGCTGCTTCGACGCGGCCATCTTGCCGGCCGCCCGCAACTGTTCGATCTGCTCGCGGCTCGGGAATGCCGGGCGGCCCATCCTGTCGAACAGCGCGACCGCGTTGCCGTGGTGTTCGTCCAGCCGCCATGCCGTCGCGGCGGCATTCGCGCCGAGGTGCGACACGTCCACCTCGAAATGCTTGACGGCGCCCTTGGGCTCACCCGGCGTGTAGCTCGCGGTGTCACCGACCGGCGGCGCGTAATTCCACAGCGCCAGCACCAGCGTGCCGTCGGCGCGCCTGGTGGCGAGCGCGCTGTCGGACCTCAATGGCAAACGCACGTCGCCCAGCCGGTGCAGCATCGCGAACGCGTTGAACACGGGTTTCTCGATCCGGTCTTCCGCGATCAGTCCGAAGCCGCCGTAGAACGGCGTGCGCACGACGCCCTGTTCCTCGAACACGTCGGAGAACGTCCAGTAGCTCATCATCGCGATCTTGCCCGCGCATTCGCGGATCGTGTTCGCCATCCACGGCCCCATGAATACCGTGTCGGTGACGTTCGGCAGGTTCGCATAGGACGCGTTGTACTCGCTGAACACCAGCGGCAGCTTCGGATACGGCGACGCCAGGATTTCGTTGTGCACCTTGCCGACCGCCTTGCACACCATGTCGGCGCGCGAGACCGGGCGGTCGTCATGGAACACGTTCTGCGAGGTGTCGTCGCCGTAGACATGGCTGCTGACGAAATCCACCGGCACGCCGATTTCGTGCACGTGCTCCAGGAAAGCCGGCACCCACGCCGCCTGCGCGGTCGCGGGGCCGCCCACGCGAATCCGCGTGCTCACCGACTTCAGCGCGCGCGCAGTATGGTCGTACAGTTGGAAATAGGTCGACTGTTTGGGATCGCCACCCCAGAAGTCGATGTTGGGCTCGTTCCATACCTCGAAATACCAGCTCGCGACTTCGTCGATGCCGTAGCGGTCGACCAGGTGCCGCGCGAACGCCTCGATCATCGCGTCCCACTCGGTGTAACTCTCCGGCGGCATCACGTTGGGCTTGTACCAGAACGAATGGTGCTTCGAAGGATCGGAACTCAAGGCCTCGGGCATGAAGCCCAGTTCGATGAACGGTTTGACCCCGTGTGCCAGCAGCCCGTCGTAGATCTGGTCGACGTAGGAAAAGTTGTAGGAAATCCTGCCGCCGTTGTCGCGATTCACCAGGCCGACGTCGTCATCGAAGATGCCGTGGAAGCGCACGTATTCGAAGCCGGTGGCCGAATGCACGGCGTCGAGATCCTTGCGGTAGTCGTCGCGCAGCGACAGCACCGCGCGGCCCGAGCCGAACATCTGCTCCCAGAAGTGCGGGAAGGGCGTGCCTTGCGCGGCGGCGTCCAGTTTCAGGTGAACGGTTTGCGCAGGCGACGCCGCCATCGCCACGCTGGCGCCGGCGGACAGAACAAGCGCCAGGAGCAGCGCGAACCCACTTGAAAGCTTCCGGATCTTCATGCCAGATCTCCAGCGGCGACGGGACTGTAAACGTTTACATCGCCGAGTCTGCCGGGGTTCCGGACGGACGTCCAGCCATTGGAAGCACAGGCGGAAGAACGCGCCTCGATCTCGTGCACGCACGCCCCCTCAATGCAACGTCACGTCGCGCGGCGCGCCCGCGTCGAGCTTGACCGCGGTGAAAGCGCCGTGGTGATCGTGCCCGGTGGCCCAGCCTTCACCGGCAACCGACTCGAGCGCCGCGGGCGTGGGGTAGTGCTCGAGCGCGCCTTCCTTCGTCCGCACGTCGGCAGCCGTGGTGCCGTGCAGCTTCACGAGGTAGTGCCGCAATGCGGGCCGATAGCTGCCGGAAGGCGCCGCGATCCGGAACGTCACCCGGTCGCCATCACGCCAGGTCGAGAGCCGCTGCAGGAAATATGCGCCCTTCTCGTATGCGTACGTTGCGCCATCATCGTCGTAATAGTCGAAGTGCGTCGCGCGGCTGGACGGAAAGACTTCCACGGTCACGGCCGTGACCGGGCGCTGGCCGACGTAGTCCATCACCGGCTGCGTCGGAATGATCGCGCCGTCGCGGATGAACAGCGGAATGTCGCGCCAGGCTTTGGCGTCCACCGGAACTTCGATGGTCTGGCCGCCCGCGTACGTCTTGCCGGTGAACCAGTCGGTCCATTGGCCCGCCGGAAGATAGATGCGCTTCGAAGTCTGGCCCTGCTCGACCACCGGCGACACCAGCAGCCATTGGCCGAACATCCACGCATCGACGTCGTCGCGCACCCTGGGATCGTCGGGCCAGCCGAACGTCAGCGGCCGTACCAGGCCGATGCCGTTGGCGTATTCGGAATGCTGGTACGCATAGATGTAGGGGATCAGCGATTGGCGCAAGCGGATCGCGGCGGTCGCGGCGGCTTCGGCCACCGGCCCGTAAACCCATGGCTGGCGCTTCTCGTTGAAGGTGCCATGCACGCGGAAGATCGGCGTGAACGCGCCGAACTCGATCCAGCGCGCGTAGTTCTCGTCGGACGGATGGCCGTTGAAGCCGCCGCCGTCCATGCCCCATTTCGCCTCGCCGACGCCGATCGCGCTCAGCATGCGCGTGCGTTGCGCGGCCATGCTGGCAAAGCCCGTGTCGATGTCGCCCGACCACATGCCGTACGCGTAACGCTGCGAGCCCAGCCAGAAGGTGCGGTTGATCGACCACACGCGCTGGTCGGTCTGCGCCCGCTGCGCGTCGTACAACGCGCGCTGCATGTTGAGGAACTGCGTGTTCGAGGTGAGCGTGCCATCCTTGCCGTACACGTCGGCTTCATCGTTCCACCAGCCGGCGATGCCCTTGTCGAAGCCGTACTTCATCGCGAGACCGGCGAACCAGCGCCGCGCTTCGGGTTTGTCGAAATCGACGTCCTTGGCCTGCTTGTGCGAAAAGTATTCCGGATACGCCTGCTCGCCCGGGATCCACAAGTCGTGCGCGGTCGCGTAGTCGCCTTCCGCGGTGCCCAGGAGCAGGCGCGGCTTCATGATGCCCGTCAAGTGCACGCCCTGGGCCTCCAGCATCTTCGCGAGCTTGCCGCTGGGCGCGTCCGGAAACTTTTCGGGATTCCAGCGGAATTCGCCGTAGTCGCCCTCGCCCCAAGCCTTCCAGTCGAAATCGAGGGTGAAGTTATCGATGGGAATGTGCTTGGCGCGATACGTCTTGACGAGGTCGAGCAGTTCCTTCTGGTCGATGCCCCACTGGCTGTTGGTGAAGCCCATCGCCCACTTCGGAAACAGCGGCGCGGATCCGCTGAGCTTGGCCAATTCCCCGAACAACTCCGTGGGCGTACCGACCAGGATGTAATAGTCGGCGTCGGGTCGCTTGAACTTGTCGATCGTGATGCGGCCGCCCGCGAGATCGAAATCCGCGCCATCGCAATCGACCAGCACGCCGTATCCCTTGGTGCTCCACACGAACGGCGCACCGGCGTGACCCTGCTTGCCGGCCTGCGCCACCAACTTGCCGCTGCGCAGCAGGCCGGCCGTGACCGGCTGGTTGGCTTCGAAGCCGCCGATGCCGTATAGCGCATCGTCGGGCGCGTGGTCGAGCACGATGCGGCCCTGTGCCATTGCGGCGTAGTCGGTTTGCTGCAGCAACACGCCGTGCGCACCCGCAACCTGCAATTCGCCCGTCTTGGGGTCCCAGGACACGACCATCCGGTTTGAACGCAGCGTGATGACATCACCACGCTTGCTCGCCTGCGGCTGGTACGACGGCGCCATGGCGGGATGTGGGTCGATCACAAGGCTGGACGGGGTGGCGCGTCTCTGTGCCGGCACGTAATGCACGTGCAGCACGCCGGACGCCACCATCTGCACCGAAATCGTTGCGCCATCCGGCAAAACACGCGCGCCGTCATCACGCAGCTGCGGCGTGACCGATGCATTCGCGGCCACAGCGAAGCCGGCCAGCAGCAAAACCAGAAGTGCGTACATGCGAAGGTTTGCCATCATCGAGTTTGTCCATCTTCTTGAAGCAAGCCGCAAGCGAAAACCCTCACTCCTCATTCCGGGGCCGTCCGCGCTGTTTGCGGGCGGAACCCGGAACCCAGCGACTCTGCTCTCTACCGCAAAGTCACTGGGTCCCGGATCGCCGCTGCGCGGCGTCCGGGATGACGACAAAAAAAAGAACATGCGCGTGCCGCAATGCGTACTGATGATCGTTCATTGCAGGATCGCGCTGCCGTATGGCGGCAATTCCAGTCGACCGCCGGCGAGCGTGGTGTCCGCGCGGGTGTGCCTGAGCAATGTGTGGAACCGACTGGAGGGCAGGTTCACGGCCTGCGGTTTGCCGGAAAGATTGTGCAACACCAGCACGTCGCCTTGCGCGTCATCCAGTTCCCACGCCGCGACCTGCATGTTGGCATCGCGCCAGGCACGGGCAACACCGTCGCGCAGCGCGGGAATGTCGCGGCGCCAGTCGATCAGCATCCGGTACCAGTCGAGCAGCGACGCGGGATCGCCCTTTTGCGCTTCGACCGAAACATCGGGGTCATCTCCCGCCGTCCAGCCTTCCCACGTCGCTTCGCCCGGTCCCTCGCCGGTGCGATACCAGCGCATCGGTTCGCGCAGGTGCGGATCGGGTTTCTTGCCGCGCATGCCGAGTTCCTCGCCGTAATAGACGAACGGATGCCCCGGCAGCGTCAACAACATCGCGGCGGCCACGCGCATGTGATCGGGATTGCCGTCGAGCTGGCTCATCACGCGTTCGGTGTCGTGGTTGGACAAGAGCGGCGCATTGTCAAAACGCCCGCGCGCAGCGGCGCGGTAAGCCGCGTCAACGCGTGCCAGCGTGGCGCCGATGTCACGGTCGGTCTCGGTCTTTGCGCTTTCGATCAACCGTGCGGCCAGCGGGAAATCGAACACCGCATCCAGCGCACCCATCCACGGCGCGAGGTCGGCCGGGTTCTGCTGCCACACCTCGCCCACCAGCCATGCGTGCGGATTGGCCGCCTTCATGGCGCGATCGAATTCGCGCCACCAGTCGAGATTCTTCTGCAGCACCGAGGCGCTGCCCCAGTCGGTCTCGAAGTCGAGATAGACGTGCTGCGCAGCGTCCAGACGGAAGCCGTCCACGCCCTTCTTCAGCCAGAACTTGCCGACATCGATCATTTCCCTGCGCACGGCCGGGTCGTCGTAGTTCAGGTCGGGCATCCCGTCCGTGAACACGCCCAGATAGTTTTGCCCATCCGGCAGCGCGTGCCACGCGAAACCGCCGGTGGCGCTGATCGCCTTGAGGTCGGTTTTCGACACGGCCCACGTGTACCAGTCGCGGTATTTGCCGTGCGGGTCGCGCGCCGCCTCGAACCATGGGTGCTGGTTGCTGGTGTGGTTGATCACCAGATCCATCACCACCTTGATGCCCCGCTGGTGGGCCTCGCGCAGCAGCCGCTCGAAATCGGCCATCGTGCCGTACTGCGGATTGATCGCGCGGTAATCGGTGATGTCGTAACCGTGGTAGCTGGGCGATGGATTGATCGGCATCAGCCAGATGCCGCTGACGCCCAGCGACCGCAGGTAATCGAGCTTCGCCGTGACGCCGTTCAGGTCGCCGATGCCGTCGCCGTTGGTGTCGTACCAACTGCGCACGAAAATTTCGTAGTACACGCCGGATGAAGCTTCGGCGCCATCGGAACGGGTCGGTACCGCCGCGAAAGCTGGATCGATGCCTGTCAGCCCAATCAGCAACGTGGCTACGGCCAACGCAAACCGCTTCACGATGCACTCCGCGCGACTGCATGCACCGCTTCGGTCGGTGCGGGCGCGCAGGTTTTCGCCACGAAATCATCGTGCGCGGGCAAACGCTCGACCGCACGGGAAACCAGCGTACGGATATCGGACAGGAACGCCTGCAATTTCGATTCCTCCAGTCCGTCGGCCAGCGGGTGGTAACGCGCGGGTTCGACCCGCTGGCCCAGCATCACCTGCAGCCAGCCGGTTTCGGTGAACAACTCGTCGGCCTCGCGGAAGATCAATCCGGTGCGGCGGAACAGTTCGATGCGGCGCGCAAGTTCCCCGGGAACCTCCATCGCCCCGCATTGCCGCCAGAACGGCGTGTCATCGCGCTCGGTGGCCTTGTAGTGCAGGATCAGGAAATCGCGCACGCGCTCGTATTCGAAGCGCGTCTGGCGGTTGTAGGTTTCGACCAGCAACGGATCGCAATGCCTGTCCGGGAACATCCCGAGGAAGCGTGCGATACCCGATTGCACCAGGTGGATGCTGGTCGATTCCAGCGGCTCCATGAAACCGGCGGCCAGGCCCAGCGCGAGGCAGTTGCGGTTCCACGCGAGCTTGCGCATGCCGGTGACGAAGCGCAGCGGGCGCGGATCTTCCAGCCGTTCGCCCTCGATGTTGGCGAGTAATTGCGCCGCGGCCTCGTCGTCGCTGATGAACTGGCTGCTGTAGACGTGGCCGTTGCCAGTGCGGTGCTGCAGCGCGATCCGCCATTGCCAGCCGGCCGTGCGCGCGAATGCCTGCGTGTACGGCCGCATCGGCGTCGACCTTGCGCTGGCCACCGCAATCGCGCGGTCGCACGGCAACCAATGCTGCCAGTTTTCGTAGCCCGTCTTCAGCGCGCCCTCGATCAGGAGGCCGCGGAAGCCCGAGCAGTCGATGAAGAAATCGCCTTCCACGACCTCGCCGCTTTCCAGCCGCAACGATTCGACGAAACCGTCTTCGCCGCGCAGCTTCACCTCGACGACCTTGCCCTCGATGCGCCGCACCATGCCCTCTGGAATGCGTTCGCGCAGATAGCGCGCGTAGCGCGCGGCATCGAACTGGTAGGCGTAGCGGATGCCGCCCAGCGGCGTGTTCGGCACCTTCTCCAGCCGCGCGAACTTGTTCGAGGCGGCCGCGGCTGCGTTCAGCGAATACGCCCACAGCGAATGCGCATCGCCTTGCGCGCGGCTGCGCAACCAGTAGTGGTGGAACGGCAGCAGGCCCAGCGGCAGCCCGACGTCGCCGAATGCATGGAGGTACGAATCGCCGATGCGTCCCCAGTCGTTGAGTTGCACGCCCAGCTTGTAGGTGCCGTGAGTGAAGCGCATCAGGTCATCCTCGTCGATGCCGAGGAACGCATTGATGTGCTGGATCTGCGGGATCGTGGCCTCGCCCACGCCGACGGTGCCGATCTCGGCGGATTCGACCAGGTGTATTTCGCAGGCGCGCCCGACACCGCGCGCCAGCAGCGCCGCCGCCATCCAGCCGGCGGTGCCGCCACCCACGATCACCACGCGCCGGATCGCCGCGTCGTTCATTGCGGAAAGGTACAACGCGCGATTTGCAGAATTGCCCAGGACGGCAAAAGCTTTTGACACGGATCAATACGGATGAAGGCCGGCGAAGCGACCCGATCAGTGCCGAACCTCAACCACAACCTCGTCATTTCAAGACAGTCCACCGTTTTCGTGCTCGTCATTCCGGGGCGCCCCGCAGGGACGAACCCGGAATGACGAGAAATTCCCATGCGACACCGACTCCGTGCCATCGATGTCCGACTCGATCCGTGCTCCGGTCAGAACTTGTACGACACGCCGACTTCGTAGCGGCGCCCGTATTCCTCCCACGTCAGCACCTGGCGCGGATCGCCATTCTGGTACGTGATGAACTTCTGGTTGGTGAGGTTGGAGCCCTGCAACAGGAACGTCAGACCCTTCAGGCGACCATCGGGAATCGTGTAGCTGACCTGCGCGTCGTAGATGCTGCCGCCCTTGATGGTCTGCAGGATACGCGTGGCGCTGATGCCCTGCACTTCGCCGAGGAAGCTGGTGCGGTAGCTGTCGCTGATGCGCGCTTCGAAGCCACCCTGCTGGAAGTAGATCGTGCCGTTGGCCACCCACTTCGACAGGCCCGGCACCGTGATCGCCTGCGGATTGCCCGCGTACGTGACGGAGCTCTTGGTGTAGTCGCCCGTCAGGATGAAGCCGAAACCGTCCAGCACCGGCACCGAGGTGAAAGCCTTGAACGGCAGGTTGATCGTGCCCTGCAGGCCCTTCACGTTGCCCTTGCCATCGTTGGTCGGCCCGGACACGACACCATAGGTGGTGCCGAGCTGCTGCTTCTGCGCCGGCGACAGGAACGCGTCGACGAACGGCGCGAAGTCGTGCAGGAAGCCCGCGCTCGGATTGATGAAATCCGTGAGCTTCAGGTAATACCCGGACACCGCCATGTACCCCTGGTTCTGTGCGAAGTAGTGCTCGAGGCTGATGTTGAAGTTGTCGGCCATGGTGGGCAGCAATTCCGGGTTGCCGCCATTCGCGCTGAAGTACGACGTGTTCGGATCGGTGGAAGTCAGATGCGTGACGTTCCCACTGATCGCAAGGCTTGCGCTCATCTGGTCCATGCGCGGCCGCGCCAGCACGCGCGCCACGCCGACGCGCAAATCGGTGCTGTCGGTGAAGCCGAACACCAGGTTGGCGCTGGGCAGCCAGCGGGTATAGCTGGTACCGCCCGAAACCGGCACCAGGGTCACGACCGAGGAACCGGTGTTGCTCGTGCCTGCCGCAACACGCTGGCCCTGCGAGGATTCGTTGGTATGCGCCACCTGCACGCCGATGTTGCCGCGCACCGGCACGTTGCCGAGTGAAGTATCCAGGCCGAACTGCACGAACGGCGTGGTATCGAGCTCGCGCACCTTCCAGTTCGGCGGCACGCCGATCGACGACAACGCGGTCGGGAACAGGTCGTAGGTGCCATTGGAGAGCAAATCCAGCGGGTTGTAGATCACCTGCGGGCCGATGCCCATCCACGCCAGCGGATCGCCGGTCCCGGCGGACGGGATCGGCGCGGTCTGCGCACCATTCGGAAGGACGATGAAGTCCTGGCCGATGTTGTAGTTCTTGTTGCGGGTGGCGCGATCGACGCCGAACTTCACGTTCGAGAACGGGCCGCTCATGAAGTCGTACTGGACGCTCAGGCGCAGCCGCGCGAGGTAATCGTTGGTATGCGGCGCGTTGATGAAGCCCGCCTGCACCACCGGCGGATTGTTGCCGCTGCCCCAGCCTTGCGGATCGGTCAGCAGCAGGCCCTGGGTGTAGTCCTGCGCGGTGTTGACGTACAGCAGGCCGTTGGATAGTTCGCTGAAATCAATGGTGTCGAGCGGACCCGTCTTGCTGTATCCGGTGCCCGTATAGCTTTCGAGCAGGATGTCGCTGCGGTCGGCACGCGAGTAGCTGGCATCCAGTTCGCCCGACCAGCCTTCGCTGAAGCGGAACTTGTTGTTCCAACCGATGTTCCAGACCTTGGCGCGGGTCTTGTTGTAGTCATTGCGGACTACCGCGGCCACGCCGTCATACGTGCCGCTTTGATCGAAGCCGTTCTGCGCGTTGGCGGACGCCAGCGTCGCACCGCCCCACAGCAGCGGCAGCTCCATGCCCTTGGCTTGCTGGGTCTCGCGGAAGTTGTCCCAGGTGAGGTCAAGGGTGCTGGTGAAGTTGTCGCTCGGCTTGAATTGCAAGGTCGCGAGCAGGCCCAATCGGTTCAACTGGTCCGAGATGCCGTAATTCTTGGAACCGCCCACCACCAAATTGCCGCTCGAGTCGGTGGGATAACCCCACGGTGCCTGATGTTCGATCTGCGCCGGATTGGATTCCATATCCACCCCCAGCGTGACGCCGAAGGTGTGGTCGGCGAACTGGTCGACGTACACGCCGTTCACCGAATAGCCGTGATCACTTACGCCTTCGCCGGGGGAAAGCGTGTCGAGGCTGTTCCACACGTAGCGCGCGTTGACCGCCGCGACTCGGTGGTCTTGCTCCAGGGGCCGGATCGTGCGCATGTCCACGGTGCCCGACAGCCCCTGCCCGATGAGGCCGGCGCTGGGCGACATGTACACGACCACCGAGTTGAACCAGCTCGACGGGTACTGGTCGTATTGCACGTCGCGGTTGTTGGAAGTGCTGACCTGCTCGCGGCCGTTGACGAGCGCGGTCGAGAAATCGGGGCCAAGGCCGTGGATCGTGAGCACCTGCGGACGGCCGCTGAGCGTTTGCACCGCGAGGCCGGGCAGCCGGCCGAGCGTGTCGGCGATGCTGGTGCCCGGCAGTTTGCCGATCTGTTCGGCGGAAACCGCTTCGACGATTTCGTCGGAGTTGCGCTTGATCGCGGTGGCGTTCTGCAGGCTTCCGGCGTAGCCGTGTACGTTGATGGCCTGCAATTGGGTCGGCTGGCCCTTGCGCTTCTTTTGCTTGTCCGCGTCCGCCGGATCCTGGCTGGTGGTGTCCTGGTCGGTGGCGGTGGATTGCGCTTGCGGCTGCGCCTGTTCCTGCGCACCGCCCGCAGGTGCGCTGGCGGCGAAGGCGATGTTGGCGCAAGTCGCGAGGCCGATGCCCGCGGAGAGCAGCGCCAGCGTCAGCATGTTGCGTTTCGGTTGCATGGTTTCGTCCCCAGTGATGATCGTCGTTGTGCCTGCCGCGGGCTGCGCCGCGCGTGCGGACTCGCGCACGGGGCGCGGGGTCGTGTCTGCATGGTAGGGGCCGGGTTTCGCCGCGGACCGCCGGCGAATACGTATTCATGGCGCGGCGCACCCGCGTTTGTTGCACCGCACCACGGCGCCTGCCGGCACGGTTCCGGTCGACACGCTTTCTGCGCAAACCCCCGGTGCACGGACGGTCCTGCGCGCCCGGCGCTGCGCAGGCGTGCCGACGCCGGCGCCGCGTTTCGCCGGGCATGACGCACCCGCAACATCCATGAATACGTATGCGTGCACGGGCCAGGGTCCGCATGCCTGCCGCTAAGCTGGACGCCGTTTTCAGCGCCGCGGAGTCCCGTGCGCGCATGGCATGGGGCGTCTCGATGACCGATGTGCAGTGGTGGCGCGGTGCCGTCATCTACCAGATCTATCCGCGCAGCTTCCTCGACACCGACGGCGACGGCGTGGGCGACCTGCGCGGCATCATCGAGCGACTCGACTACGTGGCATCACTGGGCGTGGACGCGGTATGGATCGCGCCGTTCTTCAAGTCGCCGATGGCCGATTTCGGTTACGACATCGCCGATTACCGCGCGGTCGACCCGCTCTTCGGCACGCTGGAGGACTTCGACCGGCTCCTCGCGAAAGCGCACGCGCTGGGCCTGAAGGTGATGATCGACCAGGTCTTGAGCCACACCTCGGCCACCCACGCGTGGTTTCGCGAAAGCCGGCAGAGCCGTGACAACCCGAAGGCTGATTGGTACGTGTGGGCCGATCCGCGCGAGGACGGCACTGCGCCGAACAACTGGTTGTCGATCTTCGGCGGTCCCGCCTGGAAGTGGGAGCCGCGCCGCCAGCAGTACTACCTGCACAATTTCCTGACCGAACAGCCGGACCTCAACTTCCACCACCCCGACGTGCGCGCGGCGATGCTGGAAAACCTGCGCTTCTGGCTCGATCGCGGCGTGGACGGCTTCCGGCTGGACTCGATCAACTTCTGTTTCCACGACGCACAGCTGCGCGACAACCCGCCCAAGCCCAAGGATCGCCGCTCGGGGCGCGGGTTCAGCGCCGACAATCCCTACGCGTACCAGTACCACTACTTCAACAACACCCGGCCGGAGAACCTGGCGTTCCTCGACGCACTACGCGCGCTGCTCGATGGCTATCCGGGCACGACCACGCTGGGCGAAATCGCATCGGAAGATTCGCTGGCAACGATGGCCGAATACACGACCGCGCACCGCCTGCACATGGGCTACAGCTTCGAACTGCTCACCGACGATTTCAGTGCCGCCTACATCCGCGACACGGTGCGCGCGCAGGAGTCGAAAATGACGGAAGGCTGGCCGTGCTGGGCGATTTCCAACCATGACGTGGAACGCGTGCTCAGCCGCTGGGGCGGCGGCCGCGCCTCCGCGGCGCTGGCCAGCCAGCTCACGGCGATGGTGTGCTCGCTGCGCGGCTCGGTATGCGTGTACCAGGGCGAGGAACTGGGCCTGACCGAGGCCGAGGTGCCGTTCGAGGCGCTGCGCGATCCGTACGGCATTGCCTTCTGGCCGCAGTTCAAGGGGCGCGACGGCTGTCGCACGCCGATGCCGTGGACCGCGGACGCCCACGGCGGATTCACCCGCGGCGCGCCGTGGCTGCCGGTGCCGCAGGAACATCTGGCGCTGGCGGTGTCGCGCCAGGAGACCGATGAGGCTTCGACGCTCCACGGCTTTCGCGCCTTCATGCACTGGCGTCACGCGCATCCGGCGCTCCGCACCGGCACCATCCGCTTCCTGGACACGCCGGAACCGGTGCTGGCGTTCGTCCGTGAAGCGCCCGGCGAAACCCTGCTGGTCGCCTTCAATCTTTCGGACGCGGCCACCGACGTGGAACTGCCTTCGATCCGCGGTGCGCAGCGCGTGCGCGGACACGGCTTGCACGAGGGCACGCTGGACGGCGAGCGCGTGCACCTGCCCGCCTGTGGCGCAATCTTTGCCTCGCTCGCCGAAGGAGACGCACCCGATTGAGCGGGTCCGCCCGGCAGCATCGCGCGAATTTGGCTAGCATCGGCAGCCGCGACCGTACGATCGTGGCTCCCGAAGGCCGTTCCCGCGTGCACAGCAAGAAACGCATCACGTCGTTCGACATTGCCGAAAAGGCCGGGGTTTCCCAGGCCACGGTTTCGCGCGCGCTGCGCGGCGATCCTTCGGTGAGCGAGGACACCCGCAGGCGCGTGGAAGCGGCCGCGGCGACACTCAACTACACGGTGGACAAGAGCGCGTCGAGCCTGCGCGGCAGGCTGACCGGCACGCTCGCGCTGCTGTTCTTCGAGGATCCCACGCCCGACGATTCGCACATCAATCCGTTCTTCCTGTCGATGCTGGGCTCGATCACCCGTGCCTGTGCGCGGCACGGTTACGACCTGCTGATCTCGTTCCAGGAACTTGCCCGCGACTGGCACGCGGACTTCGCCGAGAGCAAAAAGGCCGACGGCATCATCCTGCTCGGCTACGGAGATTACCTGACCCACACCAGCCGGCTGGAAAAATTGCGCGCGCGCGGCACCAAGCTGGTGAGCTGGGGCGCGGTGATGCCCGACCAGCCCTGCGTCACGATCGGCTGCGACAACTTCAGCGGCGGCCGCAGCGTCACCGAACACCTGCTCGACCAAGGCTGTCGCCGCATCGCGTTCATCGGCGATGCTTCGCGGCACTTCCCGGAATTCCAGGAACGCTATCGCGGACACCTGCAGGCCCTGCGCACGCGCGGCATCGTGCCGGACGACGCGCTGCAGGTGGACGCGGAGAGCTCGCAGCAGGAAGGCCGTCGCGCGGTGGAGGCCTTGCTCGCGCGCGGTGAATCGTTCGATGCCGTCTTTGCCGCCAGCGACCTGATCGCGATCGGCGCCATCGGCGCGCTGTCGGCGCATGGCATCGGCGTCCCATTCGAGGTCGCGGTGGCGGGCTTCGACGACATCCCGATGGCCAGCTTCGTCAACCCGCCGCTCACAACCGTGTTGCAGGACACGCGCCGCGCCGGTGAAATGCTGGTGGACAGCCTGCTGCGATTGATCCACGACGAACACGTCGAAAGCAGGATGTTGCCAATGAAATTGATGGTGCGGCGTTCCAGCTTGTGGAAGGACCTCGCCCACTCCGAATCCACGCGTGAGGACTGAAGGAAGATGCACGAGCTTGCACTGATCGGCGATATCGGCGGCACCAACGCGCGCTTCGCGCTCACCGACCTGACCGCCGACGCGCCGCAGATCCTGAAGGAACAGACGCTCACCGACGCCGGCTTCCACAGTCTGCGCGACGCGGCGCGGCACTATCTCGAAGCGACCCAGGTCGAACCCGTGCGCGCCGCGCTGGCGGTCGCTTCGCCGATCGAAGGCGACGACATCACCCTGACCAATCGCGACTGGTCATTCAACCGCGACACGCTGCAACACGCGCTCGGGCTCGACGACCTGCGGCTCATCAACGACTTCGCGGCCATCGCATGGGCGGCACCGCACCTCGCCACCAGCGACCGCATCGCGGTCCACGGCACGCTCACGACGCCACCGCTTGGCCCGGTCACGCTGATCGGCGCCGGCACCGGGCTCGGCGTCGCGTTGCTGACGGGCTCGGCCACGCAGGGCTGGCACGCGGTCCCCACCGAAGGCGGCCACGCCAGCTTCGCGCCCACCGACGATGAGGAGCGCAAGATCGCCGCCTGGCTGCGCAAGCGCCACGGGCGCGTATCGACCGAGCGCTTGCTGAGCGGCCACGGCCTGTCCAACATCGATGCCTGCCTGCGCGGGGTGGAGCCCGTGCCGGCGCCTGCCACGCAGACCGGTTCGCGGCGTTCCAAGGACGTGGTCGATGCGGCGCTGGCGGGCGAAGCCGATGCCGTGCACGCACTGCGGCGTTTCTGCCGGATCTACGGTGCAGCCGCAGGTGACGCCGCGCTGCTGCACGGCGCCAACACCGTGATGATCGCGGGGGGCGTGGTGCTGCACTTCCTCGATTTCTTCCGCGCCAGCGAGTTCATGGAAGCCTTCACCGCCAAGGGCCGCCACGCCGATTACATGCGGCGCATGGCGGTGCAGGTGATCACGCATCCGAACCCGGGCCTGCTCGGCGCCGCCGTCGCGGCGCGCCAAGGCAAAATCGGCGTCTGACGGAACCCCGTCGCTCAGCGGAGCGACGTGGTCGCAAGCGTGGGCGCAAATCATCCTTCGATGCGCGCGCAACGCCGGGGAAGGCATCGACCAGCCTGGAGCGGTAGCCGAAGCGGTCAGGCAGGTCCTGCGGCAAGTCGGCGCGCCCGGACACTGATGCAACCCAGCGCCGCACCGGGATGGCGCTGAACGGACTGCGCGGCCGGTGTTGCCGCTCGCGCACCGCACGTCCATGATGATGTGACTGACCGCGTGTTGAAGGACCAACCTCGCGACCATGCATCTCGCGGAACTCCTGGCGTTCGCCGGCTTCGGTGCCGTGATCCTGATCGTGGCATGGTTGCCGTTGTGGCTGGAGCGCCTGCCGCTCACCTTGCCGATGCTGGCGGTCGGCGCCGGTTTCGTCGCCTTCCTGTTCACGCCGGAACTTGCCGCACCGCAGGCGCACCCGCTGATCGCGACGGTGCTGCTGGAAGTGGTACTGATCGTCGCGGTGATGGGCGCCGGCTTGAGCATCGACCGGCGTTTCACGTGGCGCGGCTGGACCAGCACGTGGCGGTTGCTGGTGGTCGTGATGCCCGTGTCGGTCGCGGCGCTGGCGGCGCTGGGATGGGGACTGCTGGGGCTGCCGCTCGGGGTGGCAGTATTGCTTGGCGCGATCCTGGCCCCGACCGATCCGGTACTGGCGGCGTCGGTGCAGGTCGGCCCACCCGGCGTGGGCGAGGAAGATGAAACGCGTTTCGCACTCACGTCCGAAGCTGGCCTGAACGACGGGCTGGCACTGCCATTCCTCGTGCTCGGCGCCAGCCTGATCGCGCACGATGCGCAACCGGGTTGGTGGATCGCGCGCTGGGCCGCCGTCGATCTCGTGTGGGGCGTTGCCATTGCTGGCGCGGTGGGATTTGCTTGCGGTTGGCTGCTGATCAAGGGCAACAATTTGCTGCCCGAACGCCTGCAACTTTCGCAATCCAGCGAAGGGCTGGCATCGGTGGGGCTGGCGTTTCTCGTGTATGCAGCCGCCGAGGTGCTGCACGGCTACGGATTCGTCGCGGTGTTCGCGGCCGCCGTCACCTTGCGCAAATTCGGAAGCGCACTCGAATACGCGCGGCGCCTCACCGCTTCCGCGCGCCGGCTCGAACGCATGCTGGCGTTCCTCGTGTTCGGGCTGTTCGGCGGCGCGATCGCCAGCGGCGTGCTGGACGGAATTGGCTGGCGCGAAGCCGCGTTCGCGGTGCTGGCGCTGCTGGTGGTGCGTCCACTCGCGGCCCTGCTGGGGTTCGTCGGGTCGAAACACCCCATGCCGGTCCGGCTGGCCCTCGGGTATTTCGGCATCCGCGGGCTCGGTTCGCTGTATTACATCAGCCGCGAGGTGGGCGCCAATCCACACCACAACCCGCTCGGGTTGTGGTCGGTGACCGCGCTGACCGTGCTGTTCTCGATCGCGCTTTACGGTGTCACCGCACGACCCGTGTTGCGGGTGCTGGACCGGATCCTGGGGCGACACAAGTCGAACGCGCATTGATGCCGCAACGATCCATGCGGCGAGCCGTCAGCGAATCAGGTAACCCTGTACGTCGACGCACGCGCCGCGGATTTCCAGGATTGGCCTGGGGATGCGTTGGGCATCTGAAATCCGCGAGCGGGCGTCAGGATCCGGTTTCATTCATCGCGCGCGCAACCCCCTTCGCGTTGGGCGCGTGTGGGGTGGCCTGCAGGCAGGCTCCTGCAATCGAACGTCGGTCGTGTTGGCACGCCGACCCCGCTATTGCATGAAGGCCTGCTCTCGCACACGGTGGATCTCGTCCCGCAGGCGCGCGGCTTCCTCGAATTCCAGGTCCTGCGCGTGCTTGTACATGCGCGATTCCAGCTTCTTGATGAGGGCCGCGGCGGCGTGTGCGTCGAGCACGGAATAATCCGCGTTTTCCTCGGCGACCTTGCGTGCCGGCTCGGCGAGCCCCTTGCCGCGACCACGTCCACGACCGCGCGACGATGGTTCATCGCGGGCGCCTTCCATCACGTCGGCGATGTCGCGGACGATGGTGGTCGGCGTTATGCCGTGTTCGAGGTTGTATTCGACTTGTTTGGCGCGGCGACGGTCCGTTTCGTCGATCGCGGCCTGCATGGATTTGGTGATGGTGTCGGCGTACAGGATCGCCTTGCCGCGCACGTTGCGGGCGGCACGCCCGATGGTCTGGATCAGCGAACCCGTGGCGCGCAGGAAACCTTCCTTGTCGGCGTCCAGGATAGCGACCAGCGAAACCTCGGGCATGTCCAGGCCTTCGCGCAGCAGGTTGATGCCGACCAGCACGTCGAACTTGCCGAGCCTGAGATCGCGGATGATTTCCACGCGCTCGACCGTTTCGATGTCCGAATGCAGATAACGCACGCGCACGTCCTGCTCGGCCAGGAAGTCGGTGAGGTTCTCGGCCATGCGCTTGGTCAGAGTGGTGATCAGGACGCGGTCGCCCAGCTTCACCCGCTCGCGGATCTCGCCCAGCACGTCGTCGACCTGCGAGCGCACCGGCCGCACTTCGACTTGCGGGTCGACCAGTCCGGTCGGGCGTACCACAAGCTCGACCACGCTGTCACCGGACTGCTTGCGTTCGTACGGACCGGGCGTCGCCGACACGAAGATCGTGCGCGGTTCGCGCTGTTCCCACTCCTCGAATTTCAGCGGGCGGTTGTCGAGCGCGCTCGGCAAGCGGAACCCGAACTCGACCAAAGTCTCCTTGCGCGAGCGGTCGCCCTTGTACATCGCGCCCAACTGCGGAATCGTGACGTGCGATTCGTCCACCACCAGCAACGCGTCGGACGGCAGGTAATCGAACAGCGTGGGTGGTGGCTGGCCGGGCAGGCGCCGGGTGAGGTGCCGCGAGTAATTCTCGATGCCCTGGCAGTAACCGACCTCGTGCATCATCTCCATGTCGTAGAGCGTCCGCTGTTCGAGCCGTTGCGCTTCCACCAGCTTGCTGGCGCCACGCAGCACTTCCAGGCGCTGCCCGAGCTCTTCCTTGATCGTGTCGATCGCGTTGAGCACGCTTTCGCGCGTCGACGCATAGTGCGTGGCCGGATACACCACGCAGCGCGGCAACTTGCGGAGAACGTCGCCGGTCAGCGGGTCGAACATCGAAATGCGCTCGACCTCGCCGTCGAACATCTCGATGCGGATGGCCTCGGTTTCGTTCTCGGCCGGGAAGATGTCGAGGTTTTCGCCGCGCACCCGATAGGTGCCGCGGTGCAGTTCCATCTCGTTGCGGGTGTACTGCAGTTCGGTCAACTGACGCAGCAACGCGCGCGGATCGACGCGGTCGCCGACCGAAAGAATCAACCGCAGCGACAGATAATCCTCGGGATCGCCCAACCCGTAGATCGCCGACACCGTGCCGACGATCAGCGCGTCGCGGCGCGACAGCAGTGCCTTGGTGGCAGCCAGGCGCATCTGCTCGATGTGGTCGTTGATCGAAGCGTCCTTCTCGATGTACGTGTCGGACGACGGCACGTACGCCTCGGGCTGGTAGTAGTCGTAATAGCTGACGAAATACTCGACCGCGTTGTGCGGGAAGAACTGCCTGAACTCGCCATACAACTGCGCGGCCAGCGTCTTGTTGGGCGCCAGCACCAGCGTCGGGCGCTGCACCGCCTGCACCACGTTGGCGATCGTAAAGGTCTTGCCCGAGCCGGTGACGCCCAGCAGCGTCTGCGCGGCGAGGCCCGCGTCGAACCCCTCGATCAGCTTGGCGATGGCCTGCGGCTGGTCGCCCGAAGGCCGGTACGGCGCGACCAGTTCGAAACGTTCTTTGTCGTGTTGCGAAGCGCGGCTTGCATCCATCCCGACATTATACGTTTGCCCTGCTGACAACCCTTGTCAGCAAGGTGCCGCAGGCCGGCAACCACCCGCCGTGGGCAGCCCATGCAACCGGCCATCCGCTGGAGTAAGCTCCGCGCGTCCATTGCGAGGGTTGGCGAAATGACGCTGCCGAACGCTGTCGAGACGCCGCAGAGTTTTGACGACGACGCATGGGACGACCTCCTCAATTACATCGAGGAGCACCGGGTCATTCCGATCATCGGTCCCGACCTGCTGCGGGTGCAGACCGACGGCGGCCTGCGCCCCCTGTACGTCTGGCTCGCGGAGAAACTGGCGGCGCGCCTGTCGGTCAACACGACCGAACTGCCGCAGCCGCTCACGCTCAACGACGTGATGTGTTCGTACCTCGGCCAGCGCGGGCGCCGCGAGGAAGCCTACACGCGGTTGCGTTCGATCATGCGCGAGGTGCAATTCGAGCCGCCGATGGCGTTGCGGCAACTGGCGCAGATCGCCGACTTCGACCTGTTCGTCACGACGACCTTCGACCCGCTGCTCGAAAACGCCGTCAACCAGGAACGTTACGGCGGCCAGCCTTCGGCCGAAGTGATCGCCTACTCGCCCAACCGCGTCGCCGACCTGCCCTGCGAACGCGCCGACCTGCGCCGCAGCGTGGTGTACCACCTGCTCGGCCGACTGTCCGCCTCGCCCACGTACGTGTTGTCCGACGAGGACATGCTGGAGTTCATCTGCGCGTTGCAGTCCGAACACCTGACGCCGGAAAAACTCTTCCACGAACTTGAACACAACCACCTGCTCCTGATAGGCAGCGACTTCTCCAACTGGCTGGCGCGGTTGTTCCTGCGCATGGCCAAGCGCAAGCGCCTGTCCGACCCGCGCGATGTCACCGAGGTTTTCGCCGACGACCACACCGCCAAGGACGCACGCCTGGTCGCGTTCCTGCAGCAGGTCAGCGTGCGCACGCGCGTGTACGGCGGCGCGGAATCCTTCGTCGCCGAGCTGCACCAGCGCTGGAGCGCGCGCCAGCGCCCGGCGCAGACCTCGCCTTCGCATGCGCCGCAACGCTTCCTGCCGCCGGCACGCGAGATGCCGGAGAACGCGATCTTCATCAGCTACGCACGCGAGGACCTGCCCGCGGTGCAACGGTTGAAAGCCGGCATGGATGCGGCCGGGCTCACCACCTGGTTCGATCTCGACCGTCTCGAAGGCGGCGACGATTACGATCGCAAGATCCGTGCGAACATCGCGCGTTGCAGTTTCTTCGTGCCAGTGATTTCGGCCACGACCGAGCACCGCCACGAAGCCTACTTCCGCCGTGAATGGAGCTACGCGGTCGACCGCGCGCGCAACATCGCGGAAGGCGCGGTGTTCATCCTGCCGGTTTGCATCGACGACACGCCCGAAGCCACCACACTGGTGCCGGAGCATTTCAAGGCGGTGCACATGACGCGCCTGCCAAGCGGCGAGGCCACGCCGGGATTCCTGCGCCGCTTGCAGGAACTGCTGAGCGGGAGGCGCGCATGAACGACATCAACCGCCGCGACACGGTGATGCTCGATCCGGAAAACCCCTGGCTCGGGCTGTTTTCCTACTCCGAGGAAACCCGCGCGTATTTCCACGGCCGCGACGAGGAAGCGGCGGAGCTCGCGCGGCGCGTGCAGCGCAAACTGTTGACAGTGCTGTTCGGGCAATCGGGCCTGGGCAAGACTTCGCTGTTGCGCGCGGGTCTGGTGCCGCGCCTGCGCGGTGCCGACTTCTGCCCGGTTTACGTGCGCGTCGACTACGCGCCCGGATCGCCCTCGCCTTCCGAGCAGATCAAGCAGGCGATCTTCCGTGCCACCGCGGAAGCCGGCCACTGGACGCGGCCGGGTAGCGCGATCGAAGGCGAATCGCTGTGGGAATTCCTGCACCACCGCGAAGACCTGCTGCGCGATGCCGACGGCCACACGCTGATGCCGCTGCTGATCTTCGACCAGTTCGAGGAAATCTTCACGCTCGGGCAGGCCGATGACGCGGGCCGCCTGCGCGCAAAACAGTTCCTCGAGGACCTCGCCGACCTCGTCGAGAACCGTGCGCCGGCGGCGCTGGAAAAACGCCTGGAGGAAGACGACCAGGCCGCCGAACAGTTCGATTTTGCGCGTGCCGATTACCGCGTGCTGATCGCGCTGCGCGAGGACTATCTCGCGCACCTGGAAAGCGTGAAGGACATCATGCCTTCGATCACGCAGAACCGGATGCGGCTGGCGCGCATGAACGGCGCGCAGGCACTGAGCGCGGTGGTGAAACCCGGCGGCAAGCTGGTATCGCAGGAAGTCGCCGAAGCGATCGTGCGCTTTGTCGCCGGGGGGTCGGAACTGGCCAACGCGGAGATCGAACCTTCGCTGCTGAGCCTGGTATGCCGCGAACTCAACGCGGCACGGCAGGCGCAGGGACGCCGCGAAATTTCCGCCGACCTGCTGGCGGGCTCACGCGACACGATCCTGTCCGAGTTCTACGAACGCGCACTGGCCGACCAGCCGACCGGCGTACGGCGCGTGATCGAGGACGAACTGCTGACCGAATCCGGCTATCGCGAAAGCCTGGCCGAGGAACGCGTGCGCAAGGCACTGGACGCCGCGGGCGCCTCTCCCGATGCGTTGCCCACGCTGGTGAACCGCCGCTTGCTGCGCATCGAGGAACGCCTCGACATGCGCCGCGTGGAACTGACCCACGACGTGCTGTGCAGCGTGGTGCTCGCCAGTCGCAACCAGCGCCATGCCCGCGAAGCGCGCGAGGAAGCCGAGCGCCAGCTCACCGCGCAACGCGAACGCGAGGCAGCAACGCACCGCGCCCTGCTGCGCACGCGCATGGTCGCGACCGTCTGCGTGGTGTTGCTGGTACTCGCGATCATCGCAGCGATGTTCGGCTTCATCGGCATGCACCGCGCCAAGATCGCGCAGGCGGAAGCCCAGGCCTCGCGCACGCACGCGGAAAACCTGGTCGGCTTCATGATCGATGACTTCTACAACGAGCTCGCACCCACTGGCCGGCTAGGCACGCTGGGCATGCTGGCGCAGAAAACCGTGGATTACTACGACGGCTTGCCGCCGGCGTTGCTCACCCCGGAAACCGAAATCAACAAGGCGATGGCGCTGGTGCGCCTGGGTTCGGCCCAGAATGCCAGCGGCGACGACAAAGCCGCGCGCAAGAATTTCGGCGAAGCCCAGGCGATCTTCGGGAAGCTGCGCGCGGCGGGCAACGATGGCGAGCCGGTGGTCTATGGCCTCGCCTCGATCCTGTACAACGCGAATTACGGATCCGCCGTGGGCGGCGGGAGTTCGGCGCCGATGGATCAGGCTGCCGCCCTGCTGCGGCCGCTCGTCAACGCTGCCAATCCGTCGCGCCGGGTGCGGCAACTTTACGCCGATACCTTGAACATCATCTGCCTCAACCAGCGGCCGCAGCAAGGCCTGGCAACCTGCGAAGAGGCGCTCAAGACGCTTGCGGGCCTTGGCGCGCTGGATTTGTCGGATTTGAATGCCGCAGCCTCCTGGGCCGATACCGCCGATACCAAGTCCGGGGAACTGCAGGCACTCGGCCGCATCGGTGAAGCCGAAAAGCTGGAGCAGCAGGTGTTTGCGATGACCGAAAAGGTCCTGGCGCGCCGGCCGGGCGATTTGCATTCGCTGGAAGATCGCTTCTTTGCCGTGAAGCGGCTCGGTGATCTTGCGGCGGGCCGGCACGATGCGACGGCGGCCGCGAAGCATGCGAACGAAGCCGTGCAGGCCGCCGAGGATTGGGTACGCTTCGACCCGTCCAGTGTCGATGCCTGGGCCAGGCTGGCGCAGGCCCGGAGCCAGGTTGCCACGTTCCAGTTCGAGCGCGGCGAGGTATCCACTTCCATCGCCACCCTGCGCGCGGCGCTGGCGTTGGCGCAGGACCCGCGCAGCCCCAAACCCCTCGCTGCCGTGACCTGGTACATCCGGCTCGACCTCGCGAGAGCCATCGCGGAGACCGGCGAAGGGGGGGCGGAGCAGTCGGCGCAGGCCGCCGTGCGGGACCTGCAATCGCTGATGGCGGATCGGCCGCCCGAATCTGCCCAGCGCCGGCTTGCGGCGACCAACCTGCCGCTGGCACTCGGGGATATCAAACTGAGCCAGGGTGCACTGCAACCGGCATTGGCCGAGGCCACCGCGGCGCGCGCCGCAATCCAGCCGATCGATGTGCCGGCGACGGACGCAGGCGCGACCCGCTGGAAAAACCAGAACCTGGCGGACAGTCTCAACGTCGCCACGCGAGCCTCCATGCAGCTCGGGCGCTACGCGCAAGCGGAAACCCTGGCGCGCCAGTGGCTCGCGATCATCCCGAACGCGACGGCCACGCAAGCCGATCCGAAACCGCGTGAATCGCGCGCCCGGTACATCCTCGCGCAGGCGATCGCGATGCAGGGCCGCCGCGACGAGGCCAAGGCAACCCTGCAACCGGCGATGACCTGGTACCGTCAAGAACAACAAGCCGGCGCGACCGGCACGTCGTTCCGCCACGATTACGCCTACGCGCTGTACGTTGATTCCCTGATCGCGCCTGCGGGCGCCGCGGGCAGCAGGCAGCGCGACGCTGACCTCGACCAGGCCGCCAGGTTGCTTGCCGGAGCCTCGCCGGAGGCGCAGCGACTCAGCGCGATGCGCCATATTTCCGGGCTGCTCGCCAAAGCCCGCACGACGACGGGCGCCTGAGCACAGGGGTCTTCCCCACGCAACCCGACGCCCCCAAGTTCCTGGCAAGCACCACCCGGGCACGTTCAACCGAAGCGGAACCGCGCCATGGACACAGATGAAATCCACGTTGGCCGACTGGGCATCCGTTACCTCGTCGATGGCGCTCAGCAGGGAAGCATGGGCATCTTCGAATTGACCGTGCCGCCTGCCTCGAACGTTCCGCCCCCGCACAGCCATTCGAACAACGAAGAAATCGTCTACGTCCTCGAGGGCACGCTGCGCTACAGCGTCGGCGCCGACACGCGCGATCTCGCACCCGGGGAATCCATGCACACCCCAAAGGGTACGGTGCACGGGTTCTCGAATCCCTTTGCCGGCACCGCGCGAGCGCTGATCGTCATGTCTCCGGACCTGGGCGCCCAATACTTCAGGGAGATGGCCGCGGTGATCAACGCAGGCGGGCCACCGGACAAGGGCACGCTGGTCTCCATCATGAGCCGCTACGGACTGGTCCCGTCCGCCCCGAAGTGACTGGCTGCCGACACTTGCACGCGCCTCGCATGCCGCCGCCGGCCAGGTGATCAACCGACGGAAGACCGACACCCTTACATCGAGCGTGGGCAGGCGCCCACAAACACCGGCGGCGTCTACCGCTGCCGCGAATTCTGTCCGTCGCCGAGACTGTTCCCATCGCATGGAGGGAACGGTCATGGCTCCATCTGCACGCACCGCACGTGGCTTCACCCTGACGGAACTGCTGATCGCGCTGGCGATTGCCGGAATTCTCGCGATGATCGGTGCGCCGGCGATGGGCGGCCTGATCGCCCGCACGCGGGATTCCGGCATCGAAGACGCGATTGCCGCGGGCTTGCGCGGCGCGCGCACTGCCGCGGTCATGCGCAACTCACGCGTGCTGGTGTGCCCGAGTTCGAATGGACACCGATGCGCGTCGATCGCGGATTGGCAACACGGCTGGATCATCGCGCAGGATGCGGACCACGATGGCCAGCCCGATCCGGGCAGGTCGATCCTCGACGTGCAAGCTGCCATGCCCGCCGGCACGCACGTGATCACCAGCGCCGGGCGCAGGCGCATCGATTTCCAGCCGAGCGGCAGCGCGGGCGGCAGCAACGTGACCTTCACCATCTGCCACGCGCGCGAACACGCTGGCAGGGCGGTGATCGTGGCCAACTCCGGACGCGTGCGGGTCGCGCATGCCGACGCCATGCACCTTCAGGCGTGTCTTGCCGGGATCCCGTAATCATGTCCCGCAGGTTGGACTAATGGAATGAACCCCAACGTTGACGCGGAAGCGCCGCGATGAAAGACCTTCGCAAGATCACGGCTGCCCCATGTACCGGTAATACGCAATCCCGAAATCCTGGAAGGCGTGCTCGTTGCGGGTGCCCACGCGGTCGATCACCACGCCGGACAGGGTCGTCGAGTGCGTGCCGTCCAACGTGCCGCCGTCGTGCAAGGTGGCGTATTCGGATTGGTCGAGGTCCACCGCGCCATTCAGCGCATCGCGGAACGCGATTGCGCGCGCTGCTTTGCGCCAGCCCGGCGCCACGCGCGCGGGAATCGCTTCGGCCGCGTCGCCGCTGCCGTAGCCTAGCAACAACACGTCGCGGCATTCCAATTCCAGGCCGTGCGCCGCCGCGTCGTCCAGCCCCGCGGCCAGCCATGCAGGCAGTGCCGCCGTGTAGAGGTTGCCGAATTCCATCATCGAATCGGAACCGGTCTGCAGCTTGTCCTCAACCATCTGCTGGTAGGTGTCGATTTTGCGAAACGACTTCAGCAACGCCGATGATGCGGGATAGGCATCCGCCGGCAACCTATCGATCGTGCACCCGTCGACGCCGGTCCGCCACTCGCGCACCACGTCGTCGAGCGACACGCCAGCCGACGCGCAATGCAGATCCAGTTCGCTCGCCGCGGCGCCATCGCCATTGGCCGCGTCGTGTCCCAGCGCCGCCAGATAACCCATTGCCAACGCATTGCGCGGCATCCGGTGATACGGCCGGTGCATGAACACGGCCGCCAGCCCGCGCAGATAGCCTGCGTGCGAGCCGCCACGTCGCGCGAACATCGCATCCAGCGCGCGCAGCGTCGCATCGGTGTAGCAATCGGTCGAATACTTGCCGTTGAACACCGGCAGGTCGCTCAGGTGTCCGTGCAAGCCGGGCGTCTGTCCCGCGAAACGGAGGAACGGCTTGCGGAAATCCAGCCCGCGGTATTCCGACGCACTGCCGCCCAGCGCGAGATCGAGTTCCAGCAGGCGTGGCGATGACTCGAGCAGCATCGCGACCGCACCGGCGCCCTGGGTAGGCTCGCCGCTGCTCCCGCGCGCGTACTCCGCGATGTCGGCGCTCACCGCGATCGCCTGGCGGTCGCGCCCGTCGCAGGCGAGATAGCGCAGCCCGCCCTTCAGCGCGTACACGCCGCCGAGGCATGCGTGCTTGAACTCCGGCACTTCGCAGTCGCGCGCAAGCCCGGATTTGCCTTCCGACGCCAAGGCCTGGTCGACCAGCCCGCGCACGATCACCGCGCCTGCTGCATTGTCGATACTGGATTCGGTCCCGAGCGCGAGATAACCGACGCGACGCGGGTCGATGCCGTATTGCGCGATCAACCGCAGCACCGCATTCGCGGCCAGCGTGTAGACGTTCTGGTCGGGGCCCGGCATCCGGAAGGCGTGTCCCACCACCGCGCGCGTCTTCGAAGCATCGTTGCCGGTCCAGCCGGACCATCGTTCCAGATCCACTCGGTACGGCGGCACGTACACCGCCATGCCGCTGATGCCAACGGGAGGATTCGCTGAAAACGGATTCGCAGACACGAGGCGGACTTCCTGTTGCAGGGAACGAAACGCGCGAGTATGCGGGAATTCCGCGTCCACGTGACGTCAACGGCGCCGCAAACAAAAAAGGCCGACGCGATGCGTCGGCCTTTCACATGTTGGCGCCCGAACTTGGACTCGAACCAAGGACCCCCAGATTAACAGTCTAGTGCTCTAACCAGCTGAGCTATTCGGGCAAATTTTCGGAAGGGTCGCCACCGCCACGCGCTCGACCAGATCGAGCTCCGGCCAGCGAGCCGTACATTATCGTGGCGGGCCGGAGAGGTGTCAAAGCCGCCGTCGCAGGAGCGGCCCGGCACTTGGCGCCTGTCTTCTCCATGGCCCCAACCGGTTCCGTTTCCCGCGAAGTGCGTCGCGCGCACGGCGCGCTCCTGCACACGCGATGCAGTCGCGCGGATGGCTCGCCACGCAAGCCGGCTCGGTTTCCCCGCGCCCTACGAACTCGGAATCAACAGGACCTGGCCCGTCTGGATCCCGCCGCCGGACTGGATCCTGCTGGCATTGGCGGAACGCAACGCACTCATGCTGACGCCGTACTGCTGCGCGATGCCGGACAGGGTTTCGCCCCGCGATACCTTGTGCATGTCCTGGACGTCGGCGCCGGTCCGGGCCGTATTGTTCACCGAAGCCACCAGGGTCGGCTTGTCCGGGATCACCGGCGGCGCGTTCGCTGGGGGCTTGCCAGTCGCCGCAACTTCGGTCGCCGCGTCGGCCCTCAGGTGCAGCCGCTCGTTGCGCTGTTCAGCAAACAGTGTGCCGGGCGGCGGGGTGGTTTCGAAATACTGCTTCACGCCCGTCAGCACCGCCTCGGCCAGCCGCTTGCGGTCCTTGCTGCTGTCCAGCCGCCGTTCGTCGCTGCGATTGCTGATGAACGCGGTCTCCACCAGGATCGACGGCACGTCGGGCGAGCGCAACACCACGAAATTGGCGCCCTGCACGGTGTCGCGGTACAGCGGCCCGATCTTGCCCAGCGCGGTCAGCACGTCGCTGCCCACCTCGTGGGCCGCATGCATGCTGGCGCCCTGCGAGAGGTCGAGCAGCACCGACGCCAGCATGTGGCTCTTGTCGTCCAGCGAAACGCCGCCGATCAGGTCGGATGCGTTCTCGCTCTTGGCCAGCCACTTGCCGGCCTCGCTCTGCTTGCCGTGGGTCGAAAGCACCCACACCGAGCCACCGCGCGCATCGCAGTAGTCCGGGCAGGAATTGGCGTGGATCGACACGAACAGGTCGGCCTTGTGTTCGCGTGCGATCTGGAAGCGCTTTTCCAGCGGCACAAAGTAATCGCTCTTGCGGGTGAGTACCGCGTGCATGCCGGGTTGCGCATCGATCAGCTTCGCCAACTCCTTGGCGACTCCCAACGTGACGTTCTTCTCCAGCGAGCCGCCTTGGCCGCGCGCACCGGGGTCGTCGCCGCCATGTCCCGCATCGACTGCGATCACCACCGGCCGCGGCTTGCCGTGTGCGACGTCGTCATCGATCGTGCGCACGATCGGTGACGGCTTGCCGCTGGGCGTACCGAGGTCCACCACCAGCCGGTAGCCGTATTGGCCGGCCGGCGTCAGCAGGAAACTCTTCGGGTGCGCCCGGCTGTCCAGGTCCAGGACGATCCGTGCCTTGCCTTGGAAATGCCCGATGCGCATGTCCTTGACCACGCCCTTGCCCGGCTTGGCGCCGACGCCCTTGCCGAACGCGCCATTGTCGAGGTCCAGCACCACCCGATCGGGGTTGCTCAACTGGAACAACCGGTAATCGACCGGCGCGGACAATTCGAACACGACCCGCGTGGAATCCGGCCCGCCCCAGATGCGCACCGCATTGACGGTGCTGGTGGAGGTGCCAGCGGCCACGGCGGACACGCACGCCAGCACCCCGCAAAGGAATGCGAAAAATGACAGCGATGGGCGGTTCGTCCCCCTCATGGTGCTGAATTCAACCGCAAGCCGCGGCGAATTGCAAGCACTTTTCCCTTTGTTATCCGTGAGCTGCGATGCTTTTATCGATATGGATTCAGAAAGTTGCGCCAAGTCGCTGCTGCATGCCTATCGAACCGCCGTCCGCGCCAGAACCGCCATCCAGCGCTGGCCGCGTTCGGACACCGGCGTAAGCCACGCGCGCCGGCCGGTCCCATCGTGCTCCAGGGCCACTTCGAGATCGGGCGCCGGCAATGCGCCGGCGCCCCGTTGGGGCCACTCCACCAGCACGAGGGCGTCCGGCGCGTCCAGTTCATCCAACCCCAGCCATTCCAGTTCGCCGGCGTCTGCGATGCGGTAAAGATCGAGATGGAACGCGTCGCGGCCATTCACGGTGTAGCGTTCGAGCAGGCTGTAGGTGGGGCTTTTCACGCGCTCGCCGACGCCGAGCGCGCGCAACAGCGCACGCGCAAAGGTGGTCTTGCCGGCGCCGAGCTCTCCCCGCAGGAACACCACGCCGCCATCCAGCAGCGCGGGCGCGAGGCGCTGCGCCAATGCCACGGTGGCGGCTTCGCCCGGCAGGGAGACCGCGAGCGCGGGAGCAGACTCAGGCACGGCCATTCACCAAAGCGCGCAGGTAAGGAAACAAATCGGACGCCAGCATGCCCCGCTCGCCCGCCCGTGCCGCCAGATCGCCGGCGCGCGCGTGCAGGCCGGTGCCGAGGCAGGCCGCTGCCCACGGCGTGAGGCCCTGCGCCATCAGGCCCGCGATGACGCCGGTGAGTACGTCGCCCATGCCGCCCGACGCCATGCCCGGATTGCCCCATGGACACGCCGCGACGCGCCCATCGGCATCCGCAACCAGGGAACCGGCACCCTTCAGCACCACCACGGCGCCGTACTTGCGCGCGAGATCGCGCGCGGCGGCGAAGCGATCCGCCTGCACGCCGGCCGTCGCCATGTCCAGCAGGCGCGCGGCTTCGCCCGGATGCGGCGTCAGCACCACCGTTTCCGGCAGGGCGCGCGGATGCGCGGCCAGGAGGTTCAGGCCATCGGCGTCGAGGACGGTGGGTGTGCCGGCGTCCAGCGCCGCGAACCACAGCCCATGCCCCCAGTCGTCCTGGCCGAGCCCGGGACCCAGTGCCAGAACGCTCGCCCGCACCAGCAATGCTTCGAGATTGCGCGGCACGTGCACGCCGTGCGGCATCAACTCGGGGCGCGCGGCGAGGATCGCGCCGACGTTCGCTTCGCGCGTCGCGATGCTGACCAGCCCCGCGCCCACGCGCGCGGCGGCTTCGCCGCACATGCGCACCGCCCCGCCGGCGCCAAGGTCACCGCCGATCGCGAGCACGTGGCCATAGCGTCCCTTGTGGCTGTCGCGCGGACGGGGCGGCAACGCCTGCGGCGTCATCAATGTCGCATCGACTTCGGCATGCGTGTACGCGGACGCGGGAATGTCCAGCGTGGCAAGGCTGCGCTCGCCGCCGTGGCCGGGGCCCTGGGCCGTGAACAGCCCGCGTTTCCAGCCCACGAAGCAAACGGTCGCGGCCGCGAGCACGCACGGCTCGAACGCGACACCCGTATCCGCATCCAGGCCGCTCGGCACGTCCAGCGCCAGCACCGGATGCGACTGCGCATTGAGGGCCGCGATCAACGTCGCCGCATCGCCGGCCGGCGCGCGATTCAGGCCGGAACCGAACAACGCATCCACGTACACGTCGGCCTCCGGTAAAGACCCGGTAATCGACGACACCTGCCCGCCTTCGCCGGTGAACCGTTCGCGCGCACGCGCCGCATCGCCGGAAGGCCGGGCCGGCAGCGCGATCACATCCGCCTGCAAGCCCGCCGCGCGGGCAAGCGCGGCCAGCAGGAAGCCGTCGCCGCCGTTGTTGCCGGGTCCGCACAACACGCGCACCCGGCGCGCCTGCGGCCAGCGCCGACGCAGCGCATCGAGTGCCGCGCGGGCCGCGCGTTCCATCAATTCGATGCCGGCGATGCCGTCGCCGATCGCGGCCTGGTCGAGCGCGCGCACCTGTGCGGTCGTGAAAAGCGCGGTCTGCGGGTCGAGGTTCACCATCGCATGATCCTACAATGTGGACATGCAAACGGGCAGTGAAGCCACCGCCGAAGCCATCGATTTCGCCGCGCTCGCGCAGCGGATCAAGGCGTGGGGCGTGGAACTCGGGTTCGCAAAAATCGGCATCACCGGCGTCGACCTGCGCGAGGACGAAGCGCATCTGCAAGCATGGCTGGAACAGGGCCGCCACGGCAGCATGGACTACATGCAGCGGCACGGCAGCAAGCGCAGCCGTCCGGATGAACTGCAGCCCGGGACGGTGCGGGTGGTTTCCGCGCGCATGGATTACTTCCCGCGCGGCATGAACGCCGAGGCCGCATGGCAAACCCTCGCCGACAGCGAACGCGCGTACATCTCGCGCTACGCACTCGGACGCGATTACCACAAGTTGATCCGCAGCCGCCTGCAGAAACTCGCCGATCGCATCGCCGGTGAGGTGGGCCCGTTCGGCTATCGCGCCTTCACCGATTCCGCGCCCGTGATGGAAAAGGCGCTGGCACGCAACGCCGGACTCGGCTGGGTCGGCAAGCACACGCTGGTGCTCGATCGCGATGCGGGTTCGTGGTTCTTCCTCGGTGAGCTGTTCACGGACCTGCCGCTGCCGGTCGACCGACCTTCGACGGCCCACTGCGGCACCTGCACGCGTTGCATCGAGGTGTGTCCGACACAGGCGATCATCGGCCCGTACCAACTCGACGCGCGCCGCTGCATTTCCTACCTGACGATCGAATCGAAGGATGCGATTCCCGAAGACTTGCGTCCGCTGATGGGCAACCGCGTGTTCGGTTGCGACGACTGCCAGCTCGTGTGTCCGTGGAACAAATTCGCGAAGCCCACCCATGAAGAAGACTTTGCGCCGCGCCACGGCCTCGGTGGCGCGAAGCTGGTGGAACTGTTCGCGTGGACCGAAGAAGAATTCCTGAAGAAGACCGAAGGCATGCCGATCCGCCGCGCGGGCTACGCAGGATTCTCGCGCAATGTCGCGGTGGCGCTCGGCAATGCACCCCATTCGGATGAAGTCATGGACGCACTCCGTGGGCGTGCTGATGACACCTCGCCGCTGGTGCGCGAACACGTGGCGTGGGCGCTGGCGCAACAAACAGCAAAGGAAGGCACGGCGTGAGCCAGGAACCGGATCTGGTCACTCCGCCGCGCCTTGCGGCGGTGCTGGACGAACTGCGTCGGCGCGAACCGATCTTCCACCATCCGGGGTTCGGTACCTCGCGCGCCGACTACGCACGGATGACCGTGGACGACTTCTGGGAAATCGGCGCGTCCGGTCAACGCTACTCGCGCGAATACGTGCTCGACGTGCTGGAGGCGCGGCCGAGGGACCCCGTCCACGAATCGGATTGGGAGTCGCGGGACTTCCACGTCCGCGAACTCACGCCCGGCGTGTACCTGCTCACCTACACCCTGCGTCAGGGCACGCGGCTCACGCGCCGCAGCACGATCTGGCGGCGAGCGGGCGACGACTGGAAGATCGTATTCCACCAGGGAACCGTCGTGGCGGCTGATAACCCGTAAGGGCGGGAGTAGCGCAGCGGACCCCGCCGCATGAGCACGAGGCTGGTTATCACCCGCCCTACCAAGGCACGCTGCAGCGGAGTCGCAGCGGTTCCCGTCGCATGACGAACACGGGCGGGTTGTCACCCGCCCTACCAAAGCCGACCACGAATGGCCGTTCCGGTTTCAACGTCTGCGCAGACGATATCCAGACAGCCGACGCGGCAGTCAGGACGATCGCTCGAAATCAGGCGACCGCCATCTGCTTGGGAATCGAGTGGTTCGTGCGCGCGATGCGGTTGTTGGCGTCGACGTAGACCAGGTTCGGCTGGTGCTGCTCGGCCTCGACCGCGGTCATGGACACGAACGCCGCGATGATCACGAGGTCGCCCGGTTGCGCGCGGTGCGCCGCGCTGCCGTTCACCGAAATGATGCCCGAGCCTTCTTCGGCGCGCAGCGCGTAGGTGACGAAGCGCTCGCCGTTGTTGACGTTCCACGCGTGGATCTGCTCGTACTCGCGAATGCCGGCGGCATCCAGCAGGTTGCCGTCGATTGCGATCGAGCCTTCGTAGTGCAACTCCGCGTGGGTCACGGTCGCACGGTGGATCTTGGCTTTGAGCATGTTCAGTTGCATGGATGCCTCCAGCGTCCATGTTGCCGAGTCCGCGCATTATAGCGGCTGACCGGCCGGTTTGCTGCGTTGCACAAGCGATATTGTGCGATCGTCCACGGTCGCTGCCCACGGCGACTGGTATCTGACATGGATACTTCAAACCCCATGGCGATCGGAACGGGCACCCTTGGCCCGACTTTCCGCAACGACCGCGTGCCCCTTACCCAAATTCGAGGTTGTCGATCAACCGGGTGCTTCCCAGCCTGGCGGCCACCAGCGCCATCAGGCCGCTGCGCGCGTCGGCGTCGGGCATGCCCAGATCTTCCGCACGTCGCACCGCGGCGTAATCCGGTTCAAACCCGGCCCGCTCCAGGCGCCGCACCGCCGCGCCCTCGATGGCCTTGATCGCGTGGCCCTCCGCGAATGATTCGCGCATCCACTGCAGCGTTTCATGCAACTGCGGCGCACGTGCGCGCTGGTGCGCATCGAGATACCGGTTGCGCGACGACATCGCAAGGCCATCCGGCTCGCGCACGATCGGCGCCGCCATGACTTCGAGCGGCAGGCCGAGATCGCGCACCAGCCGCCGCACCACCAGCAACTGCTGCCAGTCCTTGGCCCCGAACACCGCGAGATCGGGCTCCACCATCAGCAGCAATTTCGCCACCACCGTGGCGACGCCGTCGAAGTGCCCGGGCCGGTGCGCGCCTTCCAGCGTGTCGCCGATCTCCGGCACGTGGATGCGCAGCGCATGGTCGGGCCCGAACGGGTACATGGTTTCGACCGTGGGCGCGAACAGCAAATCACAGTTGTGTTCGACCAGCCCCACGCTGTCCTCGGCCAGCGTGCGCGGGTAGCGGCTGTAGTCTTCGTTCGGTCCGAATTGGGTGGGGTTGACGAATACGCTGGCCACCACGCGCTCGGCATGCCGGCGTGCCAGTTCCACCAGCGAGTAGTGGCCCGCGTGCAGGTTGCCCATGGTCGGCACGAACGCGACGCGCTGGCCGTCCTTCTTCCAGGCCTGCACCACGGCACGCAGCGAACGGGGATCGGCGACGGTACGCACCCGGGTCAGCCCGCGATCTGTTCCGGGCCCGGAAACCGGCCCGCGCGCACGTCTTCCGCGTACGCCTCGATCGCCTCGCGGATCGAGCCACGCCCGGCCAGGTAATCCTTGCTGAACTTCGGCCGCCGTCCCGGCGTGATGCCCAGCATGTCGTAAGTGACCAGCACCTGGCCATCGCAGTCCGCACCCGCGCCAATGCCGATGGTGGGAATCGACAGTTCGCGGGTGATCTCGCCGGCGAGCGCGGCCGGCACCGATTCCAGCACCAGCAATTCCGCGCCCGCGTGTTCGACCGCGCGTGCCTCCGCACGCAGGCGCGCGGCGCCGTCCTCGGTCTTGCCCTGCATCCGGTAGCCGCCCATCTTGTGCACCGACTGCGGGGTCAGGCCAAGGTGCGCACACACGGGAATGTCGCGGGTGGTCAGTGCCGCGATGACCTCGCATGTCCACGGGGCGCCGCCCTCCAGCTTCACCATCGCGGCGCCGCCTTCGGCGATCAGGCGGGCCGAAGCCGCCAGCGCAATGGCCGGATCGCGATACTGCATGAACGGCAGGTCGACCACCTGCAGCGTGCTGGCGAGCCCCCGCGCGACCAGCGAAGCGTGATACACCATGTGGTCCAGCGTCACGGGCACCGTGCTGGTTTGCCCCTGGACCACGTTGCCCAGCGAATCGCCGACCAGCGCCACGTCCACGCCCGCGGCTTCCATGTGCGCGGCGAAACTGGCGTCGTAACAGGTCAGCACCACGATCTTCTCGCCGCGCGCCTTCATCGCGCGCAGGCCGGGCACGGTCACGGGTTTGCGTTTGGGTGCGTCGGCAGGCTGGGCGTACATGCGGGCGCTCCTCGGAAACGCCGGATTATCGCCGTTCCGCGGTTTGCCGCCAACTGCGTCGCCAGGAACGGCGGTCGCGGCCTGGACCACCAGGCACCGCCGACTCGGTTTCGTTCCGGGTTGCTGCCCAACTCCACGGCCGGGCGAGCATGCCCGGTCGCCTTCAATGTGCCCGCAAGTCGCGCATCCTGAAACCGGTTCCATACAGCGCGAGCACGTAAGCCACGCCGCCCGCGCACACCAACGCCACCAGTTTCCAGATGCGGGTGATGATCCGTTCGTGCGTCCATTCCTGCCAGGGCCAGAACCACAGTCCGACGCCCACCACGACGACCAGCGCCGCGCAGGCCAGCCCGATCCTCAGCCAGTGCCGGGCCCAACCGGGTTGTGGGGTATAGGCGCCGCTGCGCTTCAGGTACCGCCACAGCAACCCGAATTGCAGGTAATTGGAAACCGAGCTCGCGATCGCCATCCCGAGATGCAACCCCGGCACCTGCGCGATGCCTTCCAGCCATGCCAGGTGTTTCGACGTTGCCGGGGCCCACAGCTCGAACAGCAGCGCGATCAACGCAAAATTGAACACCATGTTGACGACCAGCGCGATCACGCCCGCACGCACCGGCGTCTTGGTGTCCTGCCGGGAATAGAAGGCCGGCAGCAGCGTGCGCGTCAACGCGATTGCCGGCACGCCCGCGGCCAGGCCCATGATCGCGATCGCGGTCATGTGGCTGTCGAACGCGGTGAATTGTCCGTTCTGGAAACACGCCGCCACCGCCGGCTCGGCCAACAGCAGCAAGCCGAACATCGCCGGCAGCGCGATCAACAAGGTGGTCCGCAATCCCCAGTCCAGCGATCGCGAGAACCCCTCGCGATCGGCACTGACGTGATGGCGCGACAACGCCGGCAGGATCACCGTGCCGAGCGCGACCCCGAACACGCCCAACGGCAATTCCAGGAATCGCGTCGCTTGCGCCAGCCAGGTCTGCGAACCCGTGATGAGCAACGACGCAACGGCCGTGTCCAGCAGCAGGTTGATCTGCGCCACCGATGAACCAAACAGCGTCGGCAGCATCAGCCGCATGATCTGGCGCACGCGCGGATGGTTCCAGCCCCAGCGCGGCAGCGTCAGCAGGTCGAGGCGCCGCACCGCCGGCAGCAGGAACAGCAACTGCAGGATGCCCGCGATCAGCACCGCCCAACCCAGCGACTCGATCGGCACTGCGAGCTGTTTCGCACCCCAGAGTGCGCCCGCGATCAGGCACAGGTTGAGGATCACCGGGGCGAGCGCCGGCAACGCGAACTTGTGGAAACTGTTGAGGATGCCGCCGCAGAGCGCGGTCAGCGACACGAACAGGAGATAGGGAAACGTCAGCCGCAGCAGCTTGATGGTGAGGTCGAACTTGTGCGGCTGGTCCAGCGAACCGGGCGCGAAACCCGTCGCCACCTGCGGCGCGAAAATGATCCCCAGCGCCACGATCACCAGCAATACGCCCCCAAGCGTGCCGGCGACGCGCGCGGTCAGTTCCTTCAGGTCCGCATGGCTGCCGGTTTCCTTGACCTCGGTGAACACCGGCACGAACGCGGTCGAAAACGAACCCTCCGCGAACAGTCGGCGCATGAAATTGGGGACCCGGAACGCGACCCAGAACGCGTCGGTGGCGGCGCTGACGCCGAACACATGGGTAATGGCGATGTCGCGCGCAAGCCCCAGCAGCCGCGAAATCATGGTCATGCTGCTGAACGAGAACACCCCGCGCAGCAGACTGGGCGGGCGGGTCATGCGGGGAAACCGGGGTCAGAGTGCAATTTCGGACAAGACACCGGAAAATCGCAGGGCCAGCCCGAAATTGCACTCTGACCCCTGCCTCCGGTCCCTGAAGGATTGACTGGAGTCCGCAATCCCGCGATACTTGCCGGCTTCGTTCCGCCGTTATTTTCCGGAGTCACCCCGTGGCAAACATCCAGTCCGCCAAGAAACGCGCCCGCCAGGCCGAAGTGCACAACATGCGCAATGCCAGCCAGCGTTCGATGCTGCGCTCGTCGATCCGCAAGGTGCTGAAGGCCATCGAAGCCAAGGACAAGGCCGGCGCCGAAGCTGCGTACAAGGCCGCCGAACCGGTGCTGGATCGCTACGCCAGCCGCGGCCTGATCCACAAGAACAAGGCCGCCCGCCACAAGAGCCGCCTCACCGCGCACATCAAGGCGATCGCCTGAGCCGTCGCTGCAAACAGTCTCTTCGAAAAAGCCGGCGCCAGCCGGCTTTTTTGCGGCAGCCAGACCCACCCGATGCTTGCAGGGGCGCGTCTGCGCGCGACTGGTCCGGCATGCTGTCCGCGCGCGCGTCCTGCCGTCCGGGTCGCCGGTGGGCCGGCTCCTACCCAGCATCAGGGTCCTCCCCGGCATCCGCCTTGCGCTCGTCGAAGAATCGCTGCGCAGCAAGGCACACCTCCCGCGTCCCCAGCCGCTCCGCCGCCGAGATCGCGAACCATGGCGCCTGCCAGTCCAGCCGTTCGACGATTGCGCGTGCGTTGGCGTCGCGCTCTTCCGGCGCCCACAAGTCGATCTTGTTGAGCAGCAGCCAACGCGGGCGTTCCAGCAATGCGGGATCGTGGCGCTGGAGCTCACGCTCGATGATCCGCACCTGCTCGACCGGATCGGCGCCGTCCAGCGGCGCGACATCCACCAGGTGCAGCAGCAGGCGGGTGCGCGACACGTGCTTGAGGAATTGGATCCCGAGGCCCGCGCCTTCGGCCGCGCCTTCGATCAGGCCCGGGATGTCCGCAACCACGAAGCCTTGCGATGGTCCGACGCTCACCACGCCCAGGTGCGGCTGCAGCGTCGTGAACGGGTAATCCGCGACGCGCGGCGTGGCCGCCGATACCGCGCGGATGAAAGTGCTTTTGCCGGCATTGGGAAACCCCAGCAGGCCGGCGTCAGCCAGCACCTTCAGTTCCAGCTTCAGCTCGCGCTCTTCGCCGGGCGTGCCGGGGGTGAAGCGGCGCGGCGCGCGGTTGGTGGAGCTCTTGAAGTGGATGTTGCCGAGGCCGCCCTTGCCGCCCTGCGCGACCAGCAGTTTCTGGCCGTGCGTGGTGAGATCGCCGATGACTTCCTCGGTATCGACGTTGATGATGGTCGTGCCCACCGGCACGCGGATCGCGGTGTCCTCGCCCCCGCGCCCGTACATGTCGCTTCCCATGCCGTTCTGGCCGCGCTGCGCCTTGAACTGGCGCTGGTGCCGGAAATCGATCAGGGTGTTCAGGCCTTCATCGGCGACCAGCCACACGCTGCCGCCGTCACCACCGTCGCCGCCGTTCGGGCCACCGAACGGGATGAACTTCTCGCGCCGGAAACTGGCACAGCCGTCCCCGCCGTTGCCGGCCTGCACCTTGATGATGGCTTCGTCGACGAATTTCATGGAGCAGCGGTGAGGGATGAGAGGCGAGGATCGGCGCAGCAAGGATACCGGGCGTCGGAAAACCGGCGAAAACCGGGGTCAGGCGAAAACCGGGGTCAGAGTGCACTTTCGTGAAGTCACTGCCGAGGTTCTGCGGCTTTGTCGAAAGTGCACTCTGACCCCGCTTTTCCCGCTTTTCCCCGGTTTTCCAATACGAAAAGCCCCGCGCGAAGCGGGGCCTTCCGGATTCGATGCGGCGCGCGCGTCAACCAGTGACCACGTTCACCGTGCGCTGGCGCTTGGGGCCTTTGACGGAAAACTCCACCTTGCCATCGACCAGCGCGAACAGCGTGTGGTCGCGACCGAGGCCGACCCCGACGCCCGGATGAAACTGGGTGCCGCGCTGACGCACGATGATGTTGCCGGCTTCGACGGCCTGGCCGCCGAACAACTTGACGCCGAGGTATTTCGGGTTGGAGTCGCGGCCGTTGCGCGAGGAACCTACGCCCTTTTTGTGTGCCATGGCGGCTTCTCCTTACTTGCTGCCACCGGCGATGCCGGTGATCTCGATTTCGGTGTAGTGCTGCCGATGGCCCATCTGCTTGCGATGATGCTTGCGGCGGCGGAATTTCACGATGCGCACCTTGTCGGCACGGCCGTGGCTGCGCACCTTGGCGGTGACGCTGGCGCCCGCGACGGTGGGCGCACCGACGGTGACGCCCTCGCCTTCACCGACCAGCAACACCTGGTCGAAGGTGACCGCGGCATCGGGTTCGGCATCCAGTTTCTCGACGCGAAGGACTGCGCCCTGCTCGACGCGGTACTGGTGACCGCCGGTGAGAATGACTGCGTACATGATGGTGACTCTCTGGTTCTGTCGTTATTCTGGGTGGCTCGGGCGCGATCACTCACGCGCGAACCTACAATTCTAGCGTGATTTCATGGAATCGGGCAAGCGGCGACCTTGCCCACCCACGAAGCCGCAGGTTGGGCTGATCCCGCTTCATCGGAGCGGAAACCGGGGTCAGAGTGCAATTTTGCCGGGAGCATCGCATTGCTGTCCGGTTGCCGCCCAAAATTGCACTCTGACCCCGGTTTCGCGGCCATCGAAAACTGGCGATGCAAACCCCACATCGGGCGGGTCGCTATAGTAATGGGCTTTGTCGCCCGCATCCCCCATGGACACCATCCGCATCCGCGGTGCCCGCACCCATAACCTCAAGAACATCGATCTCGACCTGCCGCGCGACCAGTTGATCGTGATCACCGGCTTGTCGGGCTCGGGCAAGTCCTCGCTCGCCTTCGACACCCTGTACGCCGAAGGCCAGCGCCGCTACGTCGAATCGCTGTCGTCGTACGCGCGGCAGTTCCTGTCGATGATGGAAAAGCCCGACGTCGACCATATCGAGGGTCTGTCGCCGGCGATTTCGATCGAGCAGAAATCGACTTCACACAACCCCCGATCGACGGTCGGCACCATCACCGAAATCCACGACTACCTGCGCCTGCTGTATGCGCGCGTGGGCACGCCGCGCTGTCCGAACCACGGCACGCCGCTGGCCGCGCAGACGGTCAGCCAGATGGTCGATCAAACCCTGGCGCTGCCTGAAGACAAGCGCTACATGCTGCTGGCGCCGGTGATCCGCGAACGCAAGGGCGAACACGTGCAGGTGTTCGAGCAGTTGCGCGCGCAGGGCTTCGTGCGCGCGCGCGTGGATGGGACCGTGTACGACCTTGACGCCGTGCCGGCGCTGGGGCTTCGCATCAAGCACACCATCGAGGCGGTGATCGACCGCTTCCGCCCCCGCGATGACCTGAAACAACGCCTCGCCGAATCGTTCGAGACCGCGCTGCGTCTCGGCGAAGGTCTGGCCATTGTCGTGGACCTCGACGACGACAAGGCGCCGGAACAATTGTTCTCGTCGCGCTATTCCTGCCCGCAGTGCGACTACTCGCTGCCGGAACTGGAACCGCGGCTGTTTTCGTTCAACTCGCCGGTGGGCGCGTGCCCCAAGTGCGACGGTCTGGGCGTTACGCAATTCTTCGACCCGGCGCGGGTGGTTGCGCACCCGGATCGCTCGCTGGCCAACGGCGCGATCCGCAGCTGGGACAAGCGCAATCCGTATTACTGGCAAATGATCCAGTCGCTGGCCAAGCACTACGGCTTCGATCCGGAAACACCCTGGAACAAATTGCCGAAGGCCACCCGCGACGCGGTGCTGACCGGTTCGGGCGACGAAGCCATCGCCTTCAAGTACACGCCCGCCAACGCCGGTGGCGCGGTCACGCGCCGGCATCGCTTCGAAGGCATCATCCCGAACCTTGAACGCCGCTACCACGAAACCGATTCCAACATGGTGCGTGAGGAACTGGCGCGCTTCATCAGCGAGCGGCCCTGCCCCGAATGCCAGGGCGAGCGGCTGAACCTTTCCGCGCGCAATGTGTTCGTGGGCGAGAAAAACCTGCCGTCCCTGTCGGCGCTGGCGATCTGCGACGCGCGCACGTTCGTCGATGGCCTGCAGCTCGCCGGCTGGCGCGGCGAAATCGCCGAGCGCATCATCAAGGAAATCCGCGAGCGTCTGCGGTTCCTGATCGACGTCGGGCTGGATTACCTGACGCTGGACCGCAAGGCCGATTCGCTGTCGGGCGGCGAAGCGCAGCGCATCCGGCTGGCGTCGCAGATCGGCGCCGGACTGGTCGGCGTGATGTACGTGCTGGATGAACCGTCGATCGGCCTGCACCAGCGCGACAACGAACGCCTGCTGGGCACCCTGACGCGCCTGCGCGACCTCGGCAACACCGTGATCGTGGTCGAACACGACGAGGACGCGATCCGTCGCGCCGACCGCGTCATCGACATTGGCCCCGGCGCCGGCGTCCACGGCGGCGAAGTGGTGGCCGAAGGCACGCTCGACGACATCCTGAAGGCGACGCGTTCGCTGACGGGGCAATACCTCTCGGGAAAGCGCAGCATCGACGTGCCGCAACTGCGACGCCAGGCCGATCCGAAACGCGTGTTGAAACTGAAGGGCGCGCACGGCAACAACCTGCAACACGTGGATCTCGAGATACCGGCCGGCCTGTTCACCTGCATCACCGGCGTATCGGGTTCGGGCAAGTCCACGCTGGTCAACGACACGCTGTTTCGGATCGCCGCAGTGGAATTGAACGGCGCCTCGGCGCAGCCCGCGCCGTACGGATCGATCGAAAAGCTGGACCTGTTCGACAAGGTGCTGGATATCGACCAGTCGCCGATCGGCCGCACGCCGCGCTCGAACCCGGCGACCTACACCGGCGTGTTCACGCCGCTGCGCGAACTGTTCGCGCAGGTGCCGGAAGCGCGCGCGCGCGGCTACCAGGCCGGGCGTTTCAGCTTCAACGTCAAGGGCGGCCGCTGCGAAGCCTGCGAGGGCGACGGGCTGATCAAGGTCGAAATGCACTTCCTGCCCGACATGTACGTGCCCTGCGATGTCTGCCACGGCAAGCGTTACAACCGCGAGACGCTGGAAATCCTGTACAAGGGCTACACGATCGCCGACGTACTGGACATGACGGTCGAGCAGGCACTGGAAGTGTTCCAGCCGGTGCCGCAGATCGCGCGCAAGCTGGAAACGCTGATGGACGTGGGCCTCGGCTACATCAAGCTCGGTCAGAGCGCGACCACGCTGTCGGGCGGCGAAGCGCAGCGCGTGAAGCTGTCGAAGGAACTTTCGCGCCGCGACACCGGCAATACGCTGTACATCCTCGACGAGCCGACCACCGGCCTGCATTTCCACGACATCGAACAACTGCTGCGCGTGCTGCACCGGCTGGTCGACGGCGGCAGCACGGTGATCGTGATCGAACACAACCTCGACGTCATCAAGACCGCCGACTGGATCGTCGACCTCGGTCCCGAGGGAGGTGCGGGCGGCGGACGCATCATCGCCACCGGCACGCCGGAAGACATCGCCGCGACCAAGGGTTCGTACACCGGGCAGTTCCTGGCGCCGGTGCTGGAAGCCGCGGCCACGTCGAAGCCATCATGCAAGAAGAAACGCGCATGACCGGTTAGGCAGCCAACCGGCATATTCTTCTTGTCGTCGTGCGGGGCCCAACGTCGGCTCCATCGACGATGGAACCTGGAATCCATTTTCAACCGATTCCGGGTTCTGCCCGCAAACAGCGCGGGCAGCCCCGGAATGACGATCATTGTTGTTGGTGCTTGGTCCCAAGGAAGAGTTTCGTCCACATGACCGAAGAAAAGAAAGCCAATCCGACCAAACGCGCACCGCGCAAACGCGGCAAGGCGAAATCACAGCCGCGCAGCGCGGATATGGCGCAGCGAACTGCCGGCGGGTCGGCGATCCAGCCGCGGGCGGATGCGCCGCAGCAGGCACGCACCCAGCCCGCGGAAGCGGCGCCGACCCGGGAATCGAACGCGTCACGCGTCCTTGCCGCCATTCCCTTGCACGTGCGCTGGCGCGACCTCGACGCGTTCAACCACGTCAACAATTCGTCGTACCTGACGTTCCTCGAAGAATCGCGCCTGCAATGGCTGCGCACCGTGCCGGGCGAATGGTTCACCGAGCACGCCATGCCGGTGATGGCGGCGGTCGAATTGCACTATCGCAAGCCGATCGCATGGCCCGCCGAAATCGATGTGCTGCTTTCCTGCGAACGGCTCGGCAATTCGTCGGTGACCATCGGCAACCGCATCGTCGCCCGCAACGATCATGCCTGCGTGTACGCCGACGGCAACGTGGTGATGGTGTGGGTCGATCCCGCGACCGGCGCTTCGGTGCCGTTGCCGGATGCGATCCGGAACGCCTGCTCCTCTTCGTAGGAGCGGGCCTGCAAACAGCGTCGCCATTACGTTCGTGCGTCGTGTTGTTCTTCCAGCGTCAACGCGACCTTGTCGCGCAGGTATACCGGCAGCGCCTGTTCCGGCGGCACCCCTTTCCCGGCGGCGAATAATGGCGCGGCCAGGAGCGCGACATCCCGCGCTTGCGGGTAGCGATCCCCGTCAACCCAGCGTGGCGGCGACGGCAAATGTTCGCGGATCACATCGCCGTACGCGCTCCAGCCGGTACCTAGCACGTTCCAGGCTTCCGCTTCGGGCAGTTCCAGGGCAGACGCGGCGAGTACGCGCTCGCGATCGATTGCTTCCACCCGATCGTCGGCATTGAAACGAAACGCCCCTGCGTAGATTTCCTGGCGGCGCGCGTCGATCGCGGCGAGGATCGCAGCGCCGTTCTTCGGTGCCTGCATCGCCAGCGTGGCCAGCGACGAGACCGGCACCACCGGCAGATCCAGCGCCAGCGCCAGTCCCTGCGCCACCGAGATCGCGAGGCGAACGCCGGTGAACGCCCCCGGCCCCTGGCCCACCGCGATCGCGTCGAGTTGGCTGCGCGTAATGCCTGCATCGGCCAGCAAGTCTTCCGCCATCGGCAATACCAGTTCCGCGTGGCGGCGCGGCGCCAGTTCGGTGCGGTCGATCAACGCGCCGTCGTGCAGCAACGCGACCGAGCAGGCTTCCGTCGCGGTTTCGATGGCCAACAGGTTCATCGGCGCATTGTCGCAGAACCGCCGCACGTCGGGATTCACGTCGATCGCGGCATCGAGCAGGTGCGGCTCTGGCTGAGGTCGGGGGAACAGCGACCCGGATCGCCGCAGGGCAGGTCTTCCCCTGACATCGCGAGGCACCAAGCGCGGCACGGAGATGCAACGTCCGCGCATCGCCTTCCAAGCAACGGACGGCCTTCAGGCGGTCATGTCATCGAAAAAACCGCTGCACGTCTTCCAGCAGGCGCGTGCGCGGCATCGGCGGAAGACTCGCGAGGAACAGCTTGCCATAGGCGCGCGTGGTCAGGCGTGGGTCGCACAGCACCAGCACGCCGCGATCATGCACGTCGCGGATCAACCGTCCCGCACCCTGCTTGAGCGCGATCGCCGCGGCCGGAATTTGCCAGTCGCGGAACGGGTTGCCGCCCGCGCGGCGCACCGCGTCGAGGCGCGCCTGCAACACCGGATCGTCGGGCGAGGCGAATGGCAGCTTGTCGATGACGACGACGCTCAAGGCTTCACCCGCCACGTCCACGCCTTCCCAGAAGCTCGCCGCGCCCAGCAGCACGCCGTTGCCGCTGTCGCGGAAATCCGACAACAACTGGTGCCGCGGCGCGCTGCCCTGCACGAACAACGGCCACGGCCCGTCCAGCAACAGGTCCGCCGCGAGCCGCAGCGCACGATGCGAGGTGAACAACAGGAACGCGCGGCCGTTCGACGCCTCCAGCACCGGCCGCACCGTTTCGATGACGCGTTGCGTGTAATCGCGCGCGGCGGGATCGGGCAACCCTTGCGGCAACCAGCACAACGCCTGATGCGGATAATCGAACGGGCTACCAAGATCCAGCGTCGCCGGATCGACCAGGCCCATCTGGCGCGTGAAATGATCGAAGTGACCGGCCACCGCCAGCGTGGCCGACGTGTGGATCCACGCAGCGTCGGTCGCATTGCGCAACGTCTGCAACTGCGGCGCGAGATCCAGCGGCGTCGCACTCAACTCGAAACCGTGGTCGGACAACTCGTACCAGCGCACCTCGTCCTCGCCGTCGCGGCCGGCGATGCGCTGCAGGCGCTGGTCCAGCACCACGCAACGCGCGTGCACGCTGGCCAAGCCCTTGGACCGCTCGGCCTGACCCATCAATACGCCGGCCAGGTCGGCCAGTGCATTGCCCAGGTTTTCCAGTGCCTCGGCTGCGCCCGCATCGGCCTCCAGTTGCGCGAACGCGCCGCGCTTCGGCAAGGTATCGAACGCGAGCCGCGCCTTGCGCACCGCATCGTTCACGTGGTCCAGTCCGGGTTGCAGCATGGCCAAGGCGCCGGGCTGGCCCGCGCATTCGGCCAGCGTGTCGGTCGCGAGTTCCTTCACCTGGCGCGCGCTGACGCCGACCGAAAAATACTGCCCGGCGAGTTCCGGCAACTGGTGCGCCTCGTCGAGCACGTAAGCGTCGGCTTCGGGCAGGATCGCGCCGAAGCCCTCGCGTTTCAGCGCCAGATCCGACAACAGCAGGTGATGGTTCACCACCATGAGATCGGCTTCCTGCGCGTGCCGGCGCGCCTTGAACACGAAGCACTCGTCGTAGAACGGGCATTCGGCACCGAGGCAGTTTTCGGCGGTGGACGTGACGCGCGGCCACAATGGTGAACCTTCGGGCACCTCGACCAGTTCCGCGCGATCGCCGATACGCGTGCGCGACGCCCACTCGCGGATTTTCTGCAGGTCGGTCAGTTGCGCGCGCGATTTGAACTGGCCCGATTCGACCGTTTGCTGCAGGCGGTATTTGCAGAGGTAATTGGCGCGGCCCTTCAACAACGCCACGTCGGCCTTCGCGCCCAGGATCGACATCACCCGCGGCAGGTCTCGATGGAACAACTGGTCCTGCAGGTTGCGCGTGCCGGTCGAGACGACCACGCGTTTGCCGGAAAGCAGCGCCGGCACCAGGTACGCGAAGGTCTTGCCGGTGCCGGTGCCGGCTTCCACGACCAGCGCGTCGCGATGTTCGATCGCGTCGGTCACCGCATCGGCCATCCGCTGCTGCGTCTCGCGCGGCGCGAAGTTCGGCACCTCGCGCGCGAACGGGCCGTCCGCGCCGAGCAGCGATGAGGCGGAAAGTTCGTCGGCAACCCTGACCATCGTGCAAGTATCGCGGAGCAGGCCAGTCGACGAAACAGCCAGCACCGGGATAAAGCGTCAAGCGTACAATTTGACGTTCAACGCCCGCCAGGCCCGAAGTACTCGCAGCCTTCTCCGCTCTGCCCACGTTTGACGATCACGCGTTGCAACTGCGGCAAATCGCCGAGTGCTTCCCAGACGAAGCGCGCAATGTTTTCCATGGTGGGTGTGCCGAGGCCCTCCACGTCGTTGAGCATGCGATGGTCGAGCGCGTCGCGCACGACGCTGATGCGACGTTCAAGATCGCCCATGTCCACCACCCAGCCGTGCCCGGTCAACGGGCCACGCACCCACACTTCCACCTGGTAGGAATGCCCGTGGATGTTCCGATAGCGCGGATCGCCGTCGGGGCCGGCATCCAGTTGATGCGCCGCGTCGAAGCGGAATTCCTTCCAGACGGTGAAAACGTGTCCACTCATGGAATGCCAAGGTACTTGTGGGTCTGCAGACTCAGGCGCCAGTGCGGGTGCGCCTTGCAGTAATCGACCGCGGCGCGGGTGTTTTCCGCGATGCGTGGCCCGTCCATCGGCTGCAGGAAAAAATGCGTGGCGGGAAACGCGGTGAAGCGTTCCGGCATGGCCGTGGGCTGCGGATAGACCAGTTTCAATTCGCTGGCGCGTTGCAGCTTCACCGGCGCGGTGCTCTTGGGACTGACGGTGATCCAGTCGAGTCCATCCGGTGCTTCCAGCGTGCCGTTGGTTTCGACCGCGCATTCGAAGCCGCGTGCGTGCATCGCATCCAGCAATGGGGCGTCGAGTTGCAGCAGCGGTTCGCCGCCGGTGAACACCACGAAGCGGTTTTCGTTCTGGTCGCGCGGCCACAAGCCGGCGATCTTGTCCGCGGCGGCATCGGCATCCGGATACTTGCCACCGTTTTCGCCGTCGGTGCCGACGAAATCAGTGTCGCAGAAGTAGCACACTGCATCCGCGCGGTCGGCTTCGCGTCCCGACCACAAGTTGCAGCCCGTGAACCGGCAGAACACGGCGGGGCGCCCGGCGTGGAAGCCTTCGCCTTGCAGCGTGTAGAAGATTTCCTTGATGGCGTACATGGGGGCAATCGAATCGTGGACCCGCTATTTTGACAGCGCCGCGCCCCGACCGTCGCAGTAAGCTGTGTTCCCTGCCTCCGGGACCGCAGGATGCTGCAACGCGAGCCGCCTCCCCCACTGCGACCTTTCGTCTGCATGTTCTGGGCGGACAACCCGCGCGCGGGCGGTGCGGCTTTTCGCGAACGCGTCCTGCCGACCGGGCATATGCATCTGGTGTTCCGGTCGTCGGCGCATCCCCTGTGGATCCTGGATGACCCGCAGAACCGCCGCGGTATCAGCTGCGGCCACGCGGTGGTGGGTGGCGCACGTGCCCGTGCCTATCTGCGCGAGGTGCTGCCGGGTGGCGCTTCGGTGGGCGCCGAACTGCGCGCTGGCGCCTGCGTGGCGCTGTTCGGCGTACCGGCCGACGTGCTGGCGGGGCGGCATACGCCGCTCGAAGACCTTTGGGGGGCGGAAGCGATGCACGCCTGCGATCGCATCTTCTCGGCACGCGGCAGAGGGGCCCAGCTCGATGCATTCGCTGATCTGCTCGCCGCGCGGCTGCCACGCGTGCACGGGTTGCATCCGGCGGTCGCCCCGGCCCTCGCGGGATTTCGTGAATCGCAGGACGTGCAAGCGATGGTCGCGGCCAGCGGCTACAGCCACCGGCACTTCATCGCCGTATTCGAACGTGAAACCGGATTGACGCCGAAGCGCTTCTGCCGTGTGCAACGTTTCCGCAAATTGTTGGCGCACGCGACTGCCCATCCGGGGCTGTCGTGGACGGAGCTCGCGCTGGCCCATGGCTACAGCGACCAGCCGCATTTCAACCGCGAATTCCGCGCCTTCGCCGGCATCACGCCCGGCGAATACCGGCGCTCGGCGCCGCGCTACCCGCACCACGTGCCGCTTGCCTGAACGCGGTCCACCCCGCACGCGCGCCAGAGGTCAAATTCGTGCAAGCGCCGGGTCCGCCGCTGCACCACAATCGCGTTCGTCCACTCCCGAGGAACCGCCATGGCCATCCACGAAGCATTCGCCTACCTCACCGTCAACGGCGCGGCCGAGGCCATCGACTTCTACACCCGCGCGTTCGGCGCGCAAGAGAAATTCCGCCTGGCGGAACCGGGCGGCCGCGTCGGCCACGCCGAACTCGACTTCGGAGGTACCTTGATCATGATCGCCGATGCCTTCCCGGAATACGGCCTGCGCGATCCGAAAGCCCTGGGCGGCACGCCGTTTTCAATCCACCTGCACGTGGACGATGCCGACGCAATGGTGCGCCGTGCGGTCGACGCCGGCGCCACGCTCGAGCGCGAACCCGCGGACCAGTTCTACGGCGAGCGCTCCGGCTCGGTGTTCGACCCGTTCGGCCATCGCTGGCTGATCGGACACGCCATCGAGAAAGTGTCCCCGGACGAGATGCAGCGGCGCTACACGGCGATGATGCAAGGCCAGTAGGGGCGCCTCCGCGCGCATAGAATCGCGGCATGCAAATTCGCACCGCCCGCCCCGACGACGCCGAAGCCATCGCTGCCGCGGAAGCCGAAACGCAACGCACGCCCGGCTTGCTGATCGGGCATCCGGGCGAAATTCCGGTGGAAGCGTACCGGGCGAAGATCGCCAAGCTGGCGACGGACGGACGCTACATCGTGGCCGAAGAAGACGGCGCGCCGGTCGGCCACGCGCTCCTCGATCCGCTGCCGATGCGCGCCCATGCGCACGTGTTCCAGCTGACCATTGTGGTGCATCCGGACCACGTCGAGCGGGGCATCGGCCGCGTGCTGCTCGGTGACCTGCTGGAGTGGGCCCGGCGCGATCCGCGGGTCGGCCGCGTCGAGCTGAAGGTGCGCGCCGGCAACCTGCGCGCGCAGAACCTTTACCGCAGCATGGGCTTCGTCGAGGAGGCGCGCTTCCGGAGCCGGGTACGGCGCATCGACGGCGTGCTCGAGGACGACCTCGGCATGGCCTGGTTTCCGCAGCGCTAGCCGGCCGCCTGCGTCGGTGACAAACTGTCGCGGACGGTTCGCGGGAGCGATGGCATGGCGGACGACGAAGACGCCCGGGTACTCGACACCTTCCGGCAAATGGCCGCGCTGCAGGCACGGGTGTGCTACATGAACGTGGACCGCACGCTGGCGACGTGGACGCGCACGGCGCTGGCGCTGATCGTCTTCGGCACCATCGTCGATCGATACGGGCTGCTGCTGTTGCGCGATCATTTTCCCCACGTCGGCACGCAGCTTGCCCCCAATCCCGTCTCCAGCACCGGCGGCATCTTCCTGGTCGCGACCGGCGTGCTCATCGCGGTGGCCGCCGCGATCCGCCATCAGCGCTACAAGGCGATGTGGGGCCGCGCATTCGGCCAGGATGAAACGTTCGGCCCGTGGCTGGCATTTCCATTCGCGTTGGGCGTTGCGGTGGTCGGCGTCGCGATGCTGGCGTTGTTGCTGGTGCTGGCGCAATGACCCCCGCCGCCGCTCCCGGCACGCATCCCGAGCGTTCGCACGACGGCGACGCGCACAACCTGCAGGTGCAGGTCGCGCGCGAACTGGTCGAACTCTCGCTGCAGCGCTCGTACATGAACACCGAGCGCACGCTGGCGGTGTGGACGCGCACCGCGCTGTCGCTGATGATTTTCGGGATCGCGGTGGACCGCTTCGGCCTGCTGATGAACCACCCGCCGTGGCACGTATTGGACACCCGTCAACTGCTTCCGAATCCGCTTTCCACCCTCGGGGGCGTGGTGCTGGTCGCCATGGGCGTGGCGATCCTGCTGGCCGCGGGATTCCGGTTCCTGGCGTACGGGCTCAGATGGTACCGGCGCAATCCGCGCAAGGTATGGTTCCACACGCCCTGGCTGGCGTTCTCGTTCGCGATGCTGATGGCGGCGTTCGGGATCGCGTTGCTGGTGGTGCTGTGCGTGTTCCGGCAGTAACCGGGGCGTGACCGATCTTTGCAGCGCGCGCGTGTCAGCGCCAGGCATTCGAAACGGGATAGCGCCGCTCACGGCCGAACGCGCACGTGGAAACGCGCGGTCCGGGTGCCGATTGGCGCCGCTTGAATTCGCTGGCGTACAGCATCCGCACCACGCGCTGCACGTCGTTGGCGTCGTAGCCAGCCGCGACGATCTCGGCCTGCGACTGTGCGCCTTCGATGCAGCGCACGAGGATGCCGTCCAGCACGTCGTAGGGGGGCAGCGAATCCTGGTCGGTCTGGTCGGCGCGCAATTCGGCGGAAGGTGCGCGTTCGATCACGGCGATGGGTATGGGCAACAACGAGGCGTCAGGAAAACCGGGGGCAGAATGCACTTTCGCGGAAGAAACAGTGTGCACGCGGAGCCGGGGTTCGAAAGTGCACTCTGCCCCCGGTTTTCCCGGTTTTCCGGCACCATTGCGCCACTTTGCCAAGGCATACACCTGCGTCTTGTAGACATCCTTCAACGGCGCATAGCCGCCGCACATGTCGCCGTACAGCGTTGCGTAGCCGACCGCCATCTCGCTCTTGTTGCCGGTGGTCAGCAACAACTTGCCGGTCTGGTTCGACAATGCCATCAGCAGCACGCCGCGGCTGCGCGCCTGCAGGTTCTGTGCCGTGAGATCCGCCAACTCGCCGCACGCGGGCGCCAATGCGGCAGCGGCAGCGTCCACGGCGCCCGCGATCGATACGTCGAGATATTCGACGCCCAGCGTGCGGGCCTGCGCATGCGCCTCGCGCAGGGAGAGGTCGGAGGTGTAGCGCGAAGGCAGCATCACGGCGGTGACCTTGTCCGCACCCAGCGCGTCCACCGCGATCGCCAGCGTCAACGCGGAATCGATGCCGCCGGAAAGCCCGAGCAGCACGCCTTCGAAGCCATTCTTGGCGGCGTAGTCGCGCACACCACGCACCAGCGCCGCGTACAGCAGGGCCTCGGTGGACGTGTCGGCCGCGGCGGCCCAATCGCGCGCGGCCCACTTGCGTGGCCCGGAGTCGAATTCCGCCCACAGCAGCACATCGACGAACGCCGGCGCGCGCGCTGCGACGGAGCCGTCGCCGTTCACGAGCAGCGATGCGCCGTCATACACCACGTCGTCCTGCCCGCCCACCATGTTGAGGTAGGCGATCGCGCAACCGGTTTCCATGGCGCGCGCAGCCAGCAACGCCTCGCGCTGCGCCTGCTTGGCGGTATCGAACGGCGAGGCGTTGATCACAACCACCATTTCCGCACCGGCACGCGCAGCGGCCGCGATGGGTTCGGGCTGCCACGCGTCTTCGCAGATCAGCAGCCCCACGCGCACGCCGTGCAACGTGGTGACGGTGACGGCGTGTCCCGGTTCGAACCAGCGCTTGTCGTCGAACACGCCGTAGTTGGGCAGCACGAGCTTGTGCGCGATCTGCGCGACGCGCCCGTCATGCAGCAAGGCGGCCGCGTTGTACACGACCCCCGCGCTGTGCGGAAAACCGACCAGGGCCGCGAGCCCGTCCGCCTCCGTAGCCAGGTTGTCCATCTCCGATTGGCACGCGGCGAGGAAACTCGGCCGCAGCAGCAGGTCTTCCGGCGGATAGCCGCTCAAGGCAAGTTCAGGGCACACCAGCAGGTCGGCGCCGCCCGCGCGCGCGTCGCGCATCAATACGCGCACGCGATCGGCATTGGCCGCAATGGCACCGACCGGAAAATCGAATTGCGCCAGCGCGAAACGCAGTGTTGCCATGGTTGCTTTCCGCAGGAGCGCGCCTGTGCGCGACGGTCGCCGGCAGGCCGGCTCCTACATTTTCTTCGCCAGCGTCGCACCCAGGTCGGCCGGGGATTTGACGGTCGTGACGCCCGCCTTCTCCAGCGCCGCGAACTTGGCCGCGGCGGTGCCCTTGCCGCCCGAGATGATCGCGCCGGCGTGGCCCATGCGCTTGCCCGGCGGCGCCGATGCGCCGGCGATGAACGCGACCACGGGCTTGCTGACGTATTCCTCGATGAATTCGGCGGCTTCTTCCTCGGCACTGCCGCCGATCTCGCCGACCATGATGATGCCTTCGGTCTGCGGATCGTTCTGGAACAGCGTCAGGCAGTCGACGAAGTTCATGCCGTTGATCGGATCGCCGCCGATACCGATCACCGTCGATTGCCCGAGACCGACGTTGGTGGTCTGGAAAACGGCTTCGTAGGTGAGCGTGCCCGAGCGCGATACGATCGCGACCTTGCCCGGCTGGTGGATGTGGCCGGGCATGATGCCGATCTTGCACTCGCCGGGCGTGATGATGCCGGGGCAGTTCGGGCCGATCAGCACGGTATCGGGATGGCCCTTCAGCACGTTCTTGACGCGCAGCATGTCGAGCACCGGTATGCCTTCGGTGATCGCCACGATCACCTTGATGCCGGCGGCCGCCGCTTCCAGGATCGCGTCGGCCGCGAACGGCGGCGGCACGAAGATCACCGAGGCGTCGGCGCCGGTGTCGTCCACCGCTTCGCGCACGGTGTTGAAGACCGGCAGGCCGATGTGTTCGCTGCCACCCTTGCCCGGCGTGACGCCGCCGACCAGCCTGGTGCCGTAATCCAGCGCCTGCTGCGAATGGAAGGTGCCCTGCTGGCCGGTGAAGCCCTGGCAGATGACCTTGGTGTTCTTGTTGACCAGTACGCTCATGACGTCGAAACCCTTCATGTAGGGCGGGAGGAGCCGCGCAGCGGCGCATCCCGCCTTCGTGCAATCGAAAACGGCGGGATTCGCTACGCTGCTCCCGCCCTACCCGTTTTTGTTTACGCGGCCTTTGCCGCCGCGACCGCTTTCTGGGCTGCATCGTTCAGATCGTTGGCAGGCGTGATCTTGAGGCCGGAGTTGCCCAGCAACTCGCGGCCCTTTTCGACGTTGGTGCCTTCGAGACGCACGACCACCGGAATCGTCAGGCCGACTTCCTTGACCGCCGCGATGATGCCCTCGGCGATCAGATCGCACCGGACGATGCCGCCGAAGATGTTGACGAGGATGCAGTTGACCTTGGGCGAGGACAGGATCAGCTTGAACGCCGCGGTCACGCGCTCCGTCGTCGCTCCGCCGCCGACGTCCAGGAAGTTGGCCGGTTCGCCGCCTGCCAGCTTGATCACGTCCATGGTCGCCATCGCAAGGCCGGCGCCGTTGACCATGCAACCGATATTGCCGTCCATCGTGACGTAGTTGAGATGGTCGGCCGCAGCTTCCGCCTCGGCCTTGTCTTCCTGCGACACGTCGCGCATCGCGGCCAGTTCCGGATGGCGAAACTCCGCGTTGTCGTCGGAATTGACCTTGCCGTCCAGAGCCATCAGGTCGCCGGATTTCACGATCGCCAGCGGATTGAGTTCCACCAGCGACAAGTCCTTGGCATTGAACAGCTTGTACAGGCCCAGCATGATCTTCGAAAGCTGGTTGACCTGCTTGCCGGTCAGGCCCAAGGCGAAACCAAGCTCGCGGCACTGGTATGGCTGCAGGCCCTCGGTGAAGTTCACCGTGACGGTGTGGATTTCATCCGGCGTTTCGCGCGCAACCTGCTCGATGTCGACGCCGCCGCGTGCCGAGGCGATGAAAGTGACCGCCTTCTCGCTGCGATCGACCAGCACCGAGAGATACAGTTCCTTGGCGATGTCGGTCGCCTCGGTCACCAGCACCAGGTTGACCGGCAGCGCGCGGCCGCCCGACTGGTAGGTGGCCATGTTCGTGCCGAGCATGCCCTCGGCCGCGGCCTTCACCTTGTCCAGCGAGTCGCAGAACTTCACGCCACCGGACTTGCCGCGTCCGCCCGCGTGGATCTGCGCCTTCACCATCCACTGCTCGCCGCCCAGCGTCTTGGCCGCTTCGACCGCCTCGGCCGGCGTCGACGCGACCTTGCCCGGCGGCACCGCGATGCCGAATTCGGCAAACAGCTGCTTGGCCTGATATTCGTGAAAATTCATGCAGGAGCCTCGTGATCTTGGGGAATGCCGGCAGCGGCACGGGCCGCCGTCCCGTCCCGCGGGCAGAGATCACGCGGCACGGCAGCCGCCTATTGTTGCGGCGCAACGGGCATATGTCCAACGATCGTCCATGATCGCCGTTTCGCCGGAACACCGCCGGCGCGAGGAGCGTAGCGGTCATGGAACCCCGGAACGGCCGTCCATGGCCTGACTTTTCACGACAGCCACTTCGCGCCGGATTTCACGGTTGGCTGGTTGGCTTCCCGAACAACCCGAACGCGATCAGCAGCACCGCGCCGACCGTGATCGCGGAATCGGCGACGTTGAAGGCGGGAAACGACCACGCGTGCCAATAGACCTGGATGAAATCGGTGACCTGGCCGTGGATCAGGCGGTCGATGAGATTGCCGAGCGCGCCGCCGATGATCAGCGCCACCGGCAACGCGGTGCGCCAGTCGCGGCGGGCGGTACGCGCCAGCCACACGATCAGGCCCACACACACCACCACCGCCAGGATACCGAACAGCCACGTCTGCCAGCCGGACGAGTCGGCGAGGAAGCTGAAAGCCGCGCCGCGATTGAAGGCCAGGGTCCAGTTCAGCACGTGCGGGATCGCCTCGTGCGGCATGTACGGCATCAGCGCGTGGCGCACGATGATCTTGGTGAGCTGGTCGAAGCCGATCACCACGGCGGACACGGCCAGCCACGGCAGGGCATGGGGTTTTGGAAGGCTCACGATGGGTCACCTGTACGGCAGCGACGCGCATGATAACGGGGCCGCACGACGTGGCGACGGGCTCCGCGGTGTGCAATGCCCGCCTGATGCATCGACATCCGCGCGCCCGGGAGGCCGGGTGCTAGACTCGCGGCGACCATGGTGATTTGCAGAACGACCGCGGACATCGATGCGCCCGCGCAACGCGTCTGGAATGCACTGGCGGCCGTCGATGCATGGCCGCAATGGCTGCCCACGGTCCGTTCCGTGGAAGCGCTGGATGGCATGCCGCTCGAGGTCGGCAAACGTTTCCGCGTCACCCAGCCGAAGCTGCGTCCGGCCGTCTGGGTCGTGGAGGTCGTCGAACCCGGACGCAGGTTCCTGTGGCGGGTTCGTTCGCCCGGCATGCGGATGACCGGCGATCACGTCGTCGAATCCGCGGGGCCGAGTGCGGCCCGCGCGATCCTGGGCTTTGCCTTCGAAGGCATCGTCGGCGTCCTGTTGGGCAAGCTGTACGGCCCATTGACCCGCGGCTATATCGAGCAGGAGGCGCGGGCACTCAAAGCGGTTGCGGAGGCCACCGACTAGGGTTCCACCCGCGCAGACCACCCGCAGACAAGCGGCCCGCGGCGCGCGTCAAGGCATCATCGGCCCAGCGCGCCGCGTGCAACCGGAAGGATTGCCTCGACCCAGCGCGCGTACTGCGCGCCCGAGGGATGCAGGCCGTCGCCCACCCATTCGTTGCGCGACCCGGGCTGGCGTGAAATCGCCGTGACGTCGACCCACGTCGCAGCGGCACTTGTGGTTTCCGCCGACGCAATGGCGTTGAAGGCATCGATCTCGCGCGCGACGCACGCGCTGTCGTGACCCTCGCGCAGGGCGAACGGCGTGACACCCCAGTCGGGGATCGACACCGCGATCACCTGCGCGGGATGCCCGCCGGCAAGCTGGATCGCACGTTGCAACAGATCACGGAAGTGCGCATGGTATTCGTCCACGTCACGTCCGCGATACTGGTCGTTGACGCCAATCAGCAGTGTCACCAATGCGTACGGCGACGCGAATGTTTCAACGTCCATCGCGGCCGACAGCTCATCGGTGGTCCAGCCGGTGGTCGCCACGATCTGCGGATCGGCAATGTCGACACCCTCGCCGCGCAGGCGCGCCGCAAGTTGCACCGGCCAGCGTTCGCCGGGCGCAACACCTTCGCCGATGGTGTAGGAATCGCCGAGGGCCAGGAATCCGAAGGCCATGCTTCAGGCGACCTTCGATTCCGGCTGCTCCTCTTCCATTCGCGCAAGCACGCGCTCGATGCGCGCGAACACGTCGGCGATCTCGGGGGCTTCGGGCAGCAGCGTGATCCGGAAATGCCGGCTGGATTGGAGGTTGAAGCTGGAGCCCGGCACCACCAGCGCGTGTTCCTCGTCCAGCAGGCGCAGCGCGAAGGCGGCGTCATCGAAATGCGGGAATGCATCCGTACGCACCGACGGGAACGCATACAACGCGCCTTCCGGCGCCACGCATTCGAGGAACCGGCTGCGCGCGACGCTTTCCAGCACGGAACGCCGCGATTCGTGCAGACGGCCGCCGGGCGCAGTCAGCGCCGTGATGGTGTCGGGACCGGTGAGGGCCGGCTCGATCGCCCACTGCGCGGGCACGTTCGCGCACAGGCGCAACGCAGCCAGCAACTGCAAGCCATCACGATAGGCCTCGATGCGTTCGCCCGCGCCTGACAACGTCGCCCATCCGATCCGGAAACCGCAGGCGCGATGCACCTTCGACAGTCCCGCGAAGGTCACGCAAGGCAGGTCGCCCGCCAGCGACGCCAGCGGGGTGAAGGGCGCACCGTCGTAGCGGATCTCGTCGTAGATTTCGTCGGACAACAGCAGCAGGCCACGGCGCTCCGCGATCGTGACGATGCGCTCCAGCAGCGCGCGCGGCCAGCACGCGCCGGTCGGATTGTTCGGATTGATCAGGACGATCGCGCGGGTGCGCGGGCCGCACAACGCCTCGATCTCGTCCGGATCGGGCAGGTGCGCGCGCGACGCCGGGCACGCGTAGTAGCGCGGCACGCCGGCGTTGAGGATGGTCGCGGCACTCCACAACGGGTAATCCGGCGCCGGCAGCAGCACCTCGTCGCCGGGGTCCAACAGGCCGCGCAGCGCAAGGTCGATCAGCTCGCTGACACCATTGCCGACGAACACGCGCTCGATGCCGGGCAGGCTCGCGCCGCGCGCGTGCTGGCGCGCAAGGATCGCCTCGCGTGCGGATTCCAGCCCCTGTTCGTGGCAGTACGCATCGCTGTCGGCGAGGTGCGCGGTGATCGCGGCCGTCAGGTGCGCCGGCGCCCGGAACCCGAACCGCCCCGGGTTGCCGATGTTGAGCTTCAGCACCGCATGGCCTGCGGCCTCCAGCGCCCGCGCGTGCCGGGCCAGTGCCCCGCGGATTTCGTAGCGGACTTCGGCAAGACGGAAGCTTGGATGAATGGCGATCGGGCGCATGGCTGCAAACGTCCTCGGGTTCGGGCATGCTAGCGGCGATCAAGGTGTCCGCAAACACCACATCGAGCCTCCGTACCGGCGACTTCCGCCATGGCAACCGTTCCCACGCAATCGGCACCGACGCTACGGCGCATCGGCTGGCAGGGCGATCTACCGGCGCTCACGAATGGCCAGATGCTCGCGCGGGTGTCCGCCCAGCACCGCGCCGGTTACGAAGTCCATGACGGCGAGCACGCGTTCAACGCGCAGCCCGCGCCGAAATTCCTGAAACGCGGCATCGACCCGGCCCACCGCCCTGCAGTGGGCGACTTCGTGATCATCGAGACCGGCACGCCGCCACGCATCGTGGAAGTGCTGCCCCGCCGCGGCGTGCTCGAGCGCGCGGCCGCGGGCGAACGCTACGCACGCCAGATCATCGCCAGCAACATCGACGTGGTGCTGGTGCTGACCGGCCTCGACGACGATTTCAACCCCGCGCGCATCGAACGCTACCTGGCCCTGGTCGAGGGCTCCGATGCGCACGCCGTCGTCGTGCTGACCAAGCACGACACCGTCGATCCGGATGACGCCGACGGCATGATGGCGGAATTGCGCGAGCGCCTGCCGGCGGAGACGCCGATCATTGCGATCAACGGCAAGGATGCGGCACGTGTCGCAGCGCTGGATCCGTTCCTCGTACCCGCCGCCACTGCCGTGCTGGTCGGTTCGTCCGGGGCCGGCAAATCCACCCTCACCAACACGCTGCTTGGCGAGCGCCGGATGGCCACCGCCGCGACCCGCGCCGGCGACGACCACGGCCGCCACACCACCACCCATCGCGCCCTGCTGCCGCTGCCGTGCGGCGCATGCCTGATCGACACGCCGGGGATGCGCGAATTGAAGCTGACCGGGGACGAAAACCTGGAATTGTTCGCTGACATCGACGCCCTCACCGAACAATGCCGCTTCACCGATTGCAGCCACGCGACCGAACCCGGTTGCGCGGTGCGCGCCGCGCTGGATGCGGGGGAACTCGACCCCGGCCGATGGCGGCATTACCAGAAGCTGCACGACCAGCGCGAAGAACAGGCAGCGCGATTCGAAGACCGCCTGGGCGGCGCGCGCCAGCCGATCCGCCCGCACCGCCACCGCGACTGGCAGGAACGCGAGTAGCGTCGCCGGGGATGAACGCATCGCTCGCGCCCGCCTTGAGGCGATATGCCGAGCTCGACAGGCGACTGGTCAAGGCCGTACGGGACATCCGGGTGCTCGACAGGGTGGCCTGGCCCGCGGCCGTCGAGCAGCGTTTCCTCGCCGACCTGCAGCGCGGCCGGGAAATCCTGCCCCGCTTCGAATACAGTCCGCCCGATTTGTTCGTGCAACGCGCGGATCTTCTCGAAATCGCGGCAGCGGCCGACGTGTCGCACCCGTTGGGCGCCTATCTCGCGCGCAGCGCCGGATCGTGGCACATCGCCGCGCGCATGCTGGAGGCGGTCGGCACGGCCGGGGTGGTCGAGCCGTCCATCGAACTGTACGGCAAGCCCGGCGACCCCTTGCCCGGCGGGGGACAAACCAACCTCGACGCCGCCCGCTGGTTCCTCGAAATCGCCGCGGAACTGGGCGACGGTCGGGAATTGCCCGAAGCCGAGTACTGCATTCCGGCCGAGGCTCTGCGCGAGGATGTCCAGGCCGAGGTCGACGCCCGTTTCGGGGCCGGTGCCGTGCGGGTCGAAATCGATCCCGAGCTGACCGCCAAGGCGGCGGCCGGCGCCAGCCGCATCCGCCTGCGCGGCGCCACGTGTTTTTCCGAATACGACCGCTCGCAACTGCTTGCGCACGAGGCGCTGGTGCACACCCTCACCGCGCGCAATGGCCGCGCGCAGCCCGTGTTGAAGTCGCTGTCACGCACCGCGCCGCGGGCCACCGCCACCCAGGAAGGCCTGGCCGTGTTCGCGGAACTCATGTCGGGTTCGATCGACATCGCGCGCCTGCAGCGGATCAGCCTGCGCATCCTCGCGATCGAGATGGCATTGAAAGGCGCGGACTTCATCGAGGTCTACCGCTGGTTCCGCGAACAAGGCCAGACCGTGGCCGACAGTTTTTATTCGACGCAGCGGGTCTATCGCGGCGTGCCGGTCACCGGCGGCGCGGCTTTCACCAAGGACAATGTGTACCTCGCAGGACTGCTTGCGGTGCACACGTTTTTCCGCTGGGCGTTCAAACGGCGCCGGCTGGACCTGCTGCACCATCTTTTCGCCGGCAAGCTGGCGTTGGACGACGCGATCGCGCTGCGACCGTGCTTCGCGGACGGCTCGATCGCTCCGCCGAAGTACCTGCCGCCCTGGGTGGAGCGATCGCAGGGCCTGGCCGGCAAGCTCGCGTTCTCGCTGTTCGCGAACAGGATCAGGATGGGCCGGATCGGCGAGTGGGAATGACAGGCCGCATATCCGCCGGGCGCACAGCGCCCGGCGAGACGGGGTCTGGATCGCGGGCCCGCCCGATGGGCGAAACCCCGGGTGCCTCAGTGCGTTGAAGCAGCCATCGCCTGTGCTCCCGACCCGATGTTCGCATCCAGGAAGGCGTCCACCTTCTCGAACAGCTCGGCGATGTTGTTTTCGTTGTAGAAGCCGTGCCACTCGCCGGGCTTGTACAGCCACTCGTGCGGGATCTTCCTTTTCAGCAGCGCCATATGCATGTCCATACCCTGCACCGGCGGCACGCGGGTGTCGCGACCGCCCACGACCAGCATCACCCTGGCCTTGAGATTGTCGAGCTGGTAGACCGGCGAGTGCTGCGCCAGCACGGTGGTATCGGTACCGAGCACGCGCTTCAGGTAATCCTTGCCGTAGACATTCTGGGGAATGTCCCCGCGCGTGTACATCAGCTGGAGGTTGTAGACACCCACGTAGCCGATCGCGCACTTGTAGAGATCGGGCACCGACACCGCGCCTTCCAGCGCCGCGTAGCCGCCGTAGCTGCCGCCGTAAATGCAGATGCGGTCCTTGTCGGCGATGCCTTGCGCGATGGCCCAGCGCGTGGCGTCGGTAACGTCATCCTGCATCTTGCCGCCCCACTGCGACCAGCCAGCTTTTTCAAAGTCGAAGCCGTAGCCGCCGGAGCCCCGGTAGTTCACCTGCAGCACCGCGTAGCCACGCGTCGCCATCGCCTGCACGTAGGAGTCGTACTCCCACCGATCGCGGATGCCGTAAGGGCCGCCGTGCACGAACACCACCATCGGCAGGCCCTTCGCACCGTCCTTGCCGGGCGGGTAGGTGACGTAGCCCTGTTCGGTCAGTCCGTCGCGGGTCTTGAAGCTGAAGGGATCGGCACGACCGAGCTGGTTCGGATCGATCCATTTGGCCCGCTGCAGCAGTGGCGTGAACGTGCCGGTGGCACCGTCGTACAAGAAGTACGTGCCGGGGTCGACATCGGCATCGACCAGCGCGATGGCCTTGCCGCCATCGTCGGTGCCAGACACGAACTGCACGTCCTCACCCGGGTACTGCTGCATCAAGTCGATCAGTGCCTTCACATCCGGCGCCTGGTTGTCGAGCACCGAAATGCCGGGACGGCCATCGGTGAACGCGACACCGATCACCGAATCCTCGGCCAGGCCCTGCGCCAGGCCCGTGGCTTCGACGTGCGGATTGCTCCACACGTTCGTCATGGTCCGCGTCACCGGATCGAACTTGCACACGCCAAAGCCAGGCGTGCCCGGACATTGAAACCACACCGTCTTGTCATCGACGCTGAACGCGATCGGCCAGTCGCGGTCGTTGCTGACCTGATACAGCAATTCCCAATCGCCGCCTACGGCCGGGCGCATGTAGATCAAGCGCTTGCCTGAAAGATCGTCGCCCATTGCGAAGCGGACATGGCCGTGGTGGTCGGCCAGAAACGACGCCTCGCGCATCGGCGCACCACTGACCCGCTGCTTGCGGCCGTTGCGCACGTCCATGCGATACACCGCGCTCAGCGCGCCTGCCGAACCGGATGCTTCCCAATCGGTCACGACCGCCAGGATGTGATCCGGATCGCCGTCGATGCGCGAGAGGAACTGTGCCGTTCCGTATTCCGCGGTGGCCTGCTGGATGTGCGACCCCGTTTGCATGGTGTCCATGCGATAGCCGTACAGCATGGTCGGGCTGCCGCCATCGGCCCCAACGCTGTACAGCTCGCCGGTAGCCAGCGGTATGTCCCAGCCGCCATCGTGTTCGGCTTCGGAATACACCACGTACTTCGGCGACGCCCACCAGAAATCCTGCACATCGTCGCCTGCACGCGGTGCGATGTTGACGCCCTTCTTGTTTACCAGGTCGATCAACGACAGCACCGTCTGGCCATCGGCGAGCACGGTCGTCGCCGCGATGTGCGTCCCATCGGGCGAGATCCTCACCATCTTGTAGCGGGAATGCCGTGCGAGATCGGCAAACGAAACCGGGGCTGCCAACGCGGCCCCGGCCAGCATGCACAGCACCAAACCCGCGATGCAACGTCGCGCGCATTTCATGGTCCACCCCTTTTCCCGCCGAATGCCAGTCGGCCCCGGGGTGATCCTAACGTTTTTCAGAACCAGCGGCGCGTCTCGCCCGGCCCTTGCCCCTCGAATGCGGCGACGTTTTCGGCGCAACGGCCACACAGGTCCGGATGTTCGGCGTTCACACCCACGTCGTCGCGATGGTGCCAGCAACGCACGCACTTGGTCGTTTCGCTCACCGCTGCCGATACCCGCACGTTGGCACCTTCGAGTTCGCATCGCACCGCGTCGGCGGGCGCGTCGCCGACGTCGAGGCGCAGTTCGGACACGATGAAGAAGAATCGCAGTTCCTCGGCCACCTGCCGGTAGCGTTGGGCGATCGCCGGGTCGGCGTGGATCGTGAGTGTCGCGTCCAGCGATGAGCCGATCTTGCCGTCCTTGCGCATGCCTTCCAGCACGCGGGCCGCGGCGTCGCGGATCGCCAGCAGGTCGCTCCACCAGCGGCGCTGGTCGGGGCCGTTCTGGGTTTCGCGCAGGCCCTGGTACCAGCTTGCAAACAGCACCGATTCGTCGCGTACGGTGAAGCTGCCTCGGATCTCGCTGGGCATATGCATCTGGCGCGGCATCGCCTGCCAGATTTCTTCCGAGGTGAACGCGAACAGCGGCGCCAGCCAGCGCACCATCGCTTCGAGAATGCGGAACATCGCCGACTGCGCGCTGCGCCGGCCGTGGCTGCCGGTCGGCATCGTGTACAGGCGGTCCTTGGTGATGTCGAGGTACAGCGCGCCCATTTCGTTGGTGCAGAAGTTCTGCACACGCTGCACCACTTCCGGAAAGTCGTAGCGTGCGTAAGCGGCGACCACGGCGTCCTGCACGTCGCGCGCGCTGCGGATCGCCCACTGGTCGAGCAGCAGGCAACGGTCGACCGCCAACAGATGCGCGGCCGGATCGAAGCCGTCCAGGTTGCCGAGCAGGAACCGGCAGGTGTTGCGGATGCGCCGGTAACTGTCGGCGACGCGCTTCAGGATTTCCTCGGACAGCGCCATCTCGTTGCGGTAATCGGCCGATGCGATCCACAGCCTCAGGATGTCGGCCCCGTAGCGGTTCATCACGTCCTGCGGCTCGATCCCGTTGCCGAGCGACTTCGACATCTTGCGGCCCTGCGCATCGACGGTGAAGCCATGCGTCAGCACCTCATCGAACGGCGCGTGGCCGTGCATCGCGCAACTGGTGAGCAGGGATGACTGGAACCAGCCGCGATGCTGGTCCGAGCCTTCGAGGTACATCACCCGGTCGCCTTCGTTGCGATGCAGTTCCGGCCGCTGGTCCAGCACGCAGTAGTGCGTGACGCCCGAATCGAACCACACGTCCAGGATGTCGCGGACCTTCTCGTAATCCTTGGCCTCGTTGCCGAGCAGGTCCTCGATGTCGAGCGCGTACCATGCATCCACGCCCTCGTTTTCGACGCGCCGTGCGACGAGTTCCAACAACTCGGCGCTGCGCGGATGCGGTTCGCCGGTGACCTTGTGGACGCACAACGCGATCGGCACGCCCCAGGTGCGTTGGCGGCTGATGCACCAATCCGGCCGACCCTCGACCATGTTCGCGATCCGCTCTTCACCCCACGCGGGATGGAACTTCACGTCGTGGTGCACCGCGTGCAGCGCATTCGCTCGCAAGCCCACCGCATCCATCGCAATGAACCATTGCGGCGTGGTACGGAACGCGACCGGCGTGTGGTGCCGCCAGCAATGCGGGTAGCTGTGGGTGATCTTTTCCGATGCCAGCAGCACACCGCGCCCGCGCAACAATTCGATGATCGCGTCGTTGGCCTTCCAGATGTACTGGCCTTCGAAGACCGGCGTGCCCGGCAGGTACACACCATTGGCGCCGACCGGGTTCAGCACGTTGGCCGGCGTTGCATCCACGATGCCATATTGCGCGCCGACCACGAAGTCGTCGGCGCCGTGCCCGGGTGCGGTGTGCACCGCACCGGTGCCGTCTTCGGCAGACACGTGGTCGCCCAGGATCAGCGGGATTTCGCGGTCGTAGAACGGGTGCTTCAGCGTTGCAGCCCTCCCCTTCTGGGGGCGGGTTTGGGTGGGGATGGATTTGCTCGATTCGCCTGCATCCCTGCCCCGGCCCTCGCCTTGAACGGGAGGGAGAAGAGCAAGCGCCGCGCCTTGCGCGTGGCCGAGTATTTTCACCTCGACGACGCCGTAACGCGCCAGCGCTTTCTCCGCCAGCGCTTCGGCGACGACCAACAGTACGCGCTTGCCGCCGCGCGCGGGGCCTTCCACCAGCACGTAGTCGAATTCCGGTCCCAACGTCACCGCCATGCTGGCCGGCAGCGTCCACGGCGTGGTGGTCCAGATCGGCACGGATACGATCGTGTCGGCGTCGATCGTCACGCCGAACTTCGCGGCCAGCGCTTTCGGATCGAGCGCGTCGTAAGCCACGTCGATCGCCGGGGACTGCTTGTCCTGGTACTCGATCTCGGCTTCGGCCAGCGCCGAGCCGCAATCGAAGCACCAGTGCACCGGTTTGAAGCCGCGCGTGACGTGCCCGTTCGCGTACACCTTCGCCAGCGCGCGCAGGATGCCGGCCTCGTATTGGAAGTCCATCGTGCGGTACGGATGTTCCCAGTCGCCCAGCACCCCGAGCCGCTTGAAGTCGCGGCGCTGCACGTCGATCTGCTGCGCGGCGTAGTCGCGGCAATGCTGGCGGAAGGCTGCCGCGTCGATCTTGTGGCCGACCTTGCCGTACTTCTTCTCGACCGCTATCTCGATCGGCAGCCCATGGCAATCCCAGCCCGGCACGTACGGCGAGCGGAAGCCCGCCATGAGCTTCGAGCGCACCACGATGTCCTTGAGGATCTTGTTGACCGCGTGGCCGAGGTGGATCTTGCCGTTCGCGTACGGCGGGCCGTCGTGCAGGATGAAAGCATGCTCGCGCGTGCCGGTGCGGTGCTGCAGTTCGGCGTAGCGCTGCGCGGTCTCCCAATCGGCCAGCATGGCGGGTTCGCGCTTCGCGAGATCGGCCTTCATCGCGAAACCGGTGTGCGGAAGGTTGATGGTGTGCTTGTAGTCGCGGCTCACGCGATGGCTCCGGAAAGATCAGGTGTGTCGGCCAGGATGCGCCGTGCTTGCGCGGCGTCGCGATCCATCTGCGCACGCAGCGCGTCCAGACCGGCGAATTTTTCTTCGTCGCGCAACTTGGCGACGAATTCGACCTCGAGGTGCCGGCCGTACAGGTCGCCGTCGAAATCGAACAGATGCGTTTCCAGCAACGGCTCGCCGCCGTCGACGATGGTCGGCCGCACACCGAGGCTCGCGACGCCCGGCCACCAGCGGTCCCCGACGCGCACGCGCACCGCGAAGATGCCGGACACCGGCGACACGCGTTTGCCCAGCCGGATGTTGGCGGTGGGGTAACCGAGCGTGCGGCCCGTGCGCTGGCCGCGCACCACCCGTCCGCTCATGGTGAAGGGGCGGCCCAGCAATGCCGCGGCATGGGCGAAGTCGCCCGATGCCAGCGCGCCGCGCACCCGCGAGGCCGATACCCGCTCGCCGTCACTGGTCGAGATCGCGTCCAGCACGCGCACCTCGTAAGGGCCTTCGCCCTGCATGGTTTCGAGCAATGCCACGTCGCCGACGCGGTTGTGGCCGAAGCGAAAATCGGCACCCACCCAGATTTCACGCGCACCCATCCGCGCGACCAGCACCTCGCGCACGAAATCGTCCGCACGCATCGCCACCAGCTCCGCATTGAAGCGAAGCAGAAGCAATTGCTCGATGCCGGCGGCGGCGAAGCCGCACAGTTTTTCGTGCACCGACGACAGCCGCTTAAGCGGCGCGCGCGAAAAATAACTGCGCGGCAGCGGTTCGAAACTCACCACCGCCGCGACCAGACCGCGCTTCGTCGCACGCTCGCGCACCTTCGCCATCAGCGCGGCATGGCCGCGATGCAGGCCGTCGAACGCGCCGATCGCGAGCACGCTGCCGTCCGGGGCCAGGCAGGGCCCCGCGATGTCCCGGTGGATCTTGAGCATCGAAAAAGTATATTGGAGCAGGGTTTCGTCGTGCGGTCGCGGTCGCTGCAAGCCGAAGTCCGCGGACGCCATTGGTCCTTCCGACGTCACCAACTATTCCCCGTCATTCCGGTTCGACCCTTCGGGTCGCCCCGGAATGACGCGTCTTTCAAGCATTTCCGGGGCGATCCGGCGCCTCCATGGCGACGCACGCGCCCCGACTTTCGGTGGACGCGGCCAGACCGAACCTCAACCCTCGATGACCACGCACCCGGCAGTGTCGACGTGCGCCAGGAGTTCGCGCACGCGGCCGCGACCGGGTACTTCCAGTTCGGGCGCCACGTCGGCCAGCGGCAGCAGCACGAACGCGCGTTCGTGCAGGCGCGGATGCGGCACCGCCAGCCCGGGATCGTCGATTTGCCTGTCGCCGTACAACAGCAGGTCGAGATCGAGAACGCGTGGCCCGTTGCGCACGCCACGCACGCGGCCGGCACCGGCTTCGATCGCCAGCAGCGCGTCGAGCAGCTCGCGCGGCGACAGCGCTGTTTCCAGCCGTGCGGCGGCGTTGATGAAATCGGGCTGCCCGGTAATGCCCCACGGCGGCGTGCGGTACAGGCGCGAGCGGGCGCGCAACCGGGTTTGCGGAAGCGCGGCCAGCGCTTCGAAGCCGCGCTCGGCCTGCGCGCGTGGGTCATCGAGATTGCTGCCCAGCGCGATGCAGGCGGTGACCGTTTCAGCCATGGGTCAATCTTGCGGACCGGCTTCCGGGGCGCCCGCCTTGCGGCCACGGCCGCCACGCCGCCGCCGACGACGCTTGGGAGCCGCGGCCGGTTCGCCACTGCGACCCGGCGACTTCGGCGCCAGCGAAGCCGAAAGCTCGTCCGGCGAGAGCGCCTGGGCACGCGTCCACCATTCGCCGGCTTCGCGCAGTTCCTCCGACTCGCCCGCGCGCAACAGCAGGAAGTCGTAGGCGGCGCGAAAACGCGGATGTGCCATCAGCCGGAACACGCGCTTGCGGCTGCGTTCGGCGAAGCGGGGTTGCAGCGCCCAGATTTCCTCGATCGCATACGCGAAACGGCGCGGGATCGCGACACGTTTGCCTTGCTCCGCCATCACGCGATGCGCCGCGCGCAACCACGCGAGCGGCGGGCTTACGCCTTCTTCGCGCAAACGGGCGGCGAGCGTGTCGACTTCGCCCCACAGCAGCACCGCAAACAGGAAGGCGGGCGTCACCGGACGCCCTTCGGCAACGCGTGCATCGGTGCCGGCAAGACCGTGCTCGATCAATGCCAGCATGCCGCCGGACGCGTCGTGCTTCAGCGCGCGCGCGGTGCCTGGAAACAGGTGTCGCAGCAAATCGTAACGCTGCAGCGTCCGGAAACTTTCGAGGCTGTATCCGGCCAGGAACGTCTTCTGGCACTCGTCGAACAGGCGCGCCGGCGGCGCTTCACCCAGCAGGTGGCCGAGTTCGTCGAACGGCGCCGCGGCTTCTTCGTCGATCGTGAACCCGAGCTTGGCCGCCAGGCGTGCCGCGCGCAGCATCCGCACCGGATCTTCGCGGTAACGCGTGGCCGGATCGCCGATCAGGCGCAGGCGCCTGCTTTCCAGATCCTCGATGCCGCCCACGTAATCGATCACGCTGAAATCGGCGATGTCGTAATACAGCGCGTTGACACAGAAGTCGCGGCGCAGCGCGTCTTCCTCGATGCTGCCCCACACGTTGTCGCGCAGGATGCGGCCATCGACCACATGGCGATCCTCGCTGGCGTCGCCGTCGCCGGTGCCGCGGAAGGTGGCGACTTCCACGATCTCCGGCCCGAAGATCACGTGCGCGAGCCGGAAGCGCCTGCCGATCAGGCGGCAGTTGCGAAACAGTTTCCTGACCTCTTCCGGCGTGGCATCGGTGGCCACGTCGAAGTCCTTGGGCTGCCGTCCCAGCAGCAGGTCGCGGACCGCTCCGCCGACGAGGCAGGCCCGGAAACCGGCGTCCTTCAACCCATACAGGACACGCAACGCACCGCGGCTGATCTGTTTGCGGGAAAGATTGTGCTGCTCGCGCCGGATCACGCGTGGCGCAGGCATCGGACGATCGGCAGCGGTCGAATCGGAACTCAAGTGGCAGGCATCCCGGCGGGAAAACACCGCGATTTCGCGGCATGAAGTCCGCTATACTAGCGCGCTGCGTGGCCGCACGCTCCCTTCGTCTAGTGGCCCAGGACATCGCCCTCTCACGGCGGCAACGCGGGTTCGAGTCCCGCAGGGAGCGCCAATAGCCAGTCTCGACGAGTTCCCGCTCGTTCCAACAGACGACACTGAAATCCGCAGTACTACGTCGACTGACGGGTGTATTAGGAAGCTGGCGCTGTTCAGCACCAACTGGCTGGCACCGCGGCGGTGCGTGGCGACAGCGCGAAATTCAACATCGCCACTGTCGGCCCAGCGCGTCGTGGGCGGAACGCCGGTCGTAGCTCACGCTTCGTGGGTCGGGTCTTGCGTGTCGGCAAGCTTGGCCGCATAGAGCGCAGCGCCGATGTGCGGCTCGTGCATGGGCTCCACGTAATTGAATGGGCGGCGCGTTGCGTGCAGCGCCTCTCGAAAAGGCCTCAACAAGAGATCCCCGGTGTTGAAGGCGCCTCCCGAACCGGAAACGAGTGCCACCTCTTCCGGTTCGAACCGCAAGGCAGTACGGATGGCCAGCGCAATGCGTGCCAATTCCTCACCCGCCTGCGCGAAGATCCCGACGGCTTCGGCGTCGCCGGCTTGCGCAGCGCGTGCGACCACCTGCGAAAGCTGTGCCAGTTCGCCGCGGGACGAGGCGCCTTCGCCGTAGACGTGGGTGCAGATGTCGAGGTCCGACTGCAGCCGCAATGCCTCATTGAACATCGCGTACAGCGGGCCCTTCGGCAAGCGGCCATCACTCATGCGGGAGTACTTGTTGAGGCCCCGGATCGCGATCCAGTAGGCCGAGCCTTCGTCCGAGAACGCTTCACCCCAACCACCGGCCCGTGCGCCACGTCCTTTCCGTCGGCCATAGCCGATGGAGCCGGTGCCGGCCACGATGTTGATGCCGTCCGCGCACCCCAGCGAACCGGCCCATCCGCACACCATGTCGTTGTCGCATGTGTATCGATCGTGGCCGAGGATCGATTCCGGCAGGGCGCGCAGGCATGAGGCCATGCTGCTGTCTTCGCCGTACGCCGGCATCCCGAAGAAGGCGTGGCGGATATCCGCCGCCGAAACCGAGGCGGCGTCCAGGATTTCGCCGATCCCGCGGGCAAGCACCATACGTACACCGTCCAACCCGACCTGCGGATGGTAGGTCGTACCCAGTTGCGCTTCCGCCAGCAGGCTGCCGTGCTGGTCGATGAGCGCAAAGCGGGTCTTCGTCCCGCCTCCGTCGACGCCGAGGAAGTACCCTGGGCCTGTCATGCGGCGGCGTGAATGCGCACGCCTTGCACGACGCGATTCACCATCCCTTGCGGGTTCGGATTGTCGGGCGCGATTCCTCGCGCGAGCGAGGCTTGCAACGCAAAAACCTGCGCGGCCGCGACGTAGGGCCAGACCAGGTCCAGGTCATCGGCTCGTGCCATACCGGGAATGAAAATCGTGTCGTCGATCGCACTGCCGCGTGGTCTGGTGGTCACCTCGATGACACGCGCCGCCACGTTGTCGCGGCGCAGTTCATCGATCAGGTCGTGGTCGTAGTTGCGCGTGAGAGGATCGTTGGACACGAATACCACCACGAGCGTGTTTTCGTTGACGAAAGTCTTGGGCCCGTGCCGGAAGCCGAGTGGTGACTCGAAGCAGGTAGCCACGGCACCGTTGCACAACTCTCCCAACTTCAGCGCAGCCTCGCGCGCCAATCCCTGCAACAGCCCGCTGCCCAGGTAGACAACCCGCTCGTGGCGTTGCGAGGCGAGCGCTTGCAGCATCGGCAACGTGCCATGGATCACCGTTCTGGTTGCGTCGGCCACAGACTGGATGCGTGCGTCCAACGCGTGTGCCGGCGACAACGCCGCAAGCGTTGCATAGAGCATGCAGCTGAAGCTGGAAGTCATCGCGAATCCGGCGTCGTGGGTTTCCTCGGGCAGTTGCAGGGTCAGCGACCTCTTCACCTGAATGCGGCCGAGGGCGCCGTCGGCGTTGCAGGTCACGATCAGGTGCCGGACGTCGGGAATGCGCGCCTCGGCAAACTTCGCCGCGGCAAGGCTTTCGGGACTGTTTCCGGAACGCCCGAAGGAGACCAGCAGCAGCGGATGCCGCGAGTCGAGGTACTGGTCCGGCGCGCTGACGATGTCCGTCGTCGGGATGGCATCCACGCGTGCGGCCAGTTGCCTGTCGAAGACCGGCGCCAGGCACTGGCCGATGTAGGCGGAAGTGCCCGCGCCAGCGAGGATCACCTGTGCCGACGGACTGTCGATCAGGGGTGCGACGAAGCTCCGCAGCCGATCATGCATGCCGGCCACGAGATCATGGGTACGCTGGAGCATCCGCGGTTGCTGCTCGATTTCGCGGGCGGTGCACAGCCCCCCGCGGGCGGAGAGCTGCGCCACCGGGATCCCCAGGTGTTCAATTTGATGTGCAGGCATGGTGGTAGTCATCCAGGACGGTCATTACATGCGCCACGACCCACGCCTTCGGGTCGCGCGCGGCGCCGGATCGCAGCAGGGGCAGCGCATCCGGCAGATATTGGCTGAGCAGTGGCATGGGCGGTGGCTGTTCGCCGAGGTTGGCAAACAGGCGCTCGCGCGCAGACTCGACCACCGGGTCCGGCCAGTAATAGCGGATGCGGTCGCTGAGGCTGTACTGCATGTCGATCTGCAGCGCCTGGCCCTCGGCGCGGTAATAGCGACGCCACTGCGCGGGCTTCTCAAGCATCCGTTCCAGTGTCACGGCGCGCAACCCCGCGCGGCGGTGCACGGGAATCCATTCGTTCTCGATAGCATCCAGTGCCCACAACGCCTCGCGCAGCGCGAAAGTGAGTCCGGGGCCGACCTTGAGGATCGCAAAATGGTCGCGTACCAGCGCCCGCAGCGACGCACGAGTCTGGTAATCGGTGGAGTGGGCCTCGAACACGAGGCCCGGCACGCTTTCGATCGCCGCACTCAGCTCGCCGGCTTTTTCCGGCCGGTAGTCGATCACCTCGTGATGGTCGAATTCAACGCCCGGCTGCACCACCGAGGCGATCACACGCCCCCAGGCTGCAGCGAGGCCGGCCTCCTCGAACGCCTGCCGGTGTGCCGCGATGGTCGCCAGCGCCGCTGTCGGCGTGGTAACGGCAAGCCCTTCAATGGCTTCGGTGGCGCCACCGGGTGTCGGCACTTCGGTACCGATCACGTATACCGGAGGGATGCCGCCGGTGCGCTTGCATGCCGCTTCGGCGGCCAGGCACAGGCGCACGGCGCGACGCACGATCTCGGCCTCGGGCAACGGCACCGGGTCGTCGGCGCACGCCATCGAGCAATCGAGATGGATTTTGTGGAAGCCGGCGGCCACATAGGCATCGACCATGGCCTCGGCCTTGTCCATGGCCGCATCCGCGACGAGGCCGGTCCACGGGTTGGGACCCAGGTGATCGCCGCCGAACACGATCCGCGATCTCGGCAAGCCGACCTGGTCGGCGACGGCGTGCACGAATTCCGCGAACCCGGCGGGACGCATACCGATATAGCCGCCATCCTGGTTGACCTGGTTGCAGGTGGCCTCGAACAGGACCGTCGGCGTGTGATGCAACAGCGCGTGCCGCAGTGCCGCCTCGATAACCAGTGGATGCGCAGAGCACACCGACGTGATGCCGCAGGCATCGCCTTCCCGGTGTCGCCTGATCAATGCCTGGATTTCGTGCATCTCTTGATTCCCTTTCAAGCCGCCGGTGTGGATGCGGCGACGTCACGCTCCGGTTGCAACACCAGCAACAGCGATGCCGCGAGCGCCAGCAGGAGGCCGAGCATCTTCAGGGGCCCCGGGACGACGCCGGCGAGCAACATGGCCAACGCCGCGGTGATCAACGGTGCACCGGCGTTGGTCAATGGTGCGACCACGATGGCCTTGCCGTACCGGAAGGCCAGCACCAGGGTCAACGCGCCGATCGCGTTCAGGACCTGGATGGCCGCGGCCATCCAGGGACCATCCAGCCCGAGATTGATCGGCTGGCCGAAATCGGTCATGGCCCACGCCACCGGCACCAGCAGCAGTGCGCCGACGGTCATGTAGAAAAAGATGCTGTCGGCACCGACGTGCTCGTTGGCCAGCTTCATGAGGTATGCCTGCACGCCCCAGGCGAGCATGATCAGGAGCGACTGCACGAACCAGCCGAGGCCGGCACCGCCGGCACTTCCGCCGGACAGGTTCAACAATGGCAACGACACCAACGCGAGCGCGATGCCGAGCGTCCCGGCGCGGCCGGTGCGTTCGCGCATCAGCACGAACGACAGGGCGATCGTCACCACCGGAGACAGCGAAATGATCGGGAAAATGAAGTAGGCCGGTCCAACCGTCAGGGTATGGAACAGCAGCATCTGCCCGCCGGCACCGAGCAGGCCGATCAGCAAGCCATAGACCACCGCACGCGGCGTGCGATCGAGCCTCCAGCCGCCGAGCCAGAGTATGAAGGCCGCCGGCGGAATCATCGTCAATGCCCATACGCCGTATACCAACGTGTCGGGGAAACCGTGCTCCGCCGACAGCCCGGAAAGCGCTCCCCAGACACCCCACAACACGACGGTCGTGAGCGAGCAGCCCACCCATGTACGTCGGGCGGAGGAGCCGGAACTGCCGCTCATGCAGCTTTCCCGACAGGGGTTGCCTTGAGCAACAGGAAGTGTTCGAAGCGCGCGTGCAGGGTGTTGGCACCCGCGTCGACCACGCCAAGCTCGGCGTCATTGAACAGGTCACGGACGTGATAACGGCCAGCGGCCAGTCCCCGCAATTCCAGAAGGCCATCCCAGCGGTCGGCGTAGAACGCGTAATAGAGCGCATCGTCCTTGGCGATGGCATGTGCCTCGGGACGGTCGAAACCGATGTCGTACAGCGCACCCAGGTATTCACCGTGCGGCAACATGTGCTGCCGGTACAACTCGCTCCACTTGCGCCAGAGGGCCTCTTTTTCCGGCGTCAGTACCAGGCCGCCGGGCGGGAGCGGTTCGGAAGGGTGGTCGGTGTCCTTCGGCCAGGTGAACTTGGTCGAGATCACCGCACCGATGCCGACGCTCGACGCAAAATCCTTCCCACCGTCGCTCAGTTCGACATGGTCGCCGGCATAGCTGCTGCGATCGCCCATCAACGCCTTCATGGACTTGCCCTTGCTGCGCACTTGCCAGGAAGAGGTGGGGTCCGACCCCGGATATTGGTCGGTGGCCGGCAAGTTGTGGAACGCAAATGCAGTGCCGCAGGGACACAGTTCGATCACCGCATCGCGGTTCGCGGCGTGGGCGGCTTCGTGGATCGCCTTCCAGAAGTCGGCCAGCTTCTCGCAGGATTCTTCCGGGCGCGCATGATGGTGCGCAGGGTTGTAGCAGGGCGCGACCGCGTTCAGGTACTGGCCATCGAACTTGATGCCGTCGAAGCCCCAGTCGCCGACGATCTTTTTCACCAGCCCGACGTAGTAGTCGACGGTGGGCCGATAAGCCGGGCATTGGGTGAACGCGTTCCACCAACTGATCTTCTGGACGGATCCGTTCTGGTCGAGCAGCAACATGTCGGGATGATCATGCAGGATGTCGCTGCCCGGGTCGGCCGCCAAGGGCGCGATCCAGAGTCGCGGCCGCAGGCCCGCGTCCTTGATGGCGCGCACGAAGGCATGCATGTCTTCCTCGCCACGCGGAAACTTGCGCGGGTCGAGCCGCCAGTCGCCCTCGTTGGTTTGCCAGCCATCGTCGATGACGGCCCAGCCGAAACCCAGGTCGCGCACCTTCGGCAGGGTCGCCAGCACCTGTTCACGGGTGAAATCCCGCCCATAGCCCCAGGCGCACCACACCGGTGCGAACGCCGCCTCGGGCGCGATCGGCGCGATCAGCCCCTGCTCCGCCATGAAGGCACGGTAGCGCTGCAATGGCGTGAAGTGATCGCCCTGGTGCACGCACAGATACGTATGTTCGGTGGCCAACGTTTCACCCGGTGCAAGCGTGGTCGCATGCGTGGATTCGACCGCAATGGCCGCACCCGTCCGGGTCTTGCGTACCGGCAGGTCGAGCAGGCGAGCCACGGGCTCCAGGTGACCGACGGCCACGCCGGCGTCGCGACGCCAGAGATCGGCTACCGGCGTGCCGCCGCCGTAATCCGACGCGTCCATGCCGAGCGTGTTGCGCTGATCGAACCCTCTCCCTACAGGCCGCACCCAGTCACGCCGATCTTCGTGCGTGGTTCCTGAAAAACTCCAGAAGCCGCCGGGCGCATCAGGCAATTCGTGCGCGACGTTGCGCCAGCCATCCACCTGCAGGGGTTGCGTGCCCTGGTTGCGGTATTGCACCCGCATCACCGCCATGTCGGGGTGACGATCGAACGCGAGGATTTCGACCACTTTCTCGACCACACCATCGGATCGGCCAGTGACGACGTGGCGCGTTCCGCGCCCGTGCCGTGGATCGTCGATGGATTCGACGGTGTGTCCGGCAAGGGCGAAGTCAGCCAGTTCGCCGCCCTCGCACAACAGGGCTTCGCTGGCTTGGTGGCTGGTCAAGGCACGACCATCCCTGAACAACTGCGTGTGCAGCCGGCCGTTGAAATCGATAGCCAGATTGCCGCTCGCGACCCGCACCTGGCCGCCTTCCGGACCGGTCCGTGCAGAGGAGCCGCTGGATGAGGGACGCGCGCCGCGGCGCATCGAAGGCTTGCGGGCCCAGGCCGGCAACGCTGCCCACGCAGTCATGCCCGCGACGAGTTTGAGAAGACTGCGGCGTCCCAAATGCGGCATCCAGGCGCTCCCGAGTATCAGACGTCCTCATTCTGCGCTATACGTTCGGTTTGTGCAATCGATATGTTTCGTTTAGTGTATGCATAGTTTCGTTACGCGAGGCTAAGCGACATGTCGATCGTGATCCGTGCTCTGCTGCTGGTGTTGTTCGCCCTGCCTGCATGGGCCTCACCCCCCGTAGTGGACAAGTCTTACGACTTGGCCGACTTCGCCCACGTACGCAAGTTCGACGCCCACGTACACGCGAATACCGAGTCCCCCGCGTTTCTCGAACAGGCCCGGGCCGACGGATTCGAATTGCTGTCGATCAACGTCGACTATCCCGACTTCCCGCCTGCCGATCGGCAACGCGATGTCACCCTGGCGTTGGCTGCACGCGATCCCGTCCGGCTCCACTGGGCCACCACGTTTTCGATGCGGGGGTTCGGAGACCCGGGCTGGCTGGAGCATGTCGAGGCGCGTTTGAAGGCGGACGTGGCGCGCGGGGCGCTTGGGGTAAAGATCTGGAAGAACGTCGGCATGATCGAGAAGGACGCTGACGGCAAGTTGGTCATGCTGGACGACCCGAGGCTCGCCCCGGTCGCGGAGACCGTGCAACACCTGGACGTGGCACTGATCGACCACCAGGGCGAGCCTTACAACTGCTGGCTGCCGCTGTCGGAAATGACGACGGACAACGATCGCGAATACTTTCGCCATCACCCCGAATACCACGCCTGGCTGCACCCCGAACTGCCACGCTACGAAACGCTGATGGCCGCGCGCGACCGCTTCGTCGAAGCCCATCCGCACTTGCGTTTCGTCGGCGCCCACATGGCCAGCCTGGAGTGGAGCGTCGACCGCCTTGCCGAATTCCTCGATCGGCACCCCAATGCCACGGTGGATCTCGCGGCGCGCATGAGCCAAGTGCAATACCAGTCATTGCGGGATTACGACCGCGTCCGCGACTTCTTCATCCGCTATCAGGACCGGCTGCTTTACGGAAGCGACTTGACGCACAACCCCAGTGTCGATGACGCGGCGTTTCGCCGCGAGACCCACGCGTTCTGGATGTCCGACTGGCGCTACCTTGCAACCGACGCGACCCAGCGCATCGATGACCTGGACGCGGTGGTGCCCGGGTTGCGTCTGCCGCGCCCGGTCATCGACAAAATCTATTACCGCAATGCCGTGCGCGTGTTCGGGCTCGACGGCGAAGCCCGCGACTAGGCCAACAGCAGTTCGAAGCCCATGTCCTGGCTGGCTTGGCGAATGTCTTCCGGGGCATCCTTGTCGGTGATCAGCATGTCCAGCCCGGAGATAGGGAGGATCCGGTGCAGGCACACCCGCCCGAACTTGGAGCTGTCGGTGATGGCAATGACCTTGCCCGCCGCCTCGACCATTTTCCGGTTGAGGGTTGCTTCCGGCTCGTAGTGCGTCGTGATGCCACGCTCCAGATCGAAGCCGTCCACGCCGAGAAACAACATGTCCACCTGCAGTGCATCGAGGGCTTCGACGGTCAACCCCCCGTAGAACGCCATGTTCTTGCGGCGCAGCTCGCCACCCAGCATGACGATCTTGATCGCCTGCCTGGACGACAACGCCGACAGTACGCCGAAATCGTTGGTGACGACCGTGATATCGAGATTGGGCAACGCCTCGGCAAGCTGGATGCCGGTCGTGCCCGAGTCGATGACGATGGTGTTGCCCGCCTCCACGAGCTCCGCTGCGCGCCTGCCAATACGACGCTTGTCATCCAGGTGGACGACGCGCTTGGCCTCGTAAGCCGGCTCGGCTTGCACGCCCCCGATAGCGTTGCTGTCGATCGCACCGCCGTAGGCGCGCGTCATGACTCCCCGCGCGGCAAGGTAACGCAGGTCCTTGCGCACCGTCTGCACGCTTACACCGAAACGTCGCGCCAGCGATGCAACCTGGACGCTTCCCTGCTTGTGGACCAGCTCGCTGATTTGCAGACGGCGCTGGCTGGTATCGCGTGTGGCTGGCATGGGCCCTCCTTTCGGCGCGCAGTATGCGATAGTTCGTTGTATTTCGCTATTGATGCATAACGAAACATAGTGTAGGCTGCGTTCTGTTTCGCAACAGGTCCTCGTCCGCGCATAGCTTGGGGAAAAACCATGAAGTTCGCCTGCCTGCAACAAAAAACGCTCGTCTGCGGCATTGCTTTCGCGCTCTTGGCTCCCGGTGTTGGATTGGCGCAGGGACAGCAGGTCCAGGATCCCGCATCGGTTCCTGCAACCGCTTCGACAACGGGCACGCAGGACGACGTTTCGAAAAAGGACAATGACGACGTTGCTACCCTCGGGACCATCCAGGTCACCGGGGTCCGCGCCAGCCTCGCGCGTTCGGTGGGGCTGAAGCGCAACGCATCCACCGTGCAGGACTCGATTACCGCCCTGGAGCTGGGCAAGTTCCCGGACGACAACGTGGCCGACTCCCTGAGCCACATCACCGGCGTCGCCATTTCGCGCACCGCCGGGGGCGAAGGACAGAAAGTCAGCGTGCGCGGTCTCGGACCCGAATACACGCTGACCACGTTCAACAATCGAATCCTCGCAACGGACGGCGCCGGCCGCGACTTCGCCTTCGACGTACTTCCGGCCGACGTCATCAGCGGCGCCGACGTGATCAAGGGCGCGGAAGCATCATTGACCGAGGGCGCCATCGGCGGCCTGGTCAACCTGCGCTCGGGAAGCGCCTTCGACCGATCCGGCCAGCGTGGCACGGTGCGCCTTGAAGGCGATCACAACCAGATGTCGGAACTCAACGGGCACAAGCTGTCCGCGGCGTACAGCAACACCTTTGCCAACGACACGTTCGGTGTCATGGCGGGCCTCGTCTACGCCAAACGCCACGACCGTACCGACGTGGCCGGCAACGACGGCGGCTGGACCCGCAATCCCGATCCCAACGATCCGAACTGGTTCGGCAACGCCTGGGGCGGGAATATCGACCCCAACGGCAACGGTGAACTGGATCCGGACGAGTACGGTCTGATCGGCCCCGGACAATTCCGTGTCGGCTCGATCCTCGAGGACAAGAAGCGTCTCGCCTTGTCGGGCAGCCTCGAATGGCGGCCGACCGATTCGCTGCGCGTGAAGGTGGACGGCCTCAAGACGCGCCTGGATTCACCGCAGGTCGGGTACCAGCAGTCGTTTTACACGCTGTTCTCCCCCGACCGCTGGTCCGACATGACGATACAGAACGGCATCGTCACGGGCCTGACCCTGGACAACCCGGATCCGGAATTGCGGCTCAACCCGGAACTGTTGAACATGACCAACTACCGGGTGGTGGACACCGCGCTGTTCGGCGCCAACGTTGCCTGGCAGGTCACCCCGGACCTCAGCCTCGTCGGTGACGCGTACCGTTCGACCTCGCGCCGGCACTCGGGCGGCCAGGACAGTTACGTGGTCCTGCGCATGAACCAGCCCAACGTCACCCGCGTCGAGTTGACGGGCGACCGGGTTCCCGACGTCACCACCACGTTCGACGATGGCCGCGACCTGAGTTCAGGCCTGGCCAACGGCGAATTCGGCCCGTCCGACTTCAACACCCATTACTTCCAGCTCGGCGGCGACAACATCGACGACCGCATCAACGGCGCGTCGATCGCAGGCGACCTGTTCGTCGACAAATTCCACGTGGACAACCTGAAGTTCGGCATCAACTTCACCGACCGGCGCAAGACGCGCGACCTGGTCGACAACACCTTCACCGGTGGCGCGGACTACTATTCGGGCCAGTACGCGATCGACGTGGCGGACCTCGGCGGCAACGTCCTGTCGCACAGGTTCACCTTGCCCAACTTCATGAGCGGCGTGCACTCGAGCTTCCCGCGCAGCTTCATGGCCTTTGACGTACCGGGTTACCTGGCAGCATTGCGTGACTACGACGGCAATCCCCGTCCGGGTGGCGGCGTCTACGATTTCAGCGCCGCCGCGCCGGTCTGGAACCCGCTGCAGAGTTACCGGGTCTCCGAACGAACCTACAGCACCTATTTGCAGGCAGACGTTTCGGGCGAGCGCTGGGATGGCAACATCGGCGTACGGCTGGTCCAGACCGATACCACCTCACAAGCCTGGGACGCCAAGATCCTGAGCATCACCGAAAATGGAGCGTTCAATTACACGGCCAAATACGCCGATCCGACCCCACTCGTGCAGGAGGGCAACTACACCTATCTGTTGCCGTCGGCAAACTTCGTCTGGCATTTCACCGACAAGTTGCAGTTGCGACTTGGCGCGGCGAAGACGATGGCGCGCCCGTCGGTCGAACAGCTGGCGCCGACCAGCACGACAGAGAGTGTTTCGTGGGGCGAATTTACCCAGGTATTCGGCGGCAACGTCGACCTCAAACCCTACAACGCGCGCCAAGGCGATGCATCGCTGGAGTGGTACTTCGACGACAAGTCCATCTTCAACGTTGCCGTGTTCCAGAAACACATCGAAAACCAGATCACCACCACTTTCGAAACAGGCCAGGACATCGGGGTCGGCCCGATCCTCGATACGAACGGCAACCCTATTACGAGCGGCCCCACCCTGTTCAACGTGCTTCGCCCGATCAATGGCGACTATGCGAAGGTCCATGGCGTCGAGATCGGCCTGCAGCATTTCTGGAAGAGTGGCTTCGGCTTCCGGATGCAATACACCCGCAACTGGTCGAAGAGCTGGGTCGATGGCCAGGAGCGACCGCTCGAAGGCATCGCGCCATCGGTGTACTCGGCGAGCCTGATGTACGAGAAGGGACCATGGTCGATCGGTGCGACCGCGGACCACACCAACGGTTTCGTGACCGCGATCGGGGTGCTGGGTACCGGCTACAACGAGCTTTCCGACCCGCTTACCTGGGTGACCGCACACGCTTCGTACGACATCAACGACCAGTTCAGTATCTCCCTCGAAGGACAGAACCTGCTCGACGAGGCACAAACGTACAGCATCAATGGGAATCCACTGCTGTCCAACGGCTACTTCCGTTACGGCCGCTCGGTGACGCTTGGCGTCAGGTTCAAGTTTTAGCGCCCTCCGTGAAATGGTTGTATGCTGGCGGATCGGCCCGGGAGCTTCGCTGTCGCCGCCACGCGAAACTGCGCGGCATTCCGCCCGTGATCGGACTGCGGCAACCCGGGCGGTGCTGCCGCACCGCGGTCGTTGGAACGACCTATCCACGGCCTGACTTTTTACAATGGCGCTTCGGTTGAAGCGCTGTATGTGCGATCATTCGGGACTGAACGGATCAATTGCTCCCAGCTCCCAATGACCTTCGTCGTCACCGACAACTGCGTGAAATGCAAGTACACCGACTGCGTGGAGGTGTGCCCGGTCGATTGTTTCCACGAGGGGCCGAACTTCCTCGCGATCGATCCGGACGAATGCATTGACTGCACGTTGTGTGAGCCGGAATGCCCGGCGCTTGCGATCTTTCCCGAAGACGACGTGCCTGCGGGGCAGGAGCACTACATCGCGTTGAACGCGGAGCTCGCGAAAGCGTGGCCGGTGCTGGCCGAGCGCAAGGATCCGCCGCCTGACGCCAAGGAATGGGACGGCAAGCCGGACAAATTGCCCCTGTTGCAACGCTAGCTTGTGCGATCGTCCAAGGTTGCTGCGACGGCTACCTCTGCCCAAGCGAACAGCGCTTCGGCAACAAGCCGCCAGAACGGCGTTCCATGGCCGGGCTTCTCACGACAGCTGCCTCGACGCCAGTGATCCGGCGCGCCGTTGCAGCAGGTGTTTCCCGCATCGCGGCGATCAGCCGCCGCCCAGCCTTTGCTGCAGCACGCCCATCACCCGGGCCACCGCATCGGGGTTGCCTTGCGCGCTGACCAGGCTGCCGGTCCCGGACGGGGTGACACTGACGGTCACCGCGCCTTGCACGGATTCGCTCTTGCTGCGATGGAAGAGGCGGTGGAAGAACCCGCCTTCGGATTGCTTCGTCACCACCGTGTCGACCGCGACCTGATATGTGAGCGCGTTGTCATCCTGCGCGGTGACCTGGCCGACGTCGCTGCGCGAGAGCGCCAGACCCACGCGATGGTAGGCGCTGGCGGGGGTGTCGGACAGCGTCAATGAATGGGTGCTGGCGGCGGCACCCGTGGCAGCCGTGGATTCCGTCGGCGGGGCGCCGGATTCGGGCGGCGGCATCGTGCCGACGGCGGAAACCGTGCCAGTGCCTGCATCCGGGATCGCCAACGCCTCGGAGGTGGCCGGCTGATCCATGCCCGGCGGCACTTCCAGCGGCCGCTCCTGTTGCGCGGACTTGTAAGGCGGTTCCTTGTGCCGGAACGGGTTGTGGGCCTTGATGGTCTGGCATCCCGCCAGCGCGATCGGGGTGAGCAGCAGCGTCAATATCAGTCGTTTCATGGGCGCATTGTGCATGATCATGGCGTGACGGCGCCAGCGAAGGGGGACAGGGTTTCGCGCAGCCGTGCGCGCGCGGGGCCATGCGCGAGTTCCAGCAACGGCAGCCGCAGCGCCGCGCCGCACAGCCCCATTTCGGCGAGTCCGGCCTTGACCGCGATGGGATTGGGCGCGCAATTCAGCGCATCCAGCAGCGGTGCGATGCGCTGCGCGTGCTGCCTGGCAGCGTCGCGGTCGCCGCCGCGCGCGGCATCGCACAACGCGCGAAAAACTTTCGGGATCAGATTGTTCACCACGGAAACCACGCCTCCCGCACCCGCCAGCATCGCTTCGACCGCGCTGCCATCGTCACCGGAAAGATAGACAAACCCCGGTCGCCGAAGTTGCGCGAGCGCGGCAATGCGTGCGGGCGTGCCGACGGCTTCCTTGATGCCGACGATGCCGGCGCTGTCGCGAAGATCCGCGACGGTTTCGGGCTGCATGTCGCACCCCGTGCGCGAAGGCACGTTGTACATCAGCACCGGCAGGCCGCCGTGCGCGGCGACTTCGGCGAAGTGGCGGCGCAACCCGTCCTGGGTCGGGCGCACGTAATACGGCGTCACGACCAGCGCCGCGTCGGCCCCGAGGGCCCTGGCGCGCTGCGTCAACGCGACGGTCTTCGCGGTCGCGGCTTCGCCGGTGCCGGCGATCACCGGCACGCGATGTGCGATGCGTTCCACTGCGAATGCCAGCAGGCGTTCGTAGTCCGATTCATCCAGCATGTGCGCTTCGCCGGTGGATCCCGCCACCACGATGCCCTGGGTACCACCGTCGAGCTGGTGATCGATCAACCGCCCGAACGCGGCCAGATCGAGCGCACCGTGTTCGTCGAACGGCGTCGCGATGGCGCACAGGCTGCCGGCAATGTTCACGAAGAGTTTCCTGCGCCCGTCCAAACCCCGCATCATAAGGCAATCACGCGGCGAGGTTCCGCCTCGCAACCGGGGTGGACGATCAGGCCGGGTGGGGCACCCGGTCTTCGGCCATCGGCCGGCCTTCCGGGCCGGCGATGCAGCGAGGCCGATCGCCCGATCCAGCACGGTGACTACCGTTCCGGGATCATGGGCCAACGATCGAGGGAGATCGCATTGGAAACGCCTCCCAACACCACTATTCTTCCACCCGTGAACCTGAAGACCGTCACCCGCTTGAATCCTCCTGCCGCGCGCCCCGCCACCGACCATCAGTTGCTGATCCAGGCCGTCGCACCCGCGGCGGACTCGCCCCTGCTGGTGCTGTCGCGCCGCATCGCCGACGCCGGCTGCAACCTGGTCGAATCACGGGTCGCCACCGTGGGTGCGGACGTGTCCGTGCTGCTGCTGGCCAAGGGCGGCTGGGATGCGATCGCCAAGCTGGAAAACGCGCTCACCCGCGTCGGCCGCAGCGAAAACGTGCACCTGCTGAGTTACCGCACCCAGGCGCGCGACCAGCAGAGCCATCTGCTGCCCTACATGATCGAGGTGGTCGCTGCCGACAAGCCGGGCGTACTGGTGGAGTTGATCGATTTTTTCAACCGCCGATCCATCAGCATCGAGCAGATGTCCTCGATGCGTTACCAGGCGATGCAGACCGGCGCCGACATGTTCCAGGCGCAACTGACGATCGGCATTCCCGCCAGTACCCGCATCGCCGAACTGCGCGACGAATTCATGGAAATGTGCGACGGCTTGAATCTCGACGCGATCATGGATCCCGTCAAATTCTAGGCAGGAGCGCGCCTGCGCGCGATCCAGTCCCCATCGCCGGAAAAGAAAAGGCGGCGCTACGCGCCGACCGGCTCCTACGACAGCAATCAGGCAATGATCAAGATCGGCAACAAGGTTCCCAAACTCGCAGGCACCCTCCAGTCGGGCGACACGCTGAAGCTGGCCGACCTGCGCGGCCAATGGGTGGTGCTGTATTTCTACCCCAAGGACAACACCACCGGCTGCACCCGTGAAGCCGGTGACTTTCGCGACCTCTACACGAAATTCAAGCGCCGCGGCGCCGCGATCGTGGGCGTGTCGCGCGACAGCGCGCGCTCGCACTCGGGCTTCAAGGAAAAACTGGGCCTGCCATTCCCGCTGGTTGCCGACACCGACGAGAGCTGGTGCAAGGCCTTCGACGTGATCCGCCAGAAAAAGTTGTACGGCCGCGAATACCTGGGCGTCGACCGCAGCACCTTCCTGATCGATCCCGAAGGCAAACTCGTCCAGGCATGGCGCGGCGTGAAGGTACCCGGTCACGCCCAAGCCGTGCTGGAAGCGATTCCGGCCAAGTGAGCAAGCCCGTTCGATCCGCTTCCGCCGCGCCCCCCAAGCGCGCGCCTGCCTCCCCGTCCGCCCACTCCGGAGCCCGCATGCCCAAGCCCGCCGCCCGGCGCATTTATGCGCTGGACACCAACGTGTTGCTGCACGATCCCACCGCGCTGTTCCGCTTCGAGGAACACGACGTATTCATCCCGATGACGGTGCTGGAGGAACTGGACGAGAAGAAGCAGGGCGCCTCGGAAGTCGCCCGCAACGCGCGCCAGGCCAGCCGGTTCCTGAACGAACTGATCGAGCGCAACAACAGCCACGGCATCGCGGACGGCGTGCCGCTTGCGCAACCCGACGGCGTCAAGCTCCGCAGCGGCGGCGCCAATGGACGCCTCTATTTCCAGACGCAGACCGGCAACGGGAGCGGCAAGGCCGACAACCGGATCCTCGCCGCGATCCTGGACCTGCGCGAACACCATCCCGATGCCGCGGTGGCGCTGGTATCCAAGGACATCAACCTGCGCATCAAGGCGACGATCTCTGGTGTCGCCGCCGAGGATTACGAAAACGATCGCGCGCTGGATGACTTCTCGCTGCTCTACACCGGCTCGACCGAACTGCCGTCCGACTTCTGGGACCGGCATCCGGAGCTGCGCTCGTGGTCGGAACGCGGGCAGACGTTCTACGAATTGAAACCACGCGACGACGAAGCCTGGCAACCCAACGAATGCCTGTTCCTGCCCGGCGAAAACAGCGTCGAGTTGCGCGTGCTCGACCAGGCCAGCGACAAGACCAGGCTGGCGTTGCTGCACGATTTCACCAGCAGTGCGCACAGCGTGTGGGGGATCGCCGCGCGCAACCGTGAGCAGAACTTCGCGCTGAACATGCTGATGGACCCGGACATCGACTTCGTGACCCTGCTCGGCACGGCCGGCACCGGCAAGACGTTGCTCGCGCTCGCAGCGGGCCTGGCGCAAGTGATGGACCAGCAGCGCTATCGCGAAATCATCATGACCCGCGCCACCGTGTCGGTCGGCGAGGACATCGGTTTCCTGCCCGGCACCGAAGAGGAAAAGATGACGCCGTGGATGGGCGCGCTCACCGACAACCTCGAAGTACTGACCAACCCCGAGGAAGGCGGTTCATGGGGCCGCCAGGCGACCAATGATCTGCTGGCCTCGCGGATCAAGCTCCGATCGCTGAATTTCATGCGCGGGCGCACCTTCCTGTCGCGCTACCTGATCATCGACGAGGCACAGAACCTGACGCCCAAGCAGATGAAGACGCTGATCACCCGCGCCGGGCCCGGCACCAAGATCGTGTGCCTCGGCAACGTCGAGCAAATCGACACGCCCTACCTCACCGAAACGACGTCGGGCCTGACCTACGCGGTGGACCGCTTCAAGCAGTGGCTGCATGCGGCGCACGTGACGCTGCGGCGCGGCGAGCGTTCCCGCCTGGCGGATTTCGCTTCGGAAGCGTTGTGAAGGACTCGGGACTCGGGGGGCGCAACCAATCAGCTCGTCATTCCGGGGTCGCGCGTAGCGCGGAACCCGGAATCGGTATCTGCAAACCCATGCACAAACCGATTCCGGATCCCGCCGCGCGGCGTCTGGAATGACGTGGCTGGATTGACTGCAAAACACGATGACAACACCCCATCCTCCATCCCCCAATCCCGGTCCCGCCAGTTGCCTCACCATCGCCGGCTCCGACTCCGGCGGCGGCGCAGGCATCCAGGCCGACCTGAAAACCTTCGCGGCACTGGGCGTCCACGGTACCTGCGCGATCACCGCGCTGACCGCGCAGAACACGCAAGGCGTCACCGCCGTACACCCGGTGCCGTCGAAGCACCTTGTCGCCGAACTCGACGCCGTGTTCAACGATTTCGACATCGTGGCGGTCAAGACCGGGATGCTGGGCGACGCGCGTACGGTACGCCGCGTGGCACGCGAACTCGCACGCCGCCGGCCGCGCTGGCTGGTTGTCGATCCGGTGATGATCGCAACCTCCGGCGCGCGGCTCCTGGATCCCGATGCGGTGCGCGTGCTGATCGAGGACCTGATTCCCCTGGCCGATGTGCTGACGCCCAACCTGCCGGAAGCCGAGGCCCTGGCCGGCTTCGCCATCGGCAATCCGCGCGACGGCGAACGGGTGGCGGATAAGCTCCGCGACTTCGGTGCCGAGGCGGTACTGCTGAAAGGCGGCCACGGCCGTGGACGGGAGGTGGTCGATCGTTGGTTCGATGCCCGCGGCAGCTTCGAAATCCGCAACCGCAGATTGCCGTTCGAGGCACACGGCACCGGCTGCACGCTGTCGGCTGCCCTGGCCGCCGAGCTCGCGAAAGGCCGCGCACCACGCGCCGCGGCGCGCCGCGCGATCGCGTTCGTGCAACGCGCGCTGCGAGACGCGTATACGCCCGGCATGACCCCGCTCAGGGTTCTGGCGCAGCGCCCGCGCTAGAATCGCCGCACCTTCGCGCCTGCTCCACACCATGCCCGCGCTGCTGATCCTCCGCCTCGTCCTGCTCGGCCTGATCGCGCTGTTCCTGCTGAGTGCGCTCGCCGTGCATTTCCGCTCGCGCGTGCGCCTGAAGCTCGGCCGCCAGTTGGCGAGCCACGCCACCGTGTTCGCGCCCTACAACCTGCTGATGTACGCGTTTTCCGCGGTGCCGGCCGGCGCGTTTCCCGACCGCAAACGCTTCACCGCCGTCGATGCGTTGCGCGACAACTGGCAAACGATCCGCGACGAAGCAGCCGGCCTGTTCGACCAGGGTCACATCCGCGATGCACTGAAGGACGACGATGCCAGTTTCGCATCGTTCCTCAAGGTCGGCTGGAAGCGCTTCTACGTGAAGTGGTACGGCGAAGCGTTGCCGTCTGCCCAGGCCCTGTGCCCGAAAACCGTGGAACTGGTGAACCGCATTCCCGGCGTCAAGGCCGCGATGTTCGCGCTGCTGCCACCCGGCGTCACGCTGAACCCGCATCGCGATCCGTTCGCCGGTTCGCTGCGCTACCACCTCGGCCTGATGACGCCCAACTCGCGCGACTGCCACATTTTCGTGGACGGCCAGGAATATTTCTGGCGCGACGGCGAGGACGTGATCTTCGACGAAACCTGCGTGCACTGGGTCGAGAACAAGACCGACATGACGCGGGTGATTTTCTTTGCCGACCTCGAACGCCCGCTGCGATCGCGCGTCATGGCGTGGATCAACCACCATGTCAGCAATTTCATGGGCGCGATCACCGCCTCGCCGAACCAGGTCAGCGAGCGCACCGGCGCGATCAACCGCCTGTTCTCGGCACTTCGCCAGCGCCGCGAGAAGAGCCGCGGTTTCAAGCAACGGCACCGCAAGCTGTTCAAGGCCATGAAACTCGCGGGCGCATTGGCGGTGCTCTGGGTCCTGCTGCTGGCGCCTTGGCCGCTGCTGCGCTGAAGGGCTGTCACGCGGGCGCTGCCCCGTGCGTCCTGGATTGAAACAGGACCGGAGTTGCAGACGTGGAAATCCATGCCGATCTGTTCCAGCAACACCGCCCACGGCTGTTCGGCCTCGCCTACCGGATGCTCGGGGTACCCGCGGACGCGGAAGACGTGCTGCACGATGCGTGGTTGCGCTGGCAGGCGCAGGACGCGGCGGCACTGGACGATCCGGAGGCATGGCTTGTCACCGTGACCACGCGCATTGCGCTGGACCGGTTGCGGCGCGCCAAGACCGAGCGCGAGCATTACTCCGGCCCGTGGCTGCCCGAACCCATGGGGGTAGCCGCCAGTTCGCCGGACGCGGAACTGGAGAGCAGCGAAACGCTCACGCTGTCGTTCCTGCTGCTGCTCGAACGCCTGAGCCCCGATGAGCGTGCCGCATTCCTGCTGCACGAAGTCTTCGATTACAGCCATGCCGAGGCGTCGGCGATCCTGGGCATCGAAGAAGACGCTTGCCGCCAGCGTGTGCATCGTGCGAAAACGCGGCTGCGCAAAGGCCGTCCTCGCTTCCACGTGGACGCGCCCGTGCAACGCCGCCTGCTCCAGCGGTTCGTCGAGGCCATGCGCCGGCCCAGCGAGGAAACCATGCGCGCGCTGTTCGCCGAAGATGCCGTGCATATCGCGGACGGTGGCGGCCTGGCACGCGCCACGTTGCACCCGTTGCACGGTGCCGAACGGCTGGCGCGGCTGTACCTCCAACTCGCGCGACAGGCGCGGAAGGTCGAACTGCACTACGAACTGCGCACGCTCAACGGAGCACCCGCCCTGCTTTGCCGGATGGGCGGCCGGTTGTTCTACGCGATGTGGATCGATTGCGACGGCGAGCGGATCACCTCGGTGCACACGATCCGGCACCCCGGCAAGCTGGCGCGGATCGAGGCTGTCACGAAACACGCGGGTGCCGCGTCCTTGCATTGAGTGACGGATGACGCCGTCACCGCAGTCCAATCCAAGGAGCCACCCATGTCCCGTTTCACCCTGAAGAAGCATTTCGCCAGCCTGCAGCCGCTGTTCGCGCTGGGCAAGCAGCTCCACGAAGGCACGCTCGAACCGGCATTGCGCAATCTGGTTCTGATGCGCGCCTCGCAACTCAACGGCTGCGCCTATTGCCTCGACATGCACAGCAAGGACGCGCGTGCCGCCGGCGAATCCGAACAACGCCTGTACGTGCTGCCGGCCTGGCGCGAGGCGGCGTTCTACAGCGCGCGCGAACGCGCCGCCCTGGCGTGGTGCGAAGCCCTCACGCAGCTTCCCGCGCACGACCAGTCCGTGCCGGATGCGTTGTACGCGGAAGCACGCGCGCAGTTCGATGAAAAGGAATTGGTGGACCTCACGCTGCTGGTGACGCTGATCAACAGCTGGAACCGCATCAATATCGCCGCGCGGCCGGAAGTCGGCGATTACCGTCCCGGGATGTTCGACTGAAGGCCGGGCGCGCCGCAGGGCGCGCAAGGCTTAGCGCTGCGGTGCCGGTAAATCCCGCGTACTGGCCGATCCTGCCGCTGTTGGGGGATCCCCGCCATCCGTCGCTACTTCGAAAGCGAAGCGGGTGGCTGTGGCGAGTCCTGCGACATCGCCTGATGGCGCGGCGATCAGCCGCGCACGCGCTCGACCAGCGCGGCGGCAAACGATTCGGTGGTGCCGCTGCCGCCGAGGTCCGGCGTCACGCGGTCATGGGCTTCCAGCGTGGCGCGGATGGCTTTGCGGATGCGCGTCCCCTTGTCGACCTGCCCCAGGTGATCCAGCATTTCGGCCGCGGCCAGCAGCAGTGCGCATGGGTTTGCGATGTTCCTGCCCGCGATGTCCGGGGCCGAGCCGTGCACGGCTTCGAAGATTGCCACCCCCTGCCCGATGTTGGCCCCGGGCGCAAGGCCCAACCCGCCCACCAGTCCCGCGCACAGGTCCGAAAGGATGTCGCCGAACAGATTGGTGGTGACGATCACGTCGAACTGCCACGGATTCATCACCAGCTGCATGCAGGTGTTGTCCACGATCATCTCGTTGAACTCGATCTGCGGATACTCCCTTGCAATCTCGCGCGCGACGTCGAGGAACAGGCCGGATGCGGTCTTGATGATGTTGGCCTTGTGCACCGCGGTGACCTTCTTGCGACCCTTGCGGACGGCCAGTTCGAAGGCGTGGCGCACGATTCGCGAGGCGCCCTTGCGGGTATTGCGCACAATCGATTGCGCAATCTCGCCGTCATCGGACAATGTCTGGCCTTCCGCAAGATAGGCGCCCTCGGTGTTCTCGCGCACCGTGATGATGTCGATGTTCTCGTAGCGCGCCCTGGTGCCGGGAAAGCTGACCGCGGGGCGCACGTTGGCGTACAGGTCGAAGTGCCGGCGCAACGCCACGTTGATGGATGAAAAGCCCCTGCCGATCGGCGTGGTGAGCGGGCCTTTCAGCGCGATGCCGTGTTTCGCGATTACGTCGAGCGTCGCTTGGGGCAACAGCTCGCCGTACTTTTCCAGCGCCACCATGCCGGCCTCGACGAATTCGTATTCGAGTCCGCAGTTCAATGAATCCAGCACTTTCAGGGTGGCAGCCATGATTTCCGGGCCAATGCCGTCGCCGCGGATTACCGCAATCGTTTTCGTCACGCAAAACTCCTTCAGGCATCGCCGCGCAAGCGGTGATGCGGACAAAACAAACGGGAAATTATCGCAGATCGCGCCACCCGGAACCAATTCGAAGCGGCTGTTGCGAAAAGTCGGGGCGAAGACGGGCGTTTACGCAATGCCAGTGGCATCACGTGCCCGGCTGAGCGCCCGGCCAGGGACGGTCGGGCCGGCGCCCGCGCCATGGATGGTCACTCACTGTGACGCCGCAGCGTATACGAGACAGTCACTGTCCAACAGAGTGAACGCAGCTCTGGTCGACGCCGCGATCATGGACGATCGGCTGCAAGAAGCTCTTTGAGCTTGCCGCTGCGATCGGCCGCGGCAAGCTGGTCGAACCCGCCCACGTGGGTGCCATTGATGAAGATTTGCGGCACGGTGCGGGCGCCGGGCGCGCGGTCCAGCATTTCGGCGCGCGCCGCGGGGTCGATGTCGATGCGCCGTTCGCGCCACTCGAGCCCCCTGGCCTTCAACAGGCTCTTGGCGGCCATGCAGTACCCGCACGCCGCGGTGGAATAGATTTCGATATCGGCCATGGTTCGCAAACGCGGTGTCAATAACGTTATTTTATCCCCCTTGGGCATGCCGGGACCGAGAATGGCTGCTGGTTTCCGCCCAATCGCACCTCCGTTCGCCCCCGAACCAAACGCTGCCCGGAAGGTCCAATTCCAGACACGTTAACCTGCCGTCCATGTCGAAGCGCTTCCGCCCACTTATGACCCTGGCCGCGACGCTTGCGTTGTCGCTGCCGGCGCTTGCGCAGCAGAGCGACGTGCGGCTGCCCAGCCTCGGCAGTTCCGCCGACGCGGTGATGTCGCCGCAGGAGGCGCAGGCCTACGGCGCGGAATTCCTGCGCGAACTGCGCGCCGCGCACCTGGTGATGGACGATCCGCAGGTCGACCAGTACCTGCGCACGCTCGGCTACCGGCTCGCCTCGGCCAGCAGCGACCCGTCCCAGCACTACACGTTCACCGCCCTGAACGTGCCGGAGATCAACGCATTCGCGACGTTCGGCGGCTACGTCTTCATCTTCTCGGGCATGTTCACCCTCACGCAGAACCAGGACCAGCTTGCCGCGGTGATGGCGCACGAGCTGGCCCACGTCAGCCAGCACCACTTGCAGCGTGCGATCGAGGATCAGAAGAAAACCGCACCGCTGTATGTGCTGGGCGCATTCGCGGCGGCGCTGGCGGCATCGCACGTCGATTCCACCGACCAGCGGGTCCAGACCCAGCCCTATGGCTACGGCTATGGCAACGCACCGTATTCGCAGGGCCTGGACCCCACCGTCGGCGCGTTCTACTCCGTGCTGGCGATGATGCAACAGCACCAGATCGACTTCACCCGCAAGGACGAATCCGAGGCCGACCATGTCGGCATCGATACGCTGGCCAAGGCCGGTTTCGACCCGATCGGCATGGCCACGGTGTTCGCCCACATGCAGTCGGTCCTGCGTCCGGGCGGCGAGGGGGGGATGGCTGCCGGCAACATTCCGGATTTCCTGCAGAGCCACCCCGTCTCCAGCGTGCGCATCGCCGACGCGCGGGCCCGCGCGCGGGTGCTTGAAGCCACCGTGAAGTCGCAGCCGTCCGGGACGGTCGATGCCTCGTTGCCCGGCCTGTTGCCGCTGCCGTTCGTCAAGGGCGGCGCGCTGCTGGACCGCTCCGCGCGCGGGCCCAGCGAAATGCAATACCAGTTGATGCGCGAACGGGTACGCGTGCTGTCGTCCAACGACCCGCGTTCGGTACTCGACTACTACACGCGCAACATGGCCAGCAGCACGAAGTTCGCGGACGCGCCGGCCACCCGCTACGGCTACGCGCTGACCCTGCTGCAGCTGAACCAGGCGTCCAAGGCCGTGCCGATCATGGCCAAGCTGTCGAAAGAGCAGCCCGACAACCTGAGCCTTGCGCTGGGCCTGGCCGAAGCCGAACGCCACGCGGACCAGCGTGCCGACGCGCTGCAACGCTACGCCGCGCTCAACGCCATGTGGCCGAACGATCCGGCGATCGTGCTGGACTACAGCCGCGCGCTGCTGGACGACGGCAGCAAGCCGAGCGCCAGGACCGCGCAGGCGCTGTTGAAGCCGTTGCTCAACGACGACTCCGAACCTTCGCTGTATTCCGCCTACGGCCACGCCTGCCATGTCGCAGGCGACGACGTGCACGCCGGGATCGCGTATGCCGACGCCACGTTCCTGTCCGGCCATGCCGCGGACGCGCTGGACCAGTTGAATCGCTTGCTGAAGCGCACCGACCTCGACTACTACAGCCGCGCGCAGATCGACGCGCGCATCGCGCAGGTCACGCCGATCGTGCTGGAAATCCGGCGCCGGCATCTCGATCGGGACCAGGACGGCAACGACGACAGCTCGCTGCGGAACGGCGCTTCGCCCAACCGGCAAACCGGATTCCGGTTCGGTGCCTGCGCGGGTGCCGCCTGTACCCCGCCGTGAATCGGCGCGGCGCGCTGTCCGCGGAGGCGCGTTCGCTTATCATGCCGCTTTCGGCTTTTCGACTCGCGCCATGACCCCGATCCGCCATTTGCTCCGTCGGCTGCTGCCGGTCCTGCTCGTGCCGTTCGCGATCGCGACCGCCCATGCCCAGGCCGCACCGCCAGCTTCGGCATCGTCGTCGCCGGCACCGGCTGCGCCCGCGCATCCGCAGGTCGGAATCAAGACTTCGCAAGGCGACTTCGTGATCGAGTTGTTCCCGGACAAGGCGCCCAAGACCGTCGCCAATTTCCTGCAGTACGTGAAGGATGGCTTCTACGATGGCACGGTATTCCACCGCGTGATCCCGGGCTACCTCGTCCAGGGCGGCCTGTACACGCGCCAGTTGCGGCCCAAGCGTACCCTGCCGTCCATTCCGGACGAGGCCAACAACGGCTTGTCGAACCTGCGCGGCACCGTGGCCGCGGCGCGCGGCCCGGACCCCGATTCCGCCACCGCGCAGTTCTTCATCAACGTGGTCGACAACCCGCGCCTCGACTACGTCGGCAACCAGAGCGGCATGACGTGGGGCTACGCGGTGTTTGGCAAGGTCGTCAAGGGCATGGACGTGGTGGACAAGATCGACAACCTGCCGACCGGTCCGCAAGGCCCGTTCATCGGAGACGTGCCGCGGCCGCTGGTGGTGATCGAAAGCGCGAAGGTGATCGGCGAAGCCGCGCATCCCGTCGAAGAACCGGTGTCGCCCGTGACCGGACAGGTACCCGCGTCGGCGCCGCCGGCCTCGAAGAAGCCCGCGAAGCATTGATCCGTGACGGCACTGTTCGTCTCCGATCTCCACCTCGACGACGCGCGCCCGCACATCGTCCAGGATTTCGAACGCTTCTGCGCCGGCGAGGCGCGACGGGCCGACGCGTTGTACGTACTCGGAGACCTCTTCGAGGCCTATGTCGGCGATGACGATGATGCGACGTTGAATGCGCGCGTCGCCCATGCGCTGCACGGCGTCGCCGACGCCGGCGTGCCGGTGCATTTCATCGCCGGCAACCGCGATTTCCTGCTGGGCGAGGCTTACGCACGCCGCTGCGGGATGGACCTTCTCGAGGACGGCGCCGTGGTGGATCTGAACGGCACGCCTGCGCTGGTCCTGCACGGCGACGTGTTGTGCACCGATGACGCGGCCTATCTCGCTTTTCGCCGGCAGGTGCGCGATCCCGCATGGCAAGCCGCGTTCCTCGCCCGCCCGCTGGAAGAGCGTCGCGCGTTCGCGGCGCAAGCCCGCGACGCCAGCCGCGCGCACACTTCGACTACCAACATGGCGATCATGGACGTCAATCAGGGCGCCGTGGAACGCGCGCTGCGCCAAGCCGGTGTCGCACGGATGATCCACGGCCACACCCACCGCCCGGCCATCCACGACTTTGAACTCGACGGCAAACCCGCGCAGCGCATCGTGCTGGGCGACTGGTACGAACAGGGTTCGGTGTTGCGCGTGGACGCGAAGACCATCACGCCTGCCAGCCTGACGGGCACATAGGGTTCGAAGGAGGCACCATGCAACTGGTCGGCATGCTCGATTCCCCCTATGTACGGCGCGCCGCGATTTCGCTGCGGATGCTGGGCATTCCATTCGAGCATCGGCCGCTCTCGGTGTTCCGCGACTTCGACACGTTCCGCGAGGTCAATCCGCTGGTCAAGGCACCGACATTGATCTGCGACGACGGCTGCGTACTGGTCGATTCTTCGCTGATCATCGATTACGCCGAGATGCTCGCGGGACGCAGCCTGATGCCGTCCGAACCCGATGCACGCCGCCACGCCTTGCGGCTGACCGGCTTGGCGCTGGTGGCGTGCGAAAAGGCAGTGCAGCAATTTTACGAACTCAATCGCGCGCCGGATTTGCAGGATGCTGCGTGGCTGCAACGCGTGCACAAACAACTGCGCGACGCCTGCAAGCTGCTGGACGGGACGTTGGCGTCGGCGCCCGCAGATCGTTGGCTGTGTGGCGACACACCGACGCAGGCCGACATCACCGTGGGCGTCGCATGGACCTTCGCGCAGATTGTCGCCGCGGAAATCGTGTCCCCGCACGACTATCCTGCGTTCGCGGATTTTGTCGCGCGTGCGGAGCAGCTGCCGGCATTCACGACATTGCCGCCCCTGGTGTCTCAGCAACCGGACCGGGGCCCACCACCTTGAACGTGCTGGTCGACGAACTCACTGGCGGCCTGCCCGACGGCACCGCGCTGTTGCGGGTGCTGATCCGGTTGCTCGGCGCGATGCTGGCCGGCGCGATACTCGGCTGGCAACGCGAGCGGTCGGACAAGCCGGCCGGGTTGCGCACCCATATCCTGGTGGCGCTCGGCGCCGCCATCTTCGTGGTGGTGCCCGAGCAATTCGCGATGAACCCGGATGCGCTGTCACGCGTGATCCAGGGCATTGCCACCGGCATCGGTTTCCTTGGTGGCGGCGTGATCCTGAAGCATGCATCCGAGCGCCGGATCGAAGGGTTGACGACCGCCGCGGATATCTGGGCCACCGCCGCGATCGGCGTTGCGATAGGGCTGGGCGCGCTAGGCATCGGCCTGGTTGCCACGGTGTTCGCGTGGATGGTGCTGAGCGTGATGTACCGGATACAGGCGCGAGGGAACCCGCATTGACGCTGTCAGCCGGTGGTCGCGTCGATCGCCTCGCGCAACGTCTCGACGCCGATGATTTCGAGTTCGCCGATGTGCGAGCCCTTCTTCGGGGCGTTGGCCCGCGGCACGATGGCGCGCCGGAAGCCGTGGTGCGCAGCTTCCTTCAAACGCTCCTCGCCGTTCGGTACCGGACGCACTTCGCCCGACAATCCCACTTCGCCGAACGCCACGGTTTTTTCGGGCAGCGGCTTGTCGCGGAATGATGACAACACCGCCAGCAGCACCGGCAGGTCCGCCGCGGTTTCCTGCACGCGGATGCCACCGACCACGTTGACGAACACGTCCTGGTCGAACACCGCCGCGCCACCGTGGCGATGCAGCACCGCCAGCAGCATCGCCAGGCGATTCTGCTCCAATCCCAAGGCAACGCGGCGCGGGTTGCCAAGATTGGATTGGTCGACCAGCGCCTGCACCTCGACCAGCAGCGGGCGCGTACCTTCGCGGGTCACCATCACCGCACTGCCCGGTGTCGCGCCCTGCCGGGAGGAGAGGAAAATCGCGGACGGGTTCGGCACTTCGCGCAGGCCCTTGTCGCCCATCGCGAACACGCCGAGTTCGTTGACGGCGCCGAAGCGGTTCTTGAAGGCGCGCAGCACCCGGAACCGCGACCCCACTTCGCCCTCGAAATACAGCACCGCATCGACCATATGTTCGAGCACGCGCGGGCCCGCGATGCCGCCCTCTTTCGTGACGTGGCCGACGAGGAACACCGACGTGCCGGTCTGCTTGGCGAAGCGCGTCAGGCGCGCGGCGGACTCGCGCACTTGCGAAATCGAACCGGGCGCGGCCGGCAGGCTTTCCGTCCAGATCGTCTGGATGGAATCGACCACCAATACGCGCGGCTTCTCCGCCACGGCGTGTTCCAGGATCCGCTCGACGCAAGTCTCGGCGAGCGCACGCAGCGGACCCAATTCAAGCCCCAGCCGATGTCCGCGCGCCGCGAGTTGCGCCAGAGATTCCTCGCCGCTGACATACAAGCCCGGCAACCGGTCGCCCAGCGCCGCCAGAGTTTGCAACAACAATGTCGACTTGCCGATGCCGGGGTCGCCGCCAACCAATACCACGGAGCCTTCCACCAAGCCGCCGCCGAGCACGCGATCGAGCTCGCCGATCCGCACCAGATACCGCTGCTCGACCTCTCCCGCGACACCGGCCAGTGGCTGCACCTTCGCGGCTTCCGCACCGGCATAACCGGTCCGGCGACCCGCGTGCGCCGCCTCTTTTGCCGGCTCCACCACGAACGCGCTCAGCGTGTTCCACGCCCCGCACGACTCACACTGGCCCTGCCACTTCGGGTATTCGGCGCCACAGTCGCTGCAGACATACGCGGTCTTCGCCTTGGCCATCAGACGCCGTCCTCGGCGAACAGCACGCGGCGGGTCACACCACAGGTGAGTTCATACGAAATGGTGCCGGCATGGCCGGCGACGACTTCCGCGGGCAGCTGCGGACCCCACAGGGTCACGACATCACCGACTCCCGCGGCCGGCGCGTTGCGCAAATCGAGCGTGAGCAGATCCATCGACACGCGCCCGATCACCGCCGCAGGTTCACCGCCTACGAGTACCGGCGTGCCGGACGTCGCGCTGCGCGGATAACCATCGCCGTAGCCGATCGCGGCGACGCCGATGGACATGGCCTCCGGGCATTCCCACGTCGCGCCGTAACCGACGCGTTCGCCGCGCGCGATGCGGTTGATCGAGACCAGGCGCGTGGTCAATGTCATGGCGGGCTGGAAGCTGAAATCGGCCCCGGTTTTGCGTTCCGCCACGGACAGCCCGTAAAGCAAACCGCCCACGCGCACCCAGTTTCCACGTGCAGCCGGCCAGCCCAGCAGCGCGGCGGAATTGGACAGCGCGCGCTCGCCGGGCAAACCGGCCGTCGCATCGAGAAAACACCGCGTCTGGCGCGCGGTGAGATCGTTGTCGAATTCGTCCGACGACGCGAAATGCGTCATCAGCACGATGGCCTTGTCCACGGCTGGCAGCGCGGCCAGGCGCGCATGCAGTTCATGCGCGCGTTCCGCGACAAAGCCGAGACGATGCATCCCGGTGTCGAGATTCAGCCATACCTTCAGCGGATCGCCGCCGCGCTCGGCTTCCAGCATCGCGAGCTGCGACTCGTGGTGGATCACGGCTTCCAGGCGCAGCCGGCGCATCTCGGCAAGGTCGCCCGCCGCGTCGGGACCGGACAGCACCACGATGCGCTGGCGGTGGCCCGCCGCACGCAGGCGCAGGCCATCGGCGATCGAGGCGACGCCGAACGCATCGGCGTCCGCCAGGGCGCGCGCGCAGCGTTCGAGGCCATGGCCATAGGCGTCGGCCTTCACCACGGCCATGACTTTCGCGCCTTCGGCCAACGCCCGGACCCGCGCCAGGTTGGCGCGCAGGGCATCGAGATGGATCGTCGCGGTGGCGGAGCGGCTCATGAAAAACCGGGGTCAGAGTGCAATTTCAAAAAAATACCTGGTCAAGTGGATTCCTCCCAGGAAATTGCACTCTGACCCCGGTTTTTCACTCCACGCTCCCCATGTACGCCTCGGGCGCGTAATTCTCGAACTTCGTGTACTGGCCGAGGAAGGTCAGCTTGACCGTGTCGATGGGACCATTGCGCTGCTTGCCGATGATGATCTCGGCGATGCCCTTGTGGTTGGATTCCTTGTTGTAGACCTCGTCGCGGTAGATGAACAGGATCAGGTCGGCGTCCTGCTCGATCGCGCCCGACTCGCGCAGGTCGCTCATCACCGGGCGCTTGTCGTTGCGCTGTTCCAGCGCGCGGTTCAACTGCGACAGGGCGATCACCGGCACGTCCAGTTCCTTGGCCATGGCTTTCAGGTTGCGCGAGATCTCGGAAATTTCCGTCGCGCGGTTTTCCTTGTTGCCCGGCACCTGCATCAATTGCAGGTAATCGATCACGACGAGGCCGAGCCCGTGTTCGCGCTTCATGCGGCGCGACCGCGAACGCAACTCGCCGGGCGAGAGCGCAGGCGTGTCGTCGATGAAGATTTTCGATTCGGAGAGCAGCGACGCGGCCTGGCTGACCCGCGGCCATTCCTCTTCGGCCAATTCGCCCGAGCGCAAATCCTTCTGGTTGATCCGGCCCATCGACGAGATCAAGCGGAACGCGAGCTGCGAGGCCGACATTTCCATCGAGAACACCAGCACCGGCTGCTTGGCGCGCATCGCGACGGCTTCGGCGATGTTGAGCGCGAACGCGGTCTTGCCCATCGACGGGCGGCCGGCCACGATCACGAGGTCCTGCCGCTGCATGCCGCTGGTCAGGTCGTCGAGATCCTTGAAGCCGGTGGTGAGGCCGTTCAACTGCCCACGGTTGGCATAGCGCTGCGCCAGCAGTTCCACGGCTTCCTTCACCGACTGCCGCACGGGCACCACTTGTTTGCGCCCGCGCGCACCCGCTTCGGCGATCTTGAACACGCGCTGCTCGGCGGTCTCGAGGATTTCCGGCGTGTTGCGGCCTTCCGGGTTGAAACCGTCACCGGCGATCTGGGTGCCGGCCTCGATCAGTTTCCGCAGCACCGACTTGTCGCGCACGATATCCGCGTAGGCCGCGATATTCGCGGCGCTCGGCGTGTTGTTGGCAAGTTCCGCGAGGTAGGCGACGCCGCCGACATTCGCGGTTTCGCCGTGGCGCTCGAACCATTCGCCCAGCGTCACCGCATCGCACGGCTGGCCGCCGCCGGCGAGTTGGCCGATCGCGCGGAAGATCAGGCGGTGTTCGCGCCGGTAGAAATCCTCCTCGACCAGCCGGTCGGCCACCTGGTCCCACGCCTCGCCCACCAGCATCAATCCGCCCAGCACCGACTGCTCGGCTTCGATCGAATGCGGCGGCACCCGCAGCACGTCGACGCGCGGCGGCGGATTGTTGCGTTCGGGCAGGACGGCGCTCATGCAAGCGTGGGCGTTTGATGCGGGCAGCGGGGTCTGGCCATGCCGAAGATGATAGGGCGCTGTCTCACGGCGCGCGATACATCAACCTCCGGGTATACACGATCGCAAAAACTGTGGAAAAGTTGTGGGGCACCAGTGACCAACTTCGCCAGAACCGCTGCAGAGGTGCCGTCGCGCAACGCGGTGGCGGCCGTCGGTTTGGACGCCCGGTCAACCTCCCGGCAGTTCCCGTCGGCCTGAAGATCAAGCGCGGTGATGCGGCAAAAAGCGCCGCGATTCGTGCAGGTGCCTACAATCCGAGGCGCGCCGGCGCGTACGCAAGCGGGTCGATGGCCGGCGGTTCGCCCGCGATCAGGGAGCCGACGAGTTCGGCGGTGGCCGCGCTCATGCTCACCCCCAGCATCCCGTGGCCGGTCGCGAGCAGGAGATTGTTCCAGCGCGTGACGGGACCGATCAGCGGAATTTCGTCCACGCACATCGGCCGCCAACCCCACCATTCCTCGCGCAGCTCGCTGCCGACCGGCGCGCGCAGGAAGGCGGCCGCGCCGCGCCGCAGCGCGTCCAGCCGCGTGCGGTTGAGGCGTTCGTCGTAACCCGAGAATTCCATCGTGCTGCCGAGCCGGTAACCCGAAGCCCACGCGGTGACGCACACACTGGGTTCGCGCAGCACCAGCGCGCGGCGCGGGCAAGGATCGGGCCGCGACATCGTGATCGAATAACCCTTGCCGGGCTGGATCGGCACCTTGAGGTCCAGCATCGATGCCACCCGCGGCGTCCACGCGCCCAGCGCCATCAGGATGCGCGCGCCGGCAAATTCGCCCCGCGACGTACGCACCGCATCGATGCGCCCGTTCGCGCAACGGAACCCCTCCACCGCGGCGCCGGTTTCGATGGTGCCGCCGTGGTCGCGCACCCGCCGCGCCAAGCCCTCCACGAGCAGGTCGGGACGCAACTGTGCGTCGTCGGCGTGCAGGATGCCGCCCGTCACGCCCGGCAGCAGCGCCGGTTCCATCTGTTCTACCACGTCGCCGGCCACGGCCGTCGCCGCAATACCCAACCGGTGCAGCCATTCGATTTCGGGGCGGTCGTGCTCCAGCGCCTGTCGCGTGCGGTAGACATACAGATTGCCGGCCGGGGCGTACTCGCAGTCGATGCCTTCTTCCACCAGCACGCGCGGCAGCAACGTCCACGACCGGTTGAGAAGCGCGGCGCGCACGATCGTCGCGCGCTCGGCGGCGGCGAGATTGCAGCGACGCGCGAAGCCCAGCAACCAGCGCCAGCGCTCGGGATCCGGCCGCGGGCTGACGTACAGCGGCGCATCGCGGCGCAGCATCCAGTGCAGCGCGCGCCACGGCATGCCCGGCACCGTCAGCGGGATCGCGTGGCTGGGGGTCAGGGTGCCGCAATTACCGTGCGAGGCGCCGCAACCGGTCTCGCCGCGATCGATCACCCGCACCGTCGCACCATGACGGAGCAACGTCAGCGCGCAGGACAAGCCGATCACGCCGCCGCCCAGGATCAGAACGTCACTGCGTGCTTCACTCATTCCCGTCATTGTAGCGTCCTGGCCCCGGGTACCGAAGCAGCATCGTTGCCGTGCCGGTCTCCGGGGCGCTGGCGCCCGGCGCACCCCGGGCCGCGGGCCGGTCGGGGGCGCCCGTGGAGGCCGGCGAGGCGGCAGGACGGGGCACGGCGGGGCCGGCTTCCCGGCATGGCATGGCGCTTGGCATCATTCCTGCAGGGATATTCCCGCACAAGGGGAATCCACCATGAACGCCAATGTCGATACCGGTTTTTGCAGCGTGCCCGAGATCCTGCTGATGCTCCGCGCCCCCGGCGCGGGCTGGCTGGCCACCCTGCTGGCCGCGCTGGATGAAGCCAGCCGCGATCCGGACTTCAATGCCTACCACCGTGCCATCCTGGCCCGCTGTCTCGACGAGCAGGCGGTGCCCGTGGCGATCGCGGAAGCATCGCGTCAGCGCACCGCGCAGTTCGAGCAGGCGCTGGCCGCGCAGCTCCATGCCACCGACCGCGCCGGCGACCGCGTCGCCGCCTGCTGAAACCGCGGGCGGCGCCGCCGCGCGCTGGACGTCACCGGCGCCATCAGTTACCTTCGGGCCTGCCACCGCGCGGCAGTCCCCGTCGATCCGATGCCCGTTTCCGATCGCAACCCGCTCGCCCGTTCCGCGTTCGCCCGTTCGGGGACCGCGCGTTGAACGCGCGCTGGCGCCGCGCGCGCCTGCTTGCAGGATGCGTGGCCTTGCTGTTGCTGGCGGCCTGCGCCACCGTTTCGCCCACGCGCACCACCGCACCATCGCCGCCCGCCAACGTCGCCAACAACGTATTGTTCCGCGCAATCGGGCTGGTCGGCACGCCCTACCACTGGGGCGGCAATACGCCCGCTTCGGGTTTCGACTGTTCGGGCCTGGTCGGTTACGTGTTCAGGACCGAAGCCGGCATCGTCCTGCCCCGCACGTCGCGCGAAATGGCCGCGCTGGATGCGCCGAGGATCGACCGCGACGATCTCGAACCCGGCGACCTGTTGTTTTTCGGCAAGCGCCATCGCGTAAGCCATGTCGCCATTTATGTCGGAAACGGCCGTTTCGTGAACGCGCCCGACAAGGGTGGCACCGTGCGGCTGGATGAACTGGACGGCTACTACTGGCGCGATCATTACCTGTTTGCCAAGCGCGTGCTGACGCCACGCCTCCGGGCCGCCCTGGCGGCGGATTGATCCAACGGCCGACGCGTGCGCGATCGCCCGCGCACGCGGCACGGCAAGCGACCCAATGGAATCCACGATGCAGAACTTCACCCTGTTCGTTGGCCGGCTCGGACTCTCGCTGATCTTCATCCTGTCCGGCATCGGCAAGATCATGGCCTACCAGGAGACCACCAAAGTGCTGATCGCCCACGGCCTGCCGCCGGGCCTGCTGCCGCTGGTGATCTTCGCGGAACTGGGCGGCGGCCTCGCCGTGCTGTGCGGGCTGCTGACGCGCTGGGCCGCGGTCGGCCTGTTCGTCTACACGCTGCTGGCGGCCATGATCTTCCACAGCAACTTCGCCGACCACGAGCAGTGGATCAACTTCATGAAGAACCTCGCGATCGCCGGCGGTTTCCTGGTACTGGCCGTGCGCGGCGCCGGCGGCCTCTCGATCGATGCGTGGCGGCGCTACCGCAAGCAGAAGCAGAAGATCTTTTTCTGATTGGCAGGGCGGGCTGACTCCGGAAGAAATCCGGGGGAAGTCCAACGTCGAGGCGCGGCCGGTGGAGGGACCACTCGCTTCGACGCACCACAACCGAATCAGCAGGCCGCGTTTCGATTGGCTACACTCCAGAGCTTGAGCCTGGCCTGTCGCCAGTGGGGAATCCCGACAGCATCGTGAATGCCGAGAAGGCCAGCTTCCTCGAAGAGCTGAAGCGTCGTCACGTCTGGCGCGTCGCCGTTGCCTACGTGGTCGCCGGCTGGCTGCTGGTGCAGGTCGCGACGCAAGTCTTTCCGTTCTTCAACATCCCCAGTTGGGTGGTGCGCCTGATCGTGCTGCTTATCGTGATCGGCTTTCCGGTCGCGGTGGTGTTCGCGTGGGTGTACGAGTTGAGCCCGGAAGGCATCCGCCGCACCGCGCCGGCCGATTCGCCGGAAGCACGCGTGCCGCAAGCGCACCGTTCGATCGGACAGAAGCTCAATGCCATCATCATCGCGATGCTGGTGCTGGCGGTCGCGTTGATGGGTTGGCGCATGTATGCGATGCGGCACGGGAACACCAGCGCGCCGGCTGCCGCCGGGCCGCCGGCGACCACACAGCCCGCCAAATCCATCGCGGTGCTGCCGTTCGAGAATCTTTCCAACGACAAGGACAACGCCTACTTCGTCGCCGGCATGCAGGACCTGATCCTGACCAAGCTGGCCGACATCGGCGACCTCAAGGTCATTTCGCGCACCTCCACCGAAAAATACAAGAGCCGCCCGGACAATCTGAAACAGATCGGCATCGAACTCGGCGTCGCGACGATCCTCGAAGGGTCGGTGCAGAAGGCCGGCGACCAAGTTTTGATCAACGTGCAGCTGATCGACACCGGCACCGACAGCCACATCTGGGCGCAGAGTTACCAGCGCACGCTGGACAACATCTTCGGCGTCGAGGGCGATGTCGCGCAGCAGATCGCGGCGGCATTGAAAACCAGGCTTTCCAGCGCGGAGTCCGCCAACCTCGCCGCGGTGCCCACCCACAATCAGGCTGCGATGGATTTGTTCCTGCGCGCCGAATTTCTGGCCACCAAGGGTTTCACCAATTACGACATTGGCAGCTTCCGTTCGGCGATCCCGTTGTATCGGCAAGCCATCGAACAGGACGCCGACTTCGCATTGGCCTACGCGAAAGTGTCCTGGGCTGAGAGCGCGCTCGCCTGGTTCGGCGGCGGCGGCCTGGACGTGAAGCAACTCCACATCCAGGCTCGCGCCGACGCCGAGCAGGCGTTGAAGCTGGCGCCCAATGCGTCTGCCTCGCAACTCGCGCTCGGCTTCAGCGATTACTACGGGCGCGGCGACTATGCCGGCGCGCTGAAAGCCTTCGCGGCGGCGCTGGCGCTGAAACCCAACGACTCGGACGCGCTGGCGGGCCAAGGTTACGTCCAGCGCCGGCAAGGTCGCTTCGACGATTCGGCTGCGTCCTTCCAGAAAGCCTTGACCCTCGATCCACGCAACTCTTCGTTGGCCTACGAGTTGGGCGCGACCCGCATGATGGCCAGCCGCTACCCCGAGGCGGAAAAGTGGTTCCAACGCGCGTTGGCGGTCGATGCGGACAACCTCAACGCCAAGGCCAACTACGCCAACTCGATCGCGTTCAGCACTGGCGACATTCCACGCGCATTGGCTGCGATGCAAGGCAACGACCCGGCATTGAAGCTCGCCCGCGTGGCCCTGCTGACTTACCAGCGTCAATACGGCAAAGCCCTCGCGCTGCTCGACAGCATTCCGGACACGCCCGACAACTTCCAGCCCGGGCTCAACGGCACCAAGACCGAGCAACAGGCCAGCCTGTACCGGTTGATGGGTGACGAAGCCCATGCCCGATCACTGTTCGCCCAATCGCTACCCGTGCTGCGCACACAACTCAAGATGCTGCAGGGAATGAGTCTTGCCTATCAATGGTTGAATCTCGCTTACGCGGAGATCGGCTCGGGCCAGAGCGCGGCGGGACTGGACGCCATCGCCAAGGCGCTGAAAATCAGTGCCGACACCAAGGATCGGGTTTACGGCCCGCAAGTCCTGCTTGCTGCTGCCCAGTACTACGCTCAGGCACGCCGCCCCGATCTGGCCGTGCCGATGCTGGCCAAGGCTCTCGCGGTTCCAGGCACCGGTACTACTTACTCGCCCGTGCTGCTATGGCTCGACCCGCTCTGGGATCCGATCCGCCTCGATCCGGGCTTCGAGGCACTGCTGCAGCAATACGCCAAGTACAAGCCCGCCGTGTTCTACACCGCCGCACCTGCTTTCACGCCGCCGCCGCCAGCATCGTAGTCACCCCCTTCGGCACGAAGGGGGTCGCGCGCCTTCGGCGCGCGGAGGGATGTGGCTTAATGCACCAAAAAGGAGAAGCCATCCCTCTCTCGCGCTGCGCGCGTTAGCTACGCTCCGCCCTTCGTTCCGAAGGGGGAAGAAACGCATGCGGGGCCGCAACCTCAGCCGTCTACCTGCCCTTCGTCAGGATGCGCATGGCCACCCGCAGGATGCGCATGCCCGTGCTGCAATTCTTCCGGAGCGGCGGCACGCACCTCGACAATCTCGATGTCGAAATGCAGGGTCTTGCCGGCCAGCGGATGGTTGTGGTCGACGTCGATCGCGCTCATGCCGACCTTGTGGATCGTCACCATGCGCTGGCCGCCGTCCTTGGTCTGCAGCACCGTGGTCATGCCGGGTTTGAGCTTCTGTGCATTCTGGAAATACTTTTTCGGGACGCGCTGGAGCAAGCCTTCCTGGCGTTCGCCATAGGCATCTTCCGGTGCGATGTCGATCTCGAACTTCTCGCCGGCTTCGCGACCAGCCAGCGCCTGCTCGACACCCGGCACCAATTGGCTGTGACCCAGCAGCGCCAGCAGCGGCTCACCGCGCTTGCGCGAATCATCGTACGGTTCGGCCGCGGCATCAGCCGCGTCGCGCACGACGTAATGGAAACTGATGACGGAATCTTTTTCGGCACGCATGACAATCTCGGAATGAAGTTGATCCCCTCTTTGGGCCGAGGGGCCGTCTCGCACGGCGCGAGCGGGGTTGTGGCGGATCGTTGCTAGTTGGCGACCGCGGACGAATCGCGCATGGTAGCGTCGGCGGTTTCCGGCGTCACGCCAAACTTCGCGCCGTGCGCTTCCGGCCCGAACCACGTCAGCAGCGCCAACAGCACCGCCACGATACCGATCCAGACCGCCTGCACCATCGCGTAATCGCCGCCGTTGGCGTGCGCCACCCACGTCATCGCAAACGCGGTCCACGACACCAGCAGGTTGCCGAGCTGGTAGGCGAAGCCCGGCAAGGTCCCGCGCACATCGTCGGGCGAAAGTTCGTTCAGGTATCCCGGCACCACGCCCCACGCACCCTGCACCGCGATCTGGATCCAGAACGCGCCGATCGCGAGCAACAGCACCGAACCGCCGTAACTCCACAACGGAATCGCGGGGAGCGCCAGCACGCAGGCGATGGCCATCGCGCGGCGCCGGCCGATCCTTTCCGACCACTGGCCGAATGCCAGTCCGCCGACCAGCGCGCCCAAATTCAAAATGATCGTCAGCAAGCTGGTCGTGTGGGTGTCGAAGTGCATCTGCAGCTTGAGGAAGGTCGGATACAGGTCCTGCGAGCCGTGGCTGAAGGCGTTGAACACCGCCATCGTCACGATCATGTAGGCGAGCAGCTTCCAGCGCCCGCGCATGGTCTCCAGGACCCCGCGCCGGGTTCCGGCCCGGGTGCGCTGCACGAACACCGGCGATTCCGGCACGCTGCGGCGCAGGTACAGCACCAGCAGCGCGGGCAGGATGCCGAGCGCGAACATGCCGCGCCAACCGATGCTGTCGAACAGCAGGCCATAGGCCAGCGCGCACAGCAAATAGCCGCACGGGTAACCCGATTGCAGAATGCCGGAAACGATGCCGCGCGATTTGGCAGGAATCGATTCCATCGCCAGCGACGCGCCGGTGCCCCACTCGCCGCCCATCGCGATGCCGAACAGCGCGCGCAGCACCAGCAACACGAGCAGCGACGGCGCGAAGGCGCAGGCCAGGCCCAGCACCGAATACAGTGTGACGTCGATCATCAGGATCCGCCGGCGCCCATGACGGTCAGCCAGCCGTCCGAAGATCAACGCGCCCAGCGGCCGGAACGCCAGCGTCAGCAGCAGCGCGAATGCCACGTCCGAAACCGGGACATGGAAAGCATCCGCCACCGCCGGCATCACCATCACCAGCAGGAAATAATCGAACGCGTCCAGCGTCCAGCCAAGGAAAGTGGCCGCGACGGTGTGTCGCTGGGTACGATCGAGTGCGCGCAGGGCGGCGAGTGCGGACATGGGCGGTTCCGGGGCGGCGGAGGGGCAAGGCGGCGAGCATAGCGCCCCGTGCACGGGCCCTGCACGACCCGCGATTACAATCCGGTGATGAGTATGAAAACGACGCGCGATGCGCAGGCGTTCGAAGCACTGGTCGCGCGCATCGACGCCGTCCTGCCGCAAACCCAGTGCACGCGTTGCGGCTATCCGGCCTGCCGGCCCTATGCCGAAGCGATTGCGCGCGGCGAGGCCGCGATCAACCGCTGCCCGCCGGGCGGCGCGGAAGGCGTGCGCACGCTGGCGCGGATCACCGGCCGGCCGGTGCTGCCCCTCGACCCCGCATGCGGCATTGAAACGCCCACGCGCGTCGCGATCATCGACGAGGACGCGTGCATCGGCTGCACCAAGTGCATCCAGGCCTGTCCGGTGGACGCGATCGTGGGCGCCAGCAAGTTGATGCACACCGTCGTCGCCGACCTCTGCACCGGCTGCGAATTGTGCGTCGCACCCTGCCCGGTCGATTGCATCGCCATGGTTCCGGTACGCGACGCGACCGATCGGCTGTCGCGCCCTTCACTCCCATGTCAACCATGAATTCGCGCGGGTCTGGTGGAAAGTCAGGCCATGGATGGCCGTTCTGGTGCGCCATGTGAGCGATTCCAATCAAGCTGCACGAGGCCCCATTCCGCGGCGATCACGCAGGCTCGCATGGCTGGTGCGTGGCGCATGGGTGGTCGCGATCGTGGCGTTTTGCCTCGCCTGGCCGGCGTGGGAATACCCGACCTTCGACATCGAACCGCAGCAACGCCTGAAGGCCTTCGTGCAACTCGTGCTGCTGCACGGATCGTGGCTGCTGTGGCCGCTCCTGCTGCAGTCGGGATTCAAGGCGTACCTGCGCTGGCGCGAACACCGCGGCTGGCGCGCGGCCGGTGCGGTCAGCGTGGCGCTCGTTTGCGCGGTGCTGTGCTGGGCGCACTTCGTGGCACCGAACCGGCTGGTGGTGCGCCGCACCGTGATCCCGGCGCCGGTCGACCTGAACATCGCGCTGGTCGCCGACATGCACGTCGGCATCTACACGCGCACCGGCAAGCTGGCCGAGATGGTCGAGAAGCTGAACTCGCTGCACGTCGACATGGTGTTGATCGCGGGCGACCTGACCTACAACCCGCCGTACGACCTGGCCACCACGCTCGCGCCCTTGCGGCACCTCGACAAGCCCACCTACGTGGTACTCGGGAACCACGACGTGCAGTTGCCGGGCCCACCGCTCGCGGACAGGATCTTCCACGCGATGGCGGCGCCGAACGTGCGGTTCATCGAGCACCGCGTGGTCGACTTCCGGACCTTCAGGCTCGCCGGCCTGTACGACTGGTGGAGTGGGCGCGATGACACCGCCTTCCTGAAAGCGTTGCCCCACGACAAACCGCTGCTGGTATTGATGCACCAGCCGCACAGCCTGCAAGCCTTGCGCGGCGTGCCATTCACGCTCGCGATGGCGGGCCACACCCATGGCGGGCAGGTCTACGTTCCGTGGTTGACCGCCGCGATATTCCTGCTGATGCGCGACGAGCCATACGTCAACGGCTATTACGACACGCCGGCGGGCAAGCTGTTCGTGACGCCGGGGATCGGCGTCACCGGCGTGCCGCTGCGTTTCGATTGCCCGCCCACGATCGACGTGCTGGAATTGCGGCGCCATGGGCACTGAGATTCCCAACCAGCAACCGTGCATCCACTGCGGCGACTGCGCGCGCGCATGCCCGGATGCCTTGAATCCGGAAGCGCTGTTCTTCGCGCTGGCGCGGGATGATCTCGGCGCAGCGCGCGCCGCACGACTGGATGCCTGCAGCGAGTGCAACCGTTGCGTCGAGGTCTGTCCTTCGCATATTCCACTGCTCGACTGGTTCCGCTGGGGCAAGTCCGCGTTGGCCGGGCGCGCGAGAGCGGACGAGACACGCAAGCGTTTCGAAGCACGCAACACGCGGCTTGCGCGCGAACGTGCCGAACGCGCGGCGCGACGGCGCGGGACTCCTTCGACCACTGCACTGCCCGCGCAAACGATCAGCCACGCCGAAGTGCTGGCTGCCATCAGCCGAGGCCGCGCGCGCAAGGCGGCTGTTGTGAGAAGTCAGGCCAAGGATGGCCGTTCTGGTGCTTGTGGTCCTGAAACGGCACCGCCTGCCGACGCCCAATGGCGCGGCGATCAGGGATGATCGCACGCAATGAAGCGCGCAAACGTCACGGAACTCTTCCGCCGCCTGCACGACCTCGACCCGAACCCGACCACCGAACTGCACTACGGCACGCCGTTCGAATTGCTGGTCGCGGTGATCCTGTCGGCGCAGGCCACCGATGTCGGCGTGAACAAGGCCACCAGGCGCCTGTTTCCGGTCGCCAACACGCCCGAGAAGATCCTCGCGCTCGGCGAGGAGGGTCTCAAAAAATACGTCTCGACGATCGGACTCTACAACGCCAAGGCGAAAAACATCATCGCGACCTGTGCGTTCTTGCTGGAGCGCCACGGCGGCGAGGTGCCGCGCACGCGGGAAGAACTGGAAGCGCTGCCCGGCGTAGGCCGCAAGACCGCCAACGTGATCCTGAACACGGTATTCGACGAGCCCACCATCGCGGTCGACACGCACATCTTCCGCGTCTGCAACCGCACCGGCCTCGCCCGCGGCAAGACGGTGCGCGCGGTCGAGGACAAGCTGGTGAAAGTGGTGCCGGATGCGTACAAGCTCGGCGCGCACCATTGGCTGATCCTGCACGGCCGCTATGTGTGCCTCGCGCGCAAGCCGAAATGTCCGATCTGCCCGATCCGCGACCTGTGCGCCTACAAGCACAAGACGCCGGGTTGACCCAAACCGCATCCGCCGCGCGCACCCGCTGAACGCAGCGAGGCCATGTGCGGGACACGGCGGCGGGCTCCGGCCCACCGCATTTCTTTGCGTGCCGCGCTCGCTGATATCCTGATCGGATGCACACACAGATCGAAGGCTACGCGGAACGCATGTGCACCCGGTTTCGCGGGTTCCTGCCGGTGGTGGTCGATGTCGAGACCGGCGGCTTCGACTCGCAGCACGATGCACTCCTGGAAATCGCGGCGGTGATGGTGAGCATGGACGGTGACGGCATGCTGGCGCCGGAACCCGTCGTCTCCACGCACGTCGAGGCGTTTCCCGGGTCGCACATCGACCCCAAGTCACTGGAAGTGACCGGCATCGACCCCGACCAGCCGCTGCGCGGCGCGCTGCCCGAACGCGTCGCACTCGACCTGATCTTCAAGCCGGTGCGCGAAGCCATCAAGGCCAGCGGCTGCCAGCGCGCGATCCTGGTCGGCCACAACGCCGCGTTCGATCTCGGTTTCCTCAACGCCGCGGTCCAGCGCACCGGCCACAAGCGCAATCCCTTCCATCCGTTCTCGTGCTTCGACACCGTGACGCTCGCCGGGCTTGCCTTCGGGCAAACCGTGTTGTCGCGCGCGGTGCAGGCCGCGGGTCACGAATGGAATGCCGACTACGCGCACTCGGCCGTGTACGACGCCGAGCGCACCGCGGCGCTGTTCTGCACCATCGTCAACCGCTGGAAACGCCTCGAGAATATCGAGCGCGAGACCGTCGGCGCCGACTGACGCCGGCACTCATGCAGCCGGCGCGTACCCCAGGGCCCACGCGATGAGTTGCAGCACGATCAGCGCGTAAACGGCCGCGACCACGTCATCCAGCATCACGCCGAAGCCACCGTGCACGCGCCGGTCGGCAAGTCGCACCGGCCACGGCTTCCAGATGTCGAACAGCCGGAACAAGGCGAAGCCCACCAGCATCCACCACCACGCCGCAGGTGCGGCAAACAGGGTGGCCCACATCCCGATCACCTCGTCCCACACCAGCGCACCCTGGTCGTGCACCCCGAGGCGCCGGTCGCAGACGGCGCAGACCCAGACGCCCAGCAGGAATCCCGCGACCAACACCGCGAGGTACCAGCCCAATGGCAAGCCGCGCAACAAGAACCACCACGGCAGCAGCGCGACCAGCGAACCCGCGGTACCGGGCGCGATCGGCGTGAGGCCCGCGCCCAGCGCGGTCGCGATCCAGCCGGCGGGATGCGACAGCAGCGCACGGCGCTGAGTGGCGGCCAAGAACCTGCTCATTGCGAAAAATGCTCCCAGCCGGCCTGCGGCGTCGCGACTTCGTGGCCGTTCGAATCCAGCACGCGCACCCCGGAACCCGCGACGATGCGGCCAATGCGGGTCGCGTCGCATCCGGCTCGCGCAAGCGCCGCGGCAACATCCGGTGCACGATCCGCCGGCACGGTGAAACACAGTTCGTAGTCGTCGCCACCGGCCAGCGCCAGTTCCCGACACGTCGCGGCCTCGAAGGCTGCCGCCAGTGCCGCCGATAACGGCAATGCCTCAACTTCGAGCTCCGCACCCACGCCACTCGCGGCGCACACGTGGCCGAGATCCGCCAACAACCCGTCCGATACATCGATGCACGCGTTCGCGATGCCGCGCAAGACGAGTCCCGCCGCAATGCGCGGCTCCGGGCGGTGAAGCCGCGACGACAGGGCCGCGATCAATCGCTCGCCGTCGACTCCCGGTACCCTGCTTCCGGTCTCCTGCTGCAGACGCAACGCCCCTGACGCATCGCCCAGCGTGCCGGTCACGAACACCGCGTCGCCGGCGCACGCGCCGGCGCGCATCAATGCCTCGCCGGCAGGCACGATGCCGAGCGCGGTGACCGTGACGGACAGCGGACCTTGCGTGGTGTCACCGCCGATCAGGGCCACGTCGTGCGCGCGAGCGAGCGCGGCGAAGCCTTCGGCAAAAGCGGCGACAAAAGCTGCATCGGCGTCCGGCAGTGTCAACGCAAGCAACGCCCACGCGGGCGCCGCGCCCATCGCGGCGAGATCGGAAAGATTCACGGCCAGCGCTTTCCAACCGATGGCGTCCGGCGCGGTGCCGTGCGGAAAATGCACGCCCGCGACCAGCGTGTCGACGCAGGCCACAAGCTGGCTGCCTGGCGCAACCCGGGTCAGCGCAGCATCGTCGCCGATGCCCAACACCACGTCATCGCGTGCGATGTTGACGCGCGCGCGGATCGCGTCGATCAGATCGAATTCCATCACGCGCCCGGGGCCGGCAACGGCGCATGGGTGAAGACCAGCGTCGATTCGCCGTGGTACGTCGTCTCGCACCAGCGGCAAAGGCCCGCCTTCTCTGCAACCCGGATGGAAGCAGGATTGGCCGGCGCGATGATGCACACGGCGCGGCTTTCGGGAAAGTGCAGGCGACGCCATGCTTCGATCGCCGCGAGCGCCTCGGATGCATGGCCTTGGCCTTGCGCCGCGCGCGCCAAGGCCCAGCCGCATTCCAGCATCCCGCGCAACGAAGGCAGCATGTCGCGGCGGAACTCGGCATAGCCGATGTCGCCGACGTATGCGCCCGAGTGCTTCACCTCGATCGCCCAGTAGCCGAAGCCGAGCAGGCGCCACAACCCGGCGTAGGTCAGCAGGCGACGCCACGCGTCCTCGCCACTGGCGGGCTTGCCGCCGATGTGGCGCACGACTTCCGGGTCGGACCAGATGGCGCGGCATGCATCGAAATCATCGGGGCGGTGGGCACGCAGGCGCAAACGTTCCGTCTCGATGACCGGCGCCGCGACGAACGATGGCCGGGCAGTGGCGACCATCCGCTCAGCCGCTCGTTTCGGTGACGCGCCACGCGCGCGCCAACTTGTCCAGCACGCCATTGACGTAGGTATGACCCTGCTCGGACCCGAAGCGCTTGGCGACTTCCACCGCCTCGTTCAACACCACGCGATACGGCACGTCGATGCGGTGCTTCAACTCGTAGGCGGACAGGCGCAACACCGCGCGTTCGATCGGGTCGACGCGCTCGATGTCGCGATCGAGGAACGGCGCCATTCCGGCGTCCAGCTCGGCGCGGTGCGCTTCCACGCCGCGCAACAGGTCCTCGAAATATTCGAGGTCGGCGATCTGCATGTCCTGTTCGGAACGGAAATCCTCGATGACCTTGCGCATCGCATTGCCGCCCAATTCCCAAGCATAGAGCGCCTGCACCGCGCGACGGCGCGCGCGGGTACGGGCGGCCGGATCGATGCCGTCGCTGCGCCGTGGGCCGCTCATGCGGGCAGCTCCTGCAACAGCAGCGCCATCTCGATCGCCGCCAACGCGACCTCCGCGCCCTTGTTGCCGTGCGCGCCACCCGCGCGGGCCCACGCATCGGCTTCGTCCTCGACCGCCAGCACGCCATTCATGACCGGCACGCCGCTTTCCAGCGCGACCTGCATCAATCCGCGCGCACATTCGTCCGCCACGTGTTCGTAATGACGCGTCTCGCCCCGCACCACGCAACCCAAGGCGACAATCGCGGCATAGCGGCCGCTCGCGGCAAGCCGCTTCGCGACCAGCGGCAACTCCCACGCGCCCGGCACGCGCATGACGTCGAGGTCGTCACCGGGCACGTCGTGCGCCGCGAATGCATGGCGCGCGCCAGCCACGAGCTCGTCGACGATCTCGCCGTTCCAGCGGCTGGCGATCACCGCGTAGCGCGCGCCCGAAGGCGAGCGCAGGTCGGTGGACGGGGTGGCGGATTGCTCGGACATGGCTGCCGAAACGGAAGATGCGATTCAGGGGTCCGCAAAGCGTAACAGCGGAACCATGCCGTCCCTACTCCCGGCCCCTTGCACCCTGCTCCTCCACATACTCGACCACTTCGAGGTCGAACCCGGACAGCCCCACCAGCTTGCGCGGCGTACCCAGCACGCGCAGGCGGTGCACGCCGAGATCGGCGAGGATCTGCGCGCCCAGCCCGAGTTGGCGCCACTCGCGCTGCGCGGCAGCCCTGCGTCCGGTTTCCGGCATGTCCTGGATCTCGCGATTCAGGCGCGCGAGCAAGCCATCGGGAGCTTCCCCGGCAGCGAGCACCACCACCACGCCACGCCCTTCGGCGGCGACGCGACGAAGCGCCGCGGTCATGGTCATGCCGAGATCCTCACGCTCCAGGTGCAGCACGTCGGATAGGGTGTTGCGCACGTGCACGCGCGTCAGCACCGGCGTGTCGCCTGCGACGTCGCCGCGTACCAGCGCAAAGTGCAGGTCGCCGCGCAAGCGGTCTCGCCAGGCGACCAGGCGAAACCCGCCGAATTCGGTTTCGACATCCGACTCGTGCACGCGTTCGATGGTCTTTTCGGTGGCGAGGCGATACCGGATCAGGTCGGCGACGCTGCCGATCTTCAGCCCGTGCTTCGCGGCGAAGGCTTCGAGGTCCGGCCGGCGCGCCATCGAACCGTCCTCGCGCAGGATCTCGACCAGCACGCCGGCAGGCGTGCAACCGGCAAGCGTCGCCAGATCCACCGCGGCTTCGGTATGGCCGGCGCGGGTGAGCACCCCGCCGGGCTGCGCTTCCAGCGGAAACACATGGCCCGGCTGCACCAAATCGCCGGGCTTGGCATCCGGCGTCACCGCGACCTGGATGGTGCGCGCGCGATCGTGCGCGGAAATGCCGGTGGTGACGCCGCTCGCGGCTTCGATCGAAACCGTGAAATTGGTGTGGTACACCGAATTGTTGTCGCGCACCATGGGTTGCAGGCCGAGTACGCGGCAGCGCACCTGGTCCAGCGCCAGGCAAATCAACCCACGCCCTTCGCGCGCCATGAAGTTGATGTCCTCGGGACGCACCTTGCCGGCGGCCATGATCAGGTCGCCCTCGTTCTCGCGGTCTTCATCGTCCAGCATCACCACCATGCGGCCGGCGGCGATTTCGTCCAGCAATTCGGGAATGGTCGCGAAAGCCATCATTGCTCTCCGGTTGCGAGCATCCGCTCGACGTAGCGTGCCAGCAGGTCGATTTCGAGATTCACGCGATCGCCCGCCTGCCGGCCCTGGAACGTGGTCGCGGCGATCGTGTGCGGAATCAGGTTCACGCCGAAACGCGCACCGTCCACGCCGTTGACGGTCAGGCTGACGCCATCCACGCACACCGAACCCTTGGCCGCGATGTAGCGGGCAAGCGCCGGCGGTGCCTCGATGGTCCAGCGCTGCGAGCGCGCGTCGGGTTCGATCGAGACGATGCGGCCGATGCCATCGACATGCCCCGACACAAGGTGACCGCCGAGGCGATCCGACAGGCGTAACGCCTTTTCCAGGTTCACGCGGTCGCCCACGCCGAGGCCGCCCAGTGTCGTGAGGGCAAGGCTTTCGCGGGAAACGTCGAACGCCAGCGTGTCGCCTTCGTGCGCGACCACGGTCAGGCAGCAGCCCGATACCGCGATACTGTCGCCCAACGCGACATCGCGGGCGTCGAAGTCGGGCGCGACGATGCCGAGGCGCAAGTCGCCGCCGCGCGGCTCGCTGCGGGTGACGCGGCCGGTGGCCTCGATGATGCCGGTGAACATCAGCGCGCCTCCTGAGCGAGGGCGCCGGTGATCGGAAGGGAACTGGTCATGCAACGTTCTCCGCGTGGGAACCTGCGAGAACGCCCCAAGGCACGAGGCCGACGTGCGGATAGCGCCGCGCGTCGGACCGTCTTCGCTTTATCCGGACTATCCGGCAGCGTTGACCTGCTGCCGACCGTCGGCTCCGGCATCGGACCGGATCTGCTGACCTTTCGCGGCTGCGAAAGCGCTCGCGGGCTCGCCCTTGCGGGCCTACCGCCGGTGGGGACTTGCACCCCGCCCTGAAGACGTCTCCGGCACAGGCCGGAGTCCGAAGTCTAGCACCTTCGGCGATCCGGCCCGGGTCCGCGCCGGATACCGCTCCCTCGCCTCCCGTTCCTCGCTTCTTGCCACTCGCCTCTCATCCCTCGCCCTCGCCCCTCGTCCGATTCACGATTTCCGATTCCCGACTCCCAGCTCCATTCATCATTTGGACGTCCAGACGTCTGGACGTAGAAACCTGTTGCCTTTTTGCTGCACCGCACTATAGTCGGAATCGAGCCCCCGACGGAGCGACGACGATGGCGCCCTTGCACGCACAGGGTCTGTACGACCCCCGTCACGAACACGGCGCGTGTGGCGTGGGCTTCGTCGCACACATCAAGGGGCGCAGGAACCACGCGATCATCCAGCAGGGTCTGGCGATCCTCGGCAACCTCGATCATCGCGGCGCGGTGGGCGCCGATCCGCTGATGGGCGATGGCGCCGGCATCCTGATCCAGCTTCCCGACCGGCTGTATCGCGAAGAGATGGCACTGCGCGGCGTGAGCCTGCCACCGCCCGGCGAATACGGCGTCGGCATGATCTTCCTGCCGCGCGAGCACGCTTCGCGACTTGCATGCGAACAGGAACTGGAGCGCAAGGTGCGCGCTGAAGGGCAGGTGTTGCTGGGTTGGCGCGACGTGCCGGTCGACCACGCCATGCCGATGTCGCCGGCGGTGAAGGAACGCGAACCCGTGATCCGGCAGGTCTTCATCGGCCGCGGCCCCGACGTGATGGTGCCCGATGCACTGGAGCGCAAGCTCTACGTGATCCGCAAGACCGCCAGCCACGCGATCCGCGCGCTCAACCTGAAGCATGGCCAGGAATACTTCGTGCCGTCGATGTCGACGCGCACCGTCGTGTACAAGGGCCTGCTGCTGGCCGACCAGGTCGGGCGCTACTACCGCGATCTCGCCGACCCGCGCACGATCTCGGCCGTCGCGCTGGTGCACCAGCGCTTTTCCACCAACACCTTTCCGGCGTGGGAGCTCGCGCACCCGTACCGGCTGATCGCGCACAACGGCGAGATCAACACGGTGAAGGGCAACGTCAACTGGATCAACGCACGCACGCAGGCGATCGCGTCACCGGTGCTCGGCGGGGACCTCCCGAAGTTGTGGCCGCTGATCTATCCCGGCCAGTCGGATACCGCCTCGTTCGACAACTGCCTCGAACTGCTGACGATGGCGGGCTACCCGCTGGCGCACGCGATGATGATGATGATTCCGGAAGCGTGGGAAAAAGACGCAACGATGGATCCAGACCATCGCGCGTTCTACGAATACCACGCGGCACTGATGGAACCCTGGGACGGACCCGCGGCGATCGCATTCACCGACGGCCGCCAGGTCGGCGCGACGCTGGACCGCAACGGCCTCCGGCCCGCGCGTTACCTCGTCACCGACGACGACCTGGTGATACTCGCTTCGGAAGCCGGCGTGTTGCCGGTGGCCGAATCGCGCATCGTGAAGAAGTGGCGCCTGCAACCCGGCAAGATGCTGCTGATCGACATGGACGCCGGGCGCATCATCGACGACCGCGAAATCAAGGACCGGCTTGCCAACGCGCGCCCATACAAACAGTGGATCGAACGGATCAGCGTGCGGCTGGATGAACTGCCGGAGCCGCATCCCGAATCGCGTGTTGCGGAAGATCTGCTCACTCGCCAGCGCGCCTTCGGCTACACGCAGGAGGATTTGAAGTTCCAGTTGCTGCCGATGGCGCAAGATGCCCAGGAAGCGATCGGCTCGATGGGCAACGATGCGCCGCTGGCGGTGCTGTCGGATCGCGCCCGACCGCTTTACGACTACTTCCGTCAGATGTTCGCGCAAGTCACCAATCCGGCGATCGATCCGATCCGCGAACAACTGGTGATGTCGCTGACCTCGTTCATCGGCCCCAAGCCCAACCTGCTCGACATCAACAACATCAACCCGCCGCTGCGGCTGGAGGTTTCCCAGCCAGTACTGGGTGTCGAAGACATGGCGCGTCTGCGCAAGATCGGCCGCTATTCGCGCGGGCGTTTCCGCAGCCACATGCTCGACATCACCTGGCCCGCGGCGTGGGGCGCGGCCGGCATCGAGGCGCGGCTTGCATCGTTGTGCGCGCAGGCCGTGGATGCGATCGAACAGGGCCACAACATCCTGATCGTGTCCGATCGCAATGCGGATCGTGAACGCGTGGCGATTCCCGCGCTGCTGGCCACCTCGGCCGTCCACCAGCATCTGGTGGCGCGCGGCTTGCGCACCAGCACCGGACTGGTGGTCGAAACCGGCTCGGCTCGCGAGGTGCACCACTTCGCCCTGCTCGGCGGCTACGGCGCGGAAGCGGTGCATCCGTACCTCGCGATGGAAACGCTCGTCCACCTGTTCGAAAGCGCGCCAGAAGGCGTCACTTCCGACAAGGCCATCGTCCACTACGTGAAGGCCATCGACAAGGGGCTGCAGAAGGTGATGTCCAAGATGGGCATCTCCACCTACATGTCCTACACCGGCGCGCAGATCTTCGAGGCGGTGGGCCTGTCGCGCGAGCTGGTGGACAAGTATTTCACCGGTACGACCAGCAACATCGAGGGCGTCGGCCTGTTCGAATTGGCCGAGGAAGCGCTGCGCCAGCACGCCGCCGCGTACACCGACGACGCGGTGCTCACCGATGCACTGGCCGACGGTGGCGATTACGCCTGGCGGGCGCGCGGCGAGGAACACACGTGGACGCCCGACGCGATCGCGAAACTTCAGCACGCGACGCGCGCCAACAACGCGAGGACCTACGATGAATACGCAGCGCTGATCAACGACCAGAGCCGGCGGCACATGACACTGCGCGGCCTGTTCGAATTGCGCACCGATCCGGCGCAAGCGATTCCCTTGGATGAAGTCGAACCCGCCAGGGAAATCGTCAAACGCTTCGCCACCGGCGCAATGTCGCTGGGCTCGATCTCCACCGAGGCGCACACCACGCTGGCGTTGGCGATGAACCGTCTCGGTGGCAAGTCCAATACCGGCGAAGGCGGCGAAGATCCGGCGCGCTATCGCAACGAACTCGCCGGCCGGTCGTTCAAGCCGGGCGACACGCTCGCCGGCATCCTCGGCACGGACCGCGTCGAGCGCGACATCGCGTTGCAGGCCGGCGATTCGCTGCGCTCGCGCATCAAGCAGGTGGCGTCCGCGCGCTTCGGCGTCACCGCGGCGTACCTCGTGTCCGCAGACCAGATCCAGATCAAGGTGTCGCAGGGCGCCAAGCCCGGCGAAGGCGGCCAGTTGCCCGGCCACAAGGTGTCGGAGTACATCGCGGCATTGCGCTTTGCGGTGCCAGGCGTGGGCCTGATCTCGCCGCCGCCCCACCACGACATCTATTCGATCGAGGATCTCGCGCAACTGATCCACGACCTCAAGAACTGCAACCCGCGCGCATCGATCTCGGTGAAGCTGGTGTCCGAAGTCGGCGTCGGCACCGTCGCCGCGGGCGTCGCCAAGTGCAAGGCGGACCACGTGGTGATCGCGGGCCACGATGGCGGCACGGGCGCGTCGCCGTGGTCGTCGATCCGGCACGCCGGCACGCCGTGGGAACTGGGCTTGGCGGAAACCCAGCAGACGCTCGTCCTGAACCGGTTGCGCGGGCGCATCCGCGTGCAGGCCGACGGCCAGATGAAGACCGGTCGCGACGTCGTGATCGGCGCGCTGCTCGGCGCGGACGAGTTCGGCTTCGCCACCGCGCCGCTGGTGGTGCAGGGCTGCATCATGATGCGCAAGTGCCACCTCAACACCTGCCCTACCGGCGTGGCCACGCAGGATCCGGTGCTGCGCCGCCGCTTCACCGGCCAGCCCGAACACGTGGTGAATTACTTCTTCTTCGTGGCCGAGGAAGCACGCAAGCTGATGGCCGAGCTCGGCATCCGCCGCTTCGATGACCTGGTCGGCCGCGTCGACCTGCTGGACATGCGCGCCGGCATCGCGCACTGGAAGGCAAAAGGCCTCGATTTCTCGCGCGTGCTGCATCGGCCGGAAGTTCCCGACGACGTCGCACGCCGCCACGCCGGGCACCAAGACCACGGCCTCGATCGCGTGCTCGACCACGTGTTGATCGAGAAAGCGCGGGCAGCGCTGGAACGTGGAGAAAAAACCCGCTTCATCGTCGACGTGCGCAACGCCAACCGTAGCGTGGGCGCGATGCTGTCGGGCGAAATCGCGCGCCGGCATGGCGCGGAAGGCCTGCCCGACGACACCATCCACGTGCAACTCGACGGCACCGCGGGCCAGAGCTTCGGCGCGTTCCTCGCGCACGGCGTCACGCTGGACCTCGTCGGCGACGGCAACGACTACGTCGGCAAGGGCTTGTCCGGCGGGCGCATCATCGTGCGCTCGCCGAATGACTTCCGCGGCTCCGCACCCGACCACGTCATCGTCGGCAACACCGTGCTGTACGGCGCCACCGACGGCGAGGCGTATTTCAACGGCGTCGCGGGCGAACGTTTCGCGGTGCGCAATTCCGGCGCGAGCGCGGTGGTGGAAGGCGTGGGCGACCACGGCTGCGAATACATGACCGGCGGCACCGTGGCGGTGCTCGGCGAAACCGGCCGCAACTTCGCGGCAGGCATGTCGGGGGGCGTCGCATTCGTGTTCGACCCGAACGGTGCATTCGAACGCCACTGCAACCTGGCGACGGTGGCGCTGGAGCCGGTGCTGGCCGGTGTCGAACAGGAACTGCGCATGCCGCGCGAACACTGGCATCGCGGGGCGCGCGGCGCAGCACCCGCCACCGACGAGGCAATCCTGCGCAGTTTGCTGGACGCGCACTTCCGCCATACCGGCAGCTTTCGCGCCAGGGAAATCCTCGGCGACTGGGCGAACACGCGCGCGCATTTCGTGAAGGTGACGCCGCACGAGTACCGGCGCGCGCTCGCCGAAACGGCGAGATGCAGCGCCGCGTCGCCAGCCGCCGAAACGGCCACCGCCTGAAGGAGCCAAGCACATGGGCAAGATCACCGGCTTCCTCGAATTCGGGCGCGAACCGGAGACCGTCGAAGCGCCGGCCGCACGCAAACGCCACTGGCGCGAATTCGTGCGCGGGCTCGACGACGAACCTGCCCGCCGGCAGGCCGCGCGCTGCATGGATTGCGGCATTCCCTTCTGCCACCACGGTTGCCCCGTCCACAACGTGATCCCGGACTTCAACGACCTCGTCTACCGGCAGGACTGGAAGCGCGCCCTGGACGTGCTGCATTCAACCAACAACTTCCCCGAATTCACCGGGCGCGTCTGCCCCGCGCCGTGCGAAGCTGCGTGCACGCTCGCCATCGCCAGCGACCCGGTCGGCATCAAGTCGATCGAACACAAAATCATCGATCGCGGCTGGGAGCAAGGCTGGGTGGTGCCGCGGCCACCCGCGCGCAGGACCGGCAAGCGCGTGGCGATCGTGGGGAGCGGTCCGGCAGGACTCGCCGCCGCGCAGCAGCTCGCGCGCGCCGGTCAGAACGTCACCGTGTTCGAAAAGAATGACCGCCCGGGCGGCTTGCTCCGTTACGGCATTCCCGACTTCAAGCTTGAGAAGGCGCATATCGATCGTCGCGTCGAGCAGATGCGCGCGGAGGGCGTCGTGTTCCGCACCGGCGTGTACGTGGGCACCGCGGACGCGGCCGGCATCGGCCCGCGCGAATGCATCGCCCCGGCGCGACTCGCGCAGGGCTTCGATGCGGTCGTGCTCGCCGGCGGCGCGGAAACGCCGCGCGACCTTCCCGTTCCTGGCCGCGGACTGGCAGGCGTGCATTTCGCGATGGATTTCCTGCCACAGCAGAACCGGGTCAACGCGGGCGACAAGATCGACGGACAAATCGTGGCGACCGGCAAGCACGTGGTGGTGATCGGCGGCGGCGACACCGGCTCCGATTGCGTGGGCACGTCCAATCGGCAAGGCGCCGCATCCGTCACCCAGTTCGAATTGCTGGCGCAGCCGCCGCACCAGGAAAACAAGCCGCTCACGTGGCCCTATTGGCCATTGAAATTGCGCACCTCCAGTTCGCACGAGGAAGGCTGCCGTCGCGACTGGTCGGTCGCGACCCGGTGCTTCAACGATGATGGACAGGGGCGTGTCGCGAGCCTCACCGCGGTACGACTGGAATGGAAGGGCCGCGAGATGATCGAAGTGCCCGGCAGCGAGTTCACGATCCGCGCCGAGCTGGTGCTTCTGGCGATGGGCTTCGTTTCGCCGCGGCAGGTCGTGCTGGACGCCTTCGGCGTGGAACGCGACGCGCGCGGCAACGCGAAAGCGGCGACGGACGACGCTGCGGGTTATCGCACCAGCGTCGACAAGGTGTTCGCCGCCGGCGACATGCGCCGTGGCCAGTCGCTGGTGGTGTGGGCAATCCGCGAAGGCCGCCAATGCGCCCGTGCGGTGGATGCGTTTCTGATGGGCGCATCCGCCCTCCCGCGCTGATTCGCCGGCGGCATGCGCGGTCACGCGGGCCGCCGCTCATCCTGCTGCCAATGCCTCCGCCAGGAAATCGATCAGGCGTCGCAATGCTGGATCGCGATCCGCGCCCGGCAGCCACAGCAAATGCACGTCGAAAATCGGCAGCCGCCAATCCGCGAACAGTTCGACCAGCCGCCCTTCCGCGACCAGGGGATCGGCCATGTAGTCGCCTTGCAAGCCGATGCCCACCCCGGCCAGCACCGCGTCGCGTACGGCCTGGGCATCATTGCAGGCCAACACCGGATCGATCCGCACTGCGCGCCGCTGGCGCTTGCGGGTAAACGACCACAGCGTGCCGCGACGATAGCCGCTGAAGGTGATGCAGCGGTGGGCCTTCAGGTCGGGCGGGTCGCGCAGCGCCGGCGCGGAAGCAAGGTAATCCGGCGATGCGCACGGGAAAACGCGCATCCGGTTCACCCTGCGCGCCACCAGTTGCACGTCGGCCAGCTGCCCCACGCGCACGGCCAGGTCCACCTTGCCCGCGACCATGTCGACGTACGCGTCGTCGTACACCGCCTCGATGCGCACGCCGGGATGCCTGCGCATGAAGGTGGCGAGCAGCGGCGCCACGCGATAGCGCCCGTAGTTGGCCGGCAGGTGCACGCACAGGCGACCGGACAACTCGCCGTTGGGCGGACGCAGGTCGTGGGCCAGCTCCGTCATCACCGTTTCCATGCGCTGCCATTGCGCCAGCAGTTGCTCGCCGCGCGCAGTCAGCGCCATGCGCCGGGTGGTGCGCAGGAACAGGCGCGCGCCGACGGCCTCTTCCAGTGTCGCAATGCGTCGGCTCAGCACGGACGGCGTACAGCCAACCTCGAGTGCCGCGCGCGAGAAATTGAGCTGTCGCGCGGCCGCTGCGAAGGCGCGCAGTTCGCGCAGGCGGGTGGGCGTGAGGTCGAATGATTGATTCATTACATGAACAAAAGAAATGTCATCTGTGTGGATTATCACACGCCGACACTTGCCGGATCATGCCCGCATTTCCGACACGGAGTTCGGCCATGCGTGCCATCCAGCTTTCCGCTTTCGACCTCGATCATTTGCAACAAGTCGACCTGCCCGCCCCACGCCCGCGTCCGAACGAAGTACTGGTGCGGATGGAGGCCGCTTCGCTCAACTTCCGCGATTCCATGGTGGTCAATGGCGAGCTTTATCGCAACGTACCGCTTCCGATCGTGCCGGTGTCCGACGGCGCCGGCACGGTGGTCGAGGTCGGCGCAGCGGTCACCCGCTTCAAACCGGGCGACCGCGTTACCACCTTCTACAAGGCGCGCTGGATCGCCGGCGCGATGCGGCCGGAGTGGGAAGGCGCCGAGATCGGCGGCCCCGAGCCGGGCGTGATGCGCGAGCTGGCCTGCTTCGATCAATACTCGCTGGCGCGTGCGCCATCGCATCTCTCCGGCGTGCAGGCGGCCACGCTGCCGATCGCCGCGCTCACGGCCTGGCAGGTGCTGGAACAAGCCCGCATCACCACCGGCCAGACCGTGCTGCTGCTTGGCACCGGCGGCGTGTCATTGTTTGCACTGCAATTCGCCAAATTGCGCGGCGCGCGGACCATCCTGCTGTCGTCCAGTGATGAAAAGCTGGCACGCGCCAAATTGCTGGGCGCCGAAGTCGGCATCAACTACAAGCTGCAACCCGAATGGGGCGCGCTGGTGCGCGAAGCCAGCGGCGGCACGGGCGTGGATGCGGTGATCGAAACCATCGGCGCGGCCACGCTTGCGCAATCGCTGGAAGCGGTACGCATGCACGGCTTCATCGGCGTGCTCGGCTGGATCGGCGGCAGCGAGGCAACCCTGCCGCTGACGCCGGTTGTGCTGAAACGGGTGCGCCTGCAGGGCGTCTCTGTCGCACCGCTGGAAGCACACGAACGCATGATCGCGGCCATCGAAGCCACGGGCCTGGAACCGGTGATCGACCGCGTGTACGGCTTTGGGCAATTGCGTGAAGCCTTCGAATACATGGCCGCCGGTCGCCACTTCGGCAAGCTCGCCATCGATTTCAACCACTGAGGTCGGCTCCCATGCGCGTCTTCCATGCCTTGCGCCGCGTCGCATGCGGCCTGCTGTTGTGCCTTCCATTCGCCTCCGCCACCCCCGCCCACGGCGCCCCCACGGCTGCCGACATCCGCCTCTATGTGCTCGATTGCGGCCATCTTGCCTTCCGGGACATGGGGATGTTCGACGACAGCGGCGCATTGGACGGTAAAACCGGCTCAATGTCGGCGCCGTGTTTCCTGATCGTGCATCCCAAGGGCATCCTGCTGTGGGACACCGGCCTCGGCGATGCCATCGCCGCACACCCCAACGGCGTCGAATTGGCGCCGGGCATCCGCGCCACGGTGCCGGTGACGCTGGTCTCGCAGCTTGCAAAACTCGGCTTGAAGCCCTCCGACATCGACTACCTGGCGTTCTCGCACTGGCACGAGGACCATACCGGCAGCGCCAATCTGTTCGGCAAGGCCACCTGGATCCTGCAACGCAAGGAGCTGGATGCCGCAACCGGCCACACGCCGCCGCCGTTCGTACCGCTGGCGCCGGTCAGCGCCTGGCGCACGGCGCCGAAGCGCATCGTCGACGGCGACGCGGATGTGTTTGGCGACGGCACCGTGCGCCTGCTGCTGATGCCCGGCCACACCCCGGGCCACCAGGTCCTGGAAGCGCATCTGGCACACGCCGGCTACGTGCTGCTGAGCGGCGACCTCTACCACTCGCGCGAAAACCGCAAGTTCCGCCGGGTGCCGCGCGTCAACACCGACCGCGCCGGCACGCTCGCCTCAATGGACCGTTTCGAAGCCATCGCCGCACGCGATCATGCACGCGTGGTGATCCAGCACGATCCGCGCGACATCGCGCTGCTGCCGCGTTTTCCGGACTATCTGTGGTGAATCATGCGTGGCACCGCCTCACGCAGGGGAGGACCGGCATCCCGTCGTCGCACCATTGGTTCGGGACAATAGCGTGCAGCTTGAACACCTAGCTTCCGGACGAGCTCGGCGAGACAGCCATCGACCCCGGTGCATGAGATGCCCGCACCGGGCCGCTCTCGTCGATCAACGACGGTTGCCGGCAGCCAGTCCGCCACGCAACACCTGGCCCATGACCCAACCGGTACGCGCGCCGCTTTCGGCGGTGGAAGGGCATGCACCCGGTTCGCCGCGCAACTCCCGCACGATCGTTTCGATCAGGGGTTGCTGGATGTGCTCGGGATTGGCCACCGAATATTCGACCGCGCCACCGTCCTTTTCGACCCGGATCGGGCCGTCGCCAAAGGTCGCGAAAGTGATCCTGCCGGCATCGCCGATCACCTCGACGCGATCCAGATGACCATGGCTCCCGAAATTCCACAGCCCGGTGCCGAGTACGCCGTTGCCGAAGGCGAATGACATCGCCACGGTGTCTTCGGCCGGGTAGGCCCGCAGTTGATTGCCGGTTTGCCCGCTCACCGAAACGATGGGCCCGAACAGCCAATCGAGGAGATCCAGGGTGTGGCAGCCGAGATCCACGAACAGGCCGCCTCCGGAAATCTCCGGACGTACGTGCCAAGGAAGATGGTCCGGGTCGCGGTAGCGCGGATGCTGCGGCTCGTGCAGCACCACGTTGATGATGCGCGGCGCGCCGATCGCACACTCCCGGAACAACAGTTCGCGCACCTTGGCGAAACGGGGCAGCGCACGCCGATAGTAAGCGACGAAGACCGGTACGCCGGCTGCCCGGCCGGCGCGCACGATGGCTTCGCATTCGGCGAAATCCATCGCCATGGGTTTCTCCACGTACACCGGCTTGCCCGCGGCGATGCCCATGAGCGCGTAGCGCGTGTGGCTCGAAGGCGGCGTGGCCACGTACACCGCGTCGACTTCCGGATCGGCGATCAGCGCGACCGCGTCGCCGTACCAGCGCGGCACGCCGTGGCGTTGCGCGTAGTCGCGCGCCCTCTCGATATCCCGGCGCATGACCGCGACGAGCCGAGAATGCGGCGCTTTCTGGAAGCCGGGGCCGCTCTTCACTTCGGTGACGTTGCCGCAACCAATGATGCCCCAACGGATGTCGCGATCCGCTGCGTTCATCGCGTCACGGCCTGAGCAACAGGCGCTGGTCTTGCCCGAGCATGCGCCGATCGACCACGCGCCAGTCACGACGATCGGCCATCGACTGCAACGGCGAAAGCGCCAACAAGGGACGCGCCGAGTCACCCAGCAGGGTCGGCGCGACATACAGCAGCAGCTCGTCGACCAGATCCGCATCGAGTAGCGCGCCGCACAGCGTGGGGCCGGCTTCCACTTGCAGCTCGTTGACGCCGCGCGTGGCAAGCAGGCGCAATGCAGCAGCGAGGTCGAGGCGCCGCCCATGCACGGCAAGCGGAACCTCGGTCAGTTCGACCCTCGCATGACGGTCGTCCCGTACCCGCGCGCCCGGCGCGTGCAATACCAAGGTCGGCGCACTGCCGTCGAGCAGGTTGGCGTGCAACGCGAGCGCGTCGAGGCGGGCGTCCAGCACCACGCGCAGTGGGGGAACGAAGCTTCTCCCCTCTCCCGCCTCCTCCCGGCGGGAGAGGGGTTCAAAGCCAGGCAGTCGCACCGTCAATCGTGGATCATCCGCGCGCACGGTGCCAGCGCCGGCCAGGATCGCCGAACTGCGGGCGCGCCAGCCTTGAACATCGGCGCGCGCGGCTTCGCCCGTGATCCATTTCGATTCGCCGTTCGCGAGTGCGGTGCGGCCATCCAGGCTCATCGCCAGCTTCACGCGCACCCACGGCCGGCCCCGCTCGAAGCGCGAGAAAAATCCGCAATTCAGTTCGCGCGCGGCATCACGCATCAGGCCACATTCGACGGCAATTCCTGCTTCGCGCATCCGCTGGATGCCCGCACCAGCCACTTTCGGATTCGGATCCTCAGACGCGAATACAAGGCGCGCAATGCCGGAGGCGATCAGCGCATCCGCGCACGGCGGCGTGCGGCCGGTATGCGAGCAAGGCTCCAGTGTCACATAAGCTGTCGCCCCGCGCGCCCGCGCGCCTGCCGCGCGCAACGCGAACACTTCCGCGTGCGGTTCGCCTGCGCGCTGGTGCCAGCCCTCGCCGGCGATTTCCCCGCCTTGCGTGATCACGCAGCCCACGCGCGGATTGGGTTGCGTGGTGAACAGGCCGCGTTCGGCGAGGCGCAGCGCGCGCGCCATCAGTGCGTGATCGGTGGCGGGAAAACCGGGGTCAGAGTCATTTTTCATGTGTAATGCCCCTCGCCCGATGGGTCGGCTGAAAAATGACTCTGACCCCTTTTCAGCGAGCCTGCTCAGCGCTTCTTGTTCTTGTCGATCGGCACCACCGCGCCGCCGATCAGCGGCAACTGGCCTTCGCCGGCGGGCAGTTCGTGCTCCAGCCGATCGAGTTCCTCGCGGAAATCCGCCACGTCCTCGAACGAACGGTACACCGACGCATAACGCACGTAGCCGACGTGGTCGAGCTTGCGCAATTCCGCCATCACCAGGTCGCCGATCCGGCGCGACGGCAGTTCGCGTTCGGTGGATACGCGCAATTGTCGCACCACCGCGCGCACCGCGGCTTCGATGCGGTCTTCGGTGACGGGCCGCTTGTGCAGCGCGCGATCAAAGCCGGTGCGCAACTTGCGCGCGTCGAAAGCCTCGCGCCGGCCATCACCCTTGATGATCGCCGGCAATTTCAATTCGACGGTTTCCACCGTCGAAAACCGCTCCCCGCACGACGGACACTCGCGGCGCCGGCGGATGGTCGAACCTTCCTCCGAAACGCGCGAATCGATCACGCGGGTGTCGATGTTCTGGCAGAAGGGGCAGTGCATCGTTACGGGAATCGAGAATCGAGAATCGAGAATCGGAAGGGTTGAAGAGCCGCCAACCGGGCTCTTTCCACGTCCGATTCCCCATTCCCGATTCGCGTCTTATCCATACACCGGAAACTTCGCACACTGCGCATTCACCAGCGCGCGCACGTTTTCGATCACCTTTTCATCCTTCGGCGCATCCAGCACGTCGGCGACCCAGCCGGCAAGCTCGACGCAATCGGTTTCCTTGTAGCCGCGGGTGGTCACCGCCGGCGTGCCGATGCGCAGGCCGGAGGTCACGAAGGGTTTTTGCGGATCGTTCGGTACGGCGTTCTTGTTGACCGTGATGTGGGCCTTGCCGAGCGCGGCTTCCGCGTCCTTGCCGGTGATCGGCTTGCCGATCAGGTCGACCAGGAACAGATGATCCTCGGTGCCGCCCGAGACGATCTTGTAGCCACGGTCGATCAGGGTTTTGGCCATCGCCTTGGCGTTCTTCACGACCTGCTGCTGGTATGCCTTGAACGAAGGCTCCAGCGCTTCCTTGAAGGCCACGGCCTTGGCCGCGATCACGTGCATCAGTGGACCGCCCTGCAAGCCGGGAAACACGATCGACTGCAACTTCTTGACGATGTCCTCGGCATGCTCGCCCATCGCGGAATTTTTCGCGACGATCAAGCCGCCGCGCGGACCGCGCAGGGTCTTGTGGGTGGTGGAGGTCACGATGTGCGCGTGCGGCAGCGGCGACGGATACACGCCCGCGGCGACGAGACCGGCGACGTGCGCCATGTCCACGAACAGGTAGGCCCCGACCTTGTCGGCGATCGCGCGGAAGCGCGCCCAGTCCATGATCTGCGAATACGCGCTGAAACCGGCCACGATCATCTTCGGCTTGTGCTGGAGCGCAAGCTTCTCGACCGCGTCGTAATCGACCAGCCCTTCATCGTTCACGCCGTACTGGACCGCGTTGAAGAGCTTGCCGGACAGGTTCGGCTTGGCGCCGTGGGTCAGATGCCCGCCGTGCGCGAGGCTCATCCCGAGGATGGTGTCGCCCGGCTGCAGCAGCGCGAAGTACACGGCTTGATTGGCCTGCGAGCCCGAGTGCGGCTGCACATTGGCGTAGTCGCAGTCGAACAACTGCTTCAGCCGATCGATCGCCAGCGCCTCGGCGACGTCCACGTACTGGCAGCCCCCGTAATAACGCTTGCCCGGGTAGCCTTCCGCGTATTTGTTGGTCAACACCGACCCTTGGGCCTCCATTACCCGCGGACTCGCATAGTTTTCCGACGCGATCAGCTCGACGTGGTCTTCTTGCCGCTGCTTCTCTTCCATGATCGCGCTGGCAAGGGCATCGTCGTAACCGGCAATCCGCATTTCGTGGCTGTACATCGCGATCCTCTGGCAGACGGGACAACTCCTCGAATTCTAGCGGCTTTGCGCACCCGCCGCGTCGCGCGCCGCCGGGGCCGCACGTCCGCCCGCGCAGCCGTTGAACGTAATGACAAGTATTGTTATTCGTCACTTGATGCGCCATGGTGGCAACCGTCCTTTTCCGGGAACCACCGCATGCAACAGCGCAAACTGGGCAACCATGGCCCGCTCGTCTCCGCCCTCGGCCTCGGTTGCATGGGCATGTCCGACATGTACGGCCGCACCGATCGCGGCGAAAGCATCGCGACCATCCATGCGGCGCTCGACGCGGGCATCACCCTGCTCGACACCGGCGATTTCTACGGCATGGGCCACAACGAGATGCTGCTGGGCGAGGCGCTGGGCGCACGCCCGCGCGACGGCTACCAGCTCAGTGTGAAATTCGGCGCGCAGCGCGGCCCCGACGGCAGCTGGCTGGGTTACGACGCCCGCCCTGCCGCAGTGAAGACGGCCCTCGCCTACTCGCTGAAGCGCCTGCGCACCGACTACGTCGACGTCTACCGCCCGGCCCGGCTCGACCCCCGTGTGCCCATCGAGGACACCGCCGGCGCCATCGCCGACCTGGTCAAGGCCGGTTACGTGCGCCACTTCGGGCTTTCCGAAATGAGCGCGCAAACGGTACGGCGCGCGAACGGCGTGCTGCCGGTGTGCGACCTGCAGATCGAATACTCCGTCATCTCGCGCGGGATCGAGGAGCAGATCCTGCCAGCCTGCCGCGAACTCGGCATCGGCATCACCGCCTATGGCGTGCTGGCGCGCGGTCTCATCAGCGGCCACTGGAACAAGGACCGCAACACCGACGCACGCGATTTCCGCACGCACAACCCGCGCTTCCAGGGCGACAACCTCACCCGCAACCTGGGGCTGGTGGAACTGCTGCGTGGACTGGCGGAACGGCGCGGCGTGAGCGTGGCGCAACTGGTGATTGCCTGGGTGCTGGCCCGCGGCGGCGACATCGTGCCGCTGATCGGCGCGCGCACCCGCACCCGCCTGCAGGAAGCGCTCGGGGCACTCGACGTGAGTCTGGGTGCCGACGATCTCGCCGCCATCGAGCGCGCCGTTCCCGTTGGCGCGGCGGCGGGCGAGCGTTACAACACGCACGGCATGGCCTCGCTGGACAGCGAACGCTGACGATGGGCGACGTCCCGCTGACGCCGGAACGCATCCTCGCCGCCGCCGAGGACGTGTTGCGCCGATACGGTCCCGGCAAGGCCACCGTCGTCGACGTGGCCCAGGCCCTGGGCGTCAGCCATGGCAGCGTGTACCGCCACTTCGCCACCAAGGCCGCGTTGCGCGACGCGGTGTTGCGCGACTGGTTGCAGCGGGCGGTAGCGACGCCCCTCGCCGCCGTCGCGGCAAGCCGCGCGGCGCCGCCAAAACGATTGCGGAACTGGCTGGCCACCCTGCGCGACGCCAAGCGCTCCAAGGCCCTCGACGATCCGGAACTGTTCGCCACCTACGGCGCGTTGGCCGCGGACGCGCGCGGAGTCATCCACGACCACGTCGAGGCATTGCTGGCGCAACTGGAGCACGTCCTCGCCGACGGCATGGCCAGCGGCGACTTCCGCGCCTGCGACCCGCGGACGGGCGCGCGAATCCTGTTCGACGCTACCGCGCGCTTCCACCACCCCGCCATGGCCTATTTGTGGGGCGGCAAGGATGAGGACGCCGCCTTCAAGGCCGTGCTGGATACGCTGTTGCGCGGCATGCGCAAATGACGGCATTGCCGCGCGACGGTGCGACCCACGCTGAAGACGGCGCGCATCCTTCGGCGCGCTGAGCGACGACGGCGAGTCTTTGCGCGCCCGACACCCTTATGATCGCGTGCCGGGCCTTGAAGGAACGGATGCATGAACTTCCCCCAGCGTTGCGCCAGCGTGTTCGCGTTGCTCGCGGGATTGCTCGCCGTACAGGCGACCGCGTCCCCGCAAACCACGGGCAGCATCGGCTTCGCGCCGATCACGATCCACGACCCGGTCAGCGGCGGCACGATGCCGGGCTACGTGTTTTATCCGTCCACGGAGCCGAGCAAGACGACTTGGCGCGGACCGTATGAATTGCACGCCACGCCCGATGCGGCTGCCGTCCCCGGTCCCAAGCCGCTGGTGGTGATTTCGCACGGCCACGGCGGCTCGGACCTCGGCCACCACGATCTCGCGGTGTACCTCGCCAACCATGGATTCGTCGTCGCGACGCTGCAGCACCCCAGGGACAACTTCAAGGACGCCAGCGGCGACGGGCATCCGGAAGTGATGATCGGACGGCCGATCCAGGTAAAAGCCACGATCAGCATGTTGCTCGCGGACCCGCACTGGAAACCCCTGATCGATCCGAATCGGATCGGGGTCGCCGGCTTCTCGAACGGCGGTTACACGACCCTCTTGCTGGTCGGCGCGGTGCCGCAGTTCACGCGCTTCATCAGCTACTGCAAGAGGCACCCGGACGATCCGGGCATTTGCGGACACATGAAACAGTTCGTCGCCATGCTCGCGAAAAAAGGACTGACGGCGACGCAATACCTGACCTCGATGCAGGGACAGTTCCATCGCTGGGGCAATCCCGACGATCCGCGCATCAAAGCCGCATTCGCGATGGCGCCAGAGAGCCTGGTTTTCGACAAGGCTGGTCTCGCTTCCATCGACCGCCCGGTTTTCCTGTATTACGGCCAGGACGACAAGGTGCTGCGGCCCGCTTTCAATGCGCGCCGCATCGCGCCGCTGATCAAGACGCTGGCCGCCGTCAAGATGATCCCCAAGGCCGGCCACTATGTCTTCCTGTCGCCATGCTCGCCGCATCTGGCCCGGGAGGCAGCGGACATTTGCGTCGATCCTCCCGGCGTGGACCGCGTTGCGGTGCACCGTCAGATCGACGCCGACGCGCTGAAGTTCTTCCGCAAGACGCTGGACGTTCCCACGCACTGAGCGGCATCGCGCGCGTCATTCCGGCAATACGCGCCGGTACAGCGCCGACACCATCACGTAGCTGATGATCATCAGCAGCAGCCATGAACCGATCTTTTCCGGCGGCACCATGTGCCAGATGCGATGCTGCGCGGGATACACCCACGCGCGGCTGAAGGTGCCGAGGTTTTCCGCGAACCAGATGAACAGCGCGACCAGCATCAAACCCAGCAGCAGCGGCATGCGCCGATAGCGGCGGCGCACCCGGTAATGGATCCAGCACGGGCCGAACAGCCATGCGATGACGACGAACAGCAGCCAGCGCACGTCGAACCCGTAATGGTCGGCAAAGAAATTCAGGTAGATCGCCGCTGCGAGCAACGCGGTGTGGCTCCAGCGCGGATGCGCGGTGAAACGGAACTCGAACAGCCGCCACGCCCGCGCGATGTAGCTGCCCACCGATGCGTACATGAACCCGGTGAACAAGGGCACGCCGCCGATGTGGAGGATCGACGCGCCCGGATACACCCACGAACCCGTCGCGGTCTTGAAAATCTCCATCAACGTGCCGGTGACGTGGAACAGCACGATCACCAGTGCCTCGCGCCGGGTTTCCAGGCCGGTCGCAAGCAGCGTGATCTGGATCGCGACGGCCATCAGCGTCACGAAATCGTAGCGACCCAGCGGCGCATCGGACGGCCAGAACATCCAGGTTGCGATCAGCAAGGCCAGCATCAACCCGCCGAACAGGCACGCCCACGCCTGCTTCACCCCGAACCAGACGAGTTCGTGCGCGAGTACGGTGAGCCTGCCGCCACGAGAAGCGCGGATGGCGAGACGCCGGTCGACGCCACGCCAACCGAGGCGAACCGCCCGCAGGGCCGTCGCCGCCGACCCCGCCTTCATTTGCCACCGCCCGTTCCGCCGTACTCCATGCGAGGTCTCGTTGCGCAGCAGCCGTTCGGCCGGATGGTAGCGGGAAGTGCGACGACACCGTTCCGCGGCTCGACCCAGGCACCGTGGCGTCTGGAACGCCGGGTTCCCGTAGCGTAGAATGATTCCGATTCGCATATGGGAGGAAATCCATTGAGCCGGTTGCACGGAGGTTTGGTTGCGGCAGCGGGATGTCTTGCGCTCTTTGCGGGCGCCGCGTCGGCGCACGGCTTCGCCGGCAAGCGGTTTTTTCCCGCGACCCTGGTCATAGAGGATTCTTTCGTCGCGCCGGAACTCGATTTTCTTTACGACAATGTTGCGCTGCCCGGCGAAGAGGGCGGACGCGTGTACACGTCCGGCTTCTCGACGGAATTCGCCAAACCGTTGACACGGCGTTTCCAGCTTTCGGTCGGCGCGGCCTATCTGCACCAGCGACCGGCCGGGGGCCCCGCCTACAACGGCTTCGACAACGTCGAAGTGGGCGCCAAGTACCAGGTCTTCATCCATCCCGACGCCGAATCGGCACTCGCGGTAGGGGTGGACGTCGACGTGGGCGGAACCGGCAGCCGCCGCGTGGACGCGGAGTCTTTTTCCGCGGTCGCGCCGGCGATCTACTACAGCAAGGGCTTCGGCAATGCCGCCAATCGATGGCTGCGGCCCTTCGCGATCACCACCCAGTTCGCGCCGACGTTCCCCACGCGCACCGGTGAACCGCGCACCATCGAATGGGGCTTCACCCTGCAATACAGCCTGCCCTACCTCGAAGACTTCGTGAAGGACACCGGGCTCAAGGGACCGTTCCGCAACGTCATTCCGGTCATCGAATTTCCGATGGAGACTTGTCTCGACCATGGCTGTGCGGGCACCACCACCGGCACCGCGAACCCCGGCTTCATGTGGATCGGGAAATACCAGCAGTTGGGTTTCGAGTTGACCGTGCCCATCAACCACGCCAGTGGCAACCGCGTCGGCTTCATGCTGCAGTATCACCTCTACCTCGACGACATCATTCCTTCCTGGTCCGTGCGATGAAAATGCTTCCCCGAATCCCGCAGCTTCTGTTGTGCCTGTTTGCGGCCGCCACCTTCGCCCTGCCGACCACGGCGTTCGCGCATGCTTTCCCGAAGCGGTCCGAACCCGCGGTCGGCGCGACCGTCGCCCGCGCCCCGGGCATGGTGAAGGTCTGGTTCAACAGCAACCTCGAACCGCTGTTCGACAAGCTGGTGGTCAAGGACGCCGCCGGGAAAGTGGTGAGCCAGGGCGAGGCGAAGGTCGACGCGCACGATCGAACCCTGCTGGAAGTCGAGCTCGCGCCACTGCCATCCGGCACGTATCACGTCTACTGGCACGTGACCTCCAAGGACGGCCACCACACCGAGGGCGACTTCCGCTTCACGGTGGCCGGCCATTGAAGGCATGGCAATCCCGGCGTGGCACGAAGCCATCACCGGCTTCGATGTCCTTGCCGTCGCGCTGATTGCCGGGGCGGTTGCGTCACGCCTCGCCTGGCTGCCTTGCGCGACCGGGGACCGCCAACTGGAGCACGGGCTGTTGCGGCGCCTGAACGCGTTGTTCGGCGCCACGCTCGGCTTGCTGACCCTCACAAGCGTCGCGATGCTGTTCGCGCGCACCATCGCGATCAGTGGCACGCCGTTTCCGCAGGTGGCCGGCATGGTGCCGCTGGTGCTGCGGGAAACCGATTTCGGCAGGATGTGGCTGGCGCGCGCCGCCGCCGTGCTGCTGATGTGGCTGTGGTGGATGCTGCCCGGTATGCGCAAACGCTGGTCGCCGGCGTGGGGCCTTGCCCTTCTCGTCGGGGTGGTCGCGTTCACCCGCAGCGCGACAGGCCACGCGGGTGATCACGGCGACTTCGAGTGGCCGGTCTGGATCGACTGGCTGCACCTGATCTCCGCCGGGCTCTGGGGCGGTGCGATCGTCGCGTTCGTGCTGGCGGTGTGGCCGGCGCTCCGACGGCATCCGCAACACGGGGATGTGGCGGCGGCGATCGTCAAGCGTTATTCGATGCTTGCCGCGGCGGGCCTTGCGCTGGCCGCGGCCACCGGGATCTGCAGCGCATGGCAGCGGGTCGGCGGCTGGCAGCCGCTCTGGACGACGCACTACGGATGGATCCTGGACGCCAAGCTGGTACTGGTGATTGCGATGGCGATCCTCGGCGCCACCAACCGTTTTCGCCACGTGCCGGCGGTGCTCGCGGCCGCACGAACCGGCGATCCGCAGTCCTGGCTGCAGGCCCTGCGCGGGCTTTCCCGCACGTCCCTCGCCGAGGCGGTGCTGTGGCTCGCGATCATCGCCGCCGTGGCACTGCTCCTGTCCGGCGTACCGCCGAGTTCGCTTCCGCCGGCGGGTTCGGCCATCGGCCACTGATCGCGGCGAAACCGCCCTGCCCGGGAAGGCCTGATTCGTCCAGGACTCCGTCACCCCGGCGCAAGCCCGAATGACGGGCAAAAGCAGAGCTTTCCAGGGGCGCAACGGCTATAATGTGCGGTTCACATCGATTCCCGGTCGCGCCCGCGCCCGGGTGCAGCGCCACGCGGAGCCCGCATGCAGTACATCTACACCATGATCAACGTGTCCAAGATCGTCCCGCCCAAGCGCGAGATCATCAAGGATATTTCGCTCTCCTTTTTCCCCGGCGCCAAGATCGGCCTGCTGGGCCTGAACGGCGCGGGCAAGTCGACCGTGCTGCGCATCATGGCGGGCGTCGATACCGACCATCAGGGCGAGGCGCGCCCGGCGGCCGGCATCAACATCGGTTTCCTCGCGCAGGAACCGAATCTCGACCCGGACAAAACGGTACGCGAAGCGGTCGAGGAGGGTCTGGCCGACATCCTCAACGCGCAAAAGCGCCTCGATGAGGTCTACGCGGCCTACGCCGAGGAAGGCGCGGATTTCGACGCGCTGGCGGCCGAGCAGCAGAAGCTCGAGAACATCCTCGCCGCGGGCGACGCGCACACCATGGAAATGCAGCTGGAAGTCGCGGCCGATGCGCTGCGGCTGCCGCCATGGGACGCGAAGATCGGACCGCTTTCGGGTGGCGAGAAGCGCCGCGTCGCACTGTGCCGCCTGTTGCTGTCCAAGCCCGACATGCTGCTGCTGGACGAGCCCACCAACCACCTCGATGCCGAATCGGTCGACTGGCTGGAGCAGTTCCTGCACGACTATCCGGGCACCGTCGTCGCGGTCACCCACGATCGCTACTTCCTCGACAACGCCGCCGAGTGGATCCTCGAGCTCGACCGTGGCCGCGGCATTCCGTGGAAGGGCAATTACTCGTCGTGGCTGGAGCAGAAGGACGAGCGGCTGAAACAGGAAGCGTCCTCCGAAAAGGCCCGCCAGAAAGCCATCCAGAAGGAACTCGAATGGGTGCGCTCGGCCGCCAAGGGCCGCCAGTCCAAGGGCAAGGCGCGCCTCAACCGATTCGAGGAACTGAGCTCGGTCGATTACCAGCGCCGCAACGAGACCAACGAGATCTTCATCCCGCCCGGCGAACGCCTCGGCAACGAGGTGATCGAATTCAAGCACGTCTCGAAATCCTTCGGCGACCGCTGCCTGATCGACGACCTGTCGTTCAAGATTCCGCCCGGGGCGATCGTGGGCGTGATCGGCCCCAACGGCGCCGGCAAGTCCACTTTCATGAAAATGATCATGGGCAAGGAACAGCCCGACTCCGGCGAGATCGTGCTGGGCAAGACCGTGCAGCTCGCCTACGTCGACCAGTCGCGCGGCATGTTGAATGACAAGAACAACGTGTGGCAGGAAGTCTCGGGCGGCCTCGACATCCTGAAGATCGGCAATTTCGAGATCCAGTCGCGCGCCTACATCGGCCGCTTCAACTTCAAGGGCGCCGACCAGCAGAAGATCGTCGGGCAGTTGTCCGGCGGTGAACGCGGCCGCCTGCACCTGGCCAAGACGCTGCTCGAAGGCGGCAACGTGCTGCTGCTGGACGAGCCGTCCAACGACCTCGACGTGGAAACCCTGCGCGCGCTGGAAGAGGCGCTGCTGGAATTCCCCGGCTGCGCAATCGTGATTTCGCACGACCGCTGGTTCCTCGACCGCATCGCCACCCACATCATCGCCTTCGAAGGCGACTCGCACGTCGAGTTCTTCCCCGGCAATTACAACGAATACGAAGCCGACAAGAAGCGCCGCCTCGGCGAGGAAGCCGCGCGGCCACAACGGGTGAAGTACAAGAAGCTGGCTTGACTGCCGGTGCTCGGATTCGGGGCTCGGAAAGCCTGATGGCACTTCGTCATTCCGGGGCTGCCCGCGCTCATGCGGGCAGAACCCGACTGCGTTTGCAGGATTGCAGACGCGAACGCCGCAGGCGATCCGAAGGGCGAGCGCCATGGATGGCGCGAGTCAATCGGTGCATCGAGCGCGACGGCCATCAGGCAGGTCGGACCGCACCATCAACCGATTCCGGATTCGGGCCTGCGGCCCGCTCCGGAATGACTACAAACAAGCACGGCAGGTTGGGCCGACTCCGGACTTGTTCCGGAAGAAGCCCAACATCTGTCGAAGACCGTTGGGCTTCGCTGCGCTCAGCACCACCCCGAAAGCGCTCCGGTCCACGTCTTCAAAGCTGTGCGAAGATTTTCCGCATCGCCGAATCGTCGCGCTTGTAGTTTGGGCCCGGTTTCTCGAAACGCTCGTCGAGCAGTTGCAGGCCGCTGATCTTCGACACGTCGAACAACGGCTCGGCTTGCACGCCACCTTCCAGCTGGTGCACACGCAGCAATTCGGTGTTGCGGTGGCCGATGCCGTGGCACTGGGGCTCCGCCAGCCGCGCGACGCCGTGATAGATGAAGCGCAAGCGGCGCTTCTCGCGAATGGCCAAATCGATCGGATTCATGGCTGCCGAACGGATCTTCTTCTGCTCGCCTGGCGCGACCGCAACGTGCCCGTGGCGCCGTGGCTGCCGCTAGCCGGCTTCCGGGGGAAACAGCTCCATCGCCATCACGATGGCATCCTCGCGCCCGCGCCGGGCCGGATAGTAGCCGGGGCGGCGACCGATCTCGTTGAAGCCCGCGCGCTCGTACATCGCGTGTGCCAGTTCATTGGATGGCCGCACCTCCAGGAACACGCGCCCGGCACGGTGCCAGCGCGCAAGGTCGAGCATGCGCTTCAACAAGTACGCGCCGTGGCCGCGTCCCTGGTGCAGCGGCGCGACGCACACGTTGAGGATGTGCGCCTCACCCGCGCCCACCGAAAGAATCCCGTAGCCGATGACCACGCCGCCCTGCTCAAGCACCCAGCAGTGGTGGCCGTTGTCGAGGCAGCTGCGGAAGATGCCGCGCGACCACGGGAATTCGTAGGCAGCCGCTTCGATGTTGGCGACCGCAGAAATGTCGTCGTGCGTCATCGGGCGCAGCGCGGCTTCCAGTGGCGCCACCGCGGCCATCTCAGGGCCCGCCGCCACGACCCAGCGCCTGCATGCGTTCCCACAACCGCCGCTTGCGTTCACGATCGACGTGCAGCACGCGCAACGGATCGGCGCGCAGTACCCGCAGCATCGGCACGCCTTCCGGCAACGGCGCGGCACCAAAAACCATCACCGCGGCGGCGGGATCTTCCGCAACGTCGCACACGCGCACGCGCTGCAGCCCGGCCTTGCCGACCGCTTCAGTCAACGCCGCGTACATGCTCCGGATGCCCGGGTCGTCCAGTTCCGCCGGATCGGGCTGCAGCGCGAGCCGGCGAATGGTGGTGGTCGCCGCCGCCGGCGCGGGCGGAGCAACGCTTGCGACCACTTCGTCAGGTATTCGGATTGCCGCTGCCGGAGCGACGGCAGCGGGCGCCTGCCGGCGCAACCGCAGCGGCTGCACGCCCAGCGCGCGCAGCCGCCTGTTTCGCAGCGCGGGCGCTGCGTCATTCATGGGGATGCGCCTCCTGCGCGTGCCGCCGTGCCATCCGTACGCGACGACGCGACGCGCGGCTGCGCAAGCCCCACAACGTGATCACGACGCCGGAGAACGCGTAGGCCGTGGCCAGCGCCAGCAGCACCAGCGCGGTGTTCAACGTCAGCGCCACGAGGATCAGTACCGCCAGGATGATCCACACGAACGGCACCTTGTCGCTCACCGGCAACGTCTTGAAACTGAAATAGCGCACCCGGCTGACCATCAGCAGGCCCGCGACCACCGCGAGGACGGGTGTGAAGAAACACAACCACTGCCCTTCGATGCCGAAGTTCTCCATCGTCCAGACGAACGACATGCACAACCCGGCCGCGGCGGGGCTGGCAAGCCCCTGGAAGTAGCGCTTGTCGGCCACGCCCACCTGGGTGTTGAAGCGCGCCAGCCGCAGCGCCGCGCAGGCGGCATACAGGAACGCCGCGCACCAGCCGACCTTGCTCCATACCGGCCCATACTCGCGCAGGTATTGCAGCGACCACGTGTACAGCACCAGCGACGGCGCCAGCCCGAAACTCACCAGATCCGACAGCGAGTCGTACTGGACGCCGAATTCGCTCTGGGTGCCGGTGAGGCGCGCGACGCGGCCGTCCATGCCATCCAGCAGCGCAGCCACGAACACCGCGATCGCGGCATGCGTGTAGAACCCCAGGATGCTTGCCACGATCGCGTAGAAACCGGCGAACATCGCGCCGGTCGTGAAAAGGTTCGGCAGCAGGTAAATGCCGCGTCGCGGGGTCTTGCGGGAAACGTCGGTCATGCCGTGGGCAAATTCGAAGCCGGAATCCAGTTTAACCCATGGCCCGGCGGCACGTGGCCCACGACACAAACGTGACGGCCGTCCGAAAGTGCGCAAACGGCTGTGGCATACTCGCGCCACCGTCCAGCGCGTCCCGGGGCCTGCCATGCAACTGCGCACATTCATTGCCGCGTCGGTCATCGGACTTTCACTCGCCTGCGCCGCGGGTTTCGCGAGCGCCCAGCAGATCTACAAGTGGAAGGACGCCAACGGCGTCATGCATTATTCGCAGACACCGCCCTCCAGCAGCATGCATTACACCAAGATGCAGTTGACCAGCCAGCCCGAGGTCGCGTCCGATACGCCTGCATCGTCGAACTCCGAAACCGAAAGCACGCCACACAACAGGGCTGCGGCCCGGGCCGCAGCGTCGGGCGGCACACAGCCCGACACCCCCTCCAACCGCGCCGGCCTCTGCAAGCAGTTGAGCGCCAACATCACGCTGCTGCAAAGCAAGCAGCCGGTGGTGACCGACGGCAGCGACGGCAAGCAGCAGGTGATGAGCGACAACACCCGCGAACAGCAACTCGCCAACGCGCGCGCACAACAGGTGCAGTACTGCTCGTCGCAGGGAAGCTGATTCGCCCGCCGCGGGCGCGGCATCTTGATCTGTGCAGGCAGGCGCTGACCCCGGACTTGACCCGGGGGAAGCCCATCGCGATTGCCTGAAGGTCCGACATCCATGGCTTTTTCCGCGCCCCTCCCGGGGGCGCGGGTAACTTCTCTTTGGCCATGCAAAGAAGGTGCCTTGGCCGCCCGGGAGGCGGGCGAAAAAAGACAGGGAAGTCGACATTAGCGCAGGTATGAGCAACGCGTGACAAGTCGCACAGCGAAAAGAAGGTGAAGTTCACCATTACAATTCGGTGTTTTACGCCGGATTCAAGCGATGCGCCTGTCACGATTCCACCTCGCCACCACCCGCGAGGCGCCCGCCGATGCGGAGATCGCCAGCCACAAGCTGATGTTGCGGGCGGGCATGATCCGCAAGCTCGCATCGGGCATTTACACATGGTCGCCGCTGGGCCTGCGTGTCTTGCGCAAAGTGGAAACCGCGGTGCGCGAGGAAATGGATCGTGCCGGCGCGATCGAACTTTCGATGCCGACCATCCAGCCCAGGGACCTTTGGGAAGAAACCGGCCGCTGGCAGAAATTCGGCGGGCAGCTCCTGAAGATCAAGGATCGCAAGGAAGCCGAGTATTGCTACGGTCCGACCGCCGAGGAAGTAGTGACCGATTACGCGCGCAATGAATTGCGCAGCTACAAGCAGTTGCCACTGAACCTCTATCAGATCCAGACCAAGTTCCGCGACGAGATCCGCCCGCGCTTCGGCGTGATGCGCGCTCGCGAATTCCTGATGAAGGATGCGTATTCGTTCCACCTGACGCCGGAAGATCTCGAGCGCGAATACCACAACATGTACGCCGCCTACACGCGCATCTTCACGCGCCTTGGCCTGAAGTTTCGCGCGGTGCAAGCCGACACCGGCGCGATCGGTGGCAGCGCCTCGCAGGAATTCCACGTGCTGGCCGAGTCGGGCGAGGACGCCCTGGCGTTTTCCGACCAGTCCGACTACGCGGCCAACGTGGAGCGCGCCGAGGCACTGCCGCCGGCCACGCCGCGCCCCGCCCCCGCGCAATCGCTCGCGCGGGTGGATACCCCGACGCAAAAGACGATCGAGGAGGTCAGTGCATTCCTGAAGGTGCCGCCCGCGCAATGCATCAAGACCCTGATCGTGCGCGGCAACGAAGGCCTCGTCGCGCTGTGCCTGCGCGGCGATCACGAAGTGAACGAGATCAAGGCCGCGAAACTGCCCGAGCTGCCGGGCGAGTCGATCCTGGCCGACGAGGCGGACATCGCGAAGCGCATCGGCTGCGTGCCGGGCTTCCTGGGCCCGGTCGGCCTGCCCGGAGACATCCCCGTGATCGTCGACCGCGCCGCGGCGGTGATCGCGGACTTCGTGTGCGGCGGCAATGCCGCGGCCACGCACTACACCGGCGCCAATTGGGAGCGCGACGCGCGCATCACCCGCATCGAGGATCTGCGCAAGGTGGTCGCGGGCGACCTTTCACCTGACGGCCGGGGCATGCTCGGCATCGCGCGCGGCATCGAAGTGGGCCATGTGTTCCAGCTCGGCACCAAATATTCCGAGGCGATGGGCGCGACGGTGCTGGATGATGCGGGCCAGAACCGCGTGCTTTACATGGGCTGTTACGGCATCGGCATCAGCCGCATCGTGGCCGCGGCCATCGAACAAAATCACGACGGCGCGGGCATCATCTGGCCCGAACCAATGGCCCCATGGCGCGTCGTCATTTGCCTGATCAATCCAAAGAACAATCCCGACGTGAATGCCGCCGCCGATGGCCTGTATGCGGAACTGAATGCGCGCGGCATCGAAACCTGCCTGGACGATCGCGGCTTGCGCCCGGGCGCGATGTTCGCCGACCTCGAATTGATCGGCATTCCGCACCGCATCGTGGTCAGCGAACGCGGACTTGCCGCCGGCACATTCGAATATCGCGGCCGGCGCGACAGCGAAAGCCGGAACCTGGACCACGATGCATTATTGAAGTTGTTTCCCGCCTCCGATTGACGTCCCGCCACGGGATTTTGCAACCGCCGGCTGTTTGGGAGAAAATGGCCCCCGCCCGGCCGCATTAATCGCACCGATGACCGGACGACAAGCTTATCCATTTTCCCACGAACGATCGGAGCCAACATGGCCATTGATGTCAGCTCGCTCAGCGAAAAACAGCTCAAGGATCTCATCCGCAAGGCGCGCGGCCGCATGAAGAACATCGACAAGGAGAAAATCGCCAAGGTCAAGGCCAAGATCAACGCGGTACTGAAATCCGAAGGCGTCACCTTCGCGCAGGTTTACGGCAAGAAGCGCGGCGGCAAGGGCAAGGTGGCCCCGAAATACCGCAATCCGAATGGAACCGAAACCTGGTCCGGCCGCGGCAAGCGCCCGCGGTGGTTCGTTGCCGCGATGAAATCCGGCAAGAAGGAAAAGGACTTGCTGATCAAGTAAGTGGGGACTCGAAACTCGGGAAAGCACCAACCCACAGGGCTCTTCCGATTCACGATCTCCATTCCGGCTTCGAAGGAAGCTCTGATTTTTGCTCGTCATCCCGGAATCGCGAAGCGATATCCGGGACCCAGCGACTTTGCATTCAGTGCGTTGCACGAAAATCACTGGGTCCCGGCTTTCGCCGGGATGACGAGCGGTGGGGTTGATCAGACGCTTCCTAAAGACTCCTTCGTGGCGCGATCAGCAAATCGCCGAACAGCAGTCCGGCGACCAGCGAAATCAGCAGCGTCACCAGCAGCACCGCGATATGGGTGCCGCTCGCGATCTGGTTGTTGAGCAAATCGGATACGCTGCGGAATCCCACGCTACCCGGCACCAGCAACAGCACCCCCGGTTCGCGCACCAGCGCGCCCGGGCGGTGTTTGAGCCGCGCGTACAAATTGCTGCCCGCGCTGAGCACCAGCCCGCCCACGAACACGCCGAACGGCGCGCCCATCGCATTGCCGCACCAATACGTGACCAGATAACCCACGATCACCGCGGTCAACACCAGCGGATAATCGCGGCGTGCCGTCTGGAACAGCATCGCGAAGGCCACGGCGGCCACCGCCAGCGCCGGCCACTGCGCCCACAGCGGCAGGGGCGGCAGGGAATGGCTGGAGGGCACGATGTGCGCGACCGAGCAAAGCTGCGCGGCCGCGATCGTGCCGAAGGTCAGTTTCAGGATGGTCGCCGCCGCGCCTGCGAAACGCGCGACGCCCGAAGCCAGGTGCTGGCTGGTCAATTCACGCACCGCGTTGGTCAGCGACATGCCCGGCACCAGCACGATCAACGCCGACAGCACCACCAGCTTCAGCGCCAACGGCACCAGCCAGGCACTGACCATCGTGGCAATGAACGTCGCGACCAGCGCGGCGATCGCATCGCTCGCGACCGCCAGCCGTGGCCGGCCATAGCCCGCCACCACGATGCCGCCGATCAGCAGGCCGATCACGCCCGCCACCACGGCATCCTGCCACGCATTGCGGAACAGCACCGCGATCGCGCCGGCCGACAGCCCGTAGCTCACGATCGTCGCCCACAGCGCACCGCGCGACAGCGGCCGCCCCAGCGCGCGCAACTGCGCCAGCCCGCGGCGTGGATCGAGCGTGCCGTCGGCCACGCGATCGGCGATCTCGTCGGCGCGGCATAACCGCGTCAGGTTCACGTCGCCCGGCGCGATCCTGACCACCTGGGTCACGTCGGCGATGCCGTCCCCCTCCGGCGCGCTGAACGAAAGCACGATCGAGGTCGGCGTCGACAGCACCTCGCAGGCCAGGCCGATCCGCTGCGCGGCGTTCCCGATCGCCTGTTCCAGACGCGGCGCCGCGGCGCCGTACTGGTGCAGGCGGCGCGCCAGTTCGATCACGAAACCGACGCGGGCGCGCACGCGCTCATCCGCCATCAGGCCGCCGCGCGCTTGCCCGCCGGACGCGGGTTCCGTCATGTGCGATGCCCGCGCGGCCGCTGCATCATGGCGTCGCCGCGCGCACCTTCAGCAGCGCGCCGTCCACGCCGACCACTTCGACCTCCGCACCCGCCGGCAGGTCCGGTCCCGCGACCAGCCACTGGCTGTCGCCCACGCGCGCCTTGCCGCGACCGTTCACGATCGCCTCGACCAATACGTAGCGCTGGCCGATCATCTGTTCGCCACGCCGGCTGAGCGTGCGCGCGGCGGGATCGTCGTGACGGGCCAGCCGCA
>JBDZUX010000006.1:152336-156687 GCA_040255405.1 Lysobacteraceae bacterium
TCGCCACGCCGGCTGAGCGTGCGCGCGGCGGGATCGTCGTGACGGGCCAGCCGCACGCGAACGAACTTCCAGTAGAACAGGCACGACGCAAACGCCAGAATCACGAACAGCACGGCCTGCGCAATCACGCCCAGCCCCGTCACGCCCCAGGTGACGATCCCCATCACCGCGGCCGCGATACCGATCCACAGCAGGAAAAATCCAGGCGCCAGCACTTCGCCCGCGATCAGCAGCAAGGCCAGCACCCACCACCAGTAGTGCAACGGTACGCCCCACATGTCGAAACCTTCCCGATCGTCGTCATCCAGCTACAGAATCCCTCTCCCACCGGGAGAGGGTGCCCCGAAGGGGCGGGTGAGGGTTCGGATCTCGCGCAAGCATACGTCGATACATTGGAGTCGCATGTCGAACGGGGCCCTCATCCGGCGCCTCGCGCATGCGCAAAAGCAGCGCGTTGCACCCCTCTCACGAAGAGAAAACACCGCACCATGGGCGTCGATCATCGTGCCGACGCCGACGAATTCTTCGCCAGCACTTCCTTGCCGATCTCCGCAATGCCGGCCATCGAGGAAAGAATGCCCGAAGCCTCGAACGGCAGCATCAGCATCTTCTGGTTGGGCGAATCGGCCATCGCCTTCAGTGCCTCGACATACTTGGTCGCCACGAAATAATTGATGGCGTTCAAATTGCCCTGCGAAATCGCGTCCGACACCAGCTGCGTGGCTTTTGCCTCGGCCGCCGCCAGCCGTTCGCGCGCCTCGGCCTCGCGGAATGCCGCTTCCTTGTGGCCTTCGGCGGCAAGGATCGTCGATTGCTTTTCGCCGTCGGCCTTCAGGATCGCCGCCTGCTTGAAACCTTCCGCCTCGAGGATGTTGGCACGCTTCTCGCGCTCCGCTTTCATCTGCCGCGCCATCGCGTCGACCAGATCCTTGGGCGGGCTGATGTCCTTGATCTCGATGCGGTTGACCTTGACGCCCCACGGGTGCGTGGCCTCGTCGACCACCTTCAGCAGCCGCGCGTTGATTTCGTCGCGCTTGCTCAGGCTTTCGTCCAGATCCATCGAGCCCAGCACGGTGCGGATGTTGGTCATCACCAGCGCCAGCGTCGCCTGCTCCAAATTGGCGACCTCGTACGCCGCCCGGGCCGCATCCAGCACCTGGTAGAACACCACGCCATCGACCCGCACCACCGCGTTGTCCTTGGTGATGACGTCCTGCGAGGGCACCGCCAGCACCTGTTCCATCATGTTCATCTTGCGGCCGACCGCATAGATGAAGGGCATCAGGAAATGCAGCCCCGGCGGCAAGGTACGCGTGTACTTGCCGAACCGCTCCACCGTGAATTCATACCCCTGCGGCACGATCCGCACCCACTTCGCCAGCACGATGATCGCGACGGCGACGACGACGATGGCAACGATGATGGACGGCCCCATGATCCCCTTCCCTCTGTGAGTGGGCGCAGTATAACGATTCGCGCCAGATTCAAATGGTTTGTCCGCACCTGCCGAGCCAGAGATCAGGCTCCCGATGCCGGCAGCGACACGGTCACCCGCAGGCCGCCGCCTTCGCGGTTGGCCAGCCCGATGCGGCCGCCGTGTGCCTCCACGATTTCGCGCGCCAGCGCCAGGCCCAGCCCGGTGCCGGAACGCTTGGTGGAATAGAACGGCAGCAACGCCTGCGCGAGCACCGTGTCGCTCATGCCGGGGCCGCGATCGGCCACCTCGATCCGCCAGTTCTGCGCGGCATGCTTGATGGCCAGCGTCACCTCGGCCGGATCGCCGCCGGCTTCCACGGCATTCTTGACCAGGTTGATCAGCACCTGTTCGATCTGCGCGGCATCGAAGCGCGCGGGTTCGTCCGGGACCTCGCCCACAAGCCGGAACTCGCAATGCAGCTTCAGCGATTCAAGGAACGCCGCCCACTCGACCGGGGCCGGATTTGGTTGCGGCAATTTGGCAAAGCTTGCGTAGCCGGCCGTGAACGAGTGCAAGTGGCGGACGCGGTCGCCGATACCCTCGAACACCTTGGGCAAGCGCGCCAAATCGTTGCGACGCGCCAGTTCCGCGCCCGAATGCGCGAGGGAAGAGATCGGCGCCAGCGAATTGTTCAACTCGTGGCTGATCACGCGGATCACGCGCTTCCACACCGCCACTTCCTGGCGCGACAGCTCGCGCGTCATGCGCTGCACCAGATACAACTGGTGCGGCCGGCCCTGCAGGCGGAAGTCGCGCCGCGACAGGTGGAAATATTCCTCGTCGCTGCCCATCTCGACCCCAAACAGGCTGTCTTCGCTGGCCGTCAGCGCCTGGCGCATCGCCTCGGGGCAGGCCTCGAGCAAATCGTCGAAGCGCAAACCGGCCGGACTCCGGCCCTCGTTGAACAGATGCCGCGCGGCGAGGTTCGCATATACGATGCGGTCGCTCGCGTCGGTCAGGATCAACGCCGTCGGCGAATGCTGCACCACCGTGTCCAGCAGCAGTTCGCGCTGGACAAGGTTCTGGCGTTGCTCGCGCAGCGCATGGCCGAGTTCGTTATGCGCCTCGATCAACGCGCCCAGCTCGTCGCGCCGGCGGGTGCGCAACGAAATGCTGAAATCGCCATCGCGGTAACTCGCGACGCTGCCCGACAAGGCACGCAGCAATCGCCGCACCGGCTGCATCGCGGTATGCGCCAACCACGCCACCGGCGCCAGGCACAGGCCGATCGCGATCGCCCCACCCAACCACGCACTGTGGGTCCAGTCGGTGATCGCCGCCGCCAGCGCCGCGGCAACCAGGGCGGCCGCAATCAGCAGCAGCAGGAGTTTGCCTTCGAGGGATGAAAAGCGCATGCAATCGCCAAACCGTGATGAGGTGGGGCCGGGGACCCGGACCGGGAAAGCCTAACAACACTTCGTCATTCCGGGGCTGCCCGCGCCTTCTGCGGGCAGAACCCGGAATCGGTGTGCCGTGCACGCCAGCCCTCAAGGGGTCGACTCCGCCCTTCTCCCGGCGATCGTCCTGCAGACCATCGTGACACGCGGGCAACGATGAACCGATTCCGGATTCGGGCCTGCGGCCCGCTCCGGAATGACGACGAAGCAGGGCGCTGCAATCACGCTTCCGTCGGAATTCCGTACCGCTGCATGCGCCGGTACAACGCCTGCCGCGACAAGCCGAGCGTCCGCGCGGCGCGGCTGATCACACCGCCGGCCTTGCGCAGCGCTTCCTCGACCGCTTCGCGCGGCGGATCGTCCAGGCTGCGTGCGGGCGCCGCAGCCACCGCCGAAAGCCCGAGGTGTTTCACCATGATTTCGTCGCGGCCGCACAGCAATTTCGCGCGATCGATCGTATTCTTCAGCTCGCGCACGTTGCCCGGCCACGGATAATCGAGCAGCGCGTCGCGCGCCTGATCCGACAACACCGCATCATCATCGAGGAAATACTCCGCCAGCGGCAGGATGTCGTCGGGGCGGTCCGACAGCGGCGGCAGCGCGATCTCGATGGTGTTCAGGCGATAGAACAGATCCTGGCGAAACTTGCCGTCGCGGATCATGGCCGGAATGTCCGCATTGGTCGCGCTGATCACGCGCACCTTGACCTTGCGCGTGCGCGTCGAACCCAGCCGTTCGAACTCGCCGGACTCCAGCGCCCGCAACAGCTTCATTTGTCCTGCCAGCGGCAGGTTGCCGATCTCGTCCAGGAACAAGGTGCCGCCATTGGCCGCCTCGAAGCGGCCCTCGCGCGCACGGGCCGCGCCCGTGAACGCACCGGCTTCGGCGCCGAACAGTTCCGCTTCGATCAACTCGCTCGGCAACGCGCCGCAATTCACCGTCACCAACGGCTTGTCGCGCACCGCCGAATTCGCATGCACGATTTCCGCGATGCGTTCCTTGCCGGCGCCGTTGGGCCCGGTGACCAGCACCGGCACGTCGGCCCGCGCGACGCGGCAGGCCAGTTCCAGCACCCGCAGCATTTCGTCGGACGCAAACACGATGCCGCGCAGATCGTAATTGCGCTCCAGCGCCTCGCGCCGGCGCCGCCGCGTCATCCGCGTATTGGCCGCGGCACGCGCGTTCTCGGAAAGCTCCAGCAGGTTCTCGACCGTCGCCAGCAGCTTGGCGTCGTCCCACGGCTTGGACATGTAATCGGCCGCGCCCGCTTTCACCAGTTGTACCGCGGTTTCGAGGTGCGACCAGCCGGTCAACAGGATCACCGGCAGGTCGGGATGACGTTCGCGGATCGCGTGGAACAGCGCCACGCCCTCTTCGCCCGAGGTGGTGTCGGCGCTGAAGTTCATGTCCGCGATCACCGCGTCCACCCGCTCGCGGGCCAGCACCGCGAGGCCTTCGTCGGGCATCGTTGCGGTCA
>JBDZUX010000064.1:0-1866 GCA_040255405.1 Lysobacteraceae bacterium
GCTGGCGGGAATCCGGGAAGCGGGGGAACTCATGCGGTGTGCTCGGTCACGATGGCCATTCAACCGCTGGATTGTAGCGCGCCCGTCCCTTGCACTGCCGCGCGGCGGGCCGCACGCGCGCGGGCTCGCCCGCAACGCGAACGCTCAATGCACGTAGTTGACCGCGATGGCCGGCGTCACCGAACGCTGCACGTTGTGGCCGCCGGCGATCACGCGCACGCCCAGCAACACCCCGAGGCGCGGCGAGAAATTGTATTCGACCGCCGGCGCATAGCCGAAGGCATCGCTGGAACCGTAGGCCATGCGCACCGGCACGCGCGGCAAGCCGGCGGCCGCGTCGTAACCGGACACCCGCGTCGCATCGCCGTGGCTGTGGAACACGTCGAGTGCCAGCACCCAGCGCTGCGTCAGGCTGTATTCGACCGCGGTGTCGATGGAATACCCCGCGCCGAGCGAAGCCCTGCCCTGGAAATCGGCGCCGGTGCCGAACACGCTTGCGCCTTCGACATCGGCATGGCTTGCGAACGTGCGGGCAAGATTCAGCCGCACGCGCAGGATGCGGCCGTTGGGCATCCAGAAATAGCTCTGCGCGTTGAGGCCCAGCGTGGTCGCCCAGGCGCCCTGGCCCAGGCCGTCGCTGGTCCGCTGCAGGCGATCGTAGGCGCCGGTGGGCACGGCCTCCTGCACCAGCAGCGAGAGCGTGGGCAGCCAGCTGCCTTCCTGGAACCGGGTGAGCCGGAACTGCGCCTGCAGGATCTGGTCGGCGAATCCGACGCCCGAACTGTCCGGCGCGCCGCTGATGCGGTTGTAGCCGATGATGGGAATCGCGCCGACCGTGAGGCGGTCGGTGAGTCCGTACAGCACGTAGGCGCGCGAACCGAAACGGTCGGCGCCCTTCGACGTGACATCGTAGAGATAGGGTTCGACCAGGAAGTGTCCGCGCGGCAAGGTGTCGGCGGAGTTCGCCAGCATCGGGCCGGTCCACCAGGCATCGTCGCGCGACTGGCGATAGCTGCCGTCCGCCCCCTGGGCATGCGCCGCGACAGCGACACCGAGCCACCCCACCAGCCATCCGACATACCGGACCATGCGGGCGAGCGATCGCCGCTGCGCCGCGTCCAACACCAAAGCCGACATCATTGCCACCTCGACCACGCACACCGGGCGCGCACCTTAGCCGAGCCAGCGGTCGGGAACCATAGCTACTTCGCTATGATTTCGCATAGCCACTTTGACCTGCTCGCCGCGGTGCGAACCATGAAGCGCGTGTCCGCCAGCCTGCTGCCGCCGATCGCCCTGGAAGCCGGCGGCGCGCCGATCTACATGCAGGTATCGGACTGGTTCCGCCGTGCGATCGCCGATGGCCAGCTGCGCCCCGGGCAACGGCTGCCGTCCACGCGCGCGTTGGCGGCGGGACTCGAAGTATCGCGCTTGCCGATCCTGAGCGCCTACGAGCAACTGCACGCCGAGGGCTATCTCGAAACCTTCACCGGCGCCGGTACCTGCGTGGCCACCACCATCCCGCAGGCCGTGGGCGATGCGTTGCGCCGCAAGATCCGCCGAGGTGCGTCGATCCCGCCCGCCCGATCCGCCGCGCGCCGCATCGCCGCCCGCGCGGCGGCGATGGCGGGCCCGCCGCAGACGTGGCTGGAATCCCAGGGTGCGTTCCGGGTCGGCGTGCCGGCGCTGGACCGGTTTCCCCTGCGTACCTGGTCGCGCCTGGTCCACCGGCACGCGCGCCACGCCGACGCCGACGCGCTGGCCTACGGCGATCCGATGGGATACCTGCCGCTGCGCGAGGCCATTGCCGAATATCTCGCAGTGGCTCGTGCGGTGCGTGCCGATGCTTCGCAGGTCCTGATCACC
>JBDZUX010000064.1:1966-8461 GCA_040255405.1 Lysobacteraceae bacterium
TCGAGGACGATTACGACAGCGAATACCGGTTCGACAGCAAGCCGATCGCGTCGCTGCAGGGGCTGGACGCGGACGCGCGGGTGATCTACATGGGCACTTTCAGCAAGGTGATGTTCCCGGCCTTGCGGCTGGGCTACCTGGTGGTACCCGAGGACCTGCTGGCGGCTTTTCGCGCCTGCCGCGATGCGCTGGATACCTTCTCGCCCACGCTGTCGCAACAAACGCTCAACGACTTCATCCGCGAAGGCCATTTCGCGCGGCACATCCATCGCATGCGCGGCCTGTACGCGGCGCGCCGTGCCGCGCTGCTGGCGGCGATCGCGAAACACCTGCCCCGCACCCTGCAAGCGATCGGTGCCGAGGCCGGCATGCAATTGTCGGCCCTGTTGCCGGACGGCACCGACGACGTGGCCTTGTCGCGGCACGCCGCGCTGGCCGGCGTGTCGGTGCGGCCGCTCTCGCAATGCTACGGACAACCGGGTGCGCGCAGCGGGCTAATCTTCGGATACGGATCGGTCGACGAACGCGCGATCGACGCCGGCACACGCAGCCTGAAACGCATCGTCGCGCGGTACGCGCATTGACGCGTAGTCGGCGCACCGCGTGCCGCTGCAAAGCGACATGCCGGTCACGCACGCCACGGTTCCATCCAGTCGACGTTGGCGAAAGGCCGGTGCCATGCGCTTGCATGTATTTCAATGCGTGCTGAACGGCAAGCCCGACGTGTTCTGAATGAACGACTGGTTAAAAGATTGCGATGGCCGTATTCGCCGATACTCTCCGGGCCAAGGCCAACATCCGGCCGATCACGCAGGAGGTGTTTCGTGCAGACACGCAATCTTGCATTGCTTGCCGCGCTCGCCATCGCAGTGGGCGCGACCACGGCGTTCGCGCCGCCGGCATCCGCGCAGGTCAGTTTCAGCTTGAGCGTCGGGACGCCGCCGCCCCCGCCGCGCTACGAAGTGGTGCCCGCGCCGCGCCCGGGTTACGTCTGGGCGCCGGGTTACTGGAACTGGAATGGCGGCACCTACGTATGGATCGGCGGGGTGTGGCATCCCGAGCGGCCGGGTTATGTCTACTACAGCCCGCGCTGGGTGCAGCACGATGGCCGCTGGGATTACCGCCGCGCCTACTGGGGCCGCGATCCGCACTGGCGTGGCCACGACAACGGCCGCCATCGCGGGTGGGACCGCCACGACCGCGGGCATGACCGCGGCCACGATCACGGGCACGGCCACCATCACTGATCGGGGTGTATTGAAACGAAGCCCGGCGCGTCGGCGCCGGGCTTTTTCGTGCACACCTGAAAAAGAATCGGGCCGGCCGATGCTTCACGCGACGCCGAACGGCAGGTTCGGCGATGACGTCACGCGTTCGCCGACCGCCTCGCCGCGCAGGAAGCGCAAGCCGGCATCGATGGTGCTGCGATCGTTGACGATGCGGCTGTGGCCCAGCCCTTCGGTGCTGAGCAGCCGTGCGCCCGGCCAGTGGCGCGCGTAGCTTTCGCCCTCTTCCCACGGTACTTCGGCATCGGCGAGATCGTGGATGACCAACGCCGGGACGGCCAATGACGGCGCCCGCACATGCATCGTCAGTTCGCGCACCGTCACGCCGGTCTGCACTTCGAGTTGATGCTGGATGCGCGGCACGATGCCGCCGACCAGCCCGACCTTGCGCGCAAATCGCGTGGTTGCGGCATCGGGGTCGGCCGCCGGCGCGATCAGCACCACGCGATGCGCCACGACGCCCTCGGCCAGGGCGAGCATCGCAGCCGTGCCGCCCATCGAGTGGGCGACGACCGCTTCGAACGGACCATGCCGATCCGCGACACCGCGCAACGTCCGCGCGAAGCAGGCCAGGGTGCAGCGGCCCGGGTCGCTGCGTCCGTGTCCCGGCTGGTCGAACGTGACCACCGCGTACCCGGCCGCGCGCAATGCGCGCACCCACGGCAGGAACCGCAACGCATAGCTCGACCAGCCATGCGCCAGCAGCACGCGCGGTTGCGATTGCAGATCGCCCCACTGGTAAACGGCCACGCGACGGCATTCGATTTCAAGGTCGCTGCGCGACGCCCCGTCGTCGTCGCTATCGCGTGCACGCACACGGCCGGCCGCCAATGGCGTGCACAGCAACCGCGCCGCGCGGCGGGCGGTGGCATCCGGGGCGAACTGGCCGGTGATCCGGTTTGCCGTCCGCAGCATCGCGAACGTCAGTCTATTTCGCACGCTCGTGCTTTTACTGGTGATGGCAAGGGGCATTGCTGGGGCTCGCATGGGGAGGGGTCAGGCCGCGTGACCGGCGATCAGCCGGTCGAACGCGTGGGTGGCACGGACGATGGCATCGGTGCCGCCGAACAGGCGGGTATCGTGGTGCAGTACCAGCACGATGCCGAACATTTCGAAAGCGAGTTGGGCCGGATCGGTATCCGCGCGCAGTTCGCCGGTTTCAATCGCCAGTTGCGCGGCGCGCGTCAGCGCTTCGCGCAGGCGCCGCTGCCAGTGCACGACGCGGTCGCGGATCGTGCCCGGACGGTCGTCGTATTCAATGACCGCGGCAATCATCGGGCAGCCCGCGTCGTGGGTCCAATCCATCCAGCCCGCCAGGATCGCACGCAGGCGCTTCACGCCGCGCGGCTGGCGGAAGGCAGGCTGCAGCACCTTCCGCGAAAAGTCTTCGGCCACCGCATCCAGCACCGCCAGTTGCAGGTCTTCGCGCGACCCGAAGTGCGCAAACACACCGCTCTTGGACATCGCGGCGACGTGCGCGAGACCGCCGATCGAAAGGCTTTCCAGGCCCTGCTTCCGCACCAGCCCGATCGCACTGTCGATGATCGCGCCGCGCGTGGCGACGCCCTTGGCGGTGGCGGCTGCAAGAACCATGGACAGCAAAATAGCACACTCGTACATATATTGCATCCCGCACGCTGGCGGGAAGGCGCGGCGCCCATTTGAACGAGGCCGCGGCGGCCGTGCACTATGGAGTTCCACTGTTAGACAGGAGGTCTGCCATGAAAGCCGCCGCCCTCGCATTGGTGGCCGCGCTGCTGCTCGGCGCGTGCGCCACCAGCCCCACCGGACGTAGCCAGTTGATGCTGGTTTCGAGTTCGCAGATGAGCCAGCTTGGCCTGGATGCCTTCAACCAGATGCGGCAGCAAGGCAAGTTCGCGCAGGCACCGCGCGAACGCACGTATGCCACCTGCGTCGCGAAGGCCCTGATCGCCGTGCTGCCGCCGCCGTGGAAGACCGAAAGGTGGGATGTCCAGATCATCAATGACGACAGCGCCAATGCATTTGCACTGCCCGGCGGCCGCATCGGCGTCAACCGCGGCCTGTTCAAGGTGGCCACGAACCAGGGCGAGCTTGCGGCGGTGCTGGGCCACGAACTCGCCCACGTGGTGGCGCGCCATCCGGCCGAGCGCGTGTCGGACAATCTGGCCGCCCAGATCGGCGTCACGGCCGCCAACGCCTACGGCGTCGCGCGCGGCATGAATCCAGACACCCTGCAGTCGTTGTTGGGCATCGGCGCGCAGACGTTGGTGCTGCTGCCTTTTTCGCGCGCGCAGGAAAGCGAGGCCGACGTGCTGGGCCAACGCTACATGGCCCAGGCCGGCTTCGACCCCAGGGCCGCGGTCGCGTTGTGGCAGAACATGGAGAAGGCCAACCCGGGCAACCGCGGCCCGGGATTCCTGTCCACCCATCCCTCGCCCGGCAACCGCATCGCGCAACTGTCGTCTCGTGTTGCGGCCCTGGAACCCGTGTACCGCGCCGCCCGGGGCAGCGGCCATGCTCCGACGTGCTCGATGTGAAGCATGGATTGCGCGCACAGCGCCTCATGGTTCGATCAATCAGTATGTTACGCACGTAACCTGATGCTTGCCATCAGGTTACGTGTGCCTCACGCCATCGGCACCGGCTACACTAGGCGGCTGCGACGCGGCGACAGGGTCCAAAGAGGCCACGGCCGACGTTCGTTTTCGACCCGTGGCGCCCGTGCGGCGCCGTTTTGCCATCCCGCGCCGACCGTGCGCAACTGGAGCCATCCCCGATGCTTTTCGAAACCATTGCCACCACCGGCCACGAGCAGGTCGTGTTCTGCCAGAGCAAGGACGCCGGTCTCAAGGCCATCATCGCGATCCACAACACCGTGCTGGGCCCCGCGCTGGGCGGCCTGCGCATGTGGCCGTACAAGACCGACGAGGAAGCGCTGAACGACGTGCTGAGGCTGTCGCGCGGCATGACCTACAAGAACGCGGTGGCGGGCCTGAACCTCGGCGGCGGCAAGGCGGTGATCATCGGCGACCCCGCGAAGGACAAGTCCGAGGCGCTGTTCCGCGCACTCGGGCGTTTCATCAACTCCTTGCACGGGCGTTACATCACGGCCGAAGACGTCGGCATCGACGTCAACGACATGGAATACGTCTACCGCGAAACCGAATTCGTGACCGGCGTGCACCAGGTGCACGGCGGCTCCGGCGATCCCTCCCCGTTCACCGCGTACGGCGCGTTGCAGGGCGTGATGGCGACGCTCAACTACAAGCACGGCAACGAAGACATCGGCAAGTACCGCTTCGCGGTGCAGGGCGCGGGCCACGTCGGCAGCGAGTTCATCAAGCTGCTGCGCGAACAGGGCGCCAAGGTGTTCGTCACCGACATCAACAAGGAAGCGGTGCAGCGCTGCGTCGACGAACTCGGCTGCGAGGCCGTCGGCATCGACGAGATCTACGACGTCGACTGCGACGTGTTCAGCCCCTGCGCGCTGGGCGGCACCGTGAACGAGCAGACCATCGACCGCATCAAGGCGCCGATCATCTGCGGCATTGCCAACAACCAGCTTTCCACCGACGCGATCGGCGACGAATTGATGAAGCGCGGCGTGGTGTACGCGCCCGACTACGCTGTGAACGCCGGCGGCGTGATGAACGTCTCGCTGGAAATCGACGGCTACAACCGCGAACGCGCGATGCGCATGATGCGCAGCATCTACTACAACGTCGGCCGCATCTTCCAGATCGCCGACCGCGACGGCATCCCGACCTACAAGGCCGCCGACCGCATGGCCGAGGAGCGCATCAACGCCATCGGCAAGATCAAGCTGCCGACGATGGGCAACGACGGCGCGCGGTTCCTGGGGCGGATGCGGGGACAATAAGCGCCGGGACCAGGGACCATATCCCGGCCTTTTGTCGTCATTCCGGGGCGCCCCGAAGGGGTGAACCCGGAATCGGTTTCAGCGCACCAAATGACCGATTCCGGGTTCTGCCCGCGCGCGGCGCGGGCAGCCCCGGAATGACGACGTAAAGTTGCAGCCGGCGCGGATGCGGCACAATGGATCGCCCATTTGCCCGAATGACATCGCGGGGAAGACGAATGCAGCCTTTCAAACTCGGCGAAGACATCGACCTGCTGCGCGAAAGCGTGCACGCCTTCGCGGAGAAGGAAATCGCGCCGCGCGCGGACCAGATCGACCGCGACAACCTGTTCCCATCCGACCTTTGGAAGAAACTGGGCGAGATGGGTCTGCTCGGCATCACGGTGCCGACCGGGTACGGCGGCAGCGGGATGGGTTTCCTCGCGCACGTGGTCGCAATGGAAGAAATCTCGCGCGCGTCGGGCTCGGTCGGGCTGTCCTACGGCGCGCATTCCAACCTCTGCGTCAACAACATCTTCCACAACGGCAACGAGGCACAACGGAAGAAATACATCCCGAAGCTGTGCTCCGGCGAATGGGTCGGCGCGCTGGCGATGAGCGAACCCGGCGCGGGTTCGGACGTGGTCGGCTCGATGAAGTGCAAGGCCGAGAAGCGCGGCGACGCGTGGATCGCCAACGGCAACAAGATGTGGATCACCAACGGGCCGGACGCCGACGTGCTGCTGGTGTACATGCGCACCGCCGACCGCACCGCTGGCAGCCGCTGCATCACCGCCTTCATCGTCGAGAAAGGCATGAAGGGTTTTGGCACCGCGCAGAAACTCGACAAGCTCGGCATGCGTGGCTCCAACACTTGCGAGCTGGTGTTCGAGGATTGCGAAATCCCGGACGCGAACCGCGTCGGCGAAGTCAATGAGGGCGTGCGCGTGCTGATGGGCGGCCTCGACACCGAACGCCTGGTGCTGTCGGGCGGCCCGATCGGGCTGATGCAATCGGCCATCGACGTCACCCTGCCCTACGTGCGCGAACGCAAACAGTTCAACGCGCCGATCGGCAGCTTTGAAATCATGCAGGCCAAAATCGCCGACATGTACACCGCGCTGCAGTCGGCGCGCGCGTACGCGTACATGATCGCGCAGCAGTTCGACGCCGGTGTGAAGTCGCGCATCGATCCGGCGTCGTGCCTGTTGCTGTCATCGCGCAACGCCGTGGCGGTGGCGCTCGAGGCCATCCAGTCGCTGGGCGGCAACGGCTACATCAACGAATTCCCCACCGGCCGCATCCTGCGCGACGCCAAGCTGTACGAGATCGGCGCCGGCACCAACGAAATCCGCCGCATGCTTATCG
>JBDZUX010000065.1:0-8433 GCA_040255405.1 Lysobacteraceae bacterium
TCGCGTTTGCAGTCCTGCAAACGCAGTCGGGTCTGGCCCGCACAAGGCGGGGCAGCCCCGGAATGACAAGGCATGAGGATCCGGTGCACCATCTGGGATTGGAGCATGTGGGTTGCGCTGAGCGGGCTTCATCCGCGAAGCCCAACAGGGCACTCGATCCGCCGGGCTTCCCCAAAAAACGGGTCAGCCCAACCTATGGTTTTGCATCACCGGCGAGCTTGAGGTACCGCGCGTGCAACGCCGCGATCTGTGCATCCAGCGCGGATTCCTCGCCGTCGTTCACGATCACGTCGTCGGCGATCGCAAGCCGCTGCGCGCGCGTCGATTGTGCGTCCAGCACGCGTTGCGCGGCGTCGCGGGTCACCCCATCACGCTGCATCAGGCGCTCGATCTGGAGCGCCTCCGGTGCATCCACCACCACCACGCGGTCGACCCAGTCGTACTCGGTCCGGTTCTCGAACAGCAGCGGAATCGCGAGCATGCAATACGGCCCGCGATCCATCGCGACGCGCCGGCGCAACCAGGCGCGCACACGCGGGTGGATGATGACCTCGAGCTTTTTGCGCGCAGCGGGATCGGCGAACACGCGCTCGCGCATCGTGCGCCTGTCCAGCGAGCCGTCGGCCTGCAAAACCTCGGCGCCGAACACGGATTCGATTTCCGCCAGCGCCGGTGCGCCCCGCGCCACCACCTCGCGGGCGGCCACGTCGGCGTCATACACGTGGGTGCCCAACCTTGCAAAGCGCTGCGCAACCGCGGTCTTGCCGCACGCGACGCCGCCGGTCAGGACCACCACGTAGTGACGAAGCAGGGGGTCTGGTTGAAGAACGGGGTCAGGTTCGCTTTTCACAGGTTCGCCTCGTCGCCAGGACGGGAGTCGGATTCACGTTTCAATGCAGTCCGCATCTTCCGGGGTGTCATGCGAAAAGTGAACCTGCCCCTTCTTTTCTTAACCCGACCGCTTGCCATGCCCGGGCAGCACGCGCTCGCAGGTCTTGTCGAAGTGCGCGGTGTCGAAGTCGATATGGTCGGTCTGCGCCACCCAGCGCGTGTGGTAGCGCCACGCCGGGCTGAACAGGCTCCAGCTTTCGTCGTGCGTGGGAAAGCTCACGCCGGCCATGTCGATCAGCGATTCGAACGTGTCGGCGGACAGCGTGCGCTTGCCGGCGTGGGCGCGCAAGCTCGCAACCCGTCCAGGAAACTGCGCCTGGTAGGAATCCGAATACCAGAACAGCGCGGGGACCTCGTACTCGGGCACCGTGCCGACGCCGTGGCCCTCCTTGTCGCAGGTGGGCGTTGGAATCAATTCGCCGTGATCCGATTCGAACCACAGGGCGGTGACGGCGCCGCTCTTCTCCAGCGCGCCGATCACCCGCGCCAGCACGTGATCGGTATAAAGGATGCTGTTGTCGTAGCTGTTGCGGGCGCGTTCGAACCTGCTGCCTTCCCCCGGCAGTGAAAGTTGCGTCGGTTTCCAGTGCTGGAATGCGGACGGGTACCGGTAGTCGTATTTCACGTGACTGCCCATCATGTGCAGCACGATGAAAAGATCCCTGTCCGACGCATGCAGCGCATCCTGCAGCGGGCGGATCAAGTCGCGGTCGTAACTGCCGGGTGCACTCCACGAGGCGTGGTTCAACCATTCCACGTGTTCGGCTTCGTAGGCGTACATCGATACCGGTGAATCGAATTCCCCGATCGCCTGCTGGTTGGAAATCCAGTACGTCTCGTAGCCGGCCTCCTGCATCGCCCGCAGGATCGAGGCCTCGTGCCATGGCGCGTCCCACGCCATGTCGGGTTTGCGGCGCGTCAGGATCATCGGAATCGCCGCGATCGACTCGGGCCAGGTGCTGATGAAATGCGTGATCGGAACCAGGTTCTTCAGCTTCGACAGTTCGGGGTTGGTGGCGCGCGGGTAGCCGAACAATTGCCAATTCGCGCGGCGACTGCTTTCGCCGATGACCAGCACGTACACCTGTCGCTGCTGCGGCGGCGGCCCGGCGCGATGCGCGTGGAAGCGGAAGGCCTTGAACGTCGCCGCCTCGGCGCGCATCCGGTCCCACTCATGGCGGTACTCGATGATGCGCGGGATCACCCCGAAGGGATAGCCTTCCTCGATCGCGTCGCCGTAATCGTGCAGCGGTTCCGGGATCGATCCGGCTTCCGGACTTGCCGTCGAGGACACGCGGCGGGCGGCCGCCAGGCCGACACCCAGCGGCACCAGCATCGCGACGATGCCCGCGCACAGCAGGCCGAGCCGCGTGTGCCCCCGCCATCGCATGCCGCTGCGAAAGCTCGCACACGCGGCGGCCAGCGCCACCAGCGCGCCCGCCAGCAATACCAGCCCGAGCGGCAGCAACGAACGCCCGAAGTATTCCCGGGCTTCCTGCGGATTGGTCGCCACGATCGTCGCGATGATCTGCGCCGAAGTGGGGTGGTGGTACTGCGCGATGTAATAGGTCTCCAGGGGCGCCAGCAACGCGAGTGGCGCCAGCAGCAGGCATGGGATCCACAACCAGCGCCCCAGTGCCGCGAACACGATGCACAACATCGCAAGCGGCAACACCAGCGCCGCCACCCAGACCGGGCCGCGCGGATCGTACGCCAGCCACACGAAGTTCGGCAGCATCACCAGCGCAATCAGCAGCGCGATTGCGCCCAGCGCCCAAAAACCGGGGTCAGAGTGCCTTTTCGAACCCAGTCGCGTCATGGGCTTTCATCGTACGCGAAAAGGCACTCTGACCCCGGTTTTTGGGTTTTTATTGCAGCCCGGTGAGGCGCATGTACGCGGCCAGCATCGGATCGCCGGCTATCAGCCAGATCCACATCGCGATTGCGAGGAACGGGCCGAACGCAAACGGCACCGAGCGGTCCTGCCCGCGCACGCCCAGCATGATGATGCCGATCACGGCGCCCGACAGCGCGGCGACGATGATGATGGGCAACAGTGCGGCATAGCCCATCCACGCGCCGGCCGCGGCGAACAACTTGAAGTCGCCGAAACCCATGCCTTCCTTGCCGGTCGCGAGCTTGAACAGCCAGTACACCGACCACAGCGCGAAGTAGCCGGCCGCGGCGCCGATCACCGCCTCGCGCGTGCCGGCGAAAACGGGAACCAGCGACAACAGGAGTCCCAGCCACAGCAGCGGCAGGGTCAGCGTGTCGGGCAAAAGCTGGGTACGGAAATCGATGCCGCCCGCCGCGATCAGGAACCACGTGAACACCAGTCCGGCCGCCGCCTGCCAGGTGAAGCCGAAGTGCCACACCACGATCGCGCTGGCGAGGCCGCACAGCAGCTCGACGAGCGGGTACTGGATCGAGACCGGCGCCTTGCAGTAGCGGCAGTGACCGCGCAGCACGAGCCATGAAGCCAGCGGAATGTTGTCCCATGCCGCCAGCGGGTGTTTGCAGTGCGGGCAGTGCGAACCCTTGCGAACGATGTCCGGCGGCGCGGGCTCGTCGCCCGCAGCCAGTTCCAGCATCTCGCGTGCGTCGCGTTTCCAGAAATATTCCATCCGCGCCGGGAGGCGCAGGATCACCACGTTCAGGAAGCTGCCGACGATCAGCCCGAGCACGCCAGCCGCGGCGATCCAGAAGGCGAAGGGCAAGCCGAACGGCGTTATCGGCGAAGCAATCAAAGCCCCTCTCCCGTGGGGAGAGGGACGGGGGTGCGGACTTGCGCTGTATCAAGAATTGCCTGAAGCACCGAATGCATATCCTTCAAGACCTGATTGTCCCGGAAACGCAGGACGGTCAATCCCCGATGCTCCAACGCGCGAGTGCGGGTCTCATTCTGGTCAGTTGCATGTTGCGATCCATCAACTTCCTCCACCAGCTTCAACCCATGCCAGTGGAAATCCACGATTCAAGGAGGGGCTGGGTGCTGCCGACGAAACTCGAGGCTGCAGGGACGGGCGGCGCGCAATTGAAACCGGAGCGCTCGTTCGGCGTCTGTACCAAGTGCGCGAATCTGTTTTGCCGCGCTGCGCGTTCGCGTGGGCAGTGGCGGCTTGATGAGCATCACCAACAGCGTACCCTCACCCTCTCCCGACGGGAGAGGGTTTCTCGGCAGCGTCAGAACGTGCCGGCCAGCTTGAAGATCGGCAGGTACAGTGCGATCACCATGCCGCCGACCAACACGCCGATGATCACCATGATCAGGGGTTCCAGCAGTGTCGACAGCGTATCGACCGCGTTGCTGACCTCTTCCTCGTAGAACTCGGCCACCTTGAACAGCATCTTGTCGAGTGCGCCGGATTCCTCGCCGATCGACACCATCTGGGTGACCATGTTCGGGAACAGGTTGGTCTGCGCCATCGCGAGGTGCATCTGGTGGCCCACCGCGACGTCGTCGCGGATCTTGCGGATGGCCTGACCGTACACCACGCTGCCGGTGGCGCCGGCCACCGAGTCCAGCGCCTCCACCAGCGGCACGCCTGCGGCAAAGGTGACGCCCAGCGTGCGTGCGAAGCGCGCGATCGCCGATTGACGCAGGATGTTGCCGATCACCGGGATCTTCAGCGACATCCGGTCCACCATGTGCGCCATTTTTTCCGAGCGCTTGTAGGCGACGACGATGGCGACGATCGCGCCGATCAGCACCACCAGGAACGGCGCCCAGTAGTGCTGCATGAACTCCGACATCGACACGACCATCTGCGTGAACGCCGGCAGCGCGACGCCCGCGCTTGCAAACACGTTCTGGAACACCGGCACCACGAAGATCAGCAGGATCAGCATCACCAGGAACGCCACCACCATCACCATCGCGGGGTAGAACAGCGCCTTCTTGATTTTGGCCTTGATGCTTTCGATGCGTTCCTTGTAGGTCGCGACCGTATCCAGCACTGTGTCGAGCACGCCCGCCGATTCGCCCGCGCGCACCAGGTTGCGGTACAGCTCGTCGAACTGCACCGGGTATTTCGCCATTGCCTCGTGCAGCGCCGAACCGCCCTCGATGTTCTGCTTGACGTCGGTCAGCATGTTCTTGAAGCGGACGTTGCGCTGGCCGCCGGCGATGATGTCGAATGCCTGCACCATCGGCACGCCCGACGCCATCATGGTCGCGATCTGGCGGCTGAAGATGGCCACGTCGCGCGGCTTGACGCGCGAACCGGCGGCGCCGAACAGCGGTTTGGGCTTTTCCTTCACCGCCTGCGGGTTCATGCCCTGGCGGCGCAACTCGGCCTTGACCAGGCTCGCATTGCGCGCCTGCATCTCGCCTTTCATCTTGACGCCGCGTTTGTCCAGCGCGGTCCATTCGTAGACCGTCAGCTGTTTGACCGCGGCGCGGGCCGTGCCGATGCTGGCGGTTTTCGAGGCGAGGGTGGCGGTGGGCATAGGTCAGATTCCCCATTTACTTGTCTTCCCTCTCGTTCGGGAGAGGGTTGTCGTCTTTCCCTCTCCCTCAGGGAAAGGGTGCCCCGAAGGGGCGGGTGAGGGTTCGGAAACGCGGAGCGTACGTGTTCCCCCGAACCCTCACCCCTGCCCCTCTCCCAAGGGGAGAGGGATTCAAACGGTTCCCCCTCCGCGGGAGAGGGGTTCAAGCGGTCCCCCGCCCGTGGGAGAGGGATTCAAGCGTTTCCCCTCCCGTGGGAGAGGGGTTTAAACTAATCCTTGGTGACGCGATCGATCTCGGCGAGACTGGTGACGCCTTGCTTCACTTTCATCAGCGCCGATTGCCGAAGATTGCGCACGCCGGCACGGCGGGCGGCTTCGGCAATCTGGATGGCATTGCCGCCCTCGAGGATGGCCTTCTGAATCTCCTCACTCATCGGCATCACTTCGTAGATGCCCACGCGCCCCTTGTAGCCTTCGTTGCAGCCCGAGCAGCCGACCGCATCGTACAGCGTCAGGCCGCGGTCGATGTCTTCCTTGGTGAAGCCTTCCGCCAGCAAGGCTGCTTCGGGCAATTCGATCGGCTTCTTGCAGTCGTGCAGACGCCGCGCAAGCCGCTGCGCGATCACCAGCGACACCGACGAGGTGAGGTTGTACGGCGCGATGCCCATGTTCATCAGGCGCGTGATGGTCTGCGAGGCGTCGTTGGTATGCAGCGTGGACAGCACCATGTGGCCCGTCTGCGCCGCCTTCACCGCGATCTCGGCGGTTTCGAGGTCGCGGATTTCGCCGACCATGATCACGTCCGGATCCTGGCGCAGGAACGAACGCAGCGCTGCGGCAAACGTCATGCCGCGCTTCTCGCTCTGCTGCACCTGGTTGATGCCTTCGACGCGGATTTCCACCGGGTCTTCCACGGTCGAAATGTTGCGCCCCACCGTATTGAGAATGTTGAGCGCGGTGTACAGCGACACCGTCTTGCCCGAGCCGGTGGGCCCGGTCACCAGCACCATGCCGTACGGTTTTTCGATGGCTTCGAGGAACAGCGCCTTCTGGTCTTCCTCATAGCCGAGCTTTTCGACGCCCAGCTTGGCCGCGGCGGCATCCAGGATGCGCAGCACGATCTTCTCGCCGCCGAGGGTCGGCAGCGTCGAGACGCGGAAGTCGAACGATTTGGTCTTGGACAGGTTGAGTTTCATGCGCCCGTCCTGCGGAACACGGCGTTCGGCGATATCGAGGCGTGCCATCACCTTCAGACGCGAGGAAATACGCGGCGCCAGTTTCAGTGGTGGCGACGAGACCGCGCGCAGCACGCCGTCCATGCGCAGACGTACCCGGTATTTGGTTTCGTACGGTTCGAAGTGGATATCCGACGCGCCGCGCTTGATGGCGTCCAGCAGGATCTTGTTGACGTACTTCACCACCGGCGTGTCGTCGGTGCCATTGGCGTCCATCATCGCGCTGTCCGCGCTGCCGCCGTCCTCTTCGCCGATCGTCAGGCCTTCCAGGCCCTCGTCCGCGTCGTTGTCGCCGCCGATGCTGATGCTCTGGGCGTTCTGCGCCTGCTCGATGCCGCGCTTCAATTGTTCGGCTTCGATCAGGATCGGTTCGACCGCGCAATTGGTGTGGAAACGGATTTCCTCCAGCACGCGCGGATTGGCCGGGTCCTTCAGGCCCACGAACAGACGGCTGCCGCGCCTCAGCAGCGGCAACACCGTGTGCTTCTCGATCAACTCTTCGGAAAGTTCGCCGATCGGCAACTGGGTGACGTCGATGGCGGAGGTGTCCAGCATCGGCACGCCGAATTCGGCCGACAGCGCCTGCGTCATCCGCAGCCCGTCGACCATGCCGTTTTCGACGAGGTAGCTCGCCACCGGCAATTTCTGCCTGGCGGCGTCTTCCACCGCCTGGCGCGCATCGGCTTCCGTGAGCACGCCTTCCAGCGCCAGTCGACGCGGAATGCCCGTCAAGCCGGGCATGCTGGGTGCCGGGTTCATCTGTGTTGCCATGAAAGGAGTCCAACCCCCCGAATCGCAAAATGAATGTATCGCAAAATCCGCTGCTTGGGCAGGCCGGGGCGAGACCCGCGTCCCAATTCGCAGAAGCTGGATGCTTGATTCATGCCAACTCCGGGTGGGCGTAGCAGGCGCCTGGCCCTCGGGCAGGTCGAGCCCGCATCTTCCCCTGATCCCGCAGGGCCATCCTGGGATGCCGGGCATTGCGACCGATTCCGGATTCGGGCCTGCGGCCCGCTCCGGAATGACCACAAAACCGGGGAACCGATTCGGGATCTCGGAGCTTGGGGCCCGCGCCGCGAAACCACAATCATTTTTGTCATATAAGGGACATGCCCGCGCCTTGTGCGGGCAGAACCCGGAATCGGTTTCGCCACGCCACCCTGCGAGCGCCCGGCACGTCCTGCGCTAAGATGCCCGCAGCCGGAGGAACCCCCTTGATCAGCATCATCCTGCCCGCCAGGAACGAAGCCGCTGCGCTCTCCGACCTGCTGCCGGCGCTGCGCGCGGCGCAGCCGGAAGCCGAAATCATCGTTTCCGACGACGGTTCCACCGACCGTACCGCGGCACTCTGCGCCGAACACGGTGTGGTGCGCGTGGGCACGCCTTATTCCATGGGCAACGGCGCCGCGATCAAGCGCGGCGCACGCGCCGCGAAAGGCGACGTGCTGGTGTTCATGGATGCCGACGGCCAGCACGACCCGGCCGACATCCCGCGCCTGCTGGCCAAGCTGGACGAGGGCTACGACATGGTGGTGGGCGCGCGCCGTTGGGGCGACCAGGCCGGCGTGGGGCGCGGCGTCGCCAACACGTTCTACAACTGGCTGGCGTCGAAGATGACCGGGCATCGCGTCGCCGACCTGACCTCCGGCTTTCGCGCTGCCCGCGCCGACAAATTCCGGGAATTCATCCATCTGCTGCCCAACGGCTTCAGCTATCCGACCACCTCCACCATGGCGTTCTTCCGCAGCGGGTATCCCGTTGCCTACGTCCCCATCCGCGCCGCCGAGCGCGTCGGCAAAAGCCACATCCGGCCCCTGCGCGACGGCGTGCGCTTCCTGCTGATCATCTTCAAGATCGC
>JBDZUX010000087.1:0-1774 GCA_040255405.1 Lysobacteraceae bacterium
CAAATTGTCGTCATTCCGGACGCGACGCAGTCGCGATCCGGAACCCAGTGACTTTTCGCTCTGCAAAGCATCGGAAACATGCGCGCGGCGCTTCAATCAAGCAATGCGTCGTACAGATCGTGCCAGTACGGATTTTGCTTCTGGACCAATTCGAGTTTCCATTTGCGCTTCCATCCCTTGATGGCCTTCTCCCGTGCAATCGCGGCATCCATCGTTGCGTGTTGCTCGAACCAGACAAGCCGATGCACGTGATATTGGCGCGTGAACCCGCTGACGGCGCCGGTCTTGTGCTCGTGCACACGCTTGAGCAACGAGGATGTCACGCCTGCGTACAGCGTCCCATTGCGCCCGCTTGCAAGGATGTAGACGCAGGGTTGGAAATCGGGTGATGACATTCAGAAATTTTCCACGAACCCAAGTCACTGGGTTCCGGATCGCCGCTTTGCGGCGTCCGGAATGACGAAAGTTTCGTTGCGCCCCCACGCGTAGCACCGAGTCACCGCTCCTGCGCCAGCTACCAATTTGTCGTCATCCCGGAATCGCGGAGCGATATCCAGGACCCAGTGACTTTCCCCTCCAGGTCCAAAGTCGCTGGGTTGACTCGCGCCATCCACGGCGCTGGCTCTGCGAGCCGCCTGCGGCGTTCGCAGATGCAATCCTGCAAACGCAGTCGCGAAGCGACACCCGGGACCCAATGACTTTCGCCATGTTCAAATCAAAGTCGCTGGGTTCCGGATCGCCGCTTTGCGGCGTCCGGAATGACGATGGGCTTTTTCATGGGCATTGACGAATGCCAGCGCTGGCTCCCGCCCTACGAATGTCCGCGGCGATACTGGACCGCTTCGGCCAGGTGCTCGCGGGCGATGCGCTCGCTGCCGGCGAGATCGGCGATGGTGCGGGCGACGCGCAGGACGCGGTGGTAGGCGCGCGCGGACAGCGAGAGTTTTTCCATCGCGCGTTCCAGCAGCGTGCGTTCGGCGTCGCCGAGCGCGCAGTCGCGTTCGATTTCGCGGGTCGCAAGCATGGCGTTGGGTTTGCCGGTGCGCTGCATGGCGACATGGCGCGCGGCGATCACCCGCGCGCGCACCGTGGCGGAATCTTCGTCGTGTGCGCCACGCCTGGCGTTGAGTTCCGTCAGCGGGATGCGCGGCACGTCGCTGACGATGTCGATGCGGTCCAGCAGCGGACCGGAGATGCGGCCGCGGTAGCGTGCGATCGCATCGGGCGTGCAATGGCAGCGGCCGTCGGTATCACCGGCATAGCCGCACGGGCATGGGTTCATCGCGGCGACGAGCTGGAAGCGCGCGGGAAATTCGGCCTGGCGCGCGGCGCGCGAAATCACGATGCGGCCCGATTCCATCGGTTCGCGCAATACTTCCAGCACGCGCCGGTCGAACTCGGGCAATTCGTCGAGGAACAGCACGCCGTGGTGGGCCAATGAAATTTCGCCCGGGCGCGGGTGCGAGCCGCCGCCGACCAGCGCCACTCCGGACGCGGTGTGGTGCGGCGCCCGGTAGGGACGCTGGCGCCAGCCGCGTACGTCGAAAGGTTCGTTGGCGACCGAACGCACCGCACAGGCCTCGATGGCTTCGGCGTCGGTCATCGGCGGCAGGATGCCGGGCAGGCGCTGCGCCAGCATGGATTTGCCGGTGCCGGGCGGACCGATCATCAACAGGTGATGCCCGCCCGCCGCGGCGATTTCCAGTGCGCGCCGCGCGTGCAACTGGCCGCGCACATCGGCGAGATCCGGAACGTGGCCGCTGTCGATTTGGGC
>JBDZUX010000066.1:0-7646 GCA_040255405.1 Lysobacteraceae bacterium
CGTCTTCCGCTCCCATGGCGGCGTGCCATGGCCGCCGGTTCGGCAGGACCGGGCGTTGCGTGGTTGACCGTCGCTCGACTCGATGTGGCGTGCAGCTCAGGCGAACACGTCGATCCCGAGGAGGACGAACCCCGTCACCGCAAGCAGGAGATGCAGGTACATCAGCCCGCGCGGCAACAGTTCGCCGCGTTGCTGGTAGAAAAGGTTGAGGACCGCGCCGCCACCGGCTGCGATCAGGAAAAGGATCAGCGAGACAACGGCCAGGCGCGAGAGGCCGAACGCGAAAGCCGCATAGAGCAACAAAGTGAGGCCGGCGGCCGCGGGCAGGCCGTGAAACATGGTCAGCCAGGCCGGCGGATTGTGGCTTCCGGATTCGCGGATCGCGGCCATGCTCAAACCCAGCACGGCGGTGATCGCGAACAGGATGAAGCAGGTCGCCAGCATCGTCTGCGGGCTCATCTCGCATCCTCCCTCGATCCGGGACGATGCATCCTATCGACGCAAAAGTGAAGGATTCATGCAGAAGCGCGGCGGGCGCGATGGCCGTGCGCGTGATCGTTCCTGGCAGCGCGCCGGCGAATGGAAACCATCGCAAACCGCCTGTCGGTGGGGGCCGGCACCGATCCGGATGGAGGTCGCTTGTCGACGCATGGCCCCGCTGCTTGCTGCCGCCGGCCGGGCAGCTTGCAGCGGACCCGCCGTTACAATGGGCGGATGTCCCTGGTCCAGTTGCAACGCGTCGACTTCAGTGTCGGCGGTCCCCTGCTGCTCGAACGTGTCGATTTGTCCATCGAAGCGAACGAGCGGATTTGTATTGTCGGGCGCAACGGCGAAGGCAAATCCACGCTCCTGAAGCTGATCAGCGGCGAGCTGCATGCCGATGACGGCGAGGTACGCGTGCAAAACGGGATCGTCATCGCCCGCCTCGCACAAGAGGTGCCGCAGGACACCGCCGGCAGCGTGTTCGACGTGGTGGCAGAGGGGCTGGGCGACCTCGGCCGCTTGCTGGCGCGCTATCAACACCTGCTGGCCATCGGCGACTTCGACGCGCTGGGCGACGCCCAGGCGAAGATCGAAGCGCGGCACGGCTGGGACCTGAATCGCCGCGTCGACGAAGTCCTGGCCAAGCTGGGACTGCCCGGCGCCATGGATTTTTCGGCGCTGTCGGGCGGCATGAAGCGACGCGTGTTGCTGGCGCAGGCGCTGGTCCGCAAACCGGACATCCTGCTGCTGGACGAACCCACCAACCATCTGGATATCGAGGCCATCGGTTGGCTGGAGGGCTTCCTCAAGCAGTTTGCCGGCAGCCTCGTCTTCATCACGCACGACCGCACTTTCCTGCGTGCGCTCGCCACGCGCATCGTCGAAATCGATCGCGGCGCGCTGACCGACTGGCCCGGCGACTACGACAATTACCTGCGCCGCCGCGAAGAACGCCTGCACGCGGAGGGTCTGGCCAACGCGTTGTTCGACAAGAAGCTGGCCCAGGAAGAAGCGTGGATCCGCCAGGGCATCAAGGCGCGGCGCACGCGCAACGAAGGTCGGGTGCGCGCACTGCAGGCGCTGCGCAACGAGCGCGCGAAGCGGCGCGGCCTTGCCGGCAACGTGAAGATGACGCTGGCCCACGCGCACGCCTCTGGCAAGAAGGTGATCGACCTCAAGCAGGTGACCCACGGCTTTGACGGCCGCGTGTTGATCGATGACCTGAGCACCACGGTATTGCGCGGCGATCGCATCGGCATCATCGGCCCTAACGGCGCCGGCAAAAGCACCCTGCTGAAGATCATGCTGGGTGAGATGGTTCCGCAACGCGGCACGATCGAGCTTGGCACCGGCACGCAGATCGCGTATTTCGACCAGCACCGCCTGCAACTGGACGATGCGCTCAACGCCATCGAAAACGTCGCGGGCGGCCGCGAGTCCATCGAGCTGAACGGCCAACGCAAGCACATCATCGGCTACCTGCAGGATTTCCTGTTTTCGCCGGAACGCGCGCGTGCGCCCATCACCCGCCTGTCCGGGGGCGAGCGCAACCGCCTGCTGCTGGCCAAGTTGTTCGCGCAACCGTCCAACCTGTTGGTGATGGACGAACCGACCAACGATCTCGATGTGGAAACACTGGAACTGCTGGAAGAGCTGTTGCTCGATTACAGGGGCACCTTGCTGCTGGTGTCGCACGATCGCGCGTTCCTCGACAACGTCGTCGCAAGCACCCTGGTGCTGGAAGGCCACGGCCGGATCGGCGAATACGTGGGCGGCTACACCGACTGGCTGCGCCAACGCCCGTCCGGGCAACCCGCTGCCACCAGTGCCGTCAAGCCCGTTGCGAAAACCGCAACCCCGCCCGGGGCGGCGGCAAGACGCAAGCTCAGCTTCAAGGATCAACGCAGGCTGGACGCACTACCCGGGCGCATCGAACAACTGGAAAGCAAGATCGCCAACCAGGCGGCCGCGATGAACGAACCGGCATTCTTCCAGCAAGACGGAGACGCGATCGCGCAAGCCAACCAGGCGCTGGTCGCCCTGCAAGCCGAGTTGGACGCCGCCTACGCGCACTGGGCTGAACTGGACGGCTAGGTTTCGCATCCATCATGCGGCCGCGGGCCAAGCCAGTGCTTGCCGATGAGCCGCTGTCACGGGTGCTTCTCCAGAATCGCCAGCGTGCAATGCAGACCAGGTACATCCGGTTCGCTGGTTTGCAACACCCTGAAACCGGCTTCCTGCAGAAGCGACGCCACCTCCTCTCGGGCTACGCCTCCGTGGCGATGCAGGTGCGTCCATCGTTTGTGCCCGCGCGCGGGCGCCTGGAAGTCGGCGACAAGCACGCGGCCGCCGTCCCGCAGCACCCTTGCCATCTCGCCTGCACATCGGCGTCGAACCGGGCGGGGCAGGTGATGCAACATCAGCGTGCTGAACACGACGTCGAAACCACGGTCCGGATACGGCAGCGCTTCCACCGATGCCACCCGAAAATCGATCTGCACGGCGCGGCGCCTGGCCTTGTGGGAAGCCCGTTTCAGCATCTGCCCTGAAGCATCGACACCGCAAACGATGCCGGCTGTGCCGACGCGCGTCTTTGCAATCAGCGCGAGCGAGCCCGTTCCGCAGCCTACGTCGAGCACCCGTTCGCCGGGAGCCAGTCGCGCCATGTCGACGATCCGTTTGTGGGGTGTGCCGCCCTGCCCGAGCGCAAGCAACCGCATGACGAGGTCGTAGTAGCGTGCGTGCGAGCGCAGGACGAGGCCCTTCGCGGCCGGTGGTGGTTCGTTCGTCATCGGGATCATCGCGGAGGTGTCATGCAGGCGGCGGGATGCCAATGTGCTGCTTGCGTGGTGGCCCGGGAAGCACAAACGCGGATCGACTGTTCGATTCCGGACAAAAGGGCGCTCGGTGTCCGGGGCCGTGCGCCCTTGGGTTGTAGACTCCGGAACGCCACGCACAAAGCCGACGCCCCCATGCACAGAACCGAACACCAGTTGCGGCAATCGCTGGCGTCGTTGATCCACGAGAAGCGTTACGACGCGATCGTCGTGAAAGAGATCCTTGCGCGCGCGGGTGTCGCGCGATCGACGTTTTACCTGCACTTCCGCGACAAGGAAGCTCTGCTGCTGAGCTGCATCCAACACACCCTCGCCACCGAGCGCGACCGGCTTCCGCGGGGAGGCGATGTCGTTGACCGACTACTGGGCTTCAGTCTTTCCGTCCTGCAGCATGTTGAGACGCAGCTTGAACGGTTGCCGAAAGGCGAACGGCAGTCCAGCCAGCCGCAGGTTCACCGGCGCCTGGAGCGCGTGCTGCTGGAACGCGTCGAGGCCGACATCCGGCGCGAGCAGCTTCTGCGGACCCTGCCTGCCATGCCCCCCGGGCTGTTGGCGACGTACCTTGTCGCTTCATTCTTCGTCGTGATGGATGGGTGGCTGGACCACGCGTTCCGTGCCACTGCACGGGAAGCCCACGACTTGTACCGCGCGCTGGTGGAGCCCGCCGTGCGTGCCGGCAGCGATGCCTTCCAGGGACGGGAGCTCCACTGCATTCGGCAGCAGTGATTTGAATGACGCGGTCGACCCGCTCATCGATCGATACACAAACACAGGCATGGCTGGCATGGCCACGCGACGCCGGGAACCATGGCGCCCGCGCCGCCGGGCCGTGATCGCGTTGGATACCCGCTCGCGCGTACAACCGGAACCGGCGCGGTGAATTTCCAATGGCCGCCATGGGCACTTCACCCGCCTGCCGGTCGCGACAGGCTGCTGTCTGGAAATCTGGCTGAAGAACGGCGATCTGTTTGGGCTGATCAATGGCTCGGTGTTCGGGCAGGATGCCGCAAGCGATGCGCGAACGGCTCACGTCGACACGCCTGCTCCATGCGCCACAACGCGTCAAAAAGCCTGGGGCTGGCTTCATCCATCAACCCCTGCGACGCTTCGGCCATACGGACCAGCGCCTTGCGGAGGCGCCGGATTTCGCCGACGCCTTTGGCGGTCAGCGCGACAACCGTTCGCCGCCGATCACCCTTGTCGACGCGGGTCTTGACGAATCCCTGGGCCTGAAGCTGCTTGATCCAGTTGATGACCAGCGGGTGTGATTGACGCAGCAGCGCTGCGATCTCGGTGACACCCAGTGGCCCGTGTTCGTCCAACGCCAACAACGTGGAGGTGGTGCGCGGCGGCGCAGCGACCCCCACCTCCGGATACCAGGCGTCGGCGCCACGAACGAGTTCGTCCGAGAGCCGCCTGAGCAAATGGGCGAGATAGGCCGGCCCCTGCCTGCGGATGAAGTCGTCGCCGATGCCATCTTCTCTGTGCGTCCGCATTTATTGCTCCTCGGGCCGGTTCGCATCTGTCACGCTTGAATACCGCAAACTTTTATGTAAGAGTTTACATACTTTCCGACCCGACGGATATGCCGATGCGCCTCCAGTCGTTGCACGCCATCACCTTTCCCATGCTGCGCGCGACGCTCGCTATCGCGGCCACGTGTTTGGCCCTGATCGCCATGCCAGCGTTGGCAGCACCGCCAAGCCACGCCGGTGATTGCCCGGTCGGGATCTATCAGCTGGATGACGGCAACAAACTCGACGTCGGCCAGAGCGACGGCGACCACCTGCGCTGGCGCAAGCAAGACGGCACCACTGGTTTGCTGACGAGGGGCGAGGACGGCGTGTGGACCAGCACGCTGGGCTGGACGGGGCGCCCGGACGGCAACCGCGTGTCATTCGATTGCGACAAGGGCGCGATCCGTTTCGCCGGCGTCCCGGGCAAGCCGATTCCGCTCGAAGCAACGGACGTCACCTTCCAGGGCGCGGGTGTCCAGTTGGCGGGGCGGCTGGTGATGCCGCAGGGCACCGGGCGCGTGCCGATCGTGGTCCTGGTGCACGGCTCGGAACACGATTCCGCGCTGAAATTCTATTCCCTGCAGCGCCAATTGCCCGCCGTGGGCATCGGCGTGTTCGTTTACGACAAGCGCGGCACCGGCAAGTCGGGCGGGCTGTATACGCAAAACTACCTGTTGCTGGCCGACGACGCGATTGCCGCAATGAACGAGGCCAGGCGGCTTGCGGGGCCGCGTGCCGGTCGCATCGGCTACCAGGGCGGCAGCCAGGGTGGTTGGGTGGCGCCGCTGGCGGCGAAGATCGCGCCCGTGGATTTCGTGATCGTCGGGTTTGGCCTGGCGGTTTCGCCGCTTGACGAGGTTCGCGAAGCGACCGCCTTCGATTTGAGCAGCCGCGGCTACGGTCCCGACGTGATCGCCAAGGCCATGCACATCGCCGACGCCGTGTCGGCCGTCATCGCCAGCGATTTCCGGAAGGGCTACGACCAGCTCGACGACGTCAAGGCAAAGTACGGCAAGGAACCCTGGTTCAAATACGTGCGCGGCGACATCGCGTTCTACCTGCTCGAAACACCCGAAGCCAAGCTCCGCGAAGAAGGCCCCGTGTTGCTGGCCGGGGTTCCCGCGAACTACGACCCCATGCCGGTGCTGCGCAATCTCGATACGCCGCAACTCTGGATACTGGCCGCCGACGACCACGATGCACCGAGCGCAGAAACCGAGCGGCGCCTGCGCGCACTGCAGGCCAAGGGGAAGCCGATCACGGTCGCGGTATTTCCGGACACCGAACACGGCATCCACGAGTTCGAAACCAGGGCGGACGGCACCCGCGTCGACACGCGCAACCCGGAAGGTTACTTTGCGATGATGCGCGATTTCATCCTCCACGGTCACCTCGATGCGCGGCATTACGGCACCAGTACGATTCACCGGCCGGCAGACGGACCCGCACATGCGAGCGCACGCCGTTGACGCCGGCACCGGCCACGTCGCAAGCGGGCGGACATTGCCATTGATGAGCGCGTGCGCGAGGTGACGGGGCGTGAGTGCCTGCCGCCGGGATGATCGGTTGCCACGTGCAGAGTTCCGCTCCTGGCCGCGACGCGACCACCCGAGCAAGGGTCATGGCATGACGGTCGATTGTCGCGCGCGCCCCACGTTGCCCAAGAACGCCCTGCTCAGCAGTAACGCGGTTTCTTCAGGATCGCGTTCGTGAAAGTCAGCGCCGGAAATGGGCCGTGGGTTCGGGCCGCTCCGGATTGTGCCGATGGGCGACTCCAGCGGTGGGATCGAGCATCCCGTCGGGCAATGGGGGTCGTCACTCGTAGGTAATCAGCACCACTCGCCCGCCTGTCTTGCGAGGGGGCTGCACGACCACGGTACGCAAGGGATCGTGTTTTCCCGGATCGGTGCTGCCGCGCCGAATGATTTGACCCGCAGGCAGGGCCGTGATGCTTCGCACGTCGGCGGCCGCGTGAGACCCTGCCGGCGTCAAGACGGCGCCATTGAACCGGACCCCACTGGCAGGGGCAGAAGGCGGACCATTCGCCTTCGACGCAGCATCCGCACCATCAAACGCGGCCAGGGCGAAAGCCGCCGCCAGGGCAACTGCGCTCAAGTGGGGCACGACAGAAGCCAGTGAACAACGGCTCGCAATCGATCCGGTGATCCCAGCCAGTATCGCGTCCCATACTCATCCCGAATGTAGACCTGCCGGCCGCTCATCAGCGGATCGAGCAGGAAGCCCGTCGGGGCACCGCCGATTCGGACAATGCGTCCATGGCCGTCGATACCCAAGCGGGCCGGCGCCAGCGCGCACCGGGCTTCGCTGCGCCAATCCATGGGGGAGGGCAAGCCATGGGCGAGTTCGAATCGTGCCTCGTCCTGCCCCGGCGTGAAGCTTCGTTGGCGCGCGGTCGACGCGTTGGTCATCGGATCCTCTCGTTCTGTGCTTGGGCAACAAAAAGGCAACGCATCGCCGTACGCATCCCGCCTCGGCGCGGGACCGGGTATGCGGCGCTTGTGACGTCTCGCGGCAGACGTGCGGTCGTAGGTATCCCGCACACATCACGACGCGCGGTTTCGTCCGCATATCTTCAGGACGTGACCCGCGGACAACTTTGTGTCCAGTCACGAAGTCACTTTTCTTTACGATTGGTCGCGTTCGATGCCTGGCCCAGCCCCCACTGTCCCACGCCGATTGACGTGAGAGCCGACAATGTGTTGCCGTGCTTGGGCCGATGCCCTGGAACCTTCTTGCCGAGCCGTGGCGCGACTCCGTTGCAGCACACGCCGTTCCGTCCGAAGCCGGG
>JBDZUX010000025.1:0-40247 GCA_040255405.1 Lysobacteraceae bacterium
GCCGGATTGAACCAGCCAGGCTTGGGCGCAAAGCGTGCGCCGTGGGTGTGCGCAAGCGCCTCCAGTTTTTCGCGCAGCACGCCCGCGCCGGTCGCGCGGATGTATTGGATGGGGCCGCCGCGGAACGGCGCGAAACCGGTACCGAAGATCACGCCCGCGTCCAGCAGGTCGGCGTCGGCCACGATGCCATCGTGCAGGCAGGCCACGGCTTCGTTGAGCATCGGCAGGACCAGCCGGTCTTCCAGATCGGCGGGCGCGTGATAGCCGGCATCAACCTTCGGTTTTTCCGGCCTGCCATCTTTCCACACATAGAAGCCCGCGCCGTCCTTCTTGCCACGCTTGCCGTTTTCAACCTTCTCGGCGATGCCCTCGGGTAGTTCGAGCCCGAGGAAGGGCCCGAGTTCGTGCCCGACCGACAGCGCGACATCGAGGCCCACCGTATCGATCAATTCGATTGGCCCCATCGGCATGCCGAAGCGCTTGCCCGCGCGGTCAATCACCGGATCGGGAATGCCTTCGGTGTGGCAGCGCACGGCTTCCAGCAGGTACGGCATCAGGATCCGGTTCACCAGGAATCCCGGCGTGCCCAGCACCGGCAACGGCAGTTTGCCGATGGCCTTCACCCACGCCCATGCGCGTTTTTCCAGCGTCGGGTCGAGCGCGTCGTGGCGCACCACTTCCACCAGGGGCATCTGCGCGACCGGGTTGAAGAAATGCAGTCCGAGGAAGCGCCGCGGCTCGGCGAGCGCGCCGCGCAATTCGTCCAGCGGAATCGACGAAGTGTTGGTGGCGATCAACGCATCGTCTGCGATGGCCGGTTCGAGTGCGCGATAGACCGCTTCCTTGGCGTCCGGGTTTTCATAGATCGCCTCGATCGCGAGCTGCGACGACGCGACGCCGGCGCCCTCGACATCCGGCGTGAGGCGCGCCTCCACAGGTGCGATGCGCTCACGGGTCTTGAGTTTCTTTTCGAACAGCTTGCGCGCGCGCGCAAGTGCGGGTTCGACGATCTTCATCTCGCGATCCTGCAGCGTGACCTCGAAGCCACGCAGGGCACTCCACGCGGCGATGTCGCCCCCCATCACGCCGGCCCCGATCACGTGCACGTGCTGGATGCCGTGCGCGGTGTCGCCCGCAAGCCCGCGTAGCCGTTCGCGCAGGAAGAAGATGCGAATGAGATTGTGCGCGGTCGGCGTTGCGCTGAGTTTCGCCACCGAACGTGCCTCCAGTTTCAGGCGCTGGCGGACGTCGCCGCCGCCGCGCCGCCACACTTCGATCAATGCAAATGGTGCAGGGTAGTGCCTGGGCGAAGCCTTCGCCGCGGTTTGCCTGCGGATGACCGGCGCGAGGATCTGCCGCGCGGCCCAGCAGTTGCCGAGCCAGGCCAGTGCGCGTTGCGCGAATGGCCGCGTGACCGGCCGCAATGCCAGCTTGCGTGCTTCGTCGAGCAACGCATCGGGTGCGGCCAGGCGATCGACCAGGCCTTCGGCCAGCGCGCGTTCGGCGGATGCCGCGCGTCCGGTCAGCATCATCGCCAGCGCCTTGGGCGCGCCGATAAGGCGCGGCAGGCGCGCGGTGCCGCCCCAGCCCGGATGGATGCCGAGTTGCACCTCCGGCAGCGCGATGCGGGTTTCCGGCGCACGCGCGGCGACGCGCATTCGGCACGCCAACGCGAGTTCGGTGCCGCCGCCCATGCACGCACCGTGGATCGCGGCGACGGTCGGCATCGGCAGGCGCGCGAGCCGTTCGAACACCCGCTGGCCATGCTCGATTTCCTCGCGCACCGTGCCCTTGCGGTCGTAGCTTTCGAATTCCTTGAGGTCGGCGCCCACGGCGAAGCCCGTGGCTTTGCCCGAATGGATCACTACGGCGGCGGGGCGCTCGATCGCGATGCGTTCCAGCATGCCGTCCAGTTCGTCCAGCAACGCCCGTGACAAGGCGTTCACGCCGCTGCCGTCACGATTGATGCACAGCACGAGGACGCCGTCCGCGCCCATCGAAGCTTGCCAATGCCTGAATCGCAAACCGTCGAACACTTCTCAGTCCCATCGTCGCTGCTTGCGCATCATCATTGATCACGCATGGAGCGTGGTCAACGTCGGGTGAAGGGATACATGGCCGACATCGAGCCGTCAACGCCGGGAGGCGAAAACAATCTGCTGGACCGCATTCTGGCGGCGGAGAGCGTGCTGGTGGCGCTGCGCTGCGGTGACACCGGCATGGTGACGAGTGCGCTGCGGCACATCGCGCTGCAGACCGGCAAGGCGCTGTATGTCTGGCGTCCGCGCGCTGGTCTGTGTCGATTGCGCGACCACGACGAAAGGATTCCCGGCGCCGTGGAACTGGCCGACGTGCTGCGGTTGGTCGCAAGCAATGTGCAGTTCGGCGTGTACTTCCTGGCCGAGTCGCCGCGGGCGTGGGGGCCGGAGCTCACGGCTTTGCTGCGGCGGATCTCGCAGATCGATCCACGCGAGCCGCGGCGCCTGGTGCTTTCGGGAACCCTTGCGGATGTGCCGTCTTCGCTGCCCGCGCGCGGGCTCGCCTGGGGCAGCGAGGCTGGCGCGCGCTTGCGCCTGAGGCACGGCACGTGGTCGCGGTGATGAACCATGAAACTGGCCCGGTGCTGGTGGTGGCGTCCTCGCGCGAGGATCGCCGCGTATTGTTCGATGCGCTGGACGGCATGCGCGTGGGCGAGATCCTCAGTGCGCGCGATGCGGCCCACGCGCGTGCGTTGCTCGCCCGCTCGCCGCGGCCGATCCTGGCGGTGCTGGATTTTGCGCACGCGCCCGCGCAGTCGCGCACGTTGTGCGCGGAGCTCGACGGCGTACCGGTGATCGGGTTGTTCGGTCCGGGATTCGATGCGCGTGACGACCAATCCTGTCCGTCCGCCTGCGACAACGTGAAGGCGTGGTTGCGGGCGCCGGTGGATGCGATGGAAGCGGCGGTGCACGTGCGTGAAGCCCTGGATGCCCCCGCGCCGGCAGGCCCGTCGCTCGCGCACAGCAATGAACCCGTCGCTTCCCCGCAACCGTCGCGGGCCGAGCCTCACGCGACGCTGCAGATGGTCGCCGGGCTGTTGCAGCCGGCGCGCGATGCCGCGGGACTGTCGGAGCTTGTGCAGCGGGCAATGCACGCGCTCGACATGGATTTGATGGTGATCGCCGAGCGCGACGCGTCCGGCGACACGTTGCATTCGCTGGCACGGATGGATCGCCTTTCGAGGCCCGGGGCGTTGGATCCGCTTGCGCAGGCATTCGTGCGGCTGGCCTTGAAAGGCGACGGCGTGGTACGTGTCGTGACCTCGCCGGCGGAGGATGCCTTTGCCATCGAGACCGGTTGCGCGTGGTATGCGGCCTTGCCGCTGTTCGACATCGCCCGGAACCGGATGGGTGTGATGGTCTGCGCATCCCGCAAGCCGTTCGCCGAAGGCGCGGCGGTGCTGAAGCCCCTGCTGGAAATCGTCGGTACCCGTTTTGCCGCAATGCTGGAATTGCGTGCCGAGCGGGAACGCGGTCGCAGTCGCGCGCTGATCGACGGGTTGACCGGTCTGCCCAACCGGATGCTTTTCAACGACCGCCTGAAGTCGGTGCTGCACGACGCGCGCCGCACGGGCGAGGTATTTGCGGTGTTGTTCGTGGACATGGACCGGTTCAAGGGCATCAACGATTCGTTGGGCCACGCCGTGGGCGACCAGGTGCTCGTGGCCGGGGCGCGGCGTCTGACCGATGCCGTGCGTGCGTCCGATACCGTCGCCCGTTACGCAGGCGACGAATTCACCCTGATCTTGCGGCACGTCAATGATCGCAGCGATGTCGGCCGGATCGCGGCCAAGCTCCTGAAGGGCATGCAGGCGCCGCTGGTGCTGGACGACGGTTCCGAGTTGCACGTGACGACGTCGATCGGCGTCAGCGTCTATCCCACCGATGCGACCGATGCCGAAGGGCTGGTGAAGCACGCCGACATGGCGATGTACAGCGCCAAGGCGAACGGCCGCAACAACATGCAGGCGTATGCGGACCTGCCGGCCGATGCGCATGGACAGCGCATGGAAATGGAATCGCGCTTGCGCGCGGCAGAGGCCAACGGCGAGCTGTCCGTGCACTACCAACCGCAGATCGACGTGACCACCGAAGAGATCGTCGCCGCGGAAGCCACGGTGCGTTGGCAGCATCCGGTGCTGGGCCTGTTGAGCCCCGCCTTCTTCATGCCGCTGGCCGAGGAAACCGGGCAAAGCCTTTCGATTGGCGAATGGGTGTTGCGTCGCGCCTGCGCCGACGTGGCGACGTGGCGCCGCCGCCACGACCTGCCGCTGCGGTTGGCGGTTAACCTTTCCGCCCTGCAATGGATGCAACCGAACCTGGCCGCGATGGTGGAGGCGGCATGCCGCGACGTGAAACTCGACCCCGCCGTGCTGGATCTGGAAACGCCCGAAGGGGTGCTGGCGAATCCGCAGGCGGAGCTCGCGGCGGCCATGGATTCGCTGCGGAAAATCGGCTGCAGCGTGGTCGCCGATCACGCAGGCGACGCGCAGAGCGTGCCGGAGCTCGTCGGTGCGCTGCCCGTGGACGCCATCAAGATCGACCAGAGTTTCGTGCGCAACATCGGCAGCGATCCCGATGACGAATCGGTGGTGTCGTCGATCCTGGATGCTGCACGCATGCAGCGCCGGCGGGTGATCGCCGACGGCGTGGAAACCGAGCGTCAACTGGAGTTCCTGCGCGAGCGGGGCTGCGACGCCGCGCAGGGGCCGCTGTTCAGCCGCGCGATTCCCGCCGCTGCATTTGCGCGATCGCTGGGCGCGCGCCCGGCGGCACGGATCGTCACGCCCCCGTCGCTGATGCAGAACGCACCCGACAAACCGCGTTCGCCCCCGGCCGGCCGTCGGCGCGGTGCCCGCGGCTGACCTTCTGCACTTGGTGGCGACATTCGGGCCGCGCTAGGCTTGATCCGGAGGCGAAGAGGCCCAACCATCAAGACGACGGTTGCGGTTCAAGGGTTGCGGGATGACTATGGCGGATGAACTTTCGCGCGCGGAGCGCGGTCAGACGGGGGTGCATGTCACCTCCGGCGCATCAGGGAGTGCCGCCCGGATGGGCGATGTGGAAACCGATCGTGCCTTGGTGTCGCGCGTGCGCAAGGGCGACAACAAGGCGTTCGACCTGCTGGTCCGGAAATACCAGCACAAGATCATCGGCCTGGTGTCGAGGTATGTGCACGACTGGAGCGAATGCGAGGATGTGGCGCAGGAAGCCTTCATCCGTGCCTATCGCGCGATCGGAGCGTTCCGTGGTGACAGCGCTTTTTATACCTGGATGTACAAGATCGCCGTGAATACCGCCAAGAACCACCTGGTCGCCCAGGGCCGCCGCCCGCCGGCCGAAGACATCGACGCGGATACCGCCGTGCAGTTCGACGCCGGTGCCCGGCTGCGCGACGAAGCGACCCCGGAACACGAGCTGGCCCGCCACGAGATTGAACAAACCGTGTTCGCCACGGTCCAACAGCTGCCCGAGGAACTGCGCGACGCGATTACCCTGCGCGAGGTCGATGGCCTGTCCTACGAGGAAATCGCCGAGCGCATGGATTGCCCGATCGGCACCGTCCGTTCGCGCATCTTCCGGGCCCGCGAAGCCATCGATGAAAAACTGCGTCCGCTGTTGTCCAACGATGAAACCTGATCTGGCGATGAGTGCTGCAAGAGGTACAAGGTGATGGACCCGACCAGCCGAGAAGACCTTTCCGCCCTGATGGACGGTGAACTGGCCGCCGAACCGACCCGGTTCCTGCTGCGGCGCCTCGAACACGATCCGGAACTGTCGGCCAGCTGGTCGCGCTGGCATCTGATCCGCGCCTGCCTCGCGTCCGATTCGGCGCGGATGTCGGCGCCCAAGCGCGACAACGATTTCGCAGCCCGCGTGGCCACGGCGGTACAGGTCGAGGCCGCGCCGCAGGTACGCCAGCGCCATTGGGCGCGTTACATGGGCGGCGGTGCGATTGCCGCCGGCGTCGCGGTTGCCGCATTGATGTTGAACGCGCCGGGTCCCCGCGGCGATGCACCGGCGCCGGTTGCGCAGAGCCGTCCCGCCACGGACTCCGCCGTTCCGACTGCATTGGCTGAAAGGTCGCCCGTGCTGAATCCGGCCACGCCGCCGTGGCTGCTGTCGCGGCAACCCACCGTGCTTTCGGCGCAACCAGCCTCGGCCAACGTCGTGTACGGAACCGGCTTGATGCAGCCCGATTACTTGCGCCGCGCCACCTACGCGCGCGACGAGGCGTTGCCCTACGCGTCGTTCCAGCAGGCCGGCTCGTCCGCGCTGCCCTTGTCGATCGTGTTGCTGCCGGAGCCGCCGTCTTCCAGTGCGGCCGCGGCGCAGCATTGAGGTCGCGCGGCCGCGGATGACGCGGAGCTGGATTCAGCGTGGCGGTACCCCGAAACATGCGCCGTTTGCCGGTGCGCCCTGTCGCGCGCGATGATTCTTGCGCGCGGTGGCGGATTGATTGTGCAGATTGACCGGATGAGGAGATAACTATGTTGAATCGGGCGAGGCGGATGGCCGCCGTATTCGTGCTGCTGTGCTTTTCCGGCGCCGGCGCCGGGCTGGCGGCGACACCGGCGGCGCTTCCGGATTTCACTGGCATCGTGCAGAAATACGGCCCGGCAGTGGTGAACGTGGTGGCGCATTACAAACACGCCAGCGAGATGGGCGACGAACATCCGGGTGGGCAGCAAACGCAGGAGCCGCAGCTGCCGGACATTTTCCGGCACTTCTTCGGCATGCCGTTCGGACCGCAACTCCAGCAGCCCGATCGCGGCGGCGAATCGCTGGGTTCGGGGTTCATCATTTCCGCCGACGGCTACATCCTCACCAACCGCCACGTGGTCGCCAATGCCGACTCGGTAACCGTGCACCTGCCCGATCACCGCAGCTTCCCGGCGAAGGTGGTCGGTGAGGACAAGATCTACGACATCGCGCTGCTGAAGATCAACGCGAGCAAGTTGCCGACCGTGCAGATTGGCAACTCGGACGCCTTGCAACCTGGTCAATGGGTGGTCGCGATCGGCTCGCCGTTCGGGCTCGACCACTCGGTCAGTGCGGGCATCGTCAGTTACGTGGGCCGCAGTCTCGGCGGGCAGGACCAGCCGGCGGTGCCGTTCATCCAGACCGACGTGCCGATCAACCGCGGCAACTCGGGCGGTCCGCTGTTCAACCTGCAGGGCCAGGTGGTCGGCATGAATTCGCAGATCTTCTCGACCAGCGGCGGCGCGATGGGGTTGTCGTTCTCAATCCCGATCAATCTCGCGATGGATGCCGAACGCCAGCTCAAGACCAAGGGCTTCGTCAGCCGCGGCATGATCGGCGTCGGTATCCAGAACGTCAGCAGCGACACCGCCAAGGCCATGCACCTTGCCGATGAAAGCGGCGCCCTGGTCCGCTCGGTGCAGCCGGACGGCCCGGCCGCCAAGGCAGGCTTGAAGATCGGCGACGTGATCACCGCATTCGACGGCAAGAAGATCTATGACTCGGCGCAACTGCCGCCGTTGGTGGCGATGACCGCACCCGGCACCGAGGCGGCTGTCAGCATCTTGCGCGATGGCAAACCGATGGCCATCAAGGTCAAGGTCGCCGAGATGCCGCGCAACGGCCTGTCACAGGAATTGTTCGCGGGCGCGCCTCCGGCGACCAGCGGCAGCAATTTGCTGGGCCTGACCGTGCAGGACATCACGCCGGCGATACGCCAGCAACTCGGCTACAGCGGCAAGGGCGGCGTGGTGATCACCGACGTCGAAGGGCCGGCCGCGCGCGCAGGTTTGTCATCCGGCGACGTGATCCTCCGGGTGGGCAACAAGTCCGTGAACAGCGTATCCGAATTCCGCCGCGAAACCGCTGGCGTCAAGGCGGGCAGCACGGTGCTGTTGCTGGTGTCGCGCCAGGGACAGAACCAATTCGTCGCGATCAGCGTGCCGGAAAAATAACCGTCCGGTCCGGCTGGCTTGCACGCAGGTTGGGCTGATCCCGGGCTCTGCCCGGGAGAAGCCCAACGTTTTGTTGCGGTGGTGCCGTGTTGGGCTTTTGCCGATGAAGCCGGCGTCAGCCCGACCTACGAAACGGCCACTGGTGTCTGCGAATATCATGCAAGTGGCAATCGGCAGCACGGCGTGGATGCAATGAAACTCCATTCCATCGAAGGCAACACGCAAAAGCTCGACGGCGGCGCGATGTTCGGCAATGCGCCGAAGGCGATGTGGTCGAAGTGGATCGCGGCTGACGACCAGAACCGCATTCCGCTCGCGTGCCGCTGCCTGCTGGCGACCGGCCTGGACGGCCGCAACGTGTTGTTCGAGACGGGCATCGGCGCGTTCTTCGAACCGAAGCTCCGCGAGCGCTACGGCGTGGTCGAGGATCGCCACGTGCTGCTCGATTCGCTGAAGGCGGTGGGGCTGTGTCACGAGGACATCGACGTGGTAGTGCTGTCGCACCTGCACTTCGACCACGCCGGCGGCTTGCTGGCGGCATGGGAACCGGCGCAAGCGCCGCCCCCATCGAAATCTCCGGCCCAACCCCCACGGGGGCGGGAAGGCAAACCCGTGAAATTGTTGTTCCCGAACGCGACATACGTGGTGGGGGCGGAGCACTGGCAACGCGCGACGCACCCGCATCCGCGCGACCGCGCATCGTTCATTCCGGGTGTCGCGGAATTGCTGGAGCAGAGCGGCCGGCTTGAAAAAGTGTCGGGCGAGCATTCGCATGTGCTCGGCAAGGCGGTACGTTTCCACTACTCGCAGGGCCACACGCCCGGCTTGATGCTGTCCGAAATCGTCGGCCCGCACGACCGGGGCGGCGTGGTGTATTGCGCCGACCTGATCCCCGGTACGCCGTGGGTGCACCTGCCCGTGACGATGGGCTACGACCGCGCGCCGGAAATGCTGATCGACGAGAAGCGCGCATTCCTCGACGACAAGCTCGCGCGCGGCGTGCGTCTGTTTTTCACGCACGACCATGCGACCGCGATGGCTTCGCCGCAACGCGACGAACGAGGCCGTTATGGCGTCATCGGCGGGCAGGCCCACTTTTCCGGCATGGCGCTGTAAGCTCGCGGCGTGAGCCGCTTCTCCGCACTCGCCGATCATGTTTCCAGGAACGCCGCGCTGCTGGGCGCGGCGTTGCTGCTGCTGGGTTTGCTGTTGCTCGGGTTCACCGAACACGCCGACCGGCTGCGTGCGATGGGCGAGGATGCGCTGGGCGGGTTCGTGTTGACCGGTGACGCCGCGATACCGGGTCCGTCCGCCGACGGCAAGCTGGTACTGGCGGTCGGCGCGCCGGAAGTGAAAACGCCCGCGCGCGATGCGCAGTTCGGCGTCGCCGTCGATGCGCCGGCACTGGTGCGCAAGGTCGAGATGTTCCAGTGGAACGAAATCCAGTACGGCGGACAGCGCGGTTACGAAATGGACTGGTTCGATCATCCGATCGATTCGTCCGCATTCGGCAATTCGGCTGGGCATGCCAACCCCGGCGCATTTCCCATCAATGCCGCGCGATTCGACTCGCCCGACATCACGCTGGCGGGTTTCAGGTTGGCCCCGGCGCTGGTGCGCCTGATCGACGGCGTCGAACCGTTCGCGCCGGATCTTTCGCGCGTGCCGTCCAACATGGCCGCGACGTTCCAGGCCGACGAAGGGACGCTCATCACCAGTTCGAATCCCGAGCATCCCCAGGTCGGCGATTTGCGCATCAGCTGGATGCGCATCGCGCCGTCGCACCTGACGGTGTTCGCGCGCGACGATGGCGGCACGCTGGTGCCGGTCAGCAATCCGGCGGGCGATGCGATCGCGCAGGTGTTGCTCGGGAAGCATTCGTTGACCGATGTCCTGACCGACGCGCCGCAACCGCCGCATTTCAAATGGGCGCGCCGGGTGCTTGCGCTGCTGCTGGCGTGGACGGGCGCCGCACTGCTGTTGCCGCGCGCGCGGCGGGGCGATCGTCTGCTGGCGTGGTCGATCGCGGTGGTGCCGCTGGCGGTTCTCGCGGCGGGGTTCTGGTTCGACGTGCGTACGCTGGCCGCGGCGCTCCTGATGCTGGCGGCTGCGGCGGCGGTTGGGGTGGCCGTCTGGCGCTGGCGCACGCGCCCGGCCTGAGCCGCGCGAGGCGGTGCCGGCGCTTCGCGGGATCGCGGCCGGAATGAGCGGGTATATTTCGCGGTCGCTCCTTGCGGAACCTCCGCATGACACTGCGCAGCTTGCTGGTCCTCGTCGCTGGTTGCTGTCTGATCCCGCCCTGCGCATACGGCGCGGGGTCTTCAGCGACTCCGTCCTTCGCGAAGGCGCGCGTCGAATGGAACGCGCTGCAGAAGCCGTTCCGGATCTACGGCAATACGTGGTATGTGGGGCCACACGGTTTGTCGGCGATTCTCGTGGACACCGGCAAGGGACTGGCGCTGTTCGATGGCGATCTCCCCGAATCGGCGCCGCAGATCGAAGCGCATCTGCGCGAGCTAGGGTTTCGCGTGCGCGACATCAAGTGGATCTTCAATTCGCACGCGCACGCCGACCACGCGGGCGGCATCGCGGCGTTGCAACGCGCCAGTGGCGCACAGGTAGTGGCCAGCGCAGAGGGCGCCAGGGAACTGGAAGCGGGCGGCGCGTATCCGGCCGATCCGCAGTACGGATTCGGCTTGACCTACATGCCCGTGAAACCGGTGCGGGTGGTGCGCGACGGTGAAGTCCTTCGCCTCGGCGACGTGGCCGTCACCGCCCACTACACACCGGGCCACACGCCGGGCAGCACTTCATGGACGTGGAACTCATGCGAAGCTGCGCGTTGCCTTCGCATCGCCTACGTCGACAGCCTCACCGCATTGGCCGCGCCCGGTTATCGCTTCACCGACCATCCGCGTTACGTGGGGGCTTTTCGCCGGTCCATCGCCACGGTGGCCGCATTGCCGTGCGACATCCTGCTGACGCCGCATCCTGGCGCGAGTGACTTCTGGGAGCGGGTCGCGCGCCGCAGATCGTCCGGCGATGTCGCACCGCTGGTCGATGCCGATGCGTGCCGCATCTACGCGGCGGCAGCGGGCCAGGGACTGGATGCGCAACTCGCGCGCGAACGCACCGCGGCAAAATGATTCAAGCGTTGCCGGCGTGATCGAGGAACCACAGCCCTGCGAACAGCTTGGGATCGATCGAGTAACCCTGTTGCGCCATCGTGCGCAGCCACGCGCCGGCTTCGCCGCGCGGCACCTCGTGCACGATGATGTCTTCGGTTTCGTCGCCGCCACCTTCACCGACCTTGCGCAAATCCCGTGCGCGCACGAAGTGCATCATTTCCGTGCTCATGCCAGCCGATGATGGTCCGGAATGCAAAAGCTCGACGCGTCCGCACGTCCAGCCGGTTTCTTCTTCCAGCTCGCGGCGTGCGGTGTCGGTCGCGTCGTTGTCGCCGTCATGGCCGGCGTCGCCGATCAGACCGGCTGGCATTTCGATGGTGAGTTGGCGGATCGGCACGCGGAACTGCTCGACGAACAGCACGCGATCTTCCGGCGTCACCGCGACGATGATCACAGCGCCTTGCGGGTTGTTTCGTTCGACGAACTCCCAGTGCCCGCGTTGCTTCAACGTGAGCCAGCGGCCCGCGTACAACACCTGCGCGGGCGCATCGGCCACGGCGGGAATGTGGATCACCTTGTTCACGCCACCGGCTCCAGTTGCAGCAATTTCCGTGCGCGTTCGCGGGTGAGCGGACCGATCCGCAACCGTTCGCACAGCGCCTCCAGCACCGCGAGGTCGGCAGCGCGGCGCAGCAGACTATCAGGGTGGCCGGGTACAGGCGCATCCAGCGCGATGCAGGCCAGCCGCTGCGACAGGCGCGCCTGTTCGGCGTGCGCACGCAATTTCGCGGCCAGCGCCGCAGCGCCGCGCAGGCGCAAGAACGGCACTTCGTCGATGCGCGTCAGCAGTTCGTCGAGCGAACCGAAATGCGCCAGCAGCGCGGCCGCGCTCTTGGGCCCGACACCCGGCACGCCGGGAATGTTGTCGATGGCGTCGCCGGTCAGCGCAAGGAAGTCGATGACCTGGTGCGCTTCGACGCCGAGGCGCGCCGGGACGCCCGCCGCACCCCAGCGATGACCGCGCGCGTAGTCCCATTGTTCGGCGTCGTGATGCAGCAACTGCCCGAAATCCTTGTCGGCAGACACGATCACGGAACGCAATCCGTGCGCGTGCATCGCGACCAGCACGCTGCCGATCAGATCGTCGGCCTCGTAAGCGGCGTCGGCCAGCACGACCAGGCCGAACGCGGCCGCCAACTCGCGGCAATACTCGAACTGGCGCTTCAACTCGGGCGGCGCCGGATCGCGATTGGCCTTGTAGGCGGGGTAGATCGCGTTGCGGAAGGAACTGGTGAGCGCAATGTCGAACGCCGCCACCGCATGGCGTGCGTGCGTGCGTTCCACGAAATCCAGCAGGAAGCGCGCGAAGCCGTGCACTGCGTTCACCGGGGCGCCGTCGGTGTCGAAGAACACGTTCGGCATCGAATGCCAGGCCCGGAACACGTACATGCTGGCATCGATCAGGTACAGCGTTTCGACCGATGTCGATACCGCGGCGGCGGTCTGCGCGGGCACGACGGCATTCATCCGCGCCACGCGCCCATGACCTGATCGACGTCCGGGCGCTTGCGCTCGGGCGGTTCCGCACCGCGGCTGCCGACGTGGATGTAGGCGATCGCGCGTTCGTTGTCGGCCAGCCCGAGCAGTTTCGCGGCCTCGCGGTCGTAGCATGACCAGCCGGTCAGCCATTGCGCGCCGAAGCCGGCGGCCTGTGCCGACAGCAGCAAATTGAAGGCGAGGCAGCCGGCCGAGAGTAATTGTTCTTGCGCGGGAATCTTGGGGTGGTGCTCGTCGATGCGGGCGACCACCGCGAGCACGACGGGCGAATGCGCGAAGCGGTCGCGGTCCTTGGCAAGCACCTTGTCGGGGACGCCGGGTTCGACACGCGCGTGCAGCTCGGCCAGGGCTTCGCCGTAGCGCGCCCCCGCGTCGCCGGCGAGGGTGATCAGCCGCCACGGCGTCAGCTTGCCGTGGTCGGGCACCCGGATCGCGGTAGCGACGATTTCGCGAAGTTGGTCCGGGGTGGGCCCGGGCGGCTGCAACTGCGCGGCCGGCACCGAGCGGCGGCTGCGGAGGAAGTCGAGACTGTCAGGCATTCGCGGAGTTTACCGCAGGGCAGGTCTTGACCCGCCTTGAAGGGCCCGAGCCTTCCAGGGCGCCAAACGCTCGCTGCGCGAGGGCCACCGAATCGCCGCGCGGCGGGCCTATGCGCTACGATGCCGTGATCGCAACCGGAGACCAGCATGCCCATCACGATTGCCGCCCTGCGCGAAACCGCCGAAGGCGAACGCCGCGTCGCGATCACGCCGGAGACCGCGAAGAAGTACGCGTCGCGCGGCATGCGCGTGGTACTGGAGCGCGGGGCGGGCGAGGCAGCGGGATTCCCCGATGCGGCCTATCCGGATGTCGAGTTCGGCGATGCAGCGACGGTGGCCGGGCAGGCGGATGTCCTGCTTTGCGTGCAGCCGTTGTCGGACGATCGCATTGCCGCCATCAAGCAAGGCGCGGCGCTGATCGGCCAGCTGCGGCCGCACAATGCGGCGGACCGGCTGGCGGCGTATGCGCAGCGCAAACTTGCTGCGTTCTCGCTGGAATTGTTGCCGCGTACCACGCGGGCGCAGGCGATGGACGTATTGTCGTCGCAGGCTGCGGTGGCCGGTTATCGGGCCATGCTGATCGCGGCCGAAGCCGCGCCGAAGTTCTTCCCGATGCTCACCACCGCGGCCGGCACGTTGCGGCCCTCGAAGGTGCTGGTGATCGGCGCCGGCGTGGCGGGTTTGCAGGCGATTGCGACTGCACGCCGCCTGGGCGCGATGGTGGAAGGCTTCGACGTGCGTCCGGAAACGCGCGAGCAGATCGAATCGCTTGGCGCGAAATTCCTCGACCTTGGCGTGAACGCCGCCGGGCAGGGCGGCTACGCACGCGAATTGACCGCGGAAGAACGCGCGGCACAGCAGGCCAAACTCGCCGAACACGTGAAGACGGTGGACGTGATCGTCACCACCGCCGCGGTGCCGGGCCGGCCATCGCCGAAGATCATTCCGGCTTCGATGGTGGACGGCATGAGGGCCAGCGCGGTGATCGTCGATCTCGCCGCGGAAGGCGGCGGCAACTGCGAAGCCACAAAGCCGGGCGAGCGGGTGCAGCGCAACGGCGTCACGATCATCGGCCCTCTGAACCTTCCCGCCGGCGCACCGCTGCACGCCTCGGAAATGTACGCGCGCAACCTCGCGCACTTCAGCGAACTCGTGGTCGCCGACGGTGCATGGAAGCCGGATTTCGGGGACGAACTGGTCGCGAAAACCTGCGTCGCGCGCGACGGCGAAGTAATGTTCGGCAAGGCCTGACGCCGTCCCGGGCACCGCCCACGGCGAAGGATCCGGTTGGCGTCTTGCTCGGGGCATTGAGCGCGCCGTGATGACGTTCCCGTCATCCGACAATGTTCGAGCGCACCCTCGGCGCGTGCTCACCGATCACTGGACGCGGCGGGTGGATGCATCGGAATCGGCTTGTCCGTGTCCCCCGCGGCCCAGCGCATGCGTTGTTGTGGCGTCATCGCGCGCCAGCGTTCGCGCAGGGCTCGGCGTTCGGCTGGCGGCAATGACTGGAACTTGCGGTACGCCTCGCTCACCTTGGCGCGTTCCGCGGGCGGGAGGTCGTGGAACGCACGTGCATTCTCGTGCATCTGGCGGCGCTGCCCGGGCGTCATGCTGGCCCAGTGTTGGAGGCGTTCGCGGATCTGCTGCCGGTGTGCCGGCGACAAGGTCGCCCAGTGCTGCGCGCGTTCGGCCAGCCGGTGCTGGCGCGCAGGTTGCAGTTGATTCCATTGTCCCCGCAGCGGCGCCAGCATGCGTTGCTGGTTGGCCGAAAGTGCGGACCAGGCGAGCGGTAGCTCCGCGCTCGTGTTCGCCGGCTCGTTCGATGCGTTTTGCATCGCCGTCGACGGGCTCGCCTGCGCGAATGCCACGCAGGGCGCCGTCGCGAGCCATGCTGCAAGCAGCGCCAACACCGGCATCGGATCGCGCATGTTCAACGGGCGCTCCGGTTGCGTGCGGATGCGACGGCCGGTTGCGTCGCCAGCCAGCGGTAGAAGTCCAGGTCCTGGACCATTTCCATTTGGGTGCTGCCGATTTCCGGCGTGATTGCTTCCGCGGTGCCATTGCCGGTTGCGACCGGTGTCGACGACACCGCGGCGGCGGTAGTACCGGTTTGCCGGGCGGGATTCATCCAGATCACGCCCACGACCAGTACGCAACACGCGACCGCGCCGGCCATTGGCGCCCACACGCGCGATGTAACGCGCGCCGCGCCCACGTGCACTGCCTTGCGGCGCGCCATGCCAAGGCGCAGTGCGTGATACGAGTCGGTGTTCTCGCAGGCGTTCCTGAAAATCGCGCGGCTGCGCGCCTCGATTTCGGCGTCACCGGGCCATGCGTCGATCGTGTTTTCCGGCAGCTTGTTCATCGCCAGTCCTCGAGTCTCGTCCGCAGGGCGTCCATCGCGCGCGACAGGTGCGTCTTGACACTGCCGGCGCTGCAGCCCATCGCCTTCGCCGTGTCCGCCACGTCCAGCCCTTCCAGCACGCGCAGCAGGAAGGCTTGCTGCTGGCGACGCGGGAGCGCGCGGATCGCCACGGACATCGCCGCGTGCGCCTGCCGCGAGGCCAGCGCGCGCGCCGGATCGGGGCCAGGATCCGGTGCTTCCCACGCCGGCAGTGCCTCGTCGTCTTCGTTCGTGGCGCGTCCGGTCCAGACCAGGATCCGGTTGCGCACGCTGCGCCGGCGTTGCAGGTCGGTGATGCGCCGCCGCAGGATACCCCAGAACAAGGGGGGCCACTCCTCGGCCGGCTTGGCCGAGTAGTGCCTGACCAGCCGCAGCATCGCGTCCTGCACGGCGTCCAGTGCCTCGTCCGGGTCGCGCAGCGCGATCTCCGCGATCCGCCACGCGCGCCGCTCGACCGAGGCCAGGAACGCTTCGATGGTCGCCGGGGCCGGACGCGAAACCGCCACGCTCGCCGCCGCGACGGGCGCTTCGAGCACCGCGACGGCGTTCATGACGGCCCCGCTGGCGAGGATCGGTTCTGCATCCGTGGTTTCGCGCATCCCTACCTGCCTCGATAACGTGCCAGTCGGAGCGGGGTTGACGGCCGCATGCGGGCGCCGCTTGCCGGTATGATGGCCCGGGTTTACGGGAGGCGACCAATGATCACCGGGTTTCTCGCACTCTACATCTTCATGTTGGCGGCCTTCACCGGCTACGAGATCATCAGTCGGGTTCCAGTCATTTTGCACACACCGCTGATGTCGGGTTCCAATTTCGTGCATGGCATCGTGCTGGTCGGCGCGATGGTGGCATTGGGGCACGCCGACACGCCGGTCGAAATCGCGATCGGCGTGGTCGCGGTGCTGCTGGCGGCTGGCAACGTGGCGGGCGGTTACGTCGTCACCGAGCGGATGCTGGAAATGTTCAAGGCATCGAAGCCCGCCGCTTCGCAACCGGCGGAGAAAAAACGATGACGCTCCCGGCCTGGATGTCCACCGTCGTCGAAGCGATCTACTTCATCGCAGCCGTTCTCTTCATCTGGGGCCTGAAGCGCATGAGTTCCCCGCGCACGGCGCGCACGGGCATCGTGTGGGCGGGTGCGGGCATGGCGGCCGCGATCATCGTGACGTTCTTCCTGCCGGGCATGCACAACCTCGGCTTGATGATCGGAGCCATCGTGATTGGCGTGGTGCTGTCGTGGATCGTCGGTCGGCGCGTGCCGATGACCGCGATGCCGCAGATGGTGGCGCTGTTCAACGGGATGGGCGGCGGCGCCGCGGCGGCGATCGGTGCCGTCGAACTGATCAAGTTCAATGCCGCGCTGAAGCTGGTGCCGGACACGTCCCCCATCCAGCCGGAAGCCTGGGCGGACGTCGCCGGGCACCTCGGCACCACCGAACTGGTGCTGGCGTTTGTCGGGGTGCTGATCGGCGCGGTGTCGTTCACGGGCTCGCTGATCGCGTTCGCGAAACTGCAGGGCTGGATGGACCGGCGCTTCGTGTTTCCGTTGCAGCGATGGGTGAACCTGGCGATCTTCGCGGCGGCGGTCGCGTGCGGTGCACTCGCCTTGGCGGCGGGCATCGAGGGCCACGCGTTCGCGTGGGGCCTGCTGGTCGGCTTCATCGTGTTGTCACTGGTGTTCGGGATCGCGATGACGCTGCCGATCGGCGGCGCCGACATGCCGGTGGTGATCTCGATGTACAACGCCTTCACCGGCCTCGCGGTCGCGTTCGAAGGCTTCGTGCTGCAGAACGAGGCGATGATCATTGCGGGCATGGTGGTGGGCGCGGCCGGCACGCTGCTTACACAGTTGATGGCCAAGGCCATGAACCGTTCGCTCGGCAACGTGCTGTTCGGCAATTTCGGCGCGGGCGGCGGCGCGGCCCAGCAGGAAATCGCTGGCGCGCTCAAGCCGATCGATGCCAACGACGCGGCGGTGATGATGGCCTACGCCGAGCGCGTCGCGATCGTCCCGGGTTACGGCATGGCCGTCGCGCAGGCGCAACACAAGATCTGGGAATTCGCGAAACTCCTGATCGAGCGCGGCGTCAAGGTGAAGTTCGCGATCCATCCGGTCGCGGGGCGCATGCCCGGACACATGAACGTGCTGCTGGCCGAAGCCGGCGTGCCGTACGATCTGATCGAAGACATGGATGACATCAACCCCGAGTTCCCCAACATCGACGTGGCCCTGGTGATCGGCGCCAACGACGTGGTGAATCCGGTGGCGCGCACCGACAAGAATTCGCCGATCTACGGGATGCCGATCCTCGACGTCGCCCGGGCGAAAAACGTCATCGTGATCAAGCGCGGGCGCGGCAAGGGTTTTGCCGGCATCGAGAACGCGCTGTTCTACGCCGACAACACGCGCATGTTGTATGGCGATGGCCAGGCGGCGGCGAGCGAACTGGTGGCGGGTCTCAAGACGCTGGATGTCTGAGAGGCGGGAGCGCTGCGAAGAGCCGAAAAAGGCGACGAACAAGCGCTGCGAGCGAAGCGGCTGTTGCGAAAAGCCAGGCCATGGATGGCCGTTCTGGTGCACGATAGCCGAAGGTGCTTGTTCCTGGATGATGATTTGGCAGTGCAGCGATCAGGGACGATCGCTCGAAGATGCCAGCCACGCCGCGAACGCCGCGGCGATGACAGCCGCGCCAGCGTACACGAGCACCGCGAGCGCATCGAGCCCCAGTTCGGCCACCTGCAGCGTCAGTCCGACGCCGCCGGTACGAAAGGCTTCGCCGAACGCGTATCCGGTCGTCGCCGCGATGCGCGCGACCGCGACCAGACACACGGCGTAGAAGCCGGCCAGCAAAACCGCGGCGGCAGCAATCGCCGCGGACCCGCGCGTGGACATGCACCCGGACGCTTTCAGCATCAACGTCAGCGGCAGCGCCAGCACGAGGATCGTCCAGCAGGGACGCACCCCGAGCACGATTGCGGCGAATGCCGCGACCGCCCCGGCGGCGAGCGTGCACATCAGCCAGCCGAAGGCCGAGGTCAGGCAACCGAAGACGCGCCCGAACAGCGCGCCCGCGGTATGCGTTGGGGCGACGGCTGGCGGCGTTCTGGCGGAATCGTCCAAGCGGATCGGAACAGACAAGATGGTTTTTCAATGATAGAGCAGCACCCTGCGCGGCGCTGCGATGGCGGTCCCGGTCCATGAAGGGGGCGCGCCTGACTTCCATCAAGAACGTACCGCGCGGCGTATTGGTATGCTTTCACGTTGCGCGCAGCCCATCGTGCGCCTTCCCGTCGTCGCCTCGGAAAATCATGTCCGGATTCAGTGCTTCCAGCGAACCTTTCACCCTGCAGCGCGATTGCCCCGCGGTGCACGTGCCTTACGGCGATGCCGTCACGCTGCCGGCGGGCCAGACCGGCTACATCACCCAGTCGTTGGGCGGCAGTTTCACCGTGTACGTCGAGGGCAGTCTGTTTCGCGTGGATGGCAACGATGCGGACGCGCTGGGCAAGCCGCCGCCGGCGCCGCTGACGGTGCCGGAAAATCCGAACGACGAAGACGTCGAACTGGTGGTCTGGGATCAGTTGCGCACCGTGTTCGACCCCGAAATTCCGATCAACGTGGTGGATCTTGGGCTCGTCTACGACCTGAGCATGGAGCACCTCGATGACGGCAGCCGCAAGGTCTACGTCAAGTTGACGCTCACGGCGCCGGGCTGCGGGATGGGCGACATCATGGTGGAGGACGCGCGCACCAAGCTGGAGGTGATCCCCACGGTGTCCGAGGCGCAGATCGACCTGGTGTTCGATCCGCCATGGAACCAGACGATGATGTCGGATGAGGCCAAGCTGCAGACCGGCATGATGTGAAAACCGGGGTCAGAGTCGAATTTCGATCCAGCTCCTTGGGGCAATCAAGGATGCAGTTCGCGCCGAAAGTCGACTCTGACCGCCACACTGTTCGCCGCGCGTTCAAGTTGCTGTCCGGACACTGAACGCATTGCTGCGTCGCAGCGTGACCGGGAATTTACATTTGTTTACGGTTGCCGGGTCCGCCGGTTGTTGAGGGCACCGGCCGGGTGATCCGTATTCGCGTCGTGTCGACCGGCGCGGCATATGCGAGGAATCAAGCAGGGCTTGGCGGCTTCGCTGCCGGGTGGGGAGTACGCATGGCGGATTTGCGTCGCACGGATGCGGCCCACACGCGCGTGTCCGTGCTCCTTCCCATCAGCAGGAGCTCAATGATGCCAAGCAATCCCAGATTGAAGGCTTTGGTCGTTGCCATGGGCCTGGCCGCCGGATCGGCGGCCATCGCTGCAACGCCTCCCGCGGGCACCGTCAACACTGCAGTTGTCACGCAGGCGACGCGATTGCGGACCGGCGATTCGGTCATCGGCCCGATGGCGCTCTCCGAATCGATGCGCGTCACGATGTCGCTGCATTGGCGCAACGAAGCGCAACTGAAGGCATTCATCGCCGAACCGCACCACAAGAACCTCAGCCACGCCGAATTCATGGCCGAATACGGGCCGACCGTGGCGCAGGTGAACCAGGTCAAGGCGTTCATGCACAAACAGGGCTTCACCCACATCGCGGTGACGCCCGACAACCTGCTGGTGTCGGGTGAGGCGCCGGTTGCGACGGTGCAATCGGCTTTCCATACCAGCATGGTGAAGGTGCGCACCCGCAAGGGGCGGCTGGCATTTGCCAATGCCACGCCGGCACGCATTCCGACTGCACTGCGCGGGGTCGTCAACGAAGTGCTGGGCCTGCAGAACGTGCACAAGTTCCACGTGATGCCGGCGAAGCCGATGGCGACCACCCAGGCCGCGGTCGGGCACAACCCTTCCGAGTTCGCCTCGATCTATGGCGCCGGCAGCACCGCGACCGGTTCGTCGGTCAGCGTCGGCATCATCACGCAGGGGAGCATGAGCAATGTGCTGAGCGATTTCCAGTCGTTCCTCAGCCAGAACGGTTACGGCAACATCCCGATGAACGTGGTGACGGTGGACGGCGGCAGCTCCGACACCAGCGGTGACGCCGAATGGGACATGGACAGCCAGGCCATCGTCGGCATCAGCGGCGGCGTGCAGGCGCTGTACTTGTACGACATTCCGCAACTTTCCACGCAGGATCTGGTGGATGGCTTCAGCGAGGCCACCACCAGCGGCCAGGTGCGGGTCGTCAACGTTTCGATCGGGGGTTGCGAAACGGGCAGCGAGACCAACGGCGCAGCCACCGGCGACAACGTCTTCCAGGAGGCCGATGCCGAGGGCGTCACCTTCTCGATCTCGTCGGGTGACTCCGGCGCCGACGAATGCGGAGACGGCGGCACGACCCCGAGCTGGCCCGCCGACTCGCAATACGTGGTGGCGGTCGGCGGCACCACGCTCAACACCAGCGGCACCACCTGGACGGGCGAGACCACCTGGAGCGGCACCGGCGGCAGCCCCAGCACCTTCGAGGCGATGCCGAGCTGGCAGCAGGGCGTGGGCCAGAACGCGGGTCATTCCACGCGCGGCGTGCCGGACGTGGCCTTCGATGGCGACCCCAATTCCGGTGCACTGGTGATCGTGGATGGTTCAAGCGAACAAATCGGCGGCACCAGTCTCTCGTCCCCCTTGTTCGTGGGGGTGTGGGCGCGCACGCTGGCCGCCGATTCAAGCCTCGGCTTTGCGGCACCGCTCGTCTATCAGGATGCTGCGTCGCATTACTCGTCCGATTTCCACGACGTGACCTCGGGCAGCAACGGGGGCGAATCGGCCGCTGCCGGTTGGGACTACACCACCGGTTTCGGATCGATCAACATCGCGAGCTTCGTGGGCAACGTGGCCGGCGGCGGTGCGTCACCGCCCCCTCCACCGCCGCCACCGCCACCCCCGCCGGGCGGTACGTTCTCGAACGACACCCAGTACGTGATCCCGGACAACGGTACGGCGACCAGCCCGATCGCCGTAACGGGCGAATCCGGCAACGCGCCGTCGGATCTTCCGGTGCACGTGAACATCACCCACAACTGGTCGGGTGACCTGGAAATCGTGTTGTACGCGCCGAACGGAGCCTACGCGATCCTGCAATACCCGGACTACAACAATGACGGCAACATCGACAAGACGTACGACATCAATGCCTCGTCGGTATCGAGCAACGGCACCTGGAAACTCAAGGTGATCGACGACAACGTCTGGGGCGATGGTGGCGACTATGGCACCTTGAACGGCTGGAGCATGACGTTCTGAGGAGGCCTGTCGCACATACGTGGCTCGTTGCAACCTTGGGGTCCGGCGGTTCGGCCGGACCCCTTTTCTTGCGGCCGTGGCCGGCTGGACATTGACCGTCCATGGGCCGCTTGCGATGATCGTGGGGAGGAGGGCAGGCGATGCGCTGGCACAAATACGGGGTGTTGTTCGGGCTGTTCGTACTGTGCCTGGCGTTCAACGCCTGGTTGTATGGTTCGCTCGCGCGGGAGCCGGACGTTGGCCCCGTGTTGGCGGCTTCGGCCCGCGTCAACGCGCCTTTGCTGCATACCTACATCGTGTTGGGCGAACCGCTGGCTGCATTTGCCGGCGCGTCCGGGCAGGACGTGGCGGATACGGCGTTCGCGGAGGCCTATCCGTCCGTCGTGGCATCGCCGGCCACGGCGACGAGCCAGTTGTTCGCGCAGTCACGGGGACCCTTGCGCGGCCTGCTGGTGGCCCTGTACTGGGCCACACCGGTATTGCTGGTACTGGCGCTGGCGGCCTGGGTGTTGCGCACCCGGCCTGCACACTTGATGGGGAGCACGCGTCGCTGAGACCTCCGGGCAGGCTTCCGTTGCCCGCGTGACCGGTTGCTGCGGTCGTGGTGGTGCATTGCAGCGTGACTCGGAATCGCAAACAAGGATAGTGTTGGGCGGCTTGCGTGCGTGAGGGCGCACCCAGGCAGCCTGCAAACGTCGATCTCGGCGTTCCGCGCGTGTTTGTCTGGAAAAACGCGGGGAAAAGCGCCAGGGGAGGTGGTGTTCGGCACGGTCATTGCCCGTGCCCGGATCGTGCGTGGAAACGCGCGAGCTCGATCATCTTCTGTACTTCCCCTGAGGAGATCTCGATGTCACACAAGTTGCCCATGAAAAGTCTGCTGGTGGGTGTTGGCCTGGCGCTCGCCACGCTCACCTGCACCGCGGCACCCGCCGGCACGGTGGTGGCGCGTGCCGCCGCATTGCACGCGGGCGATGTGGTGACGGGACCCGTGTCCCTCGCCCAATCGATGCGCATATCGGTTTCGCTGCAATTGCGCGACGAGGCGCAACTGCAAGCTTTCATCGCCAATCCGAACCATCCCAACCTCACCTCCGCACAGTTCACCGCGCAGTACGGGCCGAGCGAGGCCGACGCGAATGCCGTCGCGGGTTGGCTCACGCAGCACGGCTTCTCCGACGTCAACATTTCATCCAACCGCCTGCTGGTTTCCGCGACTGCGCCCGCGGCGGCCGTGCAGTCCGCGTTCCACACGAACCTGGTCCACGTTCATACCCATGACGGCCGCAGCGCCTTCGCCAATGCCAGCGACGCGGCGGTTCCCGCCTCGCTGCGTGGCGTGAGCGGCGTAATCGGTCTGCAGACGGTGCACGTGCCGCACCCCGCGGGGCATGTCATGAAGGGCAAGCCCGGCGGCGGTGGCGGCGGCTCGATCATCGGCCACAACCCGGTCCAGTTCCCGTCGATCTATGGCGGCGCCAGCCTGCCCACCGCAGCCGGCGTGACGGTTGGCATCATCTCGAATGGCGATCTCACCCAGACGCTGGCCGACCTCAATACCTTCACCTCGCAGAACGGCTTGGCGGCGGTGGCGACGCAGATCGTCAACACGGGCGGCACCGGCACCGACACCAGCGGCACGCCCGAGTGGGATCTCGACAGCCAGGACATTGTCGGCATGGGCGGCGGGCAGGTCGGCAAGATCGTGTTCTACAACATCCCGACGCTGGCGAATTCGAGCATGGTGGATGATTTCAACACCGTGGTCACCGCCAATGCCGCCAAGGTCATCAACGTATCGCTGGGCGAATGCGAAACCTATGCCCAGCAGGATGGGTCGGCCGCGGCCGCCGATGCGCTGTTCCAGCAAGCCGACGCGCAGGGACAGACGTTCTCGGTGTCGTCGGGCGACTCCGGGTCCAACGAATGCAGTGGCAGCCCGAAAGGCACCACGCCGAGCTGGCCGGCCAGTTCACCGTACGTGGTGGCGGTGGGCGGGACCACGTTGAACGCGACCACCAGCACCTGGCAGGGTGAGACCGTGTGGTCCGATACCGGCGGCAGCCCCAGCAGCTTCGAGCCGATTCCGAGCTGGCAGGTGGGCGTGGGTCAGAACGCGGGGCATACCACGCGCGGCGTGCCCGACATCGCGTTCGATGCCGATCCCAACAGCGGTGCCATCATCGTCGTCAACGGCAGCCCGGCGCAGTACGGCGGCACCAGCCTGTCGTCGCCGCTGTTCGTGGGCTTCTGGGCGCGCATGATTGCCGCCAGGGGCACCGGCATCGGCTTTGCCGCGCCCAAGCTCTACCAGTTGCCGGCCTCGGCGTTCCACGATGTCACTTCCGGCAGCAACGGCGGTGAAAGCGCGGCGCCGGGTTGGGATTACACCACCGGTTTCGGCAGCATCATCATGAGTCAGGCGGCCGCGTCGCTCTGATCGAACGTACGGTTGCGATTCGAGCCCGGCGCAAGCCGGGCTCTTTTTTCGGCAGATGTGCGGCTTGCCGCTACATCGCTTCTTCGAAGCGATTGGCCTTGCGGTTCTTCCGGACCCGCGCCGGGTCCCAGATGCGCCCGTTCATGGCGATCCACACGCCATGGTCGAGGGTCTGCACCGCGCCCACCGCGCAGCCGATGTTGAATACCGCGTCCGAACCCTGGAAGCGGGCGGGATTGAGCGCGCCGGTCAGTACGATGGTCTTGCCGGGGAGCCCGGCCAGCGCGCGCGCGGTCTCGACCATGGTGTCGGTGCCGTGGGTGATCAGGATGTGCCGGTGCGGCTGGCCCGCGACGGTGTCGCGGATCGCTGCGCGGTCGGCATCGGTCATTTCAAGGCTGTCCTTGCGCAGCACCGGCACCACGTCGAACTCGAACGCGACGCCCAGTTGCGCGAGGATTTCCCCGATCTGCGGGGCACCGATCTGGTAATCGGACTTCGCGTCGAAGTACACCTTGTCGATGGTGCCGCCGGTGGTGACGACCGTGAGGTGCTGCATCGGGGCGGTTCCTTCGAGGTTTTGCGGAACCTCGAATTATCGCAGTGTGTCCAACCTGCGTCACGGCTCGGCCGGTCTTTGCCTGTCGGTGCATGCGCAGGGCGGCTGGCCGTGGCATAATCCGCTGTCTTTTGGGCAGACCCGCCGCTGTTGCGGCTGCCCCACAACCGAGAGTCCCACATGTTTTCGACACTATTCGCCGCTGCTGCGGCGCCCGCCGCGGCGGGCGAACCGAACCCGATGTACTCGTTCGGCTTCCTGATCCTGCTGTTCGTGGTGTTCTATTTCCTGCTGATCCGTCCGCAGCAGAAACGCGCCAAGGAGCAGCGCAAGATGATTTCGGAGCTCGCCAAGGGCGACGAAGTGATCGCGGCCGGCATCCTGGGTCGCGTCGAGAACGTCGGCGAGCACTTCCTCACGGTGGAAGTGGCCGACAACGTGCAGATCCGGGTGCAGAAGGGCGCCGTCTCCAATGTGCTGCCGAAGGGCACGCTGAAATCCTCCTGAGCATGCCGCCCGGCGTGCCTCCATTCGCGCAGAGCATTCTTTCCGAACCATGATCGACTTTCCCCGCTGGAAATACTGGCTGGTCGGCCTCGCGATGGTGCTGGGCCTGCTGTACGCATCGCCCAACGCGTTCCGGCCGCAGCCCGCCGTGCAGATCGTGGCCAACCGCGACGCCAAGGTGGATGCGACGCTCCAGAAGAAGGTCGCCGCCGTTCTCGACAAGCAGGACGTGTCCTACCAGGACATTTCGATCGACAAGGACCGCATGCTGGTACGCTTCGCCAACACCGACGTGCAGTTGCGCGGTTCCGATGTGCTGCGCGTGGCGCTGGGCGACGACTACACGGTGGCACTGAACCTTGCGACCACGGTGCCGCCCTGGCTGCAGAAGATCGGCGGGCGTGCGATGCCGCTGGGCCTCGACTTGCAGGGCGGTGTGCATTTCCTGATGGCGGTGGACCAGAACGCGGTGTTGCAGAAGCAGCAGCAGCGTTACCTGGACGACATCCGTGCCACGCTGCGGCAGAAGCAGATTCCAGTCGACTCCGTATCGCTGAGCGGCACCGGCGTGCAGGCCGTGTTCAAGACGTCGGAGGACCGTGACCGCGCCGAAGCCGCGATCCGCGAGGACGCGACCGACCTCGACCTCAGCACCGGCCGCATACCGGGCGGCGGTTACGCATTGCACGCGGAGATCAAGCCGGACGTGCTGCAGAAGTTGGCGCAGACCACCATCATCCAGAACGTCACCACGCTGCGCAACCGCGTCAACGCGCTGGGCGTCTCGGAGCCGTTGATCCAGCAGCAGGGCCAGACCCGCATCGTGGTGGAACTCCCGGGGGTGCAGGACACCGCCGAGGCCAAGCGCGTGCTGGGCGCCACCGCGACGCTGGAATACCATGCCGACGATCCGAACGTGAATGCACAGGAGGCCGCGCGCACCGGCAACGTGCCGCCGGACGCTCGCCTGTACTACATGAAGGACGGCACCCCGGTGGTGCTGAAGAAGCGCGTGATCGTGAGCGGCGACGAACTGGTCGATGCCTCGTCGGGTTACGACCAGCAGACCGGCATGCCGGACGTCAACGTGACGCTGAATTCCACCGGTGCGCGCAAGATGCTGGACTTCACCACCGAGAACGTCGGCAAGCGCATGGGCGTCGTCTACATCGAGACCACGCCGGTGGTGAAGATCGTCGACGGCAAGGAAGTGCACTCTTCCAAGACCACCGAGACGGTGCTCAACAATGCGGTGATCCAGGGCGTGTTCGGCAAGAAATTCCAGACCACGGGCTTGACCCAGCAGGAAGCGCAGACGCTGTCGTTGATGCTGCGCTCGGGTTCGCTGGCCGCGCCGATGGACATCGTCGAGCAGAGCGTGATCGGTCCCAGCCTCGGCCAGGACAACATCAAGAAAGGCGAGCGCGCGGTGATCCTGGGCCTGGTGCTGGTGCTGATCGCCGCGGCTTTCTACTACCGGTTGTTCGGGCTGGTCGCGGACATTGCGCTGGTATTCAACCTGCTGATCCTGATCGCGGTGATGTCGGCCGTCGGCGTGACGCTTACCATGCCCGGTATCGCCGGCATCGTGCTGACGCTCGGCATGGCGATCGACGCGAACGTGCTGATCTGTGAGCGCATTCGCGAAGAATTGCGCAACGGGTCGACGCCGCTGGCTTCGATCCGGGCGGGCTACGAGAAGGCATGGTCGGTGATCCTGGACGCCAACGTCACCCACTTGCTGGCGGCGCTGGGCCTGATCACGGTGGGATCGGGCGCGATAAAGGGCTTCGGTGTCACGCTGTTCATCGGTATTTCGACTTCGCTGTTCACCTCGGTGACCATGACCCACGCGATCACCGCGCTGATCCACGGCGGCCGCAAACGCAAGCTCAAGACGCTCTGGGTGTAACGACATTGTTTTCCTCTCCCTTCGGGAGAGGCGGCCTTCGGCCGGGCGCGTAGCGCTCCCCGAAGGGAGAGGGGTTCAAAGAGAAAAGCGACATCCATGGAAATCTTCCACCACGATCTCAACATCAACTTCCTTGGCATGCGCAAGGTCAGCATCGTCATCTCGGCGATCCTGCTGATCGTGTCGGTGTGGGCCATCACCGTGAGGGGGATGAACTACGGCCTCGACTTCACCGGGGGCATCCTGCTCAACGTGAGTTACGAAAAGCCGGTCGACGTCGGTGACGTGCGCAGCGCGCTCACCAAGGCCGGGTTCGACCACGCGGTCGTGCAGAGCATGGGCGGCACGCGCGAAATTTCCATTCGCCTGCAGCCGCCGAAGGACGCCGGCGCCAAGGAAAGCCCGGACAAGGTCGCGGGCGAGGTTTCCAAGAACGTGATGGCCGCCTTGCAGGCTGCCAATTCGGGCGCGAGCCTGGCCAAGCCGCCCGACTTCGTCGGCCCTGAAGTCGGGCAGGAACTGAAGACCAGCGGCATCTACGCTGCGATCGTGGTGATCATCGGCATCATGGTCTACCTGTGGGCGCGATTCGAAAAGCGCTTCGCGTTCGCCGCGGTGGCCAGCGAAATCCACGATACCGTGATCACGGTCGGCATCATCGCGCTGGTGCAGCGCGAGTTCGACATGACGGTGCTGGCGTCGATCCTCGCGGTGATCGGCTACTCGATCAACGACAAGGTGGTGGTGTTCGACCGGGTGCGCGAACTGTTTCGCCTCACGCGCAAGGCCGACACGCCGCAGATCCTCAACCGCGCGATCAACAATACCCTCTCGCGCACCATCATCACGTCGGTGTTCACCGCCATCACCATGGCGTCGCTGTGGCTGTTCGGCGGCCCCGCCGTGCACGGCTTCGCGATCACCATGCTGATCGGCATCCTGGTCGGCACCCTCTCGTCGATCTTCTTCGCCAGCCCGATGCTGCTGTGGCTGGGCGTCTCGAAGAAGGACCTGATGCCGGTGACCCGCGAAAACCCCGAGCTCGCGCGTCGGCCGTAAAGCTGGTTCGCATGCGCGTGTCCCCGTGTGGGAGCGCCCCACGGGCGCGAGATGGTTGGCACACGATTGGATCGGTGCCCATCAGGATCGCGGGCATGGCCCGCTCCTGCATTCACCGCGACCATCCCTTGCAGGAGCGCCCATGGGCGCGATGGATTGGCGTGTGCCTGATCGCGGGCATGGCCCGCTCTGCATTTCCGCTATCGTCCCTTGCAGGAGCGCCCATGGGCGCGATGGATTGGCGTGTGCCTGATCGCGGGCATGGCCCGCTCTGCATTCCCGCTATCGTCCCTTGCAGGAGCGCCCCATGGGCGCGACAGGATTGGCGTGCGATCTGATAGCAGGCTGCGGCCCGCGAGCGGCTTCGAATGCGCCGCCGCAGCTCAGCGGAGCGCCAGGAAATCGGTGCTGACCGCCATCCGCACGGCGTCGAGTCGCGGGCGCGCGCGTGCCAGTGCCGCAACGGTCTGATCCCGCGTGGATTGCGCCGCGCCGATTTCGCCCGAGGCCACCGACGCGTTGAGTTCCCCCAGGACCCGCAAGCGCTGCAACCGTGCATCGAGCGCGGTTTGCGCGTCCGCGATCGCAGCCTTGATGACGGCGCCCGCGCGCTCGCCCGCGAACAAATCGGCGGCTTCCAGCATTGCGGGCACCAGCTGCGCGAGGTGGCGACGATAGCGCGAAATGTCGAGCAGGCGTTCGCGCGCCCGTGCAAGCGACGGCGCAGACGGCGTGTAATCACGCGCCGCGAGTCGCGAATCGACGCACACGGTGAGCGGCGTCGGCGGCAGGAAGCGCGGTGCATCCAGCCGCACGTCCGCAATGCATTCGACAACGTAAAGCGCTTCCAGCAGCACGCTGCGCGCGGGCAGCGCGGGATCGACGAGGAACGACGCGTTGCCGAATTCGCTGGTCAGCAGCAGGTCGACCGCCCCGAGCACCAGCGGATGGTCCATCCGCAGCAGGTCCAGTTCCTCGCGCGCGAGAGCCAGGGTCCGGTCGAAAGTTGCGCGACGCGGACCGTTGGTGAAGCCGGGCAAGGCATCGGTGGACAGGAACTCGGGATCGAGCAGGATGGTGCCGCCACCCAGGTCCTCGGTGTGCACGCCGAACGGTTCAAAGCATGCCTGCATCAGCGCGTGCGACGGCACATCGCCATCGGACGCCCGGATTGCATCCAGCAGTGCCTTGCCGCCCGCATTGCGCGCAGCGAGTTCAAGCAGGCGGTCGCGCCCCGAGCGGATGGCTTCGGAAAGTTCCGTGTGGGCCAATGCCGTTGCGCTGACGAGGCCGTCCAGTTCCGGATCTTCGGACTCGCCGGCTTCGGCGTGCGCGCGCGCGATGCGGACCAGCTCGGCGCCGTGTCTGCGCAGCAGCTCACGGCCGTCGGCAGGGCATTCGCGCAGGACGCGGGTGCCTTCGGCATGCCAGCGCGAGATCGCCTGTTGGGCGCTGCCCGGCAATCCCGCCACGTGCAAGGTCACCGGGTGCTTCTGGCCGATCCGGTCCAGTCGCCCTATGCGCTGCTCGACCAGGTCCGGATCGAGCGGCAAGTCCCACAGGACCAGGCGGTGCGCAAACTGGAAGTTGCGGCCTTCGGAACCGATTTCCGAGCACAGCAGCAGACGCGCGCCGTCGACCTGCGCGAACCACGCTGCCGCGCGATCGCGCTGCAGCAGCGTCATCGCTTCGTGGAAACTCGCGACCTTGGTGCCGGTGCGCGTGCGCAGCGCCGCGTCGATCGCCTCGACCTTGGTGCGCGTAGTCGCAATCAACAGGAACTTGTCGTCGTGGTGCGCATCGAGCAGCCGGACCAGCCATTCGATGCGCGGATCGTCGGCGTAGTCGAGCGCCCGCGGTTCCGCTGCTGCGCCGCGCACGTCATCCTCGAATTCGGCCATCAGCTTCGGGTGCGCCGGCGCCTCGGCAGCGGTTTCGATGTCGAGCTGGCGGCCGGGAAATCCGCCGACGCTGTCACGGCGGCTGCGGAACATCACCCGACCGGTGCCATGGCGGTCGATCAGCGCGGACAGCAGCGCGTCGGCGTTTTCCGGATACGCATCGGCCAGTGCGTGCAGTGCGGGATCGTGCGGAAACCGCGCGCGCAACGCGCCCCGTTCGTCGTCGCCCAGGGGTTCACCGGACGCGATGCGATCCGCGAGGGGCGACAGGCTGGCGTAATGCTCTACTTCGGCGAGGTAACGTTCGAGGTCATCGAAGCGCGCGGGGTCCAGCAAACGCAAGCGGGCAAAATGCGCGCGACGGCCCAGTTGTTCCGGCGTGGCAGTCAGCAGCACCACGCTGGGTGCGACCGCGGCGAGCGTTTCCACCACCCGGTACTCCGGACTCGCTGCTTCCGGGGTCCATTCGAGGTGATGGGCTTCGTCCACCACCAGCATGTCCCAGCCCGCCGCCAGCGCCTGTCCGCGCCGCTGCGCATCGCGGCCCAGCCATGCGGCGGAAGCGATCGCGAGCTGTTCGTCTTCGAAGGGATTCCGGGCGGGATCGGCAGCGGCAACCGCCGTGCAGCGTTCCTCGTCGATCATCGCGAAGTCGAGCTGGAAGCGCCGGCGCATTTCCACGAACCACTGCACCAGCAACGCTTCAGGCAGCAGGATCAACACGCGTGTGGCGCGGCCGGTCGCCAACATGCGCGCGATCAGCATCCCCGCTTCGATGGTTTTGCCGAGCCCTGCCTCGTCGGCCAGCAGCGCACGCGGGTGCTCGCGCTCCATGCACGCGGCGACCACGCCGAGCTGATGCGGCAGCAGGTCGACCCGCGCCGACAGGATGCCCCATGCATCGGAACGGCGTGCCGCCGCCCGCGCCAACAGGACCCGTTTGCGCAACTCGTAGCGGTGAGGCTTGTCGATGCGTGCGGAAATCAGCCGAGCGTCGGCTTGCGACAGCGACTGTTCGTCGTCGAGCTGGCCTTCCGTCAGCTCGCGCTTCTCCCCCGAGTACACCAGCAGGCCGTCGCGCAGGTCGATGCGTTCGACCACGAAGGCGACGCCGCGGCCCGCAACGCGCTGGCCGACCCGAAACGTGGCGCGCGCAAGCGGCGCCCCGTGCGAGGCGTAATTGCGCACCACCCCGGACTTCGCGAACAGCACCTGCACCGCACGGTCGTCGCAACGCAACACGGTGCCGAGGCCGAGTTCGGGCTCCGCATCCGACACCCAGCGTTGACCCGGAATGTAATCCATCGCGAATCCGCTTGCGGAAAGCCGCGTATTATCGCGCGTTGGCGGGCTCGCTGCCGCAGGTTGGGCTGATTCCGGGCTGCCCGGAATCAGCCCAACGAATCACACCGCCAATGTTGGGCTTCCGCCGATGGAGCCGGCGCCAGCCCTGCCTACGTCTCGGCCCATTGCCTCAGCAGGTTGTGGTACACGCCGGTGAGTTGCTTGACGGTTGCGGGATCGGCTGCGTTCGCGGTGAGTTCGCGGATGGCGGTATCGAGTTGCAGCAGTGTGCGGCGCCGTGCTTCGTCGCGCACGAGGCTCTGGATCCAGAAGAACGCCGCCACGCGCGCGCCACGCGTGACCGGTGCCACGCGGTGCAGGCTCGAGGACGGATACACGACCGCATCGCCCGCCGGCAGCTTCACCTCGTGTTCGCCCCAGGTGTCCTCGATGATCAGTTCGCCGCCGTCGTAACTTTCCGGGTCGGCCAGGAACAGCGTGCAGGCGATGTCGCTGCGCAACTGGCTGCCGTCGGCCAACGCCATCACCGCGCCGTCGATGTGCGCGCCGTAGTGCCCGCCGTTGGCGTAGCGGTTGAAACGCGGTGGCAGGATGCTGACCGGCAGGGTGGCCGCGTGGAACTCGGGATGGCGTGCGCACGCGGCCAGCACCTCGCGGCCCAATTCCATCCGCAATGGCGAGCTGTCGGGAAGCTGCTGGTTGCGCTTGACCTGCGCGCCTTGCGCTCCCACGGTTTCCCGACCATCGGTCCATTCGGCGGCATCCAGCTTCGCGCGCATGCGCTCGACAGTCGCATCATCCAGCAGGTTTTCAATGTGCAGCAGCATGGGGATTCGATCGCGCTCGCTCGTGCGTCCTACAGACGCACGCCCAAACGTCCCAATGTCCAGACCATCGCGAAATAGAGTCCCACAGTGATCAAGCAGGATGCGCCCAGCGCAGACCAGAATGCCATGCCGTTTTTGAGAAGTGCCGGGAAAATGAGGAACAGGGGCAATGCGGCAAGCACCAGCCAGAAGATACCTTGCGAGAGGGAAATGACCGTCTGGGTGTTCCCCGTACTTCGGTAAATCCAGATGAACGCGAGCAGGGATGTCAGTGGCAGGGATGCGAGCGCGGCGCCCCAGAAAGAGCTGCGCCGTCCCAACTCGGAAACGGCTACGACAACGACGACGGTGACGAGTACGTTGATTGCATATTGCAACATGACGGGTGCCCGGGAAATGTTGGCGGTCAGTAGTGGAAGTTCAGTGTCAGCAGCGCCGAGCGCGGCGTGCCGGGTGTGTAACGATAGCCGCTCTTGTTGATGGCGGCGGCGTAGCTCTTGTCGAACAGGTTGTAGACGTTCAATTGCAGCATGGTGCGCCGGTTGATCGCGTAGCTCGCCATCGCATCGAACACCCAGTACGCCTCGGTGAAGGACGGGGTGCCGATCGCGCCGTCATGGCCGCGTTGCATCTTGCCGGCATGGCGTGCTCCCGCGCCGATCGTGACGTGGTGCGGCAGCTGCCACGTGCTCCAGGCGGTGAACGCACTTGCAGGCGTGTAGGGCAATTCGTCCGAACCGTTCTGGGCGAGTGCGTCGCCACGCGTCACCTGTGCGTCCATGACGGTGTAGCCCGCGCTCACGGCCCAATGCCGCGTGATCTGGCCGACCGCGCCCAGTTCGATGCCTTGCACGCGCTGGCGGCCGATCTGGTAATACTGCAGGTCCACCGGATCCTGCACCACGAGGTTGGTCACGATCGTTCGGTACAGCGCCGCGGTCAGGCGCAGCTGGTTGTCGAAAGCGTCCCACTTGGTGCCGAGTTCCACCGCGCGCGCGCGCTGCGGATCGAATACCGGGTTGTCGGCGCTGTTGGCGGAAGCGCTGAGCGCGAGGTTGTTGCCGCCCGGGGGTTGGGCGGAAACGGCGAAGTTCGCATACACGCTGCCGCGTTCGACCGGCTTGTACACCAGGCCGAGTTTGTAACCGTAAAGATTGCCACCCGTGTCCGCGTCGACCGCCGTCAATGGCGTGCCGAGCGGGTGGGCGCCGCATTCCGGAGCGCGTCGCGAAGTGCCGCAGGGCAGCACACTCTGGAAATCGGTGTGGTAGTGGTCAATGCGCGCGCCCGCGGTCGCCAGCCAGTGCTCGCCGAAATGCAGGGTGTCGAACAGGTACGCGGCGGTGGTGTCGGTACGCCCGCGACTCCACGCACCGGTGTCGCCGATGACGAGCCCGGCGGCGGTTTCGGGGTCGGGGTGGTACAGGTTTGCGGGTGTCCACGCGCTTCTGTCGAGTGCGCCCGTGCCGCCGGTGCCGATGGTCTCGCGCGTCAGTTCGATGCCGGTGCTCAAGTCATGTTCGATGACGCCGGTGTCGAAACCCGCGGTGAGATTGACCTGGTTGGTGAGGATGCGGTTGGCCTGGTCCTTGAAGGTCGGTATGTCACGCGTGATGGTCCAGGTGGACGGGTCGGCAGGATCGGGCGTGGCGATGTTCGCCGCCGCGCCGCGCCAGGACGTCAACAGGTAATCCTGGTGGGTGCGGCCCCAGCGCAAGGTGTCGTGCAGCACGGCTCCGCCCGCGAAGTCGTGGCGGATGATCGCGGTGAACATGTCCGCCTCCACGCGGTCGTGGTCCGTGCCGGTACCGTAAAAATTCGATGTGTCGACGGGCGGCGCTTTGGCCAGGAACGGGCGCGAGGGGTCGGGCGATGTGTAGCCAGGCAGGCCGATGGTCGGCACGCCGCCGTCGGGGACATTGTTCTGGCTGACGTGCAGGAAATCGAGATGGACGGTGGTCGGCGTACCCAATCCGAACGCGAGCGACGGCGCGATGCCCCAACGGTCCTGGCCCACGGTGTCGCGGCCGGCGACGCCGCTTTTCTGGCCCATCACGTTCAACCGGAACGCGGTGTGCTCCCCGATCGGATCGTTCCAGTCCGCGGTCACGCGTTGGTGATCGCCGCTGCCGTAGCCCAGCGACGCCGACGTTCGATGCTTCAGTTGCGGCTGCTTGCTGACCATGTTGACTGCACCGGTCGGCGCGGTGCGGCCGTATTCGGTACCGTCCGGCCCCTTGGTGACCTCGACCTGTTCGACATTGAACACGTCGCGCGAAATCGACCCGAGATCGCGCGCGCCATCCACGAAGATGCTCCCCGATGTATCGAAGCCGCGCATGTAGATGGCATCGCCGGTGGACGTGCTGCCGTTTTCTCCGACGTAGAACGTGCCGACGCCGGGGCTGTTGCGCAGCGCTTCCGTCAGGGTGGTGGCGCCTTGCTGCTGGATGATCTCCTTGCCGATCACGTTGATGGTCTGCGGAGTGTCGAGCAGCGACTGCGTGAACTTGTGCGACTGCACCGCATCGGCCTTGTAGGGGTTCCGCCTGGCCTTGACGTGGACGACGGGCAGCTGCGTCGGGCTCGCTTCCATCGATACCGGCGAGGCCGCTGGGGTTGCAGCCAGCGAGGGCAGGCCGAGCGCGATGCCGGTCATCAGGGTGGAAAGGGTGAGCGGGCGGTGGCGGTCGTGCTTGCGATGCTTGATGCCGGGCATGAAAAGATGCGCCTTGTTCTTGTGCGCCGCGCGCGGGTGGCGATCGCGCAGTCCCGGCGGGGGCGGGGGATCGCGCACCGCGGCGGCGGCTGGGTGGGCTTTGTCCGTGGGTTACGGGCGATGCGCAGCTGATGGTAAGGCAAATGCGAATGAGTCGCAATACCGATATGATGCAAATCAGCCCACGGTTGGCTGCCGCTCCCATGGTCGCGAATCGCGGGTGCGCGGGCCAAAAAAAAACGCCGCACTTGCATGCGGCGTTTGAAGTTCGAACGTGGGGGCGATTCAAGCGGTTGCCGAATCCCGGGTCCCGGCTCTCCTACCAGATCTTCACCAGCTTGTCGCCCTGGTGCATCATCTTGTCGCCGGGCTTGCACTGGAAAGCCTGCGCGAACTGCGGCATGTTGGCTGCCGATGCGAAGGCGCGGATCTTGCCGGGTGCGTGCGGATCGACGTTCAGGCGCAACTCTGCGGTCTTGTCGCGGGTGGTGCCTTCCCACACGCGCGCGGAACTCAGGAAGAACCGCTGGTCCTGGGTCATGCCGTCGATCTTCTGGTCGGCCTCCTGGGGATTGGCATTCAGCGCGGTCTGCAAGGCCGTGTAGGCGATGTTGAGTCCGCCGAGGTCGCCGATGTCCTCGCCCAGCGTCAGTTTGCCGTTGACGTGCAGGTCCGGCTTGCCCGGGATCGGTGTGTAGCTGTCGTATTGCTTGACCAGCGCCCCGGTGCGCTCGTCGAACGCCTGCTTGTCCTTCGGCGTCCACCAGTTGACGCGGTTGCCGCGGCCGTCGAACTGGCTGCCCTGGTCGTCGAAGCCGTGGCTGGATTCGTGGCCGATCACATAGCCGATGCCGCCGTAGTTCACCGCGTCGTCGCCCTTGGCGTAGAAGAACGGAGGCTGCAGGATCGCGGCCGGGAAGTTGATGGTGTTGGTGGTCGGGTCGTAGTAGGCATTGATCGTCTGCGGCGTCATGTGCCATTCCTTGCGATCCGTCGGCTTGCCGATCTTGCCGATGTCGTAGTGGTAGTTGTACTTCGACGCCGCTTCGAGATTGGCATACCACTTGGCGGGCTGGATGGCGAGGCCCGACCAGTCGCGCCACTCGCCCTTGTCGGGGTAGCCGATCTTGGGCAGGAACAGCGACCACTTCTCGAGCGCCTTCTGCTTGGTCGCCTCGCTCATCCAGTCGAGGTTCTCGATGTGCTGCTTGAGCGCGGCACGAACGTTGGTGACCAATTGTTCCGCGCGCTGCTTGGATTCGGGCGGAAAATACCTGGCGACGTACAACTCACCAAGGCCCATGCCCATCGCATGGTTGACTGAATCGACCACGCGCTTCCAGCGGTCCTTCTGCTCGGGCTGGCCGCGCAGGGTCTTGTCGTAGAACTCGAAGTGGTTTTCCTGGAACGGCTGGCTCAGCGCCGTGGAGGCGTCACTGACCAGGTGGAACTTGAGATACGCCTGCCATTGCGAAATCGGCGCCTTGGCCAAGAGCTTGTCGAACTCGGCGATGAACTTCGGCTGCGACAGCGAAAAGCCCTTGCCGACGTCCACGCCTTGGGCCTTGAAGAACTTGTCCCAGCTGAAGTGCGGGCTGATTTTGTCGGCTTCGGCCACGGTCACGAAGTTGTATTCGTTGTCGAGGTCGCGCAACTCGACCGGCGCCAAGGATGCCTTGGCGAGTTCGGTCTCGAACTTCAGGACCCCGTCCGCCTGCTTTTTCGCGTCGGCTTCCGCCGTGCCGACCAGTTCCAGCGACTTGGCGATGTATTGCACGTAGGCGTCGCGCAGCTCCTTGTATTTCGGCGACAGGTAATAGTCGCGGGTCGGCAGGCCAAGGCCGTCCTGGAACACGTAGCCGATCTGGGTGGTCGCGTCCTTGAAGTCTGCGCCCGAACCGAAGGCGAAAACGTAGCTGTCGCCGTTGTCGTAGCTGGTGTTGATGAAATCGGCGATGTCGGCGGGTGTCTTCAGCGCGTCGATCGCCGCGAGCTGCGGCTTAATCGGATCGTAGCCCAGTTTGTCGATGGTCGCGGTATCGAGGCCGGCGGCGTACAGGTTGCCGAGTTTCTGCTCGAGTTCGCTGCCCTTGTGATTCTTGGCCTCCTGCGCGGCCGTTGCAAGGATCTGCTTCTGCTGTTGCATGCTGCGCTCGTGCAGGATGCCGAATGCGCCCCAGCTGGTCTGGTCGGCCGGAATCGGGTTGGCCTTGTTCCACTTCGCGTTGACGTACTCGGCAAAGTCGTTGCACGGGTTGTATTGGTCGTCAAGATCGAACGCGATCGGTTGCGCGGGCGTGATCGCGACGGTCGAACCCGGCGCGGGCGCCGCCGCGGTGGACGCCGGGGCGGGTGCGGCGGCCGATGCGGCCGGCGCCGGGGTGTTCGGGTTCTGGTTGTTGCCGCAACCTGAAACGGCCAGCGCCGCGCCGATGGCCAGCGCGACCGGGGTCAACAGATGCTTGTGCATTGGTGCGTCCTTTGGTGTTGCGAAACGGAGTGCCGCGCGCCGCGTGGCCGCGCAAGAGCCGTCGATTGTGCCAGCAACGGACAAGCGTGGAGCGCACCCCTGCCGGAAGTCATGTCGGCTCGATCAATGAAGCGCCGCGCGCCGCGCGCAGCGGTGGGGATGAGTGGCAAGTACAACGTGAGTTCCGATTTCCCGGATCTTCCGACGCCTGCATACTGCGGCGTCTTTCGGGCTGCGGAGGGTGGCATGGAAATCGTGTTTCACGGTGCGGCGGGCGAGGTGACCGGTTCGTGCCATTTGCTCGAGGTTGCGGGAAAGCGGGTGTTGCTCGATTGCGGAATGGTGCAGGGTGAGCGCCAGGGACGGCCGAATCACCCGGAGGGTGAGCGCCAGGGACGGCCGAATCACCCGGAGGGTGAACGCAAGGCCGACGAGCGCAACGCGGCGGACTTTCCCTTCGATCCGGCATCGGTCGACGTGCTGGTGCTGAGCCACGCGCACATCGACCACACCGGGCGCGTGCCGCTGCTGGTGAAGCGCGGATTCGCGGGGCCGATCTTCACCCATCCGGCCACCGTCGACCTGGCGGCGATCATGCTGGCGGATGCCGCGAACATCGCCGCGATGGATGCCGAGCAGGACAACCGGTATCTGCGGCCAGGGCAAGAACCCTCCGTGCCGCTGTACACGCAGGACGACGTGGACGCGGCGGTGAAGCGAATGCGCCCGGTCGAATACGGTGTACCGAGTGAAATCCTGCCGGGCGTGCGCCTCACACTGCGCGATGCGGGACACATCCTGGGTTCCGCGACCGTGGAAATCGAAGCGGCGGAAAATGGAACATTGCGCAAGCTGGTGTTCAGCGGCGACCTCGGCCCCGACCACACGCCGATCCTGTGCGACCCCGCGCCAGTGCCTGCCGCCGACCTCGTGGTGATGGAATCGACCTACGGCGATCGCCTGCACAAATCGCGCGACGATACCCTGGCCGAGCTGGCTGCCATCTTCGGCGCCGCGCACAAGGACGGCGGCAACGTGGTGATTCCCGCGTTCGCGGTGGGGCGCACCCAGGAGCTGCTCTATTTCTTTGCCGAGCACTTCGACGCGTGGAACCTCGGCGCGTTCAGGCTGTTCCTGGACAGTCCGATGGCAATCCGTGTCACCGCAGCCTACGACCGCCATGAGGACCTGTTCGACGGCGCGGCGAGGAAGCTCTGGGCGACGCGTCCGCAACCCCTACACCTGCCGAACCTGACGCTTTCCGAAGATGGTGCTGCGTCGCGCGCCATCAACGCGATCCACGACCACGCGGTGATCATCGCCGGCTCCGGCATGTGCACGGGCGGACGCATCCGCCACCACCTGCGGCACAACCTCGCCAATCCGTCCGCACACGTCGTGTTCGTCGGCTATCAGGCGGCGGGTACGCTGGGGCGCCTGCTGGTAGATGGTGCGAAGCGTGTCCGTCTGTTCGGCAATGACATCCCGGTGCGCGCGCAGATGCACACCGTGGGCGGCCTGTCCGCGCACGCCGACCAGGCCGGGTTGTCGGCCTGGTACGGGAAGATCGCGGGACACCCGCCGGTCTGTCTCGTGCACGGCGAAGATCCAGGGCGCGCCACGTTGGCCGGCGAATTGGAGTCGCGCTGGGGCAGCCAGGTGATGCTGCCGACGCCCGGCGCGCGCGTTGCCGTGCAGGTTAGGGGCTGATTCCGGATTCATCCGGAAGAAGCCCTACATCAATACGCGGGTGCATCGTTGGGCATCACACGGGTGAATCCGTGTTCAGCCCAACCTGCGATGTCGGCGCTGCGAGCGGCGCGCGTGCAAGTTCGGTGTACGTCGCGGCCGGTTGCGCAAGCGCGCTTTGCATCAGCGCGACCGCCTCGAACGCGATCGACGGTGGCGGGTGGGGCAGGATGCCGAATGCACAACCGGGGCGCAGGCGGGCGAGCGTGATGTGCGCGCGGAAGCCGCGGGTTTCCGGCGTGAAGCCGGCCTTGCGTGCATGCGTTTCGCACGCGATCGCGAGTTCCGACAGTGCCTCGCTCGCTTCGAGTTCTAGCACCAGCAGCCTCGGCCGCGCGCGATTGGGCCAGACGCCGAAGCGGCGCGTCGCGACCGCTGGCAGGGATGGCGCCAGTGTCGGCAACATGTGCCGGAAATAGTCGAGCTGCGCGCTGCCCGATTCGCCGAGGAACCGCAACGTCATGTGCAACGCGGCGGGTTCGATCCAGCGCACGCCGCGCGCGGCGCCGGCGATGGTGCGTTCCAGCGCTTCGCGGCAACGTCGAAGGTTTTGCAGGCTGCCCGCATCGGGCAGCAATGCCAGGAAACAGCGGGGATCGGCAGCGGCACCCGTTGCGGCGGGGTTCACGGGGCGATCCGGTTCGCGGCTTCGACTGCGCGCATGGGCGTGCCTTCCACATCCGGCAACTGTTCGGGTCCGACCGCGCCGCCCGAGACGATGAATGCCATCGCCTGGTCCATGCTCCAGTCGGTGGCGATCAGGCGTTCGGTCGGTACCAGTTCGAGGTAGCCGCCGGTGGGGTTGGGCGTGGTCGGCACGTACACCGCGGCGATTTCGCGGCCGGCGGCGTCGATGAAGGTGCGGGTGACGAACCCCACCGATTTCAGCTGCGGCGACGGAAAATCGATCAGCACCACGCGCTGCGTGCCGCCGGGCTTGTTGCGCATCAGCGTCATCAG
>JBDZUX010000026.1:0-39593 GCA_040255405.1 Lysobacteraceae bacterium
TTTTTTTGTTCGCGCAACGGGGTGGATCAGAACCGGAAGCTGGCGCCGATGTTCACGCTGTCGACGCGCTGGCTGGAATCGGAGAAGCGGCCGTCGTATCCGATCCAGCCCGAAAAGCTGGCCGTGAAATCAGCGGCGAGTCCCACGCCCGCACTGCCCCAGTTGCTGTCCGGCACGAAGCCCGGCAACGCGAAGGTACCCGGCATGCTGACCAGCCCCGCCCTGACGTCGCGCGGGTCGGCATCGCTGTCGTGGTTCCACGCGACGCGCGCATAGGGATGCAGCATCGCGCTGCCGGCCTGCAGGTTCCCGGCCAGCTGCCAACCCAGCGTGCCGATCAGCGCGTGGCGATCCTGCCTGCCGAACGTCATCGCGGTCGCGTCGTTGCCGTTCTCGTTGTAGCCATTCACGTGGATGTGCTGCCACGCGATGTCGGCGTAGGGGCCGGTGCGCCAGGCGCCGAAATCCAGCCACCAGCCGCCGGTCAGCGCGAACGCCGTGTGCGAGCCGGATGTGTCGCCGTCTTCGTAACGCACGGTCGGCCCGATCGGGATGTTGCGATGCACGTTGCTGTAACCCAGGTGCCCGAAGCTGCCGATTGCGCCGAAGTACGCCTGTTGCCAACCCCACATCACGTAACCCGTTGCCAGCAGGTCCTGCAACTTGAAGCCGCCGGCGTTGCCCGCGAACTCGTCCTTCTGCTGACCGATGGTGAAAGCCATGCCCGCGGTCAGCGCATCGGACGGATGGATGTCCGCGCCGATGCTGAGCGTGTTGACGTCGTTGCTGCTCTTGGGCGAATTCACCTGCGCGTCGAGGCGCTGGCGTGCGTAGTCGTAATTCGCCCACACCCGCAAGCCGCTGCCCGACGCGCCCGCGAGGCTGGTGGTGGCCTGGCCGAGTACGGAACGATTGAGACTCCGGTTGATCTGCAATGGCGCTTCGCCCAGCAACGAGATCTCGCCCGGCGCGGTGATGATCGACTCCGCATATTGCGCCAGCATCGCGTGCGCGGCGGCGGTGGGATGCACGCCGTCGGCGAAGAGATAGGTGCTCTCGGTGCCCGGCTGGTAAGTGACCGTGGCGCCCGGCGTGCCCGCCGGCAAGCATTCGAACGAGCTGCCGTCGCCGCCGGTGCATGCGGGCTGGGTGACGTTGGTGAACCCGTAGCGCGACGGATCGGCCACGATTTCATTGAGCAACGCGAACGTATTCACCGGGATGATGTTGACGCCGGCGCTGGCCAGTCCTGCGTTCAGCGTGTTGTTGTAGACCAGCGAAAGCCCGGTGAGCTGCCCGGCGGCGGTCGGGCCTTGCGCGAGGCCGGATGGCGTGAGGCCGATGTTCGGCAGGTTGAACACCATCACGTAGCGCGCACCCGCGTCGCCGAGTTGCTTGACCATGCCGAGTTCGGTTGCCGCGGCCTGCTGCAGGTAAGCCTGGATCTGGGCCTGGTCCATCAGCGTGGACACGCCCGCGCCCGCCGTCACCTGCGCCACCACTTGTTGGGTCACGATGGGCGTGATCTGCGCCGTGAAGGCCGCGATGGCAGCGGGATCGTTCGGAATCACGTTGGCCGCGATCGCCTGCTGCACCTGCGCCGCGATCGTCTGCTCGATCAACTGCTGGGCGGTCGCCGCCGCCGCGCCGGACGTCGCCGCGTAGAACACGTCGTTGGCGCCGCCCCACACGCTGTACAAGGTGTTCGGATCGGCCTTGTTGCCGGTCGCCTGCAGGTACATGCCGAGCTGGGCCGGCAGCAGCGGCACGCTCGCAGGCGTGCCCGGCGAATTGTTGAGGATGCCGGCGCCGCCGAATGCGAAGTCGGTGCCCTGCATCAGGGCCGGTGTCAGCGGTGTCCCGAGGTAGTCCGCGATGTGTTCGACCGCGACTTCGCCGGGGTTGGTGGTGAAGCGCATCAGGAACGGCAACTGCGGGCATGCGCCCTGGCTGATGCAGGACAAATCCAGGTTTCCGTCGTCGCTCAAGCTGTCGCCGAACACCACGACATTGTCGAACAAGCCCGCGTGCGTGGACGGCTGCGCGGCGGCCGGTGCGGATTGCGCGAACGCGGCGGAACTGGCAAGGGCCAGCGCCACGGCGCAGGCGAGATGACGCGGACGGAACATGGTGGGGATCTCCCGGTGCCGGACGGCGGACGCGCCAAGCCTAATACAGACGTTTGTTTTGTTCCATCCGCAGGCGTATGGGCGAAGTGCCGGGCGGCCGATCCGCCGGTGGCGGCCTTGGCGGCGGCGAACGCGCAGTCCCGGATGGCCGGGCCGACGCCAACCGCCCGGCGTGGTTTCCCGCCACGCGTTGCCCGGCGGCCACGATCCATTGCACCGGGCGGGTCACGGGCGCGAAAACCCGGTCGGCCCATCGGGTGGACAGCGACGCTGCGATCGCGACGCCGGCCACCATGCAAGACAACAGCGCCGCCCACCCCGGGAGCGCTTGCGCCAACCACGCAAACGTGCCGGCCGCAACGAGGCCGAGCACCAGGAAGCCGTGCACCAGATAAGCGGTGAGGCTGCGCCGCCCGAAGCCGGTGTGACGCGCACGGCGTGGCACCAACGCAAGCACCGACAGGGCGCAAAGTGCCGAGGCACCCAGCAGCACGAGCCGCGTCATCGCGCCCGCGAGCGGTGCGACCTGCAACGACGCATAGCCCATCGACGCATACAACCATTCCGGATCGAGGTCCCGCAGAACCCATGCACCGGCCGCCGCAGCGGCAAGCACCATCGCCGCGGCAACCCTGCGCGCCGGCCTGCCGCCCAATTGCTGCAACCGCCGCGGGCCGATGCGATGGCCGAGCAGGAACAGCGGGAAGAACACCAGCGTGCGCGACAGCGAGAACGGATAGCCGATCCACGGCGCCACGCCCGCCGCCAAGGCGATGGTCACCGCCAGCGCCAACGCAAACTTCAGTCGCGCAAACAGCGGCAACAACACCCGCCAGCACGCGAGGCTCGGCAGGTACCACAGCAACCAATACGGCGTGAGATAGCCCTGCGACCAATCGCCGGAGCCGGACAGCCACGCGTCCCACGCGGGATACAGGGTCTGGAACACCACGTAGGGCAGCAAGACCCCGGTCGTGAGCGCGAATGCACGATGGCGCGTCAAGTCGGTCTTCGAAACCGCACCGGAAACCAGGACGAATGCCGGCATGTGGAACAGATAAATCCAGCGGTAAAGCGCGGCCGCGACGGCGCCCGAATCGGCCAGTTGTTCGAGCAGGTGTCCGATCACCACCAGCGCGATCAACACGAAACGCGCATGGTCGAGCGCGGGATAACGTTCGGATTGTCGCGAGACCCGCGTGGTGCGGGCAGCGGGTTTGCGCAGTACGCGTTGCCCGACGCGATGGAGCGGACGATAGAGGGTACGGGTCCAGTTGGCGGCAGATTCGCCGATCATCCGCGGGATGTTTCCTCCGAAGCTGGCGGCACGTGGAAACGCGCCGATTGTCCGGCATTCCCCTGCTCGATGCCTAGAACGCGCGCGGCGTCACGACAGCCGGCACGCGAAGCGATGGCGACATGATGACGCAGCGCGCGTTAACCCGATCGGAACGCCGCACAGTGCTTCCCCGGCGCGCGGCTGCGCCGCAAGCCTTTGCCCGCTTACACTTGCGCAACTTTGGCTTGTGGCGCAATGCCCATGCATGATTTTTTTCGTGTCGTCATCCTCGGCATCATCGAAGGCATCACCGAATTCCTCCCGATTTCCTCGACCGGACACTTGCTGATCGCCGAGCACTGGCTGGGCGCGCGCTCGGACTTGTTCAACATCGGCATCCAGGCCGGCGCGATCCTTGCGATCACACTGGTGTACTGGCGACGCATCTGGCAGCTGCTGACGCGCTGGCGCGATGCGGAAACGCGCGACTACCTGCTGAAGCTGACCGCGGCGTTCCTGATCACGTGCGTGCTCGGCCTGGTTGCCACGCGCCTCGGTTTCACGCTGCCGGAAACGATCACGCCGATCGCATGGGCGCTGGTCATCGGCGGCATCTGGATGATCGGTGCGGAACAGATCGCCGCGCGGATGCCGGATCGCAGCACGGTGACCTGGCCGGTCGCGATCCTGGTCGGCATCGCACAGATGGTGGCCGGCATTTTCCCCGGTACGTCACGCTCGGCGGCGACGATTTTCGCGGCGATGCTGTTCGGGACCTCGAACCGGGCGGCCGCGACCGAGTTCGCGTTCCTGGTCGGCATTCCCACCATGTACGCGGCAACCGGTTACGAGTTGCTGAAGGTGTTGCACCACGGCGGCGCGGCGCACGAAGACTGGCGCGCGCTCATCGTCGGCTTCATCGTGTCCCTGATCGTCGCGTTCATCGCGGTGAAGTGGCTGCTGCGCTACATCCGCACGCACCGCTTCACGGTGTTTTCGATTTACCGCATCGCGCTGGGCATCGCGCTGCTGGTCGCGATCTACTCCGGGTGGCTGCAGGACATCGCGTAACCCGCAAGCGGGGATCAATCGGTCGGCGGCGCTGCGACCTTCGCCGCCTGGTTGAAATCGCCGATGCCGCCGACCAGCAGCGCGATCGCATCGCGTTCGGCTTCGGTGAGGTCGGGATGCCAGGAATCCAGGATCATCACCGCGCGCACCTTGTCGCTCTTGTTCCACGCCTCGTGTTCGAACGTGTCGTCGAAGGTGACGCAGCGGCCTTCCTGCCAGGCGTGTTCGACGCCGCCCACGTTGATCGCGCAATCCTCGGGGATGATCAGCGGCAGATGCGTGACGAGACGGGTGTTGGTGACGCCGTGGTGCTTCAGGATGTGCGACCCGGGCGTCAGGATCGAGAACAACACCTCGGGCGCGTGGCCACGGATGTGCACCAGCGGCAGCGAACCCAGGATCCCGGTGGTGCGCGGGCAGCGCCGCGCGTTCTGCTCGAACACTTCGCCGTGGCGGTGGAAGAAGAACGAATTCCACTGCGCCTCGCCGCGGGTACCGGCCAGCAGGTTCTGCTCCTTCAGCAGCTTGTTGTCGTTCGTGCCGAGGAAGGGTTCCACGCCGATGGGTTGATCCAGCACGCCAAGCAACTCCTCGCGAATCGTGTCGGTGTGCTTCTCAAGCTCCGCATGCCACGGAAACCGTTCGCGCGGGTAATACGGCGTCGCGGTGAGCCCCGGCACGTAGAAGAATTTGCAGTATTGGCGAGGGTCGGGATAGTTCGCCGGGCGATTGCCCAGGTAGATTTCCAGGCCCTGCTCGACGCGCGTCAACGATGCGGCGCCATGCTTGTCGCGCAACGGCTGCAGCAGGTCCATGAAGATGCGCTTGCGGTGCACGTCGATGAACGCAATCGCATGCTTCACGGCCGGGCGCAATCCGGGCGGCGTGGTCACGTCGCTGCGCCACTTGCCGCGGGTCTGCGCGGCGGAAACCGCGCCGAAGTACGCGATGGTGGCATCATCGGTCCGGTCGAGTTGTTCCAGCGCCGCGCCGCGATGCAGGCGTGCCGCGAAGTGCATCGGTTCCAGCCCCAGTGCGCGATCGAAGGCATCCAGTGCCTCCCCGCCCCGATGTTGCGCCAGATGCACGATGCCGAGGTTCTTCCAGATCTCGGGTTCCGTGGGATTGATGCTGGCGGCGTGTTCCAGGTCGTGCGCTGCGGCGTCGAAGTCGCCGCGCGACAGCGCGCACATCGCCACGAAGTTCAGCGCCTCGGGCGTGTCCGGTGCGGATTTGAGAATGTCGCGGTACAGTGCTTCAGCGTCGGCGACGCGGTGCTGCGCCGCGTGCGCACGGGCCTGGTTGATCCGCGCTTCGTCGGCTTGTACTGCCTGGGTGTTCATCCCACCTAGTTTGCCGCGTTCACGGCGATCGCGCTTGATCCAGCGCAAACGCAGGTTGGCGGATCAGCGCGAAGCGCATGTCGACGTGCCAATACGCGTTTGGGCTTCATGGGATTCGGCCCAACCTGCAGCGCCACCGGGCGCTCCGGATTCCGCGGAACCCTCCTAACGTTCCACCATCCGCGCGAACCACTGCCAACCCGGCAACCATTCCGTGATCAACTTGAGACACGTCAGCATCGGCACCGCGAGCAGCGCGCCGGGGATACCCCACATCCAGCCCCAGAGCAGCAGCCACACCAATATCGCGAGCGGCGACAGACGCATGCGCCGCCCCATGATCATGGGCGTGATCACATTGCCTTCCAGCGCCGCCAGGACCGCGAAACACGCTGCCGGCGCCAGCGCGTGCAGTGGATCATTGAAATTCAGCAGGCCCACCGCCAGCAGCAACAGCGTGTTGGTGACCGCGCCCACGTAGGGCATGTAGTTGAGCAGGGTGACCAGTCCGCCCCACAACAGCGGGTCCGGCATGTCCAGCGCCCACAGGATCGCCGCGGTGATGAGGCCCAGTGCGATGTTGATCAGGGTGACCGTGAGGAGATATCGCGAAAACTCCTCCTGGATGCCGCGGATCAGGCCCAGCGCGACGCGTCGGTAACTGAATCCCGGCATCGCCGTTACCAGGTGTGCGGCGACGTTGCGACCGTAACTCAGGAAAAAGAACACCAGCAACGCCACGGTGAGCACGGCGACGACGATGCTTGGCGCCGATTGCACCAGCTTGTCGACCGAGAATCCGGTCGCGGGTGGCGGGGTGGCCGGCGGCGGTCCCACGACGCCGGCCAGCGATTGCGACGCGGCATGACTGACGCGGGTAATGGGGCGCGTCAACCGCTTCACCTTGTAGCCGACGTCGCGCATCGCCGTGGGGGCATCCTTCAGCCACGCCGCCGCCGGCGCACTCAGCGCCACGACGCTGCCGGAGAGCGCGGCGGCCAGCGCAACCATCACCACCAGGCTGCCAATCGCACGCGGGACGTAAATGCGATGCAGCGCCGCCACGATCGGATTCAGGCCCAGCGCGATGAACCCCGCAAGCACGAGGGGAATGAAGAGCGAACGCGCCACCACCAGCGTGGTGGCGATCGCCAGCAACATCAGGATCAGCAGCGGGACGCGCAGCGAACGGAGCCGCCGGACCCGCCGCCGTCCGAGCGCGCTGACATGACGCCGTGGCCGGATCGTCTGCAACCGGCCCGGCGGCACCGGCCGCTGGCCTACGGCGTCGATGCTTCCGGAAGATCTCGATCGCGGCACGACGTCCCCCCTTCGCCACATCAGACAGATGGTTCAGACGTTGAGGTATTGTTGCACCAGACGCCAGGCCGGTCCGCTGGCCACACGCACGCCGGCCCGGACAAGCCCGCCGCCGACGCGCAGTTGCGACAGCACGAAACCGATGCCCGCCGCCCCGGCCAGCGTCGACAGCGGGTGCGCCTGGTAGGCGTCGACCACTTCATGCATCGAGGCGCGCAGTTCGCCGCGCGCGGCGCGCGAACGCGCCAGGGCCTGCCGGCGTTTGGCCAGTGCACGCGTGTACCTCATGACGTCGACTCCCGTTCCGGCGACGGGGGCGAAGCCCGCCGGAACCGCGCGAAATCCTGCCGCAGCCCGTGTTGCAGCGCCGAGAATTCAGCACGGGTGCGCGGGAAGGTGGCTTGCAGGAGTGCGCGGCGCATGGCGACCCAGATGCCTGCCACCAGCAGCAGGTGCATCCCGACCAGGATCGCCAGCGCAATGCCGACCGAATGGGTCGCCACCGCGAGCGCCCAGCCGATCAGTGCCACCACGCACACCCACAGGGCCACGGCGAACGCGACCAGCGCGACACTGGCGATGATGATCAAACCGATGCTGGCGCCGAACACCTGCGCTTCGGCGGTCAACAGTGCCAGCAAGGCCGCGGCGGTGCGCTGCAGTGAGGCGATCAGCGCCGCGCCGGCACCCAGCACCACACCGGCCGAAGCTTCCGCCGCAGCCCGTTCCGCGCTGGATTCAGCCGATTCGGTACGCTCTCCGGTTTCGACGCTCATCCCTGTACGCCTGCCGAAAAGCCGAGGGCCGCGTCAGCGACGCGGGCCCAGCAAACGCCCGATCAACCAACCGGCTGCGAGCGCGATCGCCACCGATTGCACCGGCTTCTCGCGCACGAAATCGCGCACGGTGCCCAGCGCGTCGTCCGCGCGGTCGCGGGCACGGGAGGCGAGTTCGGAGCCGCGGTCGCGCCATTCGCCCGCCTTGTCCGCGGCGCGCTCCGCGCCGCGCGCGCTCGCGTCGGTGGCGCGGTGCAAGCCCGATTCCACGCGGTCGGCGGCGGCGTCGAATTTCTCCTTGGCGCCGCTGACCGCGCTGGACGTACCTTCCTTGAAACGCGTTGCGGTGCGCTCGATGCGCTCGTGCGGGTTGCCGTTGCGCCCTGTCTCGTTACCGATCTCGTTGGCCATGATGGTCCTCTCCTTGAATGGCGCGCCCCAGCGGCGCGATGACACCCAATTTTCGACCTGAACAGTCAGGTTGCACCATACAGCGAGCGTCGTGACGGAATGGCGAAAAACGGGCGAACCTCCGCTTGCCGGTTCCGTTCAGCCGGTCACGGCCGGGTTCAGGCTGTACGTGCCGACCCATTCGTCCTGACCCAGGATATGACCGCGCAACGCGTGCTGCAGTTCCGGCCAGCCGAACCCGTGCGGCAGGTCGAGCCGCGCCACGTCCAAGGCGTACACACGAAAGCGGTAGTGGTGCAACAACGTATCGTTCCAGGGCGGACAGGGACCGTCGTAGCCCAGGTATTCGCCGGCCATGTCCGGATCGGACGCAAACCATTCGCTGTAGCCGTTGCGTCCCTGCCGTGAACCTGCAGGGCCGTCGGGGTTCCGCTTGCCGCGCGGCGTGATGCCATCGCTGCACATCCCCGCCACGACGGCGTTGCACGTGGCGGGGATGTCGATCATCAGCCAGTGCGCGAAATCCACGCGCGGCAGGTCCGCCGGCACGCTGCGGCCGTCCTTGTTGACGTCATCGCCCTTGCTGGGCACGTCGGTATCGATACACGCCAGCGCGAACGACTGCGTGCCTTCCGGCGCGCCGCTCCACGCGAGGTGCGGATTGCGGTTGCCGGCCAGTACGCACGCTTCCCCGTTGTCGCCGGGCCTGCCGAACGCGAATTCGGCCGGGATGCGGGTGTTGTTCTCGAAGCTGTCACTGCGGATCTGCATGGTCGGGATGGATTTTTTGCAGGTGGTTCGGGAGCGCTTCATTCGAAGCGGCGGTTGGTGAAAAGTCAGGCCCTGGATGGCCGTTCTGGTGTCAGGGGCCGCGGGTTCCGTGAGGAGACGAGTCGCCACGCGGCGCAGCGTTCATGGACGAACGCACAAACGTGATCCGGTAGATCGCGCCGTTCTGGTCGTCGGAAACCAGCAGGCTGCCGTCGCGCATCGGCTGCACGTCGGCCGGGCGGCCCAGGGCCGTCTCTCCATCCAGGAAGCCGGTCAGAAACGGTTCCGCACCGCTGACCTTGCCGTCCTTGCCCACGCGCGCCACCACCACGCGGTAGCCCGATTTGCGCGAACGATTCCACGAACCGTGCTCGGCGATGAAGATCGCGCCGTGGTACGCAGCGGGAAACATCTGCCCGACGTAGAACCGCATGCCCAATGCCGCCACGTGCGCCCCGAGGCGCAAGGCCGGCTGCGCGAATTCGTTGCACGAACGGCCCTTGCCGAATTCCGGATCGGGCACGTTGCCCGCATGGCAGTACGGGTAACCGAAATCCTCGCCAGTTTTGCCGACGCGGTTCAGGGTGTCGTCGGGCACGTCGTCGCCCATCAGGTCGCGGCCGTTGTTGGTGAACCACAGCGTGTGCGTCCCGGGCTGCCAGTCGAAGCCCACCGAATTGCGGATGCCGGTGGCGACGGTTTGCCAGTCGCTGCCATCCGGGTTCATCCGGATGATCTTCGCGAAATCCGGCCCGGGGTTGCAGATGTTGCAAGGCGCGCCGATCGGCACGTACAGCTTGCCGTCCGGGCCGAACGCGATGAACTTCCAGCCATGGTGGGTCTTGGTCGGCAGCTTGTCGGTGACGATGACGGGCTGGGGCGGGTCGGCGAGGTGCTTCTCGATATCGGGATACTTCAGGATCCTGCTGACGGCCGACACGTACAGCGCACCATCATGGAACGCGACGCCGACCGGCATTTCCAGGTCCTTCGCGATCACGTGGACGTGTTCGGCGCGCCCGTCTTCCATCCCGGTCAGCGCGTAAACATCGCCCTCCTGCGAGCCCACGAATACGGTGTCGCGCGTGCCCAGCGCGATCTCGCGCGCGTTCGGCACCTGGTCGCTGTAGATGGAAACGTGGAAACCGGGCGGCACCTTCAGGCTTTGCAGCGGCGGCGCCGCGAGCCCAGCCGAGGGGCCAGCCGCCAAGGTGACGGCGGCAAGGACGGCGGCAAAACGCTGCACTGCTGTCATCACGATCCTTCCCGTCGGATGAATGGCCAAGCGTATCGGCCGGGGTGTTATCAGAACGAGAATGCCGGGACGGCCGTGGAAACCCGGCATGGCGAGGCTCCCGCCGGGCAACCCGCCCCCGGAAAACGAGCCCCTACGGCGCAGCGAATGTCTGCGGATCGTCGAGCGTCGCGAACGCCTCGGAGAACACTTCGCGATAATGGCTGGAATGCCCGGGCGGAAACCCGACGGGCAGGCCACCGCGTCCCTTGCGTGCGCCGCGCGCCATCGGCCCCGGCTGCAAGTCGGCCACGCCCAGGAACACCCCGAGGCGCATCCGCATGGCCGAATCGCCGGCCGCCAGCAGCGCATCCGGATCGACCCGGAAACTCGGCAGGATCGCGGCCGCCTGCAGGATGTGGGTGGCGGCCAGCCGCAGCCAGCGCGCGCCGGTCAGCGCATCGGGCATCGAAAACCCTTCGGTCCAGCCGAAGCCCAGCCAGTCGAGCAGCATGTCGTGGGGTTCGCGCTGCACGATCACCAACCGTGCGCCCGGCAGCACACGCTTGATCACCGGCGCCACCCGCGCGTCCAGAACCGGAATCCAGTCGACCACGCGCCCCAGGTCGGTGGCACCCGCACGCTCCAGCGGCCGGCGGTACCGCCGCGCCAGCAGCGCGAGATCGGCTTGCCCGAGCGGCTGGCCGAGGCGTGGATCGAACGGCGCATTCACGAAATCGGGCGCCGTTTCGAAGCGCTCGCGCCGCACGAACCAGCCCGGCTGGTCCGCCAGCAGGGCGGCCACCTGGCCGACGCCGGAACCCGGCAGCCCGCACAGGAATACGGGCGCCGCGTCGGGTGCGTCTGCGAAATCGGACGGGTCGGCGAGGCGATGCAGTTCCGCCGATGTCGCTTCGTCGAGCGTGGGCAAATCCGGAAGCCGGCCGCGGGTGACGCGCTGCGCCCGCATGAACGCTTCGGCCGCATCCGGCCATTGCTCCAGTGCATCGAACGCCATCCCCAGCAGACGCTGATGGCGACGCGCCAGCAACGGCGGCTTGCCCTCGAAGTGGCGCTCGTCCACGCGCTGCAGGCGTTGCACCGCCGCAGCGGGATCGCCGGCCAGCAAGGCGCCGCGCGCGCGCAGCATCGCCAGCGCGGACCGCGACGATGCCGACGCGAGTTCCGCGAGCGCCAAGGCCTCGTCCACCCGGCCGGCGCTGTCCAGTGCCAGCGCGTGCTGCGCCTTCAGGTCGGCGTCGTCGGGCCAGCGCGCCTCGGCAGCCGTCCACACCGCAACCGCTTCCTCGTGACGGCCGCTGCGCATCAGCAAACGCGCCAGCGCGGCGTGTGCCTGCACGCCGTCGGGATGGCTCGCGACGTGCCAGCGCAGATCGCCGATGGCCTGTTCGATGCGGTTGGTGCGTGACAGCAGGTCGGCGCGGCGCACCGCCGCGTCATGCAGCCCGGGCCGGATGCGCAAGGCTTCGTCATACTGCCCGATGGCTTCGTCGACGCGGCCCTGTGCCCGCGCCACGTCGCCCAGCCCGACCCGCGCAGCCGCGGCCTGCTCGCCGCGTGCCAGCAACGATTCGAAAATCGGCAGCGCCGCCGCGATCTCGCCCTTGCGCACGTGCACGTCGGCACGCAGCACCTGCGCCAGCGGGTAATCGGGCTTCACCGTCAATGCGTTGTCCAGCGCCTTCGCCGCGAAATCCAGCATGTCCTGATCCAGCATCGCCTGCGCGTAGCCAGTCTGGATCAGGGGGTCGTCCGGCGCCAGTTCCGCGGCTTGCGTCAAAAGCTGCAGCGCGCGCGACGAATCGCCGCGCAACTGGGCGAGGTTGCCAAGGCCCGTCAGCGCCTGCACGTCGTTTTCGTCCGCGCGCAGCGCCACCCTGAAGCGGCTTTCGGCCGCTTCGGGGTCGCCGCGCAGCAGCGCGACCTGGCCGAGTCCGGAATGCGCGGCGGCGAGATTGGGATTCAACTGGCGCGCTTGATCATAGGCTTGCTGCGCTTCGTCAAGGCGGCCTTCGGTGAGGTACATCTCGCCGAGCGTGTGCTGGCAGGCAGCGTTGCCGGGATCGAGCTCCGTCGCGCGCCGAACCAGCCGGTACGCTTCGGGCAGGTCACCGCGCTGGCCACGCAGGATCCCGAGCAGATGGAGCACTTCCGCGCTGTCGGGCTGTCCGGCCAGCAGCTGGCGATAACCGTTTTCGGCTTCGTCGAGTCGGCCGGCGCGATGCAGTTGGACCAGGTCTTCAAGCATGTGATGCGTTCCGGAAGGATCGCGCATTATTGATGTGATCGTCCCTGATCGCCACTCCGATCGGGAAAGCGATTGGCCAAGTTTTCCCGCATCACCGGCACCGGAACGACCCTCCATGGCCTGACTTCATGCGACGGCCGCTGCGGTCGGTACGAAAGTTTTCCGGGCCAACGCCAGCCGGGCGGCAATGTAATCTTCCGACCAGCTGCCGAGATGGCGGTCGCGGATGAAACCGCAGTGCCCGCCGCGGCGGGTGAGCGTCACCTCGACGCACGGCGGCAAGGCCATCGTCGCGAGGTCGCTCGCGGGGCACACGGGGTCATCGCAGGTCGCCAGGATCGAAGTCGGCACCTGCAACCCGGCCAGCCGGTCGCCCGCCACCGAATAGCCGTCCAGATAATTGTCGAGGCTGCCGAAATCGGTGTGCTTCAACACCAGTGCCTCGGTCAGCGTGCGCAGCGTGCCGCGCAGGTCGCGGCGCGTGAACAATTCGGTGCCGGCGAACACGCGCTGCTTGATCTTCAGCGAACGCCGCCATTTCCACATGAAGTAATCGTGGTACATGCGCGGCGCGTGTTCGAGCTGGAACAGTCCGGCGCGCGGATCGATCACCGGGCACACCGCGATCACGTGCGCGAGATCGATGCCGGCGCCCGGCGCGCGCAGGGCCGCCCGCAAGGCAAAGTTGCCGCCCAGCGAAAACCCCACCACCGCCATGGCGCGTGCCGGATAGCGCTGTTGCACCCGACCCAGCGCACCGACCACCTCGTCGATCCGGCACGAATGGAAGATGCCGGGATTGAGCGCATGAGTGTCGCCGTGATCGCGAAAGTTTAGGCGGAACACGTCCCAGCCTTCTTCCAGCAACCGCGCGCCGGTCTGCAGCAGGTACGTGGAACGCGCGCTGCCCTCCCAGCCGTGGAACAGCACCACCAGGCCGCGCGCTTGCGGGGCGACGGTCTGGACGGTGCGGCAACCGGCAAGCCGCACGCCGCCGCCACAGTCCAGCGTCACCCATTCGGCATCGCGTTCGAGCCTGCGCGCACGCGCGCCGTGCACCCGGCGACGCAGCGAACTCGAAGCCAGCATCGACTGCACGTGCGGATTGCGCAGCCACCACGCCGGCCGGAAATCATCGTCGGCCGTGGGCGTCATGCCGTGATTCCCAGCACTCGCGCGATTTCGGCACGCGCCGTTTCCGCCATCCGGCGGCGACCGCCTTCCGGATCGAACGGCACGGGTTCGAGGAAATGCACCTCGGCAGTCAGCGAGGGCGTCGCCAGCACGCGGGCCACGTTGTGCAGGAAGCCCTCGCCACGCGCAAACAACATGTCCGGCGCGGGCGTGCCGTTGCGCAGATAACGCAACGCGACCGGCTGCACCGGCGCCGCCGCGTCCAGGGCCGCCTGCAGGATGCGCGCGTGGAATACCTTGAGCGTACCCGCCGGTGCGGTGCCGCCTTCGGGAAACGCGGCAATGCTGTACCCCGCGCGCAGACGGTCGGCCATCACTTCCATCACCGCCACCAGCGACTGGTTGTTGCCGCGCCGGTGGAAGATAGTGCCGGCCCGGCGCGCCATCCAGCCGACCAGCGGCCAGCGGTCGATCTCGGCCTTGGCCACGAACCCGGCGGGTCGAATCGCATGCAGCACGTTGATGTCCATCCATGAGCCGTGGTTGGCCACGAACATCACCGGATCGTGCAGCGGCTCGCCGCGACGCTCCACGCGCACCCCGAACAGGCGCAGGAACACCCGCGACCAGTTGCGCAGCAGCGCGGCGCCGGCCGTGCCGGGCTTCGGGCCGCGCGGCAACAGGAAAATTCCGAACAGGCAGCCACCGAACACCACCAGCAGCAACAGCGGCAGGCGCCACGCACAACGCAACGGACCCAAAGAATTTCCACTCGGCGTTGCCGCCGCGCCTCCGCCGAACCTGAAGGGCGTTACTTTAACGTGAGCGGCCAGCCACGCGCAGCCTTTCGCGCAACGGCTTACACTGGACGCCTGCGACTGAGGGTCTTGCCATGAACACCACCCCGCGCCGCGTCGAGCATCAGCAAACCGATCGCGGCTACATCCCGGTTTACACCACCGAAACCGTCGAACAGCCGTGGAGCCAGTACACGCCCATCGAACACGAGGTGTGGGCGACGCTGTTCCGGCGCCAGCGCGAAGTGCTGAAGGGACGCGCCTGCCACGAGTTCCTCGAGAACCAGGAACGCTTCGGCATGACGCCCGACGCGATCCCGAAGTTCGATGACCTGAACAAGATCCTGAAAGCCGGCACCGGCTGGGAAATCGTCGGCGTCGAAGGCCTGTTGCCGGAACTGACCTTTTTCGACCACCTCGCCCACCGCCGTTTCCCGGTGACCTGGTGGATCCGGAAACCCGAGCAGCTCGATTACCTTTCCGAACCCGACCTGTTCCACGACCTGTTCGGCCACGTGCCGATGCTGCTGAACCCGGTATTCGCCGACTACGTGCAGGCCTACGGCCGCGGCGGCGTCAAGGCGCACGGCGTCGATGCCGACGCGCTGATGAACCTGACGCGGCTGTACTGGTACACCGTGGAATTCGGATTGATCAATACACCCGACGGCGTGCGCATCTACGGGTCCGGCATCGTCAGCTCCAAGGGCGAGTCGATCTACTGCCTCGAATCGGCCTCGCCCAACCGGATCGGGTTCGACATGGAGCGCATCATGCGCACCCGCTACAAGATCGACACCTACCAGCAGACCTATTTCGTGATCGACAGCTTCCAGCAGCTGATGGACGCCACCCTGCCCGACTTCACCCCGATCTATGCGCGCCTGAAGGCCATGCCGGCGTTGCCCGCAGCCGAAGTGCAGGCGAGCGACCGCGTGATCCATCGCGGCACGGGCGAGGGCTGGGTCAAGACCGACGACGTGTAACTTCGATCCGACGGGAACGCATTGCGGCTCGGGCGACGACGATGGCGCGAACAGCACGTAGGACGGGAGGAACGCAGTGAATCCCGTGGTGGATACCAGCAACCGATTTGTCATCCCCTATACGGCTTTCGGACGCTTCACCGCGCTGACTTCCAGCACCTGCGCGATGCGCTCGCCATCCCAGCGATAGATCAGGTGCTTGCCCTGCACGCACGGTCTGGCAAGATCGGGGAAGAACAGCGCCGCGCATTCGCCGCCCTTGCAGCGCACGCTGTCGTAGGCGATGCCGTTCGAGCCTTGCCCGCGCAACGTCGCACCGAACTTTTGCGAGGCGACATAGCCGTCCGGATCGTGCTCCGCCTTCCAGCCGCCGCGGATGTCGTGCAACGCGCCGTGCACGCCCGTGACGTAGCAGCGCATCGTGAGGTCGATCGGCAGCTCCTTCGTGGCAGCGAGAAACCGCTCGCGGTGGTACACGGTTTCCTCGACCGCGGCGTCGAATTCACGCGCGAGGTACAACACGCCGTAGCTGCCGTCGGAAAACCGGCTGCCTTCCGGGTTGAGATGCGTGAAGGCGGCCATCAACGGCGTCGTGCCCGGCCCGCTGACGCGGCGCTCCTTCGGCACGTTCGACAGCTCGCCCCATTCCTCGCGCAAGCGCGGATTGGTCAGTGCTTCGACCTGGTACAGCGCATCCAGATCTTTCGGCTCCGCGATCGCATCGAATACGCCAACCGGCGGAAAGCGGCTCGGCACGATGCGATACGCGCGTTGCCAGCGGATGCGGCGGAGTGGCGGGTCGTTGGAGGACATCCCGGGAGTCTCCGTGCGCCGCTTCTCCCGATGCGAGATTGCGGCGGACGATGATATGTTTTTGCCGTCATTCCGGACGCCGCGTGGCGGCGATCCGGAACCCAGTGACTTGATCGGATTGGATCGATGTCACTGGGTTCCGGCTTTCGCCGGAATGACGAGTGATTCCGTACATCGCGCTATCCGCGCTGCGCGTCGGCGCTACCCGCGTTGCGCGTCCAGGTACTGCCGCACCACGAACAGATCGGCAACGTTGCCCGACAGCATGCGTTCCAGCGCGCTCTTGCCGCCGAAGGTCGGCGCGTCATTGGGTTTGCGCAGCCACGCATCGGCGCGCTCGGCCTGCGGAAACAGGATCGCCAGCGCCTTGAAGATCCCGAGCAGGTAGCTGACGCGTTCCAGCGTGTCGCGCGACAGCGTGCCCTCGCGCTCGCGCTTCCACTTGTAGAACGTCGATTCCGGCGGGTCGCCCAGCAACTTGCGCTGTTCGGCCACGCGCAGCTTCCAGCGTTCCGAGAGGTTGAAGAATGCACGGAGCGCGGGCCCCTCCAGTCCGGACTCCGGTTGCGACCGATCCAGGCCCCGTGCATCGCTGTTGCGTTCGGCACGTTGTTTCATGGTGGGTTCCTCCATGAAGTACAAGCATAGCTTACTTCATGTGGACAGGAGGCGCCAACCCGGCGGGACCTATTCGATCCGCTGTCGCGGCACCCCGGCATGGGCAAGGTAAGCATCCAGCCCGCGTTCGACCGTGTCGGCGAAGATTTCTCCCGTCGCGACGAACTGCATGCGGTCGGGACGGAAGTTCCGGAAGCCCAGCCGCAGGCGGCACCAGGCGCCGAGCGTCCAGACCGCACCCCAGCACGCCAGGCAAAGCGGTTCGACTTCGCGCGTGCTGGTGCTGCCGTCCGCGTCGCGATACTCCAGTTTCAACACGCGTCGTGCGGAAATGGCTTCGTGCAGCGCATCGACGATGCCGGTCTTCGCCTCGTACCAGCGCTGCGGCACGAACACGCGCGACCGCTCGGCGCGCCCGCGCAATTCCACCGGCAGCACCGCATCGATCTTCAGCATCGCCGATTGCGCGCCGTGCGCCAACCGCTTGCCCGCGAACGCGCGCACGAAGCGCGTGCCCACGACCAACGACTCAAGTTCCTCGGCGGTGAACATCAGCGGCGGAATGTCCGAACCCTTGCGCAGCAGGTAACCGACACCGGCTTCCCCTTCGATGGCGACGCCCGACGTTTGCAGGTCCGCCACGTCGCGATAGACGGTGCGCAGCGACACGCCGAGGCTGTCGGCCAGCCGCCGTGCCGGCAATGCTGTGCGGCGGCCCTGCAGGGCGTGGATGATCAGGAACAGTCGGTCGGCGCGGCGCATCCGCAGCTTTTATCACAACCGCGGTCGCACGACGTGCGCGACGCTCACGTTCCACGGTCCAGCCCCCGCGCGCATCAATCGCCGCACCGGTCAACCCGTCAATCCCATCTCCGCCGCCAGTGCTTCGTCGGCCGTGCGCGCGCGCTGCTGGGCGGGACGCGCCATCACGCGCGCCACGTAGTCGGCGATGGCCGGCGTGGCCTCGACCATCCCGAAGCCGGTGACCCAACGCAACGCATTGCCCCACAGCACGTCGGCAGCGCTGAAGCGTTCGCCCAGCAGCCAGGGGCCCGGTTCCAACGCGGAAGTGATGGCACTCACGGTGGTGTCGAAATCGGCGTACGGCGATCGCGAGCGGGGCGCCGGATCGCGCTGCATCGCACGATCGCCCACGGCGGGTTCGAAGCAGGCGGCGTAGAACACCAGCCAGCGGATGTACGTGCCGCGCCGCGGATCATCCAGCGCCGGCGCCAGGTTTGCCTGCGGGAACGCATCGGCAAGGTAGATGTGGATCGCCACGTTTTCGGTGACCACCGTGCCGCGGTGACGAATGGCCGGCACCTTGCCCATGGGGTTGACCGCCGTGTATTCGGGCGCCCGTTGTTCATCCTTGCGAAAGTCGAGCACGCGCAGCGTGTAATCGACGCCCAATTCCTCCAGCAACGCGCGGATCATGGCTGCGCGGCTTTGCGGGTTGTGGAAGAACACCAGGTCGGACGAGCTGCTCATGGACGGAACTCCTCGGGAATGGCTCGGTACGCAAGGCTCAACGGAGCAGCGAGCGTGACGTCGGCGCCAGCCGCAACAAGGGCGGCTTGCCGCTCAAGCGCCGCTGCAATTCCGGCAGCAGTTCGTCGTTCCAGCGCCGCGCGTGCGTCACCGCCTCGAAGAACCGGGCGTAGGCAGCGTGGCTGCCGAACCGTGCGAGCCATGTAAAGACGTGCTCGCCTTCGCGCACCGGCAACGCGGTGAAGTCGTTCTTCGCTTCTTCGGTGACGAGCGTCGCCGCGGTCTGCGCGCCCAGCGCCTCGAACAACGGCATCGCTTCGCGGCGGAACCAGTCCACGAAATCCGGCCCGACCGGCGCATCGAAGGGATAGATGCGCGCGATCACCAGTGACTCGCCCGCCTCGTCGCGATCTGGTGCCGGGCGAAGACACGGATCGAGATCGGCGATCGACCCGGTCCAGGCTGGGCGCAGCAGCAGCACGTCGTCGGAATCGATCATCGTGGCGTTGGCGGCATCGCGGTGCGCCTTCCACACCGGACCACCGTAGAAATCGGCGAGCGCCCGACGGCGCGCCGGCCTGTCGGCGAATCCGCGCAGCCACACGAAACGGTCCGGGTCGTCGAGGTCGCGGAACGTGCCGACCACGGACGCGCCGCAGGCTTCCTGCGATTCCACGAACTCGCGTTCGAACAGCGCGATCAATCTTTCACGCGCCCGCGGGTGCAGCGTGTACTGGCGCAATTCGAATACGGCGCATTCCGCGGGCCGCGGCGCGGTCGATCTTGTTGCGGTGGCCATCGCATCGGCATTCATTGCGCACGGGTCCCCGTATCGCCCGCGAGCGGCGTGAACGTCATCACCCAGTTGGTTTCCCAGTTCTCGCGGTCAGCGGGCGAGAACGCCTGTTCCCAGCGCAGCCGCGCCGGCGCGCGCGCGTCCCAGATGAAACGCACGCGCACCGGGCGACCATCGTGCACGTCGTCGCCATGGAAGGTACCGACGCGACCCGCGAAGGCGCCGTGGACCGGCGGTTCCAGCACGCCGCGGCGGTTGTCGGCCCACCAGATGCTCCAACGCCGGGTGACCGGATTGAACAGGCGCAGCGCGGTGCCGATGTAGCGGGTGTCGCCGAGCTCGTCGGTCACGAGTTCTTCGCGGTTGCCGATGCCGCCGAGGATCGGATGGCACTCGCCCACGGCATCGAATTGTTCCCACTCGCGGCAACCCGTCAGGCGCGCCTTCAAGCGTTCGTTGTGGACACGCCAGCGGCCGAATTCGAAATCGAAGTCGCGGGGTACCGGATGCGGCGAGGGCTTGGCTGCCGGCGCGGTCATGCCGCGAGCGCCTCGTCCAGGTCGCGCGCCTGCTCCGCGGCCAGTGCCTCGTCCATCGCGAATGCGCGCCGCATCGCAGGCCGCGCCCGCACCCGTTCCGCGTAGTCGCGGAACACCGGCCAATCGGGCACCAGCTTGAACATCAAGCCGTAGTTCAGTGCGCCGCCCCACAGCACGTCGGCGGCGCTGAAGCATTCGCCCAGCAACCACGGTCCCCGATCTTGTCGAGCATGTTGAAGCTGTTCGGCGAGCACTTGCATCACGCTGCCGTAGTCGCCGTAACCGCACTGCATCGGCGGCACCGGTTCGCGCTTTTGCGAAAAATCTACCATCGCCGGTTCGAAGCAGGAACCATGGAACACCATCCAGCGCAGGTAAGCGCCGCGCTGCGGATCGCCCATCGGCGGCGCAAGGCGCCTTTCGGGGTACAGGTCGGCGAGGTACATCAGGATCGCCGGCTGCTCGGTGATGAGCACGTCCTCGTGGCGGATCGCGGGCACCTTGCCCATCGGATTGATCGCCAGGTAATCCGACGTGCGTTGCTCACCGGCCTTCAGGTTCAGCGCGACCATGTCGTAGGGCGCGCCAAGTTCCTCCAGCATCGCGCGGACCACGCTGGAGCGGCTGTGCGGGGCATGGAAGAAGACAATGGGCGACTGCGCGTTCATGGGCGAACCTCCTGATGCATTGCGGACAACAAGCGGAACCGGACCGCCCGCCGGCGTCCACGCAAGCCGCGCGCGTGCCACGTGCCACGGCAGACCTTCGATACGTGCGCGGTGCTGCGCGGCCGGTCGATAGGCGTCGAGCAACTTCCTCAACCAGGGATGCATGCGGAGCCTCCTTTCGATGTGCCGGCACAGCATGCGGCCGTGCTGCTGACAGCGTGCTGTCAGCAGCGGTGGCAAGCGCTGCGCGAAGCCGGGACAATGCACGTTCCCCGATTGGATGCAGGCCATGAAACCCGATCTGCGAAAACCCGTTTCGCTGACCCAGTACCTGACCGAAGAACGCCGCGCGGGCTACGGCGACACCGACCTGATCCAGTTGCTTGAGATCGTGGCGCGTGCCTGCAAGCGCATCGCGGTGGCGACCGGCAAGGGCGCACTGGGCGGGGTGCTGGGCGAAGCGGGCACCGGCAACATACAGGGCGAGGCGCAAAAGAAACTGGACGTGATCTCGAACGAGATCCTGCTGGATGCCAACGCCTGGGGCGGCCATCTTGCCGCCTGCGCGTCGGAAGAAATGGAACACCCGCAGCAGATCCCCGACGCCTATCCGCGCGGCGGTTACCTGTTGCTGTTCGATCCGCTGGACGGTTCCAGCAACATCGACGTCAACATTTCGGTCGGCACCATTTTTTCGGTGCTGAAGCGGCCGGGCGGTCATCGCGGCCGGGTCGACACTTCCGAGTTCCTGCAGCCGGGCACCAATCAGGTCGCCGCCGGCTACGTGGTGTACGGCTCGTGCACGTTGCTGGTGCTCACCCTCGGCCACGGCACCCACGTGTTCACCCTCGATCGCGAAGCCGGCAGCTTCGTCCTCACCCGCCGCGACGTGCAGATTCCGGAAGACACTTCGGAATTCGCGATCAACATGTCCAACCAGCGCTTCTGGGAAGCGCCGATGCAGCGCTACATCGCCGATCTGCTGGCGGGCAAGGAAGGGCCGCGCGGGCGCGACTTCAACATGCGCTGGGTAGCCTCGATGGTGGCCGACGTGCACCGCATCCTCACCCGCGGCGGCATCTTCAGCTACCCGCTGGATTCGAAGATCAAGGCCAAGGGTGGCAAGCTGCGCCTGATGTACGAAGCCAACCCGATGAGCTTCATCGTCGAACAGGCCGGCGGCGCGGCCAGCACCGGACGCGGGCGGATCATGGAAGTGCAACCCGAGGGCCTGCACCAGCGCGTGCCGGTGATCCTGGGTTCGAAGCACGAAGTGGAAGCGGCGGTGAAGTACCACCTTGACGCTTAGGGCGGGAGTAGCGAAGCGAATCCCGCCGCCGCGGATCCGCGGATCCGCGGTCCGGAATAGCGACCGGCGGGTTGTCACCCGCCCTACACACCTACACCCTGCCGACCACCGGGATCAACGCACCGGTGATCGCGGACGCCTGGTCGGACAGCAGGAACACGATCACGCTGGCGAGCTGCGCGGGCTTCACCCACTTGTCGAAATCCGCCTTCGGCATGTCCTTGCGATTGGGCGGCGTGTCGATGATCGAGGGCAGCAGCGCGTTGACCGTGATGTTGCGCGGCTTCAGTTCCTCGGCCAGCGATTCGGTGAAACGCATCACGCCCGATTTCGACGCCGCATAGGCGCCCATGCCTGCACCGGCCTTGAGCGCCGCCGCGGCACCGATGTTGACGATGCGTCCGCCGCCCGGCAGATGGGCAAGCGCGGCCTTGCTGGCCGCGACCGCCGTGCGAAGGTTGATGCGATACAGGAGATCCCAGGTATCGGGGCCGCCATCGGCCAGCTTCTCGAAACGGAACGTGCCCGCGACATTGATCAGTGCATCGAGCCCGCCCATTGCCGTGGCCACCTCGTCGATCACGGCTTTCGCCTGCGCCGTGTCGGCGAGATCGACCCCGCCGAAGCGCTCGGCCGCGCCGAGGTCAATGCCGGCCGGCGGCGCCTCCGCTCGATCGATGGCCGCGACCCCGGCGCCGGCCGCGAGTGCCGCCTGCACCACCGCCGCCCCGAGTGAGCCGAATGCGCCGGTGACCGCGATGCGTCTGCCCGTGAGTGACATGGCGACTCCTCTTGCCCAAGCGAACGGCAAGCATATCGCGCACCCGCGCGCCGGGTGAAATGCACCATGTCGTCGTCCGGTCAGGTTCGGGAGTATGCTCGCGCCCTTGGCGAGCCCGGAGCGTGCCATGGCCAGCATCCCCGACGACGCGATCTCCCCTTCGCCCGGCACGGCGGCGCCGCGCGTTCGACGCACGGTTTATCGCCACACGTTGCCGCTGCGCGTCATGCACTGGATCAACGCGATTTGTTTGTTGATCCTGCTGGGTAGCGGCCTGCAGATCTTCAACGCGCATCCGGCGCTGTACTGGGGACAGGATTCGACGTTCGACCGCCCATGGCTGAGCCTCGGCGCCACCCGCACGCACGACGGAAGGCTGCATGGTGTCACCACGCTCGGCGCACATCGTTTCGACACCACCGGCTGGCTCGGCGTATCGAAGATGGATGGCGAGCCCATCGTGCGCGGGTTCCCCGCGTGGGCGACGATCCCCGGCCCGCAATGGCTGGCAATGGGCCGCGCGTGGCATTTCTTCTTTGCGTGGCTGTTCGCGATCAATGGCGTGCTGTTCGTCGCGTATGCACTGTGGACGCGGCACCTCGCCCGCGACCTGGTTCCGACGCGGCGCGACTGGCGCGGTATCGGCCGGTCCGTCATCGACCATGCGCTGCTGCGGCACCCGAAGGGCGAAGCCGCGCTGCGCTACAACGTGCTGCAGCGGATTGCCTATCTCGTGGTGATCTTCGGATTCGGCGGCGGCGTGGTGCTGATGGGATTGGCGATGTCGCCGCGCATGGACAGCGTGCTCGGCTGGCTGGTCGACGCGGTCGGCGGCCGGCAGTCAGCGCGCAGCATCCATTTCCTGTTCGCGATGGGCTTCATCGCGTTCTTCCTGGTCCATGTTTTCGAAGTGATCGCGACCGGCGTCGGCAACAATCTGCGCTCGATCATCACCGGCCGTTACGCCATCGAAACGGAGGCGCGCGATGAAACTGATCAATAGACGCCGTCGTTTCCTGCGCGACGCACTGGCCTTGACCGGCGCGGTGGCACTGGGCGGCTGCGACAAACTGTCGGAAAGCGACTGGGCACCCAAGGTGCTGGACAGCGCAACCGGCGTGAGCCACGCCGCGCAACGCGCGCTGTCGCGCAACGCGATGGCACGCGAGTACGGCGAGGCCGACATCTCGCCGGTGTTTCGCGCCAACGGCAGCACCGATCCAGCATCGGTCGAATACCGCACGCTGGCCGCGAACGGTTTTCGCAACTACAAGCTCGCCGTGGGTGGACTGGTCGCCCATCCGTTGTCGCTGTCGCTGGACGATTTGCGCGCGCTGCCCAATCGCACCCAGATCACCCGCCACGACTGCGTGGAAGGCTGGAGCGTGATCGGCAAGTGGACCGGCGTGCAGTTGTCGCGCGTGCTGGAGCTGGCGCAGCCGACGAAGCAGGCACGCTACGTGGTATTCCGCTGCTACGACGCGATGGACGACGACAGCGAATACTACGAATCGCTGGGCTTCGACGACGCGTACCACCCGCAAACCCTGCTGGCGTGGGAACTCAACGGCAAGACCCTGCCGATCGCGAATGGCGCGCCGCTGCGCCTGCGGGTGCCGCGCCAGCTCGGCTACAAGATGGCCAAGTTCCTGCGCCGCATCGACCTCGTCGCTTCGTTCAAGGACATCGAAGGCGGTCGGGGCGGTTACTGGGAAGACCAGGGCTACCAGTGGTACGCCGGCATCTGAAAGCGGGAGCCCGAAGCGGCTGTTGTGAAAAGCGGCAGGTTGGGCTGAGCACCGCGAAGCCCAACGCCATCGCACCGTCGCGTTGGGCTTGATTGCATTCGGCCCAACCTATGGCCTTCCGGATTGCTTGCGCCAGCGGAGCTCATGCCGCCAATGCCGGATGCGGCGGATCGTCCAGCGCGACGCGAACGGCAGGACCGCCAGCAGCGCGAGGGAAATGATCATCGGCAACGAAACGAGTTCCCCGGCGGAATGGGCTGCCGCGATACGGGTGCCGGCGTTCACGTACACGGCCGTGCCGGCCAGCATCCCGAGCTGTGTCACCCAGTAGTACGTGCGCACCCGCATGTGGGTGAGTCCCATCAACAGGTTGACGAGAAAAAAAGGGAAGATGGGCACCAGGCGGATGTTGAGCAGGTAAAACGCCCCGTCGCGCTCGATGCCCGCGTCGATCTTGTGCAGCCGGTGCGCAAAACGGCGGCGGATCGCATCCTTGAACACGAACCGCGACGCCAGCATCACCAGCGTCGCACCGATCGCCGAACCGAACGACATCAGCGTGGTCCCTTCGAACAATCCGAAGATGGCACCGGCCGCCAGCGTCATCACGGTGAGCAGCGGCAGCGACAACAACACGATCGCGACCAACAACCCGAGGAACGCGAATGCCAACCGCCAGGGATGCGTGGCCTGCTCGGCCAGCAGCCACTCGCGGCTGTGCTGCAGGGTCGCGAAATCCAGATGATGCGCCGCCCCGGAAAGGAAGAACGCGGCCACGGCGCCCAATGCAATCAGCACCAGGCTGCCGCGCAGCAACCATCGCCATCGTTCGCGGGACAACATGCATTCCAGCATGCGCGGCGGCGCGTGAACGGCACGTGCCGCCCTTTACCGGACATGCTGCATCGGTGCAGCATGTCGCGCACCGCCGGGAACCCCCTTGTCCGACCTGTCCACCCTGTTGAACCGTCTTCGACGCGACCGCCTGTTGCAGGCGCCGTTGCTGCTGGCGCTCGCGCTCGCGGTTCTCGATCCGCGCGCACCCGCCGCATACGTGCGCTGGCTGGACCTGCCCACGCTGGCGGGGCTGTGCGGCTTGCTGATCCTGACCCAGGGCGTGCAGTCGAGCGGCCATGTGCAACGCCTCGCGTTGCAGCTGGTCGCGCGGCTTCGCGACACGCGCGCGCTGGCTTTCGCGCTGGTGTTGCTGGCGGCCGCGCTCGCCACGGTGCTGACCAACGACGTCGCGTTGTTCCTCGTGGTGCCCTTGACGCTGGCCATCGATCGCATTGCCGCTGTCCCGCGCCAGCGACTGGTGATTTTCGAGGCGCTCGCGGTGAATGCCGGGTCGACGTTCAGCCCGATCGGCAATCCGCAGAACCTGCTGTTGTGGCAGCGCTCGGGGCTCGGTTTTTTTCGATACGTTGCGGCGCTGGCGCCCGTCGGCGCGGCGCTGCTGGCTGTGCTGCTGATCGCATGCAGCCTTGCATTCCCGGCGCAGCCTTTGCGGCTCGACGAGCGCCGCATCCAGCCTCCGCCGCACGTCGATACGCCCTTGCTTGCCGGCTCGGCATTGCTGCTGGCCGGGATGGTGCTTGCGCTGCAGTGGGGATTCGCGGTTCCGGCGGCGGTGCTCGTCGTCGCGATCGGCGCGCTGTTTTTCCGGCGCGTGCTGGCAGGCGTCGACTGGTTGCTGCTGGTGACGTTCGCCGCAATGTTCGTAGGCCTGGGCCACCTCGCCGCGCTGCCCGCGGTGCAGACGCACGTCGGCGCACTGGCGTGGCAGGACCCGCGGGTCACCTACGCCGGTGGCATCGTGCTCTCACAGCTCATCAGCAACGTACCGGCGGCGGTGGCGCTGCAGCATTACGTTTCGAACGTGACGCTGCTCGCGGCGGCGGTGAACGTCGGCGGCTCGGGGTTCGCGATCGGCTCGTTGGCCAACCTGATCGCGCTGCGTCTCGACGGCAGCCGCGGCATCGGCTGGCGATTCCACGCGTGGTCGGTGCCGTACCTCGCGGTTACCGCGCTGCTGGGCGCACTCCTGGTCCTTCGGTGATTCGCGGCACGGGGCGCCCTGCCGGCCCCGCCAAGCGCGCGTACCGGCAACCAGCGCCGCAGGGCCGCCTTGGCTTCCCTGCGGCGCATCGCCACGCTTCACTCGACCGGCGCCATCAGGTGCTGGTACGGCGTTCCTGCCCACATCACGTACGGTGCACGGGTGTCCGGATCAGCGTCCTTGGGATACATGTCGTAGAAGGCCTGGTCGGCGCCGACGACCATCACGTGCGCCCCGGTCTTGATCCAGTGGTTGCCGGCAGCGGGTTTGGCGGCGTGCGGGTCGGTGTTGCTGGCATCGGTACCGCCTTCGAGCATGTACATGAAACCGACCTTGCCGCTCGCAGGGGTCTTGTGGCCGACCCACGCCATGGCCCACTCCAACGCATTCTTGTCCATGCACATCGGGTCGGGCCCCGGCGTGGCCGGGGAATCGGGCATGCAAGTCCAGCCGTTGTGGCCTTCGCGCAAGGTGCGCATCTTGCCTTCGGCATCCATCGCCACGACCGCGGCGTCCTTCGACACCGCCGCGGGCGCGGCGCGTTCGGCGCTGGCGATCAACTCTGCGTCGCCGGGGCTGCCGGGTTCGGCTGCGATCGCGGGCGTCGTGGCTGCCATGACCATTGCGAGAGCAATGACACCGTACCGGCCCATTGAACGTTTAGTGTCCATACCTGCCTCCGAGGAACGATTGGGATCGAACGCCCGGTAGCCAGCCCGCACGACGATGTGCGGCGTCGACCGGGGCCATCACTCTACTCTGCTTGGGGTCGATCTACAGCTGCCGGAACCGGTACGCGAACGGCCTGCTGACCACCAGCAATTCGGGACGCTCGCCGACGCGCAGCCGCAGGTGGCCGTCAAGACCGTGTTGCACGCTGGCGATCGCATTGACATTGACCAGCGTCGAGCGATGGATCTGCCAGAACTGGTCGGGATCGAGTTCCTTGAGCAGGTCGCGTATGGTCTTGCGGATCAGGAACTCCGCATTGCCGGTCACCATTTGCGTGTACTTGTAATCGGCCTTGAAATACAGGACTTCCTCCACTGCCGTCAAATACAGCTCACGGCCCCTCGATGCGGTGATCCAGCGCAGGCAGTCGCGGCCGTGATCAAGCTTCTGCAAGAGGATGCGCAAGGTTGCGTCCAGGTCGGCCGGGGCTTCGTGCAGGCGCTGCTTGAGCCGCGCCACGGCAGTCGCAAGGCGCTCCACGGAAAAAGGCTTCAGCAGATAATCCACCGCGCCCTGCTCAAAGGCGGCGACGGCGAATTCGTCGTAGGCGGTGATGAATACCACGTGGCTGCGGCCACTGGCGCGACGGGCCACTTCCAGGCCGCTGGCGCCCGGCATCCGAATGTCCAGGAACAGGATATCCGGCCCATCCTGCTCCATCGCGCGGAGCGCGGCATCGCCGTCGGGAGCTTCGGCACAGATGCGCAGTTCCGGCCACGCCGAGGCCAGCGCCTCGCGCAATTCATGGCGCAGCAGCGGCTCGTCCTCGGCGATCAGCGCGACAGGGACCTTCACTCCGGAACCTCGATGATGGTTTCAACCTCGCAGCGCGCGCCCTGCAGCTGGCACCGGCGCACGAACCTCGCACGTTCGCCATACAGGCTCGCGAGGCGTGCGCGCAAAAATTCGATGCGGTCGTCGTCACACCCGGAAAGATCCCGCGCGGCGCCACTGACTCTGACCCGAAGGCGCGATTGCACCAGATCGGCTTCGATGCGCAACGTGGCCTCGAGGACAGCCTGGCCGACGATACCCTCGACCTCGTGTCGTATCGCGCACGGCAGGACCATGGCCGGAAAGGCGGCAGCGGCGGCGGCCGGCGACAAGTCGGCTTCCAATGTGATCCTGGCGCTGGACGAGTTGCGCAAGACATCCAGATATGCGCGCACAAGATCGATTTCACCGGCCAGTGTCGACACGGCGGCCCGGCCCCGTGGCACGGCCGCGCGAAGATAGACGATCAAGGCGTCCAGCGCGTGCAAGGCCCGCGCGACATCGGTACTTTGCAGTTCCTGGATTCGCGCCAGCGTGTCGATCAGGAGCTCCGGCTCGACCCGACCCTGGATGGCCTGCAGGCGCGCCTCGGCCAGGCGCCGCCGGGTTGTCGCCTGCGCCTGTTGCAGCGCGTGCAACCGGCTCTGCTGCAGGCGCAACCGGCGCAACCATGCATAGGCAAGCAGCGCCACGCCACCGGTGACGATGCCGTCGACGACCTCGACCAGCGTGCGCATGCGGTGCAGGTTTCCCGGTTTGGCGTAAGCGTCCATGATCGTGGGCAGCGGAACCAGGTATTGGAAGAACCACGTGGTCAGCAGGTTGACGAGCAATCCGCCGAACAGCGCGCCGACCGCGTACGGCGTCCACCACGGCCAGCGCCTGGGCACCACGCGGTCCGCGATCGCGACCACCAGCAGCATGCCCATGGCGATCATGGCGTTGTCGCAGAAGATCCAGGCGCGCGCCTGCCAGGACGCCTGAAGGCTCATGCGCAGCCAGGTGAGTACGTCCCATCCACTGATCAGCAACGCGATCAGGTTGACCACGAGGATCTGCTTCAAGGTGATCCGCCGCCAACTGTCGAGCAGGAAACGCAGCCAGCGCGAGAGCGCTCCGGCAGCGGCACCGGTGGCAACGCGCGTGCGCACCGCGGCGTTCATGCCGGCCCCTGCGTCCGATACGGCAGGCTCAGGGTCGCGATCACGCCGTGCGGCGCGTTCCTGGCGAGGTGCAGTTGCGCCGCGCCGCCGTACAACAGGCCGAGCCGGGTACGCACGTTGGCGAGCCCGGTGCCGCCGCCGGAGCTTTGCCGGAAACCGACCCCGTTGTCGCTCACGCGCAGTTGCAGACGATCATCGACCACGTGCGCGGTAATGCACACGGTTCCACCGCCGGGCAGCGGTGCCAAGCCATGCTTGATGGCATTCTCGACCAGCGTCATCAGCATCAACGGCGGAAGCATGCCGGCAACGGCGTCGGCATCGGACTCGATGCGCCAGTCGAGGCGCGCGCCCATGCGCACGGCGTGGATCCGCAGATACGCCTCGACCAGATCCAGTGCCCTGGAGACGCTGATCAGTTGCGCGCTGAGGTTCGACCACGACGTGCGCAGGTATTGCTGCAGGTGGCACAACATCTCGCGGCCGGCGGCGGGCTCGGACTGCAGCAGGCGCCGCACATTCGCCAGTGTGTTGAACAGGAAATGCGGTTCGATCTGCGCCTGCAGCGCCTGCAGGGTAGCCTCCGAACCCTGCCGCGCGAGGCGTTGCTGCGTGACCTCCGCGGCATGTGCGGCATCCGCAAGCCTGCGGGAGCGCGTATGGAACACGTAAATTGCTGCAAGGCCGAAACACAGGAGCGAACGTTCCATCCAGTAGCCGGCGATTGCCTCGACATCGCCCTTCGGGAAACTGCCCGCCCAGGGAACCACCCAACCGACCACGACGCGTAAACAAACCCCGAGCAAGGTGGCCAGGATCACGGCCCCCGCCAGCACCGCCGTGCGCGGCCACGGCGCCATGCCAGTGGTGCGCCGCTCGGCCAGCACGACGACGGGCAACACCGGCAAGGCGACCAACAGATTGACGAACCAGGCCACCCCGAGAAGCTGCGGCAACGCCATGGGCAACTTGCCCTCGGCGTAGAAACTGACCACCGGGCGCACGGCGAGGCACAGGGCGAACAGGCAGGTCATGCCGCCCCAACGCACGATTTCGCTGAAACTGCCGTGCGCGCCCGCGGCACCCGCGGATTTCATGGCGCGCGACCGCGGGGCGCCGGGGGCCGGTGCCTCGCGGCGCCCGGCGGACCATGCTTCACCGGCTGGTACCTTCGCGCTCATGGCTTACGGTCGCACCCGCGATCCGGAAATCGCACAAAGCCCGCGTCCGCCGAAGCAACTCGGTACGCCATTTGTAGTCCCCTTGCAGACCCTTGGCAAGCGGGCGCGTGGCTGCATGAACGGGGCACGCCAGGCACCGCGGCTGGGCGGGTACGGAACCTTGGTCCACTTGATCGCAGGCTTCGGACATCCCGCCCGATCGGGTGCGGCAAACCGGACTCCGAAACGCGCCCCGCGTGCGCGGGGCGCGTATGGCCCGGCCCATTGGCGGCCGCTCACTGGACGGCGACATGTACGCCCGCCGCGGCCCGCGCCGCGACATACTCCTGCAACAGTGCCTGATAGCGCCCGTGCAGGCGTTCGGTGCCACCCGTCAGATTTTCGGGGTAGTTCGTCCGTGCTCCGAACAGCATGCCGATTTCGCGTTCGGAGAAGTTCGCGCGAATCCAGCGATGGAAGTGCTCGCAAGCGGGAACGTCGGAAGGCGGTTCGCAGACCAGGCTGGCGGCCGCTGAAACATTGACCCGCGGAAAGGCCTGCTGATTGCCGGCCACCGCGGATCCGGCAACACCGGCCAAAACGATTGCGACGTGAATGACATGCAGTTTCATGACGATGACCCTCGAAGTTGCTCAGCCGTTCCTCGTGAACGGCATCCATGACAGGCACGGGTGCCTGGGCGCCGGCACGGGCTTGCAGGTCGGCGGAGTTCCGGGGACTGCGCGATCGTGCCGTGATGCAACCTAGCGAACGCCACGCCCGGCGATAAGCCGGCGTGCGACGAAATGCGTGACGGGGGGAATGGAACGCGGGAAACGCGGCATCGACATCGGCCAGCCCGTGCACGCGCGGCAGGTCATCGCGGGGTTGTTGCCCTTCGTGGCGCTCGCCCCGGCCTGATCGGGCGCTCGTGCCGAGTGAGCCCGGTTTCCACGCAACCGTGCAGCGCCGGGCCTCCGATACAGCCGGCGCCGGCCAAATCCCCGCTCAGCGTTCGTGCAAAACCCGTCGATCGATTTCGACTACCGAACGCACGCCGCACAACACCATCGTCAGATCGAGTTCGCGGCGGATCAGTTCCAGCGCAGTGGTGACGCCGGCTTCGCCCATGGCGCCCAGTCCGTACACGTACGCGCGGCCGATCATCACCGCACGGGCACCGAACGCCAGCGCCTTCAATACGTCCTGGCCGGACCGCACGCCACCGTCCATCCAGACTTCGCAGCCGGCGCCGATGCGCGACGCGACCTCCGGCAACACGGCGATCGAGGATGGCGCCCCATCCAACTGTCGGCCGCCGTGGTTCGAGACCACGATCGCGTCCGCGCCGCAGTCCACCGCACGGCGCGCGTCGTCGGGATCGAGCACGCCTTTCATGATCAGCTTGCCGCCCCAGCGGCGCTTGATCCACTCGACGTCGTTCCAGCTCAAGCCGCGGTCGAATTGTTCGGCCGTCCACGCGGCCAGCGAGGACATGTCGCTGACACCTTCGACGTGGCCCGCGATGTTGCCGAACCGATGATGCCGCGTGCGCGCCATCCCGAGGCACCAGCGCGGGTGCAGCGCGAGGTTCGCGAGGTTCTTCGGCGTCGGCCTGGGTGGCGTGGACAACCCGTTCTTGATGTCGCGGTGGCGCTGGCCCATCACCTGCAGGTCCAGCGTCAGCACCAGCGCGGAACAGCCCGCCGCTTTCGCCCGGTCGATCAGCCGTTCGATGAAGGCGTGGTCGCGCATCACGTACAACTGGAACCAGAACGGCCGTTGCACGAACGCCGCCACGGCCTCGATCGAACACACGCTCATGGTCGACAGCGTGAACGGCACGCCGAAATCCAGCGCCGCCTTCGCGGCCAGCATTTCGCCGTCGGCGTGTTGCATGCCCAGCAAGCCGACCGGCGCCAGTGCCACCGGCAACGCAACATCTTCACCCAGCATCCGTGTCGTGGTGGTGCCGCCTTCGACGCCCATCGCGACGCGCTGGTGCAACTGGATGCGCGCGAGGTCTTCGAAGTTGCGGCGCAGCGTGGTTTCCGTCCACGAACCCGATTCGCAGTAATCCACGAACATCCGCGGCACGCGTTTCAGGTACAGCCGGCGCAGGTCCTCGATGCAGGTCATCGGCGCCATTCGCCCATCCTCCCATTGCGCGCGAGCCAATACGGATCATGCGCGTCCGGATCAGGACGTTCCGCCCAGCGCTTGTACGTCCACTGGTATTGCGAAAACGCGCGTTCGACGCACTGCTCGACGCCGCGATTGAGCGCGGTGCAGGCGGTATGCAGATCCGGGTCGGCAATGCCGTCCGGCGCCGGCAGGATACGAATGCGAAATCCCGCGCCGCGGGCCAGGCGTTCGGCGAACGCGAACAGCACCGTGGCACCGGTGCGCTGCGCGATCCGCGGCAAAAGCACCATCGTGTTGGCATCCAACCCGAAGAACGGCGCGAACTGGCCGTCGCCACGCTTGGGTTGCTGGTCGGGAAGAATGCCCACCACGCCCCCCGCGGCGAGTCGCTTGTACAGCGCGCGCACGCCCGCGCCATCGGCGCGCACCTGTTCCGGCCCGAGGTCGCCGCGCGCACGCACCAGCATGGCTTCCCAGGCGCGGTTGCGCGGCGGCGCGTACAGGATCGCGATGGGCGTGCGCGCACTCAGCCAGTAGTTCAGCAACTCCCAGCAACCGAGGTGCGGCGCGGCGACGATCAGCCCGCGCCCGGACTGCAACGCCGCATCGAAATATTCCTGACCCTCGACCTCGCGGACCAGCTTCAATGCGCGGCGCGCGTCCCGGCCCCACACGGCCGCCATTTCGGTAACAGCGTGGCCGGTTTCGACGAGGCACTCGCGCACCAGTGCATCGCGCGCCGCTGCGTCCATTGCCGGATGCACGATGCGCATGTTGACGTCGGTGTGGACGCGCTCGCGTGCGTGGCGGCGCCACCACAGCGGCCGCCCCAGGGCACTGCCGATCGCATACAGCGCCGGCAACGGCAGCACGCCCAGCGCGCGCAACATCCACCAGGTCAGGGCGACGTACCACTTCATGTCCGCACACCGGTTGCGATGTAGACATCGTCCGAAAGACCGCTGCCGGCACGCGCCTTGAAGCGCTTGTAGTTCCACTGGTATTGCACAAACGCATCGCGCACGCAGGCTTCGACTGCGGCATTCATCGCGGTGCACCCCGTCACCGGATCGGCGTCGCGCAGCGCTGCAGGTGGTTCGCGAAAGTGCACCCGGAAACCCTTCGGCAGCCGCTCGACGAACAGCATCAGCACGGTCGCCCCGGTGCGCTGCGCGAGGCGCGGCAGCAGGGTCATCGTCAATGCCGGCACGCCGAAGAACGGCGCCACCACGCTGCCCGCGCGTGGCACGTGGTCGGGCATGATCGACACCACGCCGCCGGCGCGAAGATGCCGGAACACCCGCCGCACGCCGGAATCGTCGATCGGAAACTGGATGCTGGCGCCGCCCGCGCGCAGGCGGCGCAGCAGTATTTCGGCCTGGCGGTAGCGCGGGGGCGTGTAGAAGGTCGCAAACGGCGTGCGCGCGCCGACCCAGTAGTTGGCGACTTCCCAACTGCCGAGATGCGGCGCGCACAAAATCAAACCGCGCCCGGCGGCGAGCGCGGCATCGAACAGTTCCTGGCCGCGCACCTCCCGCACATTCGCCAACGTACGGGCTGGATTCGTCCAGATGCCGAACACCTCGATCAGCGAGATGCCGCATTGGCGCACGCACTCGCGTGCCAACCCGCGGCGTGCATCCGCGTCGAGATCGCGCCGCACCAGTGCGAGGTTCGCCTCGACGATTCGTCGCTTGCGGCTGCCGGTGATCCAGAACAGCCAGCCCAGCGTCGCACCCGCCGCGCGGAACGCGCGCATCGGCAGGCGGGCCGCCAACCACATCAGCCCATGAGCGAATCGGGTGTACCAGCGCATCGCGGGAGTTTAGCGAAGCCGGGAATCGGGCATGGAGAATCGGGAATCGTCAACGGCGCTCGCGCGTCCTGGCGCTTGGCTCGGAGCGGCTATTCTTTCCGATTCGCAATTCCGAGTCCCGATTCCCGTTCCGATGATCGCCCTCCTGCAGCGCGTCGCTTCCGCATCCGTCAAGGTCGACGATGAAACCGTCGGCGCGATCGGCGCGGGGCTTCTGGTGCTGGTGGGCATCGAGCCGGGCGACGGTGAGCCGCAGACCCGGCGCATGTGCGAACGGTTGCTGGGCTACCGCGTCTTCGGTGACGAAGAGGGCAGGATGAACCTTTCGCTCGCCGACATGGGCGGCGGGCTGCTGCTGGTGCCGCAATTCACGCTCGCCGCCGACACCCGCAAAGGCATGCGCCCCAGCTTCACCACCGCCGCCGCACCGGAAGCCGGCCGCCGCTGGTTCGACCGGCTGGTGGCCCTGGCGCGCGCCGCGCACCGCGGGGTTGCAACCGGCCGCTTCGGCGCCCATATGCAGGTGCAACTGGTCAATGACGGCCCGGTGAGCTTCATTTTGCGGGTGGCTTGACCCCCTTTCCAAGGGAAGGAGGGCGCCGCGCCAGCGGCGGGGCGATGCCAGTCGACGGGTGCCAGGCGCCATCCTCCTCCCGCACTGCGCGCGCCTTCGCTTCGCTCCGCCCCTCGCAAGCAAAGAGACAGCCAGCCCTTCCCTGCAAAGTGGGGAAGGCAAGCCAGCCGCCACTTGGGATGATTCTTGCATGGCCGATTCGGCCTAGTTGATTGACCCATCTCGCATTTTTCGGCCTTGATCCATGGCCGCATTACCTCCACTTTGTTATACTGAGCGGTCTTGTCGCGCCTGAAATTCCTATGGAAAACCTCCCCTCGCAGCAATCCGAAATCAAGCAGCTGATCACCAAGGGCCGTGAGCAGGGTTACCTGACTTACGCCGAGGTGAACGATCACCTGCCTGACGACATCGTCGATCCGGAACAGATCGAAGACATCATCGGCATGATCAACGGCATGGGCATCGAGGTGCATGAAATCGCACCCGATACCGACCTGATCAGCGCCGAGGGTCCGGTCGGCGGCGAGGATGATGAAACCGCGACGGAAGAAGCCGTTGCGCTGTTGTCCGCCGTCGATGCGGAAGTGGGCCGCACCACCGACCCGGTGCGCATGTACATGCGCGAAATGGGCACGGTCGAACTGCTGACCCGCGAAGGCGAAATCGCGATCGCCAAGCGCATCGAGGAAGGCCTGACGCAGGTGCAGACCGCGCTGTCGAGCTTCCCGTGGGCAATCGGCCTGCTGCTGGAAGAGTACGACCTGCACCTCGACGGCAAGCGCCGCATGAGCGAGATCCTGGCCGGCTTCGCGGACCAGGAAATCCCGGCCGAGGAATTCGGCGTGGCGCAGCCGGAATCGCAATCCGCGTCCAACGACAGCGACGAGGAATCCGACGGCGACGACGATTCGGACGACGATTCGTCCGGCGACGACGAATCGGCAGGCCCCAGCGGTCCCGATCCCGTCGAAGTCCAGCGACGCATGGACGTGCTGCGCGAGCTGTACGGCAAGTTCCAGAAGACCGCCGACAAGTACGGCGTCGCCGACAAGAAGTCGCAGAAGCTGCGCGAGAAGATGGGCGAGGAATTCCTGCGGCTCAAGCTGCCCTCGGCGCTGATCGACGGTTTCGTGCGCAAGCTGCGCGAGGTGGTGGCGGCGATCCGCCAGCACGAGCGCGTGATCATGGACGTGTGCGTGCGCCAGGCACACATGCCGCGCCGCGAATTCATCGAGCTGTTCCCGTCCAACGAGACCAACCTCGAATGGACGGCCGAACTCGCGCGCAAGCGCCAGAAATGGGTCCCGGCGGTCAAGACGCATCGCGACGACATCCTGCTGGAGCAACAGAAGCTGACCGAGATCGAGCGCGCGCTGTACCTGCCGCTCACCGACATCAAGGAAATCAACCGCGCGATGTCGATCGGCGAGGCCAAGGCAAGGCGCGCCAAGAAGGAAATGGTCGAGGCCAACCTCCGCCTCGTGATCTCCATCGCCAAGAAATACACCAACCGCGGCCTGCAGTTCCTGGACCTGATCCAGGAAGGCAACATCGGCCTGATGAAGGCCGTGGACAAATTCGAATACCGCCGCGGCTACAAGTTCTCGACCTACGCGACGTGGTGGATCCGGCAGGCCATCACCCGTTCGATCGCCGACCAGGCGCGCACCATCCGCATCCCGGTGCACATGATCGAGACCATCAACAAGTTGAACCGCATCAGCCGCCAGATGCTGCAGTTGTACGGCCGCGAGCCAACGCCGGAAGAACTGGCGGTGGCGATGGAAATGCCCGAGGACAAGATCCGCAAGGTGCTGAAGATCGCCAAGGAACCGATCTCGATGGAAACCCCGATCGGCGACGACGAGGATTCCCACCTCGGCGACTTCATCGAGGACCAGAACGCCGGCTCGCCGGTGGAATCGGCCACCGACACGGGCTTGACGGAGACCGTGCGCGACGTGCTGGCGGGCCTCACCCCGCGCGAAGCCAAGGTGCTGCGCATGCGCTTCGGCATCGACATGAATACCGACCACACCCTGGAAGAAGTCGGCAAGCAGTTCGACGTCACCCGGGAGCGCATCCGCCAGATAGAGGCCAAGGCCCTGCGCAAGCTGCGGCATCCCTCGCGCAGCGAGCAGCTTCGTTCGTTCCTCGATTTCGAGTAAGTGGTCGCGCGCAGGCACGCTCCTACGGGTCCATTTGTAGGAGCCGGCCTGCCGGCGACTGATCGGGAATATCGATGAACCGCATCGCCGTTTTCGTTGACGCTGGTTACTTCTATGCTTCCGCCAGCGAATTGTTGTTCGGCACCCCGCTGCGCCGCGGCGAGCTGCGGCTCGCCAACGCCGAGTTCGCGCAATACCTCGCGCAAGTCGCGGAAACCATCGGCAGTTGTCCGCTGCTGCGCATCTACTGGTACGACGGCACCAATTCCGGCCCCACCGCCGCCCACCTCGCGATGGCCTACCTCGACAACGTCAAGCTGCGGCTCGGCTTCGTCAACCAGTCGGGCGAACAAAAGGGCGTGGACGGCCTGATTTTCTCCGACCTCACCAACCTCGCGCGCAACCGCGCGATCTCCGACGCGCTGCTGCTGGCCGGCGACGAAGACTTGCGGGTCGGCGTGCAGCAGGCGCAGGAGCACGGCATCCGCGTGCACCTGCTCGGCGTCGAACCGAAGGATCCATCGGGCAACCAGTCCGCCGCGCTGCAGCGCGAAGCCGACACCCGCCGCCAGCTCGATGCCGCCGCGCTCGGGCAATTCCTGTTCCGCCGCGAATACGCGGCCCCGCCGGTGGCGGAAACCGAGGCCGCCGCGGTGGACGTCGATGTCGCGCACAACCTCGCGCGCATGCAGGAACTCGCCAACGAGTACGCGGCGACGCTGGATGCGGACCAGCGCGCGCTGATCCTCGCGCTGCCCGAACGCACCCCGCTGCCGCATGAGCTCGATCGCGAATTGCTGCTGCGCGCCAGTGAACTGCTGGGCCGCAAACTCGAGGAAGCCGAAAAGCGCACCTTGCGGGGCGCCCTGCGCGGCGCGGTGACCTCGACCACGCCGACCAGCGCGGTGTGACCCGGCGGCAACCGCTCAGGCCGGTTTGCGCGGCCGGTCCGGCGTGTCTGGATGCAGGTCCAGGGCGCCGGGGGTCGTTTGCACCAACGGCACGAAATGATCCTCCGGCGTCACCTCGCGCTTGCGACGCATGAAGCGGTACAGCGCATAACCCGCCAGCACGCCATGGAGGGTCGCGAACCAGCCGAACAGGAATTCGGGTCGCGTCAGCGTCATGAGCGCGCCGGCCGCCAGGGGCCCGACCGCCGAGCCGACGCCGTTCACCAGCAGCACGGTGCTCGAGCCGGACAACAACTCGTCGCGCCGCAGGTAATCCACCAGGTGCGCCACCGCGATGGGATACACGGCAAAGCTCATCCCGCCGAACGCGAACACCAGCACGATTGCGACGGCGTGGCCCGCTGACGGCAGCGCCAGGTTGGCCAGCGCGGCCAACGCCGCGACCGCAGCGATCACGGCCAGGGCGAGCCGGCGATCGATGCGGTCGGACACGCGCCCGAGCGGCCACTGCAAGGCGACGCCTCCCGCGATCGCAACGCTCATGTAGGTACCCACCGCGTCGGGAGCGAGGCCGCGCGCGGCCGCGTACAACGGCAACAGCCCCCAGAACGCGCCGAGCACCAGCCCGGAAATCAACGCGCTGACCAGCGCCGTCGGCACCAGCCGGAACATGCGTCCAACCTGCACTCCCGTTGCCGCGCGGATGCTCGGCTGCGGTTGCGGGGTTGCGACCACCGGCAGGCTCGCGATGCACACCAGGATCGCGACCACGCAGAACAACACGAAGCCCGCACCCTGCACGCGCAAGAGTTGTTGCGCCGCTGCGCTGGCGCCGAGGTTCAAGATCATGTAGATCGCGAATACGGAGCTGCGGTGCCTCGGCTCGGCGGCGGCGTTGAGCCAGCTTTCGATGATCGCGTACAGGCCCACCAGCAGCAGCCCCTGCATGACCCGCAGGACAAGCCAGACGCCATAGACCGAAGTGAGCGCCTGCACCAATACCGCAACCGCCAGCAGCGCGGTGCAGAAAGCGAAGGTGCGAATGTGGCCGAAGCGGTGCGTCAGTCTCGGCACGGTGTAGGTGCCGACCAGGAAACCCGTGTAGTAACCCGACGTCAGGATGCCGATCATCGCCACCGAAAAGCCCAGTCCCTTGCCCACGAGCGCGATGTGGGTGTGCAGCAGTCCGACTCCCATCAGCAGGAACACGGTGCTCGACAGCAACGGGGCCGTGGTGCGGATACTGCTCAACATGCGGAAGGTTCCGGAAGGGCACGCGCCCGTGGGAACGGGTGCGGAGCCAGCAGGGTAACGGGATGCAAACCGCGTTGTCGCGGTGCTTCGCGGGCCGGCCGCGCCATGCACCACCACGGGGCGATGAATGTCACGGCGAACGGGCCACCGGATGACGACTCCGCGGGTCGCGCATCGGTGCGCCATGCACCGCAACATGCTTAAATGGCCGTGACGGGCCTATAGCTCAATCGGTTAGAGCAGGGGACTCATCAAAAGGTGCCGCCGCGGCGAAAGCCGCGGACGGGATCGGGACGAATTCAGGGAAACCTCAGCGGTTCGGCCGGTGGCAACCCTGAGCCAAGCCGTCGGTACACCGACGGAAGGTGCAGAGACTACCTGAGGGCTTCAGTGCCCTTCATCACAGGCTAGAGCGTCCCGCGCCCTCCCAGCGCAAGCTGCGGGCGAAGAGATAGTCCGCGCCGGGCAGAAATCCCCGGACCACGCGAATCCCTTGGTTCCAGGTTCGAGTCCTGGTGGGCCCATCATCCCCAAGTCTGTAGTGATCCTCC
>JBDZUX010000067.1:0-7204 GCA_040255405.1 Lysobacteraceae bacterium
CCCTTTCGCAGGCGAAGCGTGGGGCAAGGAATGCAGGTTGGGCTGAATGCAATGAAGCCCGACGATGCGGCCCTCTCGCGTTGGGCTTCGCACAGTCCGGCCCAACCTGCAGAAGCGCCGGGACGTCACTTCAGATCGAACGCGTCCGCATCCATCCATGCCGGAAACTTCTCGCGAAACGCAGCGAGTGCGCCCGGATCGAGCGCGACCGTGACGGTTTGCTCCTGTGCGCCCACATCGGCCATCGTCTGGCCCATGTAATCCAGCACCGCGCTGTCGCCCGAATACGGCAACTGGTTGCCGTCGACTCCGACCCGGTTGACGCCGAGGCAATAGCTCAGATTCTCGATGGCGCGGGCGCGCAGCAGCGTGCGCCACGCGTGGGCGCGCGCGGCGGGCCAGTTGGCAACGAACAACACGAGGTCGTAGTCGAACCCGTGCTGCGGGCCATGGCCGTTGCGCGAGTACACCGGGAAGCGCAGGTCGTAGCAGACCAGCGGACAGATCTTCCAGCCCTTCCATTCGACGATCAACCGTTCGCGTCCGGCGGCGTAACGCTTGTGTTCATCGGCGTAACGGAACAGGTGGCGCTTGTCGTAGTGGCGGACTTCCCCGTCAGGCGTGGCGAACAGCAACCGGTTGTGGACGCCCTCGTCCACCCGCAATTGCACACTGCCGGTGACTGCGGCATCGAGATTGCGCGCTTGTTCGCGCAGCCACGCGACGGTCGCGCCGTCCATGGTTTCGGCGTTGTGGATGGCCTCGTTGGAGAAGCCGCTGGTGAAGGTTTCCGGCAACACCACCAGATCGGTTCGACCCGCCAGCGGCGCGATCAGCGAACCGTAGTATTCGCGGTTGCCTACCGGGTCATGCCAGCGCGTCGCGCCCTGGACCAGCGAAACTCTCAGCGGTTCCATTTTTCGCCACCGTTTGAAAGCAACAAACCCTTCAAACACGGATAAAGGCAGATGAACACTGATGAAAGCTTTATCCGCGTTGGTCCGCGTTGAACCATGTCCGCCGCTTGTGCTTCACAACTTGCACAAACGTTCCGCCGCCAGCTGCAGCGTTTCGTCGTTCTTGGCAAAACAGAACCGCACCAGCTTGGCATCCGGCGCGGTCTCGTAGAACGCCGACACCGGGATCGCGGCCACGCCCGCTTCGCGCACCATCCACTCGCAGAAATTCAGATCGTCGGTGCCGCGGATCGCCGAGTAATCCGCCAACTGGAAGTAGCCGCCATCGACATCGGGCAGCTTGAACCGCGAGTGCGCCAGCAGCTCGCGAAAGCGGTCGCGCTTGGTCTGGTAAAACCCGGCGAGATCCTGGACGTGTTGCCGATCGCTTTCCATTACCTCGGCGAACGCACATTGCGCCGGATGGAACGTGCAGAACGTCAGGTACTGGTGCACCTTCCGGAATTCCGCGGTGAGCGGCTTGGGCGCGACGCAATAGCCGACCTTCCAACCCGTGCAATGCCACGTCTTCCCGAATGACGAGATCACGAAGCTGCGTTCGGCCAGTTCGGGGCGACGCGACACGCTGAGGTGCGTGCGTCCGTCGTAGATGATGTGTTCGTACACCTCGTCGGAAATCACCAGCAAGCCGTGCTGCGTGGCGATCCCGGAAAGCGTGTCCAGGTCGGATTCGCCAAACACCGCGCCCGAAGGATTGTGCGGGCTGTTTACCATGATCATCCGCGTCTTGGGCGTGATCGCGTCGCGCACGCGCTGCCAATCCACGGCAAAATCCGGAAGCTCGAGCGGGACGTGCACCGCCCGCCCACCGGCCAGCACAATCGCCGGTTCATAGCAGTCGTAGCAGGGATCGAGCACGATCACCTCGTCGCCGGCGTGCACCGCGCAGGCGATCGCCGCGAAAATCGCCTCGGTCGCACCGGAGGTGACGGTCACCTCCGTGTCCGCGCTGATGCGGCGGCCGTACAAGCGATCGACCTGCAGCGCGATCTGCTCGCGCAACTTCGGAATGCCGCTCATCGGTGCGTACTGGTTGCGTCCGTCGCGCATTGCCCGCGTCAGTGCGTCACGCAGGTTCTGCGGGGTCTCGAAATCGGGGAAGCCCTGGCCCAGGTTCACCGCCTTGTGTTCCAGCGCAAGCTGACTCATCACGGTGAAGATCGTGGTGCCGACCCTGGGAAGCTTGGTTTCGATCTGCATCGAAGTCATTCCACTCGAAAGGACGTTTGCAGAGCCGCCACCGGCGCAGGCGCGTGCAAAGACCCGGCGATGGTAGCACGCTGTCAGTGGCCGCCATTCATCAATTCGTCGGCGCGATGCTCGAACGCATCGGCCAGGAATTCCACCAACGCACGCACGGCCGGCAACATGCCGCGCCGGCTCGGATACACGAAATGCAGGATGCCCTGCGGCAGGCCCCAGTCCGGCAGCACCACCTGCAACTTGCCACTGCGCAGCTCTGCCACGCACGCCGATTCCGGTACCCATGCAATGCCGGTGCCCTGCAGTGCAGCCTCGATCAGCACCCTGAATTCACCCGATACGAGGCGCGGCCGCACGGACACGGCAGTCTTCGCACAGGCGCGGTCGTAGAGTTCCCATGTCTGGTCGCCTTCGTGCTCGAACAGACTCAGGACCGGCAGCGAGGCCAATTCCCGCGGCGCACGCGGCACTCCATGTTCGGCGAGGAACGCGGGGCTCGCGACCAGCACCACGCGTTTCGGGCCAAAGCTGCGCGCCACCAGTTCGGCATCGGTGTCCAGCTTGTCGCGCACGCGAATGGCAACGTCGAACCCCTCGCCGATCACGTCCACGCGCCGGTTGCTGGACAGCACCCGCAACTGCACTTGCGGATGGCGCGCCAGGAACCCGGGCAGCAGCGGCGCCAGCAGGCTTTGCGCCAGCGACACCGGGCAGCTCAGCCGCACCAGGCCTCGCGGTTCGCCGCCCAGCGAGACCGCATCTTCGGTGGCCGCATGGGCTTCGGCCAGCATGGCCTGGCAGTGGCGATAGAAACGCTCGCCGGCTTCGGTGACCACGAACTTGCGGGTGGTCCGCTGCAGCAGGCGAACGCCCAGGCCGTCCTCGAGTTGCGCTATGCGCTTGCTCAGGCGCGATTTCGGAACGCCGATTGCGCGGCTGGCGGCGGAGAATCCGCCGTACTCGACCACGGCCGCGAAAAAGTACAGGTCATTGAGATCCGGCAAGGTTCCGTAGGCGGCGGCCACGTTGTTCTCCACGATGAACGATGCGTTCGAACCGCGCCATCTTATCGAAGCCGCGCTCCGTGCCTATTGTTGACGGGTCGCCGCGCACCGCGGCTCAACTTGGAAACCACCATGAAGCTGCTACACATCGACTCGAGCGTGCTCGGCGAAAATTCCGCGTCGCGCAGCCTCACCGCTTGGATCGTCGGGCGTCTTCGCGCCGAACACGCCGGTCTCGAAGTGACCCGCCGCGACCTCGCCGCGCAAACCTTGCCGCATTTCACGCCCGTGCTGGAGAAAGGCCATCCCTGCGTCGCGCGCAACGAGGAAATCCTCGACGAGTTCCTCGCAGCCGATGTCGTCGTGATCGGCGCGCCGATGTACAACTTCACGATTCCGACGCAACTCAAGGCATGGATCGATCGCATCCTGACCGCAGGCAAGACCTTTCGCTATACCGAGAATGGACCGGAAGGCCTCGCAGGCGGCAAGCGCGTGATCGTCGCCTCCGCGCGCGGCGGAATTTACAGTGAAGGACCGGCGACGGCCGTCGATTTCCAGGAAGCCTACCTCCGGCACGTATTCGGCTTCATCGGCATCGACAACGTCGAGTTCGTGCGCGCTGAAGGCCTGAACCTCGGCGCCGACCAACGCCAAGCGGCTTTGACACGCGCACACCGGCAAATCGAAGGCGAATCGCGCGTCGCGGCGTAGCGACCGGAAGGCCACAGCCCTCCCCTTCAAAGGGAGGGTCGGTGGAGATGGGCCGGAAACACCACGAGCTTTCGGAATTGGTCGGGAGCAACCCATCCCCGTCCCGGCCTCCTCCCTGAAGAGGAGGAGCATGCGAACTCGCCGGAACGGACGCAATGAACGTCAGGCGACAATCCGCACCGGCACCGACTTCGCCGCCGGCGTCTTGCTGAACTTGGCGTGGTGCGACAGCGGAATCAACGGATTGCATTCGGGGTAGTAGCCGCCAACGCAGCCGTGCGGAATGTCGAACGCGACCACGCGCAGGCCCGTGACTTCGCGCTCGATGCCGTCGCCGGCGTCCGACACCAGCTTCACCGTCTGCCCATCGCTCAGTCCCAGCCGCGCGATGTCGTCGCGGTTCATCAACACCACCTCGCGGGTGCCGTCGATCCCGCGGAAGCGGTCGTCGTAGCCGTACACCGTGGTGTTGAACTGGTCGTTCGAGCGCATGGTCATCAACCGGAAACGGTCCGGCGCATCATCGAAACCGGTGGCGGTGAGCAAAGGCGGCACAATGAAGTTGGCCTTGCCGGTGGCCGTCTTCCATACCCGTTCGCGCGCGGGATTGGGGCGGTGGAATCCGCCGGGCTTCCACATCCGCTCGTTGTAGTCCCTGAACTGCTCGGGATAGGTCTGCTCAATCGCATCACGGATCGTGGCGAAATCGCCGATCCATGTATCCCACGGCACCTTCGGATTCGGCGGTAGTGTGGCCCTGGCAAGTTCCACGACGATGCGGGTCTCCGATTTCAGATCCGGGCTTGCAGGAACAGCCTTGCCGACCGACGCGTGGATGCAACTGGTGGAGTCCTCCGTCGAAAGCACTTGTTCCTTGCCGTTCTCGACCACGCGTTCGATACGGCCGAGGCACGGCAACAGGTACGCGACTTCGCCGTTGACGAGGTGCGAGCGATTCAACTTGGTCGCGATCTGCACGGTGAGCCGAAGCTTGCCCCACGCCGCATTCACGCGTTCCTGTTCCGGGATCGCGCGCAGGAAATTGCCGCCGAGGCCGATGAAACCGTGCACGCTCCCGTCAAGCACGCCTTCGCAGGTTTCCACCGTGTTGAGGCCCTTATCGCGCGGCGGCTCGAATCCGTAGAGTTTGGCCAGGCGGTCCAGCGGCACCAGCGCGGGGTCGTCCGCGATGCCGACCGTGCGCTGGCCCTGCACGTTGGAATGCCCGCGCACGGGGCACAGGCCGGCGCCGGGTTTGCCGATGTTGCCGCACATCAGCAAGAGATTCGCGACCATGTGGATGTTGTATTCGCCCAGCACGTGCTGGGTCAGGCCCATGCCGTACACCGCGATCACTGCGTCCGCCTTCGCGTAGACCTTCGCTGCGCCTTCCAGCGCCGCGCGGGCCAGGCCCGACGCGGCTTCGATGTCCGCCCACGATTGCCCACGCACGAACGCGGCGAACTCGTCGAATCCGTGCCCGTGCTGCGCGATGAATCCGGTGTCCAGCACGCGGGGCGCGCCGCTTTTCACGGCCTCGTCGTCGAGGTCGAGCAGCGTCTTGCACAACCCGGTGATCGCCGCGATGTCGCCACCGGCCTTGACCTGGTGGTACTGCGTCGCCAGCGCGGTTTCCTTCCCCGCCAGCAGTTCGACCGGGCTCTGCGGGTTGGTGAAACGCTCCAGGCCGCGTTCGCGCAGCGGGTTGAACACGATGATCGGTACGCCGCGTTTCGCCGCCCTCTGCAGGTCATGCAGCATGCGCGGGCTGTTGACGCCGGCGTTCTGGCCGAAGAACAGGATGCAATCGGTCTTGGCGAAATCATCCAGCACCACCGTGCCGACCGCGGAACCGACGCTCTTGCGCAACGCGACCCCGGTGGCCTCATGGCACATGTTCGATGAATCCGGCAGGTTGTTGTTGCCGTACAACCGCGCGAACAGCGCGTACAGGTAACTGGTCTCCAACGAAGCGCGGCCCGAGGCGTAGAACACCACCGATTTCGGATCTGTTTCGCGCAGCCGTTTCAGCTCGTTGCCGATCGCGGCGAACGCCTCGTCCCAAGCGCATGGCACGTACTTGTCCGTCGCACGGTCGTAGCGCATCGGGTGCGTCAGCCTGCCCTGTTGCTCGAGGTCGTGATCGCTCCACCCCCGCAGCTCGGTGCAAGTGTGTTGGGCGAAGAATTCCGGCGTGGTGCGCAGGCTGGTCAGCTCCCAGGCGCTGGCCTTGGCGCCGTTCTCGCAGAACTCGAACTTCGCCGGCTTTTCGGGTTGCGGCCATGCACACGACACGCAAGTGAAGCCGCGCGGTTTGTTCTGCCGCCACAGCTCCTTCACCGTCGATGGAATCGGTACCTGTTCGCGCTTCAGGATCGCCGTCACCGACTTGACCGAGCCCCAACCACCGGCAGGACCGGGATACGGTTCAATTTTCGGCTTGCGGTCGTCCGCCATCACGCGCTCCGCATCATCGTCATGCGAAGCAGTGTAAACCGATCAGGGAATGGCGGAGGGGGTGGGATTGGCGGAGAGGAAGGGATTCGAACCCTTGAAAGGTTTGCACCTTTGCCGGTTTTCAAGACCGGTGCCTTCGACCGCTCGGCCACCTCTCCACGTTTTCTTGATCGTACCAGTCGCCGGCAGGCCGGCTCCTGCGAAAGGCGGCACATCGCAATGGCAGGAGCGCGCCTGCGCGCGACCTGGAAACCATTGCCCGCCAATCGCCGGCACCCGGCTCCTGCATTCTCACGCAATTCGCTCCATGCCGCCCATGTACGGCCGCAGGACTTCCGGCACCGTAATGGAACCATCGGCGTTCTGGTAGTTTTCCATCACCGCGATCAGGCAGCGCCCGACCGCGAGGCCGGAGCCATTCAGCGTGTGCACGAGCTCCGGCTTGCCGGTGGCGGGATTGCGCCAGCGCGCCTGCATGCGGCGCGCCTGGAAATCGGTGCAATTGGAACACGACGAGATTTCGCGGTAGGTGTTCTGCGACGGCAGCCAGACCTCGAGGTCGTAGGTCCTGGCTGCCGCGAACCCCATGTCCCCGGTGCACAGCGCCATCTTGCGATACGGCAATTCGAGTTTCTGCAGCACTTTTTCGGCGTGGCTGGTGAGTTCCTCCAGCGCATCCATCGATGTCGCCGGCTCGACAACTTGCACCAGCTCGACCTTTTCGAACTGGTGCTGACGGATCATGCCCTTCACGTCCTTGCCGTAGGAACCGGCTTCGGCGCGAAAACACGGCGTGTGTGCGGTCAGGCGCATCGGCAGCGCATCGGCCTCCAAGATGGAATCGCGCAC
>JBDZUX010000068.1:0-7117 GCA_040255405.1 Lysobacteraceae bacterium
ATCGCTACAGGCTTGCCTAAACAATGTGATGACCGCAACAATTATTTCAATGCCCCTCGCGTGCAAATAAATGGCGAAGCCGCCGGCGTTGCTGCAACTCGACCATGTAAGCCGCCGGCTGTCCGGGCGCGAGGTGCTCCACGACCTCTCGTTCAGCTTGCGGCGCGAAGACGTGCTGGGCCTGCTCGGCGTGAACGGCGCCGGCAAATCGACGACGTTGGCGATCGTTGCGGGCGTCTTGCAGCCCGACGCGGGAACGGTGCGCGTCGATGATCGCGTCGTGAACAATGATCTTCGCACCATACGCGCGCGCATCGGCTGGGTGCCGGAAAGCGTGCCGCTGTGGCCGGAACTGACCGTTTCGGAATCGCTCGATGCCTGCGGGCGACTGCGCGGGCTGTCGAAGCCCGCGCGCAAGACGGCGTGCGAGCGCGAACTTGCGCGGCTGGAACTCGAAAATGTCGCGGCTCGCCTGTGCGGGCAGTTGTCGCTGGGCCAGAAGCGCCGCGTCGGTCTGGCGCAGGCGCTGCTGCACGAACCGGACCTGCTGGTGCTCGACGAACCCGGCAACGGGCTCGATCCGGTGCAAACCGCGCAATTGCGCGAGCTGATCGGCAATCTCAAGCCCGGGCGCGGCATCATCCTGTCCAGCCACGAATTGGCCGAAGTCGAGGCGACGTGCAACCGCGTGGTGATCCTGCACCACGGCCGGGTGCGCCACGACGCGCCGCTGGATGCGAGCCTCGACGACCGGAGCGGCAAGCTCGATGCGCAGTTCCGCGCGATCGCCGCGCAACCCGCGGATGCTGCCGCATGAGCACCTTCACGATTGCACGCATCGACCTGAAACGGCTCGCGGTGCGGCCGTTCGCGTGGACGCTGGCCGGCATCGTGCTGGCGATGATGGCGTGGCAATTCCTGCTGGGCGTGTCGGCGTTCATGCACGCGCAACCGACGGTGCCGGGACCGGCGACCGGTCCGGGGTTCACCGATGCGGTGGTCGCGCCTTATCTCCTCAATTTCATCCAGTTGTGCCTGGTGATCGCGCCGCTGGTCACGATGCAGGCATTGGCCGGCGAACGCGGCGCGCAGCGGCTCGCGTTGTTGGCCGCGTCGGGCGCCTCCGGCGCGCACACCGTGTTCGGCAAGTTCATCGCGCGCCTCGCGTTCCTGTGGTTGCTGCTGGTCGTGGTCGCGACGATGCCGCTGGTGCTCGGCGGAGCGACGCATCCGGACTGGGGCCAGTTCGGCGCGGCCTTGCTCGCGACCGCATTGTGCGTCGCGGCGCTTACCGCGATCGGCATCGCGTGTTCGGCGTTCACGCCGGAACCTGCGCTGGCGGCCACGGCGGCGCTGCTGATCGGCGAAGCCCTGTCGTTGATCGATGCGGGCGTGCGCATCACCGGCGGCGAAGGCGGCTGGCTCGGCTATCTCGCGCTGCACACGCACCTCGCGCCGGCAATGCGCGGGCTGGTGCGCAGCGAGGACGTCGTCTACTTCGTGTTGATCGTCGCGCTGGCGCTGGCATTGGCGATCCGCCGCATCGCGACCGAACGGGAGCGCGGCTGATGCGCCACGCATGGCAAGGCCGGTTGTACGCGCTGTTGTGCGTGGTGATCGCGGTGTGCCTTGCCGCGCTGTCGGCACGCTTCGGTTTCACCGCCGACTGGAGCACCGGCGCGCGCGCCACCATCACGGCGCAAAGCCAGTCGCTGCTGAAGCAGTTGGACGGCCCGCTGGAAGTCACGAGTTATGCGCGGCCCGGCGCGCTGCGCACCAGGATCCGCCTGCTGGTCGATCGCTACGCACGTTTCAAGCACGACCTCGCCCTGAAATTCGTCGACCCGGACCTCGATCCCATCGCGACGCAGGATGCCGGCATCACTGCCGACGGCGAATTGATCCTGACGTGGAACAGCCATTCGCAACACGTGGCCCGACTCGACGAGCCCGGTTTTTCCGACGCACTGGTGCGCCTTGCGCGCGGCGGTGACAAGCTGGTGGCATTCGTCACCGGTGATGGCGAGCGTGACGCGAGCGGGAAAAGTCCCGCCGATCTCGGCCAGTTCGTGGAGCGGCTGGCCACGCGTGGCGTGCGCGCAGTGCCGTTGAATCTGGCGGAAGCCGCCGAGGTGCCGCGCAATGCCAACCTGGTCGTGCTGGCCAGCCCCCAAGCCGCGCTGCTGCCGAGTTCCGTGCAGAAACTGCGGGACTACGTGGCCAATGGCGGCAACCTGTTGTGGCTCACCGAACCCGGCGCCGACGATCTCGGGCTTGCGCCGCTGGCGCAGGCGCTCGGCATCAAGCGCCTGCCGGGCATGCTGCTGGACGCGCAGAATGCAAGCGGCGTCGGCGATCCGCGGCTGTTGGTGGCGACACACTATCCGTCGCAGACCCTCACGGACGGGTTCAACACCAACACGCTGTTTCCGCGCGTCGCGGCCCTGGCCGCCCTGTCGGACGCAGCATGGAACGTGCAGCCGATCCTGCAATCGAGCGTGCGCAGCTGGAACCAGACCGCGCCGTTCGATCCCGCGCAGGCGGCATTCGATCCTGGTTCGGGCGAACTGAAAGGCCCGCTGACCTTCGGCTATGCGCTGAGCCGCCTGTCCCCGAGCCCGGACAAGAACCAGCAACGCGTGGTGGTGATCGGCGACGGCGATTTTCTTTCCGATGCGTATCTTGCCGACGCCGGCAATCTTGCGTTCGGCGAACGCGTCGTCGACTGGCTGCTGGGCGACGATGCCCTGGCGAGCGTGCCGCAATCCGCGCCCGATACGGTGCTGAAACCGACCCGCGCGCAACTGGGCGCGCTCACTTTCGGATACCTGATTGCGCTGCCGATCATCCTGATCCTGATCGGACTTGCGATCAGTGGGCGCCGGCGCCGAAGGTGAAGCACGCGAACCGCAATCTCGGGGTGCTCGCGGTCATCGCGATCGTGCTGGTCGCGGCGGTGCTGTGGGTCGGGCGGCGCGAATACCTGCGCCACCCACCGACGCTCACCGCGCTCGATCCCGGCGCGGTGACCCGGATCGAACTCGACATTCCTGCCATCGCGTCGCAGGCGTTCGAGCGACGCACCGACGGCTGGTGGCGCATCAAGCCTTCGGACACGCGCGCCGATGATGCACGCGTGCAGCGTCTCGCCAGGCTCGCCGCCACGCCGGTCGCGCGCTGGATCCCGGTTTCCGATGTCAGGTTGTCCAACGTCGGTCTGGATCACCCATCGGCGACCCTGGTGTTGGACGGCGTGCGTCTGGAATACGGCGGCCTCACCGCGATCGACGGCCTGCGCTATGTGCGGGTCGGCGACCAGGTTGCGCTGGTGCCGCGGCAATACAGTCCGGAGGTCTCGTTGACCAAGTCCACTACTGAATGATTTTGCTTTTACCCTTCCTCCTCCATGAGAAGGTGGCGCGCTGCGCCGGAAGAGGGTCCGGGGCTTGCGACAGGTAACGATCGAAGTACATGCAACCGCCCCATCGTACCCTCACCCCTGCCCCTCTCCCGGCGGGAGAGGGTTCGAACCGGAACTCGCTGCACCCATGCCCGAACTTCCCGAAGTCGAAACCACCAAACGCGGCATCGCGCCGTTCGTGACCGGGCGCGTGGTGGAACGCGTGCTGCTGCGCCGCAAGACGTTGCGCTGGCCGATTCCGCGCGCGATCACGACCAGGCTTCCGGGCCAGCACATCGACGCGGTGGAGCGGCGCGCCAAATACCTGCTTTTGCACACCCAGGCGGGTTCGGCGCTGCTGCATCTGGGCATGTCGGGCTCGCTGCGCATCACCGATCCCGCGACACCGCTGCGGGCGCACGACCACTACGACTTGATCCTCGATTCGGGCCAGGCGCTGCGCTTCAACGACCCCCGCCGCTTCGGGTGCCTCTTGTGGCAACCACCCGGTGAGGTTCACCCGTTGCTGCAGAACCTCGGCCCGGAACCGCTGGGCGATGCGTTCGACGGCGACCGCTTGTGGAACGCCTCGCGCGGGCGCAGCGCGGCGGTGAAGACCTTTCTGATGGACCAGTCGATCGTGGTCGGCGTCGGCAACATCTATGCGAGCGAAGCGTTGTTCGCGGCCGGCGTGCATCCCAAACGCGCGGCTGGTTCGGTGTCGCGCGCGCGCTACGCGCGCATTGCGGCCGAGATCCGCCGCGTGCTGGAGTACGCCATCAGCCGCGGCGGCACCAGCCTGCGCGATTTCACCGCGCCGGATGGCGCACCGGGCTACTTCGAACAGGAGCTGATGGTGTACGGGCGCGCGGGCGAACCATGCAAGGTGTGCGGCACGCCGATCCGCGCCGCAGTCGTCGGCCAGCGCATGACCTATTGGTGCCCCCGATGCCAGCGTTGAACCGGCGTCCGCCAACAGAGTGACGCATGGTCGCTCGATGGGTATTCCGTCCTCCTCGATATTTGTCATTCCGCGGCCGCCGCCGACTCCATCGGCGACGAAACTCCGGATCGGCTTCGTCTGGCCCGGAAACCGATTCCGGGTTCCACGCTGGGCGTGGCGCCGGAATGACGAACCGATGGGCTGCGCGCGGCCCGGAACGACGAACCGATACGCTGCGCGCGGCCCCGGAATGACGAGCCGATCTGCTCGCGTGGCTCCGCAGGCACACAACACGCATGACAAATCACACGCCACCCGATCCTGGTTTTCATGCAGAATGCAGCCATTGCGTACGGAGGCGCCTTGCCTTGCCCATGACCCCCAACGTCATCGCGCCACTCGTGATCGCGCCGCTGATCGTGTGGCGGCTGTATGCGCGCGCGCGCCGCAACTTCGGCCGCCAGCCGATCCAGCCGAAACGCATGGGGGCGCGTGTGGCCATCTTTTCGGTGATCACGCTGCTGGTGGCGACGCAGGGACTGATCGATCCGCGCCTCGCAGCCGGACTGACCGCGGGATTGGTCGGCGGCGTGGCGCTGGGCATCGTCGCGCTGAAGCTGACGCGCTTCGAGATCGACGGCCAGAACGATTGCTACTTCCCGAACCCGTGGATCGGCATGGCGCTGACCGCGCTGTTCCTTGGCCGCGTGCTGTATCGCCTCATGGTGCTGTACCCCGGGATGACGCACGCCGCGTCGGGCGGCTACGCCGTCTACCAGCGCAGCCCGCTCACGCTGGTGATCCTGGGCCTGCTGCTGGGCTACTACATCGCGTATTACGCGGGGCTGCTGATCCACCATCGGCGGGTAACGGCAGGCAGGATCGAGTCCGAATTGAAGTAACCGACGAACGCCGCAGCAAGACAATAAGGAAGCTCTGTTTTGCTCGTCATTCCGGCGAAAGCCGGACTTCGAAGGCAGGATGCGGGAGCGAACAGCCGCGCAGCCGATGGCCCGAAGGGCGCGCCGCAGGAGCGACGCGTAATCCATCTGGTTTTCTTCCAATGGAATCAAGATCAAAATGGACCCCGGCTTGTGCCGGGGTGACGAAATGCGGGATCAGCAGGGCTTCTCTAAAGCGCATCCGCATCCAACTCGCCCGTCCTGATCCGTATCACCTGGTCCAGCGTCGAGATGAAGATCTTGCCGTCGCCGATCTTGCCGGTGCGCGCGGCATGGCTGATGGCTTCCACCGCGCGTTCGACCAGGTTGTCGGGCAGCGCGATCTCCAGCTTCACCTTGGGCAGGAAATCGACCACGTACTCGGCGCCGCGGTACAACTCGGTGTGGCCCTTCTGGCGCCCGAAGCCCTTGACCTCGGTGACGGTGATGCCGGCGACGCCCACCTCCGACAACGCCTCGCGCACGTCGTCCAGCTTGAACGGCTTGATGATGGCGGTGATCAGTTTCATGGCCGTGATCTTACCGGAGAGCGAAATGGAAGAGCGCCTGGTTCGAAGCGGCTTTTGTGAGAAGTCAGCGCACGGAAGCCCGTTCCGGTCTTCGAACCGCCAGCCTCGTCGCGTGCACCATTCTTTGGCGTCATCCCGGAATACTCGCGCCATCCATGGCGCTCGCGCTTATGCGCCGCCTTCGGCGTTCGCGTTTGCAATCCTGCAAACGCAGTCGCGGAGCGATATCCGGGACCCAGTGACTTTGGCCCGCGGCGCCGCTGATTTATCAAAAGGCGCTGGGTCTCGGATCGCCGCTTTGCGGCGTCCGGGATGACGAGCAAACCAAGGTTCCTTGACGTTGGGCGAAGCGGCATTCATGGACGAACCCATTACCCTGTAGGAAAATCCCTACACCACAACGCGGCGCCCGCTGATAGGCGCGTCAATCCCGACGCCCTAGTCTGTGTGCGCATCGAGGCGACGACATGATCGACGTGCACTCCATAGACCAACTCGCACACCGGCTGGCTACCCTGGTTCCTCCGGGACTGGCGCAGGCGCGGGACGACATGGAAGCCAATTTTCGGGATGTGCTGGCGCATGGATTGCGCCGCCTCGACCTTGTCACCCGCGAAGAATTCGATGCCCAGCGCGCGGTGCTGGAACGCACTCGCGAACAGGTCGCGCTGCTGGAAAAGCACGTGGCGGCCCTGGAAGCCGCGCGCTGAACACGCATACATCGCGCCTCGCGAACGATCCATGAAATAGCTTTCGTCGCCCCGGCGCAGGCCGGGGCCCGGCGGCTTTGCGCCCGCGTCTGGCAAAGACACCGGCTCCCGGATTGCGGCTTTGCGGCGTCCGGAATGACGAAGGGAAACAATCGATCTCGAGGGGAATCCGTGGCATGGCGCTTGCCGTTGCACTCACCCGAGCCTCCGAAGGCGTCGCCGCGCCGCTGGTGACGGTGGAAGTGCATCTGTCCGGCGGCCTGCCCGGCACCTCCATCGTCGGCTTGCCCGAAGCCGCGGTGCGCGAAGCGCGCGATCGCGTGCGCGTCGCGATCCAGAACACCCAGTTCGAATATCCCAACCGCCGCGTCACCGTGAATCTCGCCCCGGCCGAATTGCCGAAGGACGGCGGCCGTTTCGACCTCGCGATCGCGCTCGGCATCCTCGCCGCCGGCGGCCAGGTGCCGCACGAAGCGTTGAAGGGCTGCGAATTCCTGGGCGAACTCGCGCTGTCCGGCGAGCTGCGTCCGGTGCCGGGCGTGTTGCCCGCGCTGCTGCGCGCGCGCCACGGCAAACGCTGCGTGATCGTGCCC
>JBDZUX010000069.1:0-7073 GCA_040255405.1 Lysobacteraceae bacterium
GCCACACGATCGCCACCGGCAACGGCAGCAGCCACGGCAGCACCAGCGTGGCCACGGCCAGCAGCAGCGCGCCCAGGCCGCTCACGCTGAACCAGTTGATCGCGATCGCCGTGGCGGTCAGCACCAGCAGGCCGACCAGCTTCATGCTCCAGTGCCGCCGCGACGCCAGATTGCGGGTCAGCAGCCAGTACACCACGCCGAACACCACGTAGCTGGCCGCCCACATCAGCAGGACTTCGTGGCTTTCCGCATGCAGGGCACGGGTGGCGTGGATCGCGGTGCGCTCGGCGCCGGTTTCGATCCAGTTGCGCCGGACCAGCGGCACGCCTGCGCTGGCATACGTGATCAGGCCTGCATAGCGCAGCAGGGAAATCGGGCTGAAGGACGAGCGCCGCATCGCGCCGATCATAGCCGAGCCGGGGCCCCGCGGCGCCGCGCCAGGACACGCTTTCGGCTGCCACCTGCGACCACGCGCGGCTGGCATGCGATAATGGGCGGCCACCAGCCGTAACGGATCTGGATCCGCATCCCGGAAATCCCTGAACGATGACGCCCACGCCCCACCTGACCCTTCGCGATGTTCGCGCGAACGACCTCGCCGCCGTGATGGGTCTGAACAACACCGCGGGCGCCTCCATCCTGCCCATGGACGGCGCGCAACTCGACCGCTTTTACCGAACTGCCGACTACTTCCGCGTGGCGGAGGTGGACGGCCATCTCGCCGGTTTCCTGGTCGCGCTGCGCGATTCGACCGCGCACGTCAGCTCCAACTTCCAGTGGTTTCGCCAAAACTGCGAGGAATTCGTGTACATCGACCGCGTCGTGATCGGCGACCTGCACCGCGGCCACGGCCTGGGGCGCATCTTCTACAGCGACGTCCAGAGCTTTGCCGAGGCGCGTTCGCCCCACCTCGCCTGCGAGGTGTTCCTGGAGCCGCGCGACGACGTGTCGCTGCTGTTCCATGGCGTGTTCGGTTTCAGCGAAGCCGGCCAGCAGGTGATGCCGGAATCCGGCAGGCGCGTGAGCCTGCTGCTGAAGCAACTCCACTGCTACCCATTCGTGCGCGACACGTACGCCGACGGCCTGCCCGACGTGCCGTGGCTGGCGCAGCGCACGCTGCCGACCGGCGAATCACAGTTGCGCGCGGCGAGCCAGGCATGAGTGCACGGCCCGTGGCGGCATCCGCCGACGTCCTGGAAGCCGCCGACCTGCGTTTCGGCCAGGTCGGCATCGCCAACGTCCGCGTGCGCACCCCCGATCCCGAAGCGCTGCGCGCATCCCTGGAAGTGCGGGTGCGCGAAGCCCCGTCGCTGTTCGAGCGCGCGCCGGTGGTGGTGGATCTTTCCTTCCTGTCCCCGCAACCGGCCGACGCCGAAGTCGCGGCGTTGCTCGACGCGGTGCGCACCGCCGGCATGCTGCCAGTGGGCCTGGCCTACGGCGACAGCGCCACCGACGACTTGTCGCGGCGCCTCGGACTGCCGTTGATCGCGAAATTCCGCGCCGCGTACGAACGGCCGGAACCCCGCAATGCTCCGGCCAGCGACAAGGCGGACGCGCCTGCCTCGCCCGAACCCTCGGTCCAGGCCGCTTCATCCAGCGCGGCACCGACCGTCGCGTTGCAGCACCGGCAACCGGTGCGGACCGGCCAGCAGGTATACGCGCAAGGCTCCGATCTCGTGGTCACCGGCACCGTCGCCAACGGTGCGGAAGTGCTGGCCGACGGCAATATCCACATCTACGGCGTCCTGCGCGGCCGCGCTTTCGCGGGCGCGCTGGGCGACACCGGCACGCGCATCTTCTGTTCGGAGTTCCGCGCCGAGATCGTGTCGATCGCCGGCCACTACCGCGTGTTCGAAGAATTGCCGAAGGAATTCGCCGGCCGCGCCGTGCAGATCTGGCTCGCACACGAGGATTCGAAACCGGGCAAACTGCAGATCGCGGCGTTGTGACATCGCGCATTCATCCTTGACCCGAATAATGGCGCCTTTGCGCCACCCTCCACTGCAACCCGAAGATCATCGGAGAATCCCTTGACCGAAACCATCGTCATCACGTCCGGCAAGGGCGGCGTCGGCAAGACCACCACGTCCGCCTCGCTCGCATCCGGACTCGCCCAGCGCGGCCACAAGACCGCCGTCATCGATTTCGACGTCGGCCTGCGCAACCTCGATCTCATCATGGGTTGCGAACGGCGCGTGGTGTACGACTTCGTCAACGTGATCCAGAACGAGGCCACGCTGAAGCAGGCGCTGATCCGCGACAAGCGCCATGAAAACCTGTACGTGCTGGCGGCCTCGCAGACCCGCGACAAGGACGCGCTGACCCAGGAAGGCGTCGGCCGCGTGCTGGAAGAACTGAAGCAGGATGGCTTCGAGTACATCGTGTGTGATTCGCCGGCCGGCATCGAAAAAGGCGCGCATCTCGCGATGTACTTCGCCGACCGCGCGGTGGTGGTGGTGAACCCGGAGGTCTCGAGCGTGCGCGACTCCGACCGCATCCTCGGTCTGTTGTCGTCAAAAACGCGCCGCGCCGAACAGGGCGAAGGACCCGGTCTCCAGCACCTGTTGCTGACGCGCTACAACCCGGTGCGGGTCGAAGCCGGCGAAATGATGAGCGTCGGCGACGTCGAGGAAATCCTCGGGATTCCCGTGCTCGGCGTGATTCCCGAATCCGAACAGGTGCTGGCCGCCTCCAATTCCGGCGTGCCGGTGATCCATGACGCCGGTTCGATCGCGGGCCAGGCCTACGCCGATGCGGTTGCCCGTCTCGTCGGCGAAGACGTGGCGATGCGATTCCTTGACGCGCCGAAGAAGGGCTTCTTCAAGCGCATGTTCGGAACCTGAGGAGTGATGCGATGAGCCTGCTTGATTTTCTGCGGCCACGCCCGAAGAACACCGCCAACATCGCGCGCGAACGCCTGCGCATCATCGTGGCGCAGGAGCGCGCCACGCGCGGCGGCCCGGACTACCTGCCGCTGCTGCGCAACGAATTGCTGGAAGTGATCCGCAAGTACGTGCACGTCGGCGCCGACGCGGTGCAGATCAACGTGGAGCGCAGCAGCGAAGGCGAAGTGCTGGAGTTGTCGGTCGCGTTGCCGGAAGCCGGGGCGGCGACCGGCACCAGCGGCTGAGAATCGGAACTCGGGACAATCTTCGGCCGTCATTCCCGCGAAAGCAGGAATCCATTTTGTTGTGACGATACGTTGTCGGATTGCCCAGAGTCGCGACCAGGTCAAGTCGCTGGGTTCCGGGTTCCGCGCCGAGCGCGGCCCCGGAATGACGACATGAAAGTTCGACGCGAATACAGCATGACGAGTCCGCAATCCCGCTCGGTCCTCAAAATCGCCGACATCGGCTTCGAGGCGGCGACCGACCTGCTCGCGCGCCACGGGCTCGAACTGGTGCGCGTCGACGACGACGTGCCGATTCCTGGCAGCTACTGGGGCGAACCCGAAGCGGGCGTGATCGCGTCGAAGGTGTACGCGCGCACCGACACCCCGCTGCATTCGCTGCTGCACGAGGCTTGCCATTTGCTGACGGCCGATCCGTTGCGGCGCGCGTCCATCCACACCGACGCCAGCGACTCGCTCGAAGAGGAAGACGCGACCTGCTACCTGCAGATCGTGCTGGCCGACGCCCTGCCAGGCTTCGGCCGCGAGCGCGCGCTGGCCGACATGGATGAATGGGGCTATTCGTTCCGGCTCGGCTCCGCACGCGCATGGTTCGAACGCGACGCCGAAGATGCGCGCGCCTTCCTGGAAGCACGCGGATTGTTGCCACCTGGCCAAAACCCGCCTTCGACCGCAAACGCCGTTTGACACGGATCGAATCCGATTACAGCGGATAGAGCTCTACCCGCGTTGATCCGCCTCTGTCCGCGTCCAAAAAAAACGCTTTGTTTGACAAGCGACGCCGACGCCCCGCTATCATCGCTGCCGCAATGCACGGGAGATGGCATGCCTCCCCGAACCGCCGGACCGTCCGGCTGATGATGCCTACGCCACCGGGATTCCGGCGCGTAGGTGTTGCGTCCTGAAGCGCAGCGCGCGCGGTTCCCGACCACCTTGCAAAGGAGTCGGACGTCGACATGCTGATCCAGGCCTTGCTCGCCACCGGTTGCGGTGCCTTCCTTGGCGCCTGCCTGCGCTATCTCTTCGGCGTCTGGTTCAACCCCGTCTTTCCGACCGTGCCGCTGGGCACGCTGGCCGCGAATTTGCTGGGCGGCCTGTTGATGGGCGTGATCCTCGGCGCATTCGCGCAGTTCCAGTCGCTGTCGCCGGAAACGCGCGTGTTCATCACGACCGGTTTCCTCGGCGGACTCACCACCTTCTCGACCTTTTCCGGCGAAACGGTCACCTTGCTGCTGCGCGGCCAGTACGGCTGGACGTTCGCGATCATCGGCGTACACGTGATCGGCACACTCGGGATGACACTCTTGGGCTTTGCGCTGATGCAGGGCTTGTTGAGGCACTTCGCATGAACGATCCCGCACCCACCCAGGGCGTGTACCTGCGCTTCTTCGTCCACGAAAACCGCCGTCACGGCGGCATGCTGCTGTACGACTGGCTGCTGGCGGAAGCGAAGAAGCTCGGGCTTCCGGGCGGCACCGCATTCCGATCGATCGCGGGCTACGGCCGCCACGGTGTCACCCACGAAGCGCATTTCCTGGAACTGGCCGGGCAGGAAACCGTGCGCGTGGATTTCGTGGTGACGCGCGAAGCCGCCGACACGATGCTTGCGCGCGTGCGCGAGGAAAACCTGCAGATGCTCTACGCGGTGTTGCCGGCCGAGTTCGGCGCCCTGGGCGGTGCCGCGCAGTGAGCCCGGCAGCGCCGGCGGTCTCGCCTTCCGCGCGCCGACGCGCGCTGATCTTCGTCGTACTGATCGGCGTCGTCAGCCTGTTCGCCGACATGACGTACGAGGGCTCGCGCTCGATCTGGGGGCCGTTCCTCGGCACGCTGGGCGCGACCGGCGCGATCGTGGGACTGGTCGCGGGCGGCGGCGAATTGCTCGGTTACCTGCTGCGCCTGTTCACCGGGGTGCTGGCCGACAAGACGCAGCGCTACTGGACGATCACCATCGTCGGTTACGCGATCAACCTGCTGGCGGTACCCGCGCTTGCACTCGCGGGCAACTGGCCGGTCGCGGCGGGCCTCGTGATCCTGGAGCGCAGCGGCAAGGCGCTGCGCACGCCGGCGCGCGACGCCATGCTCTCGTACGCCGCGAAAGACATGGGCGGCGCGGGCTGGGCGTTCGGCCTGCACGAAGCGCTGGATTCGATCGGCGCGGTGCTGGGCCCGCTGATCGCGGCGCTGGTGTTGTACCTGCACGGCGGTTACCGGCACGCGTTCGCGTGGCTGCTGCTGCCGGCGCTGGCCGCGCTGGCCACGCTCGCGATCGCGCGCGCGAAGTATCCCCAACCCCAGGAACTCGACGCCCGCCCTGCCCCGGAACTCGACGACGCACGCGCCCTGCGCGACCTGAAAATATTCCTCGCCGCTACCGCGCTGATCGCCGCCGGGTTTTCGGACTTTGCACTGATCGCGTTCCATTTCGCGCGCGATCACGTGGTCGCGAACGACGTGGTCCCGGCCTTGTATGCGTTCGCGAGCCTGGCGGGCGGGCTGACGGCGTTGGTGCTCGGCAGGCTGTTCGACAGGCAGGGTCTGGCGGTGTTGGTGTGGGTCACGCTGATTCCCGCGCTGTACGCGCCGCTGGTGTTCCTCGGCGGCCCCTGGGCCGCGCTGGCCGGGATGGCGTTGTGGGGCATCGGGTTGGGCGCACACGATTCGCTGTTTCGCGCAGCCGTGGCGCAACGCATTCCGCGCGAGCGCCGCGCCACGGCGATGGGCGTGTTCAACGCCATCTACGGCACCGCATGGTTCGCCGGCAGCGTGCTGCTCGGCGTGTTGTACGATGTCAACCGGCTCTACACGGTGATCGCCGCACTGGTGTTGCAGCTCGCGGCCTGTCCGCTGTTGTGGAGCCTTCGTCCTCGCAAAAGGAGTGCACGATGAACGACATGACGGCGAACACCGAACCTGCACGTTTGTCGCGCCACGAACTGGCGCTCCGCGAGAAGGCGCGAAAGTTGCTGGACGTCGCGGACGTGCGCATCGACGGCGAGCGGCCCTGGGACCTGCATGTCCACGACGAGCGCGTCTTCGCCCGCGCGTTCGCGCATGGCTCGCTGGGTCTCGGCGAGGCGTACATGGATGGCTGGTGGGATACGCCGTCGCTGGATCAGTTTTTTCATCACGTGTTGGGTGCGCACCTCGACGAGCACCTGCGCGATTTCGACGCACTGCGCGCTCACCTGCGCGCGCGCTTCATCAACATGCAGCGTGGCCGCAAGGCGTTCAGGATCGGCAAGGCGCATTACGACATCGGCAACGACCTGTTCGCGAAGATGCTCGGCAAGCGGCTGGTGTATTCCTGCGGCTATTGGGCCAACGTCAACAACCTCGACGACGCCGAGGAGGCCAAGCTGGATCTCGTCTGCCGCAAGCTGCAACTGAAGCCCGGCATGAAGGTCCTCGACATCGGCTGCGGCTGGGGCGAAGCGCTGAAGTATGCCGCGGAGACATACGGCGTGTCGGGGGTCGGCGTCACGGTGTCGGAACAGCAGGCGCAATTCGCACGGGAACTGTGCAAGGGCCTGCCCGTCGAAATCCGCCTGCAGGACTACCGCGACGTCGAAGAAGAATTCGACGCGGTGTATTCGATCGGCATGTTCGAGCACGTCGGCTGGAAGAACTACCGCACCTATTTCGAGGTATGCCGGCGTTGCCTGAAGGACGGCGGGCTTTCGGTGCTTCATTGCATCGGCACCAATGGCTCGCCCAGCCGCCCGGATCCATGGATCGAGAAGTACATCTTCCCCAATTCGATGATTCCGGCCGCCTCGCAAGTCGCGCCGGCACTGGAAAACCTGTTCGTGGTCGAGGACTGGCACAACTTCGGCGCCGATTACGACAAGACGCTGATGGCATGGCTGGCCAACTTCGATGCCGCGTGGACCGAATTGTCCGCGAACAATTCGCGCTACGACGAACGCTTCCGGCGCATGTGGCG
>JBDZUX010000027.1:0-38001 GCA_040255405.1 Lysobacteraceae bacterium
ACGCGTGTTCCCGCGAGCGCGTGCCAGCCGTCGTGGCCTGCTCGGCGCTGAAACGGCGCTATCGGGATTTCCTGCGCGAGCAACGGCCGCAGGCGCGGTTCCTTTATCTGCGTGTGCCGCGCAGCGAATTGGAACGGCGATTGCAGACCCGACACCACCCGTTCATGTCCGGATCCCTGCTGGATAGCCAACTGATGGCCCTGGAGGAACCCGACAGCAGCGATTCGCAAGCGATCAACCTTGACGCTGCCTGTGAAGTCGACACCGTCGTCGAGTTGGCCTTGCACGAATTGCGGATCCGCGACATCTGCGGCTGACACCCGGCAGCGGGCGCGCGTAGGACGTGGCCGCTCCTGAACGATCTGTCAGACGCGCACGATCAGGATGCGATCCGCAGGTGCGGCCGCGACCGTAGCCACCACGGTTACCCACATCCCTGGTCGCTTCGCGTCCGGGACATCAGGCGCGTGGCAAGCCGCGCCAGTGTCGGCGTGATCCTATCGCGCGTTGCTTTTGACAAGGCTGGCGATGGTGGTCACGGCCAGGATCGAAAGGATGATCACCAGCGACAGCCAGGTCGGGATCGCCGGAACCAGGTGGATTGGCTCGCCGCCGTTGAGGAACGGCAGGCGGTTCCCGTGCATCGCTTCGATGATCAGCTTGATGCCGATGAAGCCCAGCACCAGCGCCAGCCCGAAGCTCAGGTAGACGAGCCGCTTGAGCAACCCGCCGAGCAGGAAATACAGTTCGACCAACCCGAGCAGCGCGAAAGCATTGGTTGCAAACACGATGTAGGGTTCGTTCGTCAGGCCGTAGATGGCCGGGATCGAGTCGAGCGCGAACAGGATGTCGGTCATGCCGATCGCGATCATCACCATCATCATCGGCGTGAAGTGCCGCTTGCCGTCGATGACGGTGGACATGTTCGCCCCATCGTATTCCGTGGTGAACGGCAGGACCCGTTGCGCGACGCGCACCAGGATGTTGGGCTCGTATGCCTCGTCTCCTTCCTGTTTTTCGAAGGCGAGCTTGGCCGCGGTCAGGATCAGGAACAGTCCGAACAGGTAGAACACCCAGCTGAAGTGGGCAATCGCCGCCGCCCCGATCAGGATGAAGATCGTGCGCAGGACCAGCGCGATGACAATGCCGATCAACAGTACCTTCTGCTGGAACGCGCGCGGCACCGCGAAGCTCGACATGATGATCACGAATACGAACAGGTTGTCGATGGACAGGCTGTATTCGGTGATGTAGCCCGCAAAGAATTCGATGGCGTGATCCCGTCCCCAGACCACCGCCATCCCCAGCCCGAACAGGATCGACAACGACACGAAAAACGCCGTCCAGGCGCCGGCTTCCTTGATGGAAGGCTCGTGTGCCTTGCGGATGTGGGTGAAAAAGCTGAGCGCGAGCAATGCGACGATGCCGGCAATCGTGGCCAGCCAGATCCAGAGCGATACTTGCATTCGTGGAAGGTTCCCGTAGGACGGGCAAAGGCGCCCGAACCAGCCTCAGAGTATCAATGCCAGCACGAACGTTCCCAACATCATGAACGCGCTCGCGAGTTTGATCGCGGTGCCGATCAGCAAACCGATCCAGGTGCCGGCGCCCACGCGCGCAGCGTGTTCGACGCGACTGCCACTCACGAGTTGGCCGATGACGGCGCCGACGAAAGGGCCGAGGATGATTCCGGGAATGCCGAAGAACAGCCCCGCGATCGTGCCGATGAAGGCGCCCCACACCGCCGCCTTGCTGGCGCCGTAACGTTTGGCGCCGACGCTGCCCGCCACGAAATCGAATACGATCGAGAACGCCGCCAACAACCCCAGGAACACGATCACCCAGACGGGAATTGCTTCGAAATGCCCGACCCACGCGGCCAGCAGCATGCCCCCGAACATCACCGGAATGCCGGGCAGGTTCGGCAGGATGGATGCGACGAAACCGGCGGCGATGATGATGCCGGCAATGACGTACCACAGGATGTTCCAGTCCATGGGTGGAGGATACCGGCAGTGGTCGCCTGCAGGCAGGCTCCTGCAATGCAGCTTCGCAGGAGCGAGCCTGCCCGCGATCCTATTGGACCGGCACGAGCTGCAACGTCAATACTTCGAACGGCTGCAGCATGATCGTCGCCGGCTGCTTGGCATCCAGCCTCTTCGGAACAACGCTGCCGCTGTTATGCCAGACATCGCTGACCGTGAACTCGTGCGCGGCATCCTCCGGCAACTGCAACTGGCGGCCAACCTCGAGGACCGCCAGTTGCGGCTCGTCATCCGGATTGCGCAAGGTGATGAATGCCTTCGCTGGCGACCACGCCGCCCAGCCATACACATCCAGTCGCCCGGGATCGCCACCGATCCAGTGGGTGTCGCGCAGCACGTCGGCGTTGGCACGCGACCATTTCGCCGCCGCGGCCAACGTGTCCCAATCCCCGCCGGTCAGCAGCGACGGCGTGATGTACAGCTCCTGCAGGTCCGTGCCGGTCGCAAAGTAGGCATGCACCTCGTTGGCGAAGTCGTGGCCCGGATCGGCATCGAGGTGCACGGCATGCTGCGCGTAGATGATTCCGTGCAACATCAGCGAATTGATCGGGAACAGCGGCCCCTTCTCGACGATGTTGCGATAGGCCTGCTCGTCGCGATAGGTGATCCATTGCTCGCGGTAGGGGCCGACACCCGTGAAGTTGTGGTCGTAGCCGCCGCGCCAGATCGAGTCGGCGTACGCCAGCCAGAACGGCGAGGCCCAGGTGCCGGTGGTGAGGTTGATGAAGGTGTCCGGTTTGTCGGCGCGGATGTCGTCGATCAACTGGATGGCCGCCGCGAAATCGCTGTCGAACCGGCTGCCGGGATACACGCTGTTGACGTTGCCGGTACCGTCGAACTTGAATTGGTTGATGCAATCCTGGCCGAGCAGCGCCATCACCACTTCGTGGAATCGTCTCCAGTATCTGGGCGCGGACAGCGCCAAGCCATCGTCGACGATGCCGTAACCGGTCTTGCGTCCATTGGCGACGCGTTCCTGCCGCGGCTTGCCGTAGCCGCCCCACGGCGACAGCCACACGCCGGGCGCTGCGCCGTATTTTTCCGCGGCCTTGCACAGCGGCACGAAACCGTGGGGGAATGCCTTCGAGAAGTTCCAGCTTCCGCTGTAGTCGTCCCAGCCGTCATCGAACAGGAACGAATCCATCTTGACGTCACGCTTCCCGACCAATTCCCTGCCAAACGCGTCGATGCGGTCCAGTGCCTCGGCTTCGGTGTATGGCGTGAAATAGCCGATGTCGTACCACGAGTTGTAGTGCAGGAACGGGCGATACGGATGCGCGCGTTCCCGTTCGATGTAGGTGGCGAAGTCGCGCCGCACCTGGCGCGCGTGCGCGACGCCGACCGCCGCCGAGTAGGTCACCGACTGGCCCTTGGGCAACGGCAACGTGCGCTCGATCCACAGCTTCACCTTGCCGCGCCACGCGTCCGCCTTGGACATCGGGTGCTCAAAACCCAGCCAGTCATCGTGCGACACCACCGGGGAACCATCGACCGAGCCCTCGACGATCGCATCGGGCGCGTTGGCGCCGAACAGCGACACTTTGGCAATCGGCGCATCCACGTTCAGCGCGGTGATCGTGACGATCTCGCGCAGGTAGTCCGAGCCGTCACGCTGAACCAGTTTCCAGTCGACGCGGAGGTTGCCTTTGGGGCCGAGGAAGGTTCCTTGCACTGCCTTGCCGGGAATGCGTTCGGCCAGACGCGAAGCGCCGGCATCCGCGGCCAGCTCGACTTCGCGCAAGGTGCCTTGCAGCTGGAAGTCCCGGGTGTCGATGGTGCTGCCGTCGTTGAACGTCACCGAAAACGGATCGGTCACTTCGATCGTCGTCCGGTTGCGTTCATCCGTGACGACGAGGCCGGCCAACGCGCCGCCCTGCACTGTCCAGGTCGCCGCAACGGTAGGGTTCCCAAGGCGGGTTTGCCCCGCCTGCACGGGGTTCGACGTCTGGGCGAATCCCGCCGTGGCGGCAAGCATCGTGCCAGCCAGCAGTGCTGACACAAGCCAGCCGCGCGGCACGCGCGCGGCGCACGAAGGTTTGACCGGCATCCAATGGCTCCGACGTCGCGGGTCGGCCCCGCCGGGCCATTGTGCCGGAATCGCGTTCGCTAACGCCTCGACGGGACTACATCGCGTTCGGTTCGCCGCGCAGGACGCGGCCACGGGCAGATCATCGGTACCTCGCGCTGGTAGCGCCGATAATCCTCGCCGTGGGTCGCGACCAGGTCGCGCTCTTCCAGCAACCACACCGCGACCAGGATGTAGCCCGTGGACGCGATCGCAAACAGCAGGTGCCCCGCGGTCATGCGTGGGATCGCCCAAAACGCGATGATGAAGCCCAGCATCAGCGGATGCCGGACGATCCGGTAATAAAAGCTGTCGACGAATTCCGGTGGTGTGTAGGCAACGCCGCGCGCGCGCAACCAGACCTGGCGCAGCCCAAAAAGGTCCCAGTGATCGATGACGAAGGTGCCGCTGAGGACGATCAGCCAGCCGAGCGCGGACAGTCCGTACAGCAGCCACCACGCCCAACCACGGCCGACGTCCCAGACCACACCCGGCAGCGGCCGCCACAGCCAGAACAGCAGGATCAGTGCCAGGCTGCTGAGCAGCACGTAGGTGCTGCGCTCGATCGACGGACTCATCCACGCGGTCAGCCATTTCTTGAAACCTCGGCGCGCCATGCCGCTGTGCTGGACCGCGAAGATGCCGAGCAGGATCGCATCGATCACCACCGCCTGCGGCACGCTGGCCGCGGCAAACCCCCGATCCACGGTGTGCGGCACGAACGGAAGATCGGCGACGAACGCGATCGCATACAGGAACGTCAGGAAGAACACGGCGTAACACAGCACGCCATAAAGCAGGATCAAGGCACCACGCATGGCCAGTCTCCATTCGGCAGTCGACGCTACACGATGAAGAACACCGTTTCGCGGCGATTTGCGACATGGAACCGCTACCGGCGGCGGCCGATCAACCTTCCAGCATCGCCTTCCAGCGGTCCCTCGCTTCCAGCCACCAATATTGTGCCTGCGCACCCAGGTAGCCGAGCGGGCGCCAGGCCGACTGCAATCCGAATGGCGCGAATTCGCGCCAGCCCTCGTCGTCCTGCGCGATCGCACTGGCCAGCAATTCACCGGCCGCGCAGGTCGGCGCGGTGCCATGGCCCCCGAACGCCTGCATCCACCACAGGCCGTCGCCACGCGTGCCGAGCTGCGGCATCTGGTGGCGCGCATAGCTCATCAGGCCGGACCACGCATGGTCGATCTTCACGCCTTCGAGTTGCGGGAACACGCGCAACAGGTCGCGCATCAGCAGTTTCTTCACGGCCTCGGCGGAGCGATGGCGGATGGAGATGCGTCCGCCCCACAACAGGCGCGAATCCTTGAGTGGCCGGTAGTAGTCGAACGCGAAGCGGGTGTCGTAGACCGCGGCGTCGGTGTGCAGGCATTCCTGCAGGCGCGCGCCCAACGGTTCGGTCGCCATCACGTAGGTGGCGATCGGCAGGATGGCCCGGTCGACCCCACGCTCGAGCCCGGCGAGATAGCCGCCGCACGCCAGCACCACGGTTTGTGCTTTCACCTTGCCGGACGCGGTGGCGACGTGCCATTCGGTACCGTTGCGCCCGATGCGCCGCACCCTGGAATGTTCGTGGAAAAGCACGCCCTGCCCCTGGGCGGCGCGCACCATTCCGTGCAGGTAGTCGATCGGATGCAGGTGCAGCGCGTTCCGTTCGAACAAGCCGTCGTGATAGCGCCGGCTATGGACCACGCTGCGAAGCTGCGCCTCCGGCAACCACTCCCATTCGACGCCGTAGGTTTCCTTCAGGAGGCGCTGGCGCGCGCGCAGGATCCCGGGGTCTCGGAACCAGTTCGCCCAGATCACGCCCGCGTCCACGGCATCGCACCCGATCGCGTACTTCGCGATGCGGCCGCGGATCAGGTCGACCGCATCGGTGGTTGCAGCGTACAGGCGACGTGCGCGTTCGACGCCAAGCTGCGCGCGCAAGGCGTCCTCACCCAGCGAATAGCCTCCGAACACAAAACCGCCGTTGCGACCGGACGCGCCGTGGCCGATCCCGTGGCTTTCCAGCAGCACCACGTCGCGCACGCCACGCTCGGCAAGGCCGAGCGCAAGGCACACCCCCGCGTACCCGCCGCCCACGATCGCGACGCGCGCTTCGTACCCGCCTTCCAGCGGCGGCAATGGATCGAACGGGCGGGCGCTCGCGGCGTACCAGGTTTCCGGCGTCATGCGCGGAGGATAGCTGCTGTTGCCTGATGAGTCCCACGCCCCCGGAAAACCGGGGTCAGAGTGCACTTTCGCGCCACCGGTCCACGCCATGCACGGGCCCTATCCGCGAAAGTGCACTCTGACCCCTTGCTTCACTTGCTTCTCGGTCGGCGACTGCCCTGGCGGCCCACCAGATGGCGCAGCGCGGGATCGGCGGACGCGAAGTGCAGCGTCGCGCGCACCATGCCGGCCTTGTTGCCGCAATCGAAACGGGTGCCCGCGAATCGATGCGCAAGCACTGGCGCTTCCTTGAGCAATGCGGCGATCGCGTCGGTCAACTGGATCTCGCCGCCCGCGCCAGGCGTGGTTTGTTCCAGCAGATCGAAGATGCGCGCAGGCAGCACGTAACGCCCGACCACCGCGAGGTTTGAAGGCGCATCCGCGGGCTTCGGCTTTTCGACCATGTGACGGATCCGGTCACCGCCGGCATCGACATCGACGATGCCGTACTTGCCGGTATCGGCGTGCGGCACCTCTTCGACCGCGAGCACACCGGTCCGGCCGTCGGCCGCGCGTTCCGCCATCTGGCGCAGTGCGCCCGGACCGTTGTTCACGATCAGGTCGTCCGGCAAGACGATGCCGAATGATTCGTCTCCGATCACCGGCTTGGCGCACAGCACCGCATGGCCGAGCCCAAGTGCCTGTTCCTGGGTCACGTAGACACACCGTACGTGCGGCGGCAGGAGCCCCTGCACCATGGCCAGGAGTTCACGTTTGCCGGCGCGCTCCAGCGTTTCCTCCAATTCGTAGGCGGAGTCGAAATAATCGGCAATCGCATGCTTGTAGCGATTGGTGACGAAAACCAGCGTGTCGGCGCCGGCATCCACGGCCTCGTCCACTGCGTACTGGATCAATGGGCGATCCAGCACCGGCAACATTTCCTTGGGGACGACCTTGGTGGCGGGAAGAAAGCGGGTACCCAAACCTGCAACGGGAAATACGACCTTGCGCAATCGAGTCACGTCTTATCCTTGGTAATTCATGCGGTTCGTTTTGAAGCGGCTGTTGGTGGAAAGTCAGGGCTAGGACGGATGCTCATGCGATGCCGGCGCCATCGCGTGTCCGACCAGGCGACCGGCCAAGGATGGCCGGGCCGACGCCCAGCGCCACGGACGGCTGGTTACTGAAGCATTTGTCATCGGCATCCCGGACGAAACAGCGGTGATGGAAGCTCGCAAAACTCACGCCACATCGCCGCCACCCCGCTGCAGGGACACCACCTCAGCGGGCTGCGACGGTTCGCCCGATTCCCAGCGGAAAGTCGGCAGCAGCGTGGCCACGCAATGTCGCAGGGCCTGCTCGTCGAAGCGTTCCACCGCGTCGGTGGCGCGCGCGAGCTGCGCGGCAACCAGCGCAGCGGCTTGCTGGCGCGGCGCGGCCTCGAAGATCTTGGGGTGCGACGTGGCGTGATAATTCTCGAGCGGGTGGAACAACTCCTCGAACAGCTTTTCGCCCGGACGCAGGCCGGTGTACAGGATTGAAATATCGCGGCCGGGCTGTTTTCCGGCCAACCGGATCATTTGCTCGGCAAGATCACGGATCCGGATCGGCTCGCCCATGTCCAGCGCGAAGGTTTCGCCGCCCTTGCCCATCGCCATGGCCTGCAGGATCAACTGGCAGGCTTCCGGGATGGTCATGAAGTAGCGTGAAATTTCGGGATGCGTCACGGTCACCGGGCCGCCCGCGGCAATCTGGCTGCGGAACAGCGGCACCACCGATCCCGCCGAGTCCAGCACGTTGCCGAACCGCACGGTGACGAATTTCGTGGCACGCCCTTCGGCCGTGATCTGGCAGATGATTTCGGCGACACGTTTGCAGGCGCCCATCACGCTGGTCGGATTCACCGCCTTGTCGGTCGAAATCAGCACGAAGCTCTCGACGGCGTACCGCACCGCGTGTTCGGCCACCGTGCGCGTGGCCAGTGCGTTGTTCCGGAACGCCTCGCGCAACTGGTTCTGCAACAGCGGCACGTGCTTGTAGGCGGCGGCATGGAACACCCGCTGCGGCTTTGCGAGGGCGAAGGCATTGGCGCACGCGCCGGCGTCGCCGCAATCGCCAATCAGGCAGCGCAGCAACAACTCCGGGTATTGCGCGCGCAGTTCCCGTTCGATGCGGTAGAGGTTGTATTCCGAAAGCTCGAGGATCGTGAGTTCCGACGCGCCCAGCCGCGCGATCTGCCGGCACAGTTCCGAACCGATCGAGCCACCGCCACCGGTTACCAGCACACGCTGCCCGGTAAGGCCGCGGCGGATCGCGTTCCATTCCAGTTTCACCGGATCGCGGCCGAGCAAGTCCTCGATTGCGACTTCTTTCAGTTCGTTGAATTGCGCGCGACCGGAAACCACGTCGTCCAGCCGCGGCACGGTGCGAAACGGCAAGCCGGTGGCTTCACACAGGCTGACCACGTGGCGCATTTCGTCCTTGTCGGCCGACGGCATCGCGATCAGCAGCATTTCCGCGCCGACCCGGCGCGCCAGTTCCTCCAGCCTGTCGGTGCCGCCCAGCACCGGCACGCCGTGCAGGCGCGAGCCGCGCAACGAAGCGTCGTCGTCGATGAAACCGGCGGGGACGTAGCGTGAATCGCGGCGCAGATCGCGCACCAACGCTTCGCCGGCGCGGCCCGCGCCGATCACCAGCACGCGATGGCTGTGCTTGGCGTGGAACAGGTCGAGCTGGCTGTCCTTCCAGTAACGATAGGCAAGCCGCGGCGTGCCGAGGAAAATCGCCAGCAGTACCGGGTAGATCAGTAGCACCGAGCGCGAAATGCCGTACATCCGGTTGTACAGGAACAGCGCGAGATAGATCACCACCGCGCCCGCGACCACCGCGCGCAGGATGTTCCAGAGGTCGGGCACGCTCGCGAAGCGCCACAGGCCCTTGTACAAGCCGGTCCAGAAGAACATCCCGGCCTGCACGCCCAGCACGATCAGCGTCTGCCAGCTCAGCAGGTCGAGTCGCTGGCCGTAGGGCAGCATCGCGTAGCGCAACGTGTTGGCCAGCCACCAGGCCAGCAGCGTCATCGCAAGGTCGTGAACGACGACCGCGGTGCGAGGGTGGATCCTTCCGGCGAGACTAGGCGGCTTCACGCAGCTTGCCTCCCGTCACGACCGCAAGACAGGCCCGCTTGCCGACATGCCAGGCGGCCGCCGCGAGCGCGTACGCCCCGACCACGCACCACGCGCCGTGTGCGGGCCAGCGTACCGCCAGCCACGCCAGCGGTGCGACTACCGCAAGATTCCAGATCATGTAAGCGACGTCCGTGCGCGCATGGCTCCAGTTTACCCGGACCAGCCACTGGTACAGGTGCTGGCGATGCGGCGCGTACCAGCGCTGGCCGCCGAGCATGCGGCGCGCAAGAGTCAGCCCGCTGTCGACCAGGAACGCCGAAGGCAGGATCAGGCATGGCCACAGCAAGGCGGGATTCCGCTGGACGAGCAGTGCAGCGACCGTGCCGAGCGCGAGTCCCAACGCCCCCGATCCCACGTCGCCCATGAAAATGCGCGCCGGCGGAAAGTTGAAAAACAGGAAACCGAGGCAGCCTGCCGCCGAAGCGAACGCGAATGCGGCCAGACCGGTCCGTCCGGCCCAGGCCGCCAGCAGCCCGTACCCCAGCATCACGAACAAGCCCTGCTGGCCAAGGATGCCATCGATACCGTCCATGAAGTTGTGCGCGTTGATGAAGCCGACCAGCAGGACGGCGAGCGGAAGCAGCGCCACCCAACCGAATGCGCCGGGCCACGGCCCGGGCGCGAGCACGGTGGCACCCACCAGCAATGCCGCGAGGACGTGCACGGCCAGGCGAGGCAGCACCGACAGCGGCGCATGATCATCGCGCCACCCGATCAGGGCGACCGCCAGGATCGCCAGCGCAACCGCGCCGACCCGCCACGGGCCCGCCGCGGGATCCAGCCCATACCACGCGGGCAATCCCGCCAGCACCATCGCAGCGACGATACCGATCCCTCCCCCGCGCGGCGTCGGTTGCTTGTGCGAACGGCGCTTGCCCGGCAAGTCGATGAGCCCGCGGCGCCGTGCGTAGCGCAGGGTGGCGGCGGTCAGCAGCAGGGATGCCACGAAGCCGCCCATCGCGCTGATCAGAGTGTCCATGAATCCATGTCCTTCCGGTCGCGCGCGCGGACCATTTCCGGTTCCTCAAAATGCATTTTTCTTGACGCGGATTCACGCGAATGGACGCGGATGGAGCGGCTGCAGATCAAAAGTTGGCAGGCACCGCCAAACCAGCTTTGCATCTGCCTTTATCCGCGTCAAAAGCTCGTTTTGGCCGCCTGTGCCCGCGGTGGCGGATTATTCGCTGACGACGCTGTGGATGGGGCGTACCGTGCCCCAACTCTTGCAGCTCGGGCACTGCCAATGGTGGGCCTTGGCGCCGAAACCGCAGTGATTGCAGCGGTACATCGCACGGCCTTCCAGCAGCTTGTGGGTCAGGTCGCGCAGAATCAGGAAGTTCTCGCGCGCCTCGCCTTCGGTGCGGCTCATGGTGGCGTCGATCAAGGCCATCATCCCGCGGACCGACGGCCGCTGCCGCAACTGGCCGGTCAGGAAATCGATGGCGGCGCGCTCGCCTTCGCGCTTCTTGTAAAGATCGGTCAGCGCCAGCACCGGCGTGATGCCGTGGTAGCGATCCACCACGTGTCCGAGGAATTTTTCGGCGCGATCCATCTCGCCCGCGTGCGCGTAGGCGTCCAGCAGCGGCGGCAGGATCTCCGGGACGAAATCGACATCCGCGTCGACCGCCTGCTCGAACGCCAGCACGGCTTCGTTCCAGCGCCCCTCTTCCGCGAACAGGTGTCCGCTGATCATGTACCCGCGCACGCAGCCCGGCTGGCTCGCGAAAGCCTCGTCGAGGTAGGCGCGGGCCTCGGCACGCGCACCGTGCTGGCGCGACTGTTCGGCCAGTTCGCACTGGAATTGCGCGATGGTCGCGGCCTGGGATTCGCCGGTCATCTTTTCCAGCCGCCGTGCATGGCCGATGGCCTTGTGCCAGTCGCGCTCGTGCTGGTAGATCGCGATCAGGTGCCGCAGCGCCGAAGGCGCGTGCGCGTCCATCGCGACCAGATCGTCGAACAGCGCTTCGGCCCGGTCGAGCAGACCCGCGCGCATGTAATCCTCGCCCAGCTCCAGCAGCGCCACGGTGCGCTCGGCTCCCGAAAGGTTGGAGCGGCTGACGAGGTGCTGGTGCACGCGGATCGCGCGGTCGACCTCGCCGCGGCGGCGGAACAAATTGCCGAGCGCGAGGTGGGTTTCCACCGTGTCGCGATTGAACTCGGCCAGCTTCATGAAGACTTCGATGGCCTTGTCCGGCTGCTCGTTGAGCAGATAGTTGAGGCCGCGGAAGTAATGCGAGGACAGCTCGGTCACCCGTGCGCCCGAACGGCGCGCGATCGCATGGCGGCCGATGATCCAGCCCAGCCAGCCGGCCAGCGGCAGCAACAGAAGCAACAACAGCAACGGATCCGTGGGAAGCTGGATCACCGGTTTCTCCAGCGCCGCATCCGGCGGGCTCCGACGCCTTGCTCGAAGCGGCTTTTGTTTGAAGTCAGGCCAAGGAAGGCCGTTCTGGGGCGTGTCAACCGAATGGCTATCAATGTGGACAGGAATCGAACAAAGCGGCGATCAGGGACGATCGCAAGAAACTTTGTCAGGCCAGGGACGGCCGTTCTGGTGTGTGTCAACCGAGTAGCCATTGACGCGGAGGGAGACCGAACGAAGCTGCGATCAAGGACGATCGCAAAAATAGCGCCGCCGCGCCACAGCCCGGGTTTGTCTCACGGCGTGCCGTCGCGGCCTTCGTTGACCCGCTGCCGCAACTCCTTGCCCGGTTTGAAATGGGGAACATGCTTGCCCGGCAACGCCACGGCCGTGCCGGTCTTGGGGTTGCGGCCGGTACGCGGTGGCCGGTAATGCAGCGAGAAACTTCCGAACCCGCGGATCTCGATGCGATCGCCGCTCGCCAGGGCCATGCTCATCTGCTCGATCACGTTGCGCACCGCCAATTCAACGTCCGCGAACGCCAGGTGCTTCTGGCGTTCCGCGAGCGCGGCGATCAATTCGGATTTCGTCATGGATGGCAACGTGCGGTGACCTTGATGACTGACGGGCGGGGCGCACGCGCGCTCCCATTCCACGGTACCGCCCGCCTTCGCGAGCGGTACCGTCGGTGTCGCGGAAAACACAAGCCCTTATATAGACTTACTCCGACTTGTTCAACTGCTCTTTCAGCAGGGCCCCCAGCTTGGTGGTGCTGCGGTCGGCGTGCTGGTTCTGGTACTCGGACAACGTTTCGGCCATCTCGTCCTCGTCCTTGGCACGGATCGAGAGCTGCAGCATGCGGCCCTTGCGATCCATGCCGATGAACTTGGCTTCGACCTGCTCGCCTGCCTTCAGGTGCTGGCTGAGGTCATCGATGCGGTCCTTCGAGAAATCGCGCGCCGAGAGGTAGCCCTCGATGCCATCGGCCAGGTCGACCACCGCGCCCTTGGCATCGACTTCGCGAACGGTGCCGGTCAGGATCGCACCGCGCGGGTGCGCGGCCATGAACTGGCCGAACGGATCCTGCTCGAGCTGCTTGATGCCGAGGCTGATGCGCTCGCGCTCCGGATCGACTGCCAGCACCACGGCGTCGACCTCCTCGCCCTTCTTGAAGTCGCGCACCAGTTCCTCGCCGTTGCCCTGCCAGGAAATATCGGACAAGTGCACGAGGCCATCGATGCCGCCGTCCAGGCCGACGAAGATGCCGAAGTCGGTGATCGACTTGATCGCGCCGTGGACCTTGTCGCCCTTCTTGAAGGTCGCGGCGAAGGCTTCCCACGGATTGGACTGGGTTTGCTTCATGCCCAGCGAAATGCGGCGGCGCTCTTCGTCGACGTCCAGCACCATCACTTCCACTTCGTCGCCGACCTGCACCACCTTGGCCGGGTTGACGTTCTTGTTGGTCCAGTCCATTTCGGACACGTGCACCAGGCCCTCGACGCCCGGCTCCAGCTCCACGAAACAGCCGTAGTCGGTGACGTTGGAAACCTTGCCGAACAGGCGGGTGCCCGACGGATAGCGGCGGGTGATGCTGACCCACGGATCGTCACCAAGCTGTTTCAGGCCCAGCGACACTCGGTTGCGCTCGCGGTCGAACTTCAGCACGCGCACGTCGAGCTCGTCGCCGACGTTGACGACTTCGGACGGATGGCGCACGCGCTTCCACGCCATGTCGGTGATGTGCAGCAAACCGTCGATGCCGCCGAGGTCCACGAACGCGCCGTAATCGGTGAGGTTCTTGACCACGCCGTGCAGGATCGCGCCTTCCTGCAGCTTCTCCAGAAGCTGCTCGCGCTCCTCGGAGTGCTCGCTCTCGACCACCGCGCGGCGGCTCACCACCACGTTGTTGCGCTTGCGGTCCAGCTTGATGATCTTGAATTCGAGATCCTTGCCTTCGAGGTAGGCCGGATCGCGCACCGGGCGCACGTCCACCAGCGAGCCCGGCAGGAACGCGCGCACGTCGCGGATGTCGACGGTGAAACCGCCCTTGACCTTGCCGTTGATGCGGCCGGTGACGGCCTCTTCCTGCTCGAACGCGCTTTCCAGCTCGTCCCACACCATCGAGCGCTTGGCCTTCTCGCGCGACAGCATGGTTTCGCCGAAACCGTTTTCGATGGCGTCCAGTGCGACTTTGACTTCGTCGCCCACAGACACTTCCAGGTCACCGTTTTCGCCCTTGAACTGCTCGATCGGCACGATGCCTTCCGATTTCAGTCCGGCGTTCACCACTACCACATCGGCGCGGATTTCGACGACGGTGCCGGAGACGATGGCTCCGGGTTTCAATTTGGCCAGCGACTGGCTCTGTTCAAACAGTTCGGCAAAACTTTCGGTCATGGGAATTCCAGGTTGGGAATGGATCGCGATGCCTGCAAGTTCCATCGGGTTCAAGCTCCACAGGCGACGATCCGCCGGTTGGGGGATGCACGTTGGCATCCATGGATGGGAATTTTGATTTGCAAAACCGGGCATCCTGCCGCGGTTTGCAAGCAAACGGACGCGGCATAGCCGCGCCACGTTTGCCGCGCGCCGGCACCTCCATGTGCCGGGTGCAACGATTCACGGCCTTCGCACGACGGCGAGCACTTCGGCCACCACCGCCGGAATCGGCTGTCCGGTAGTATCGATCACCACCGCATCGACTGCCGGCCGCAACGGCGCAACCGTGCGTGACGCGTCCCGCGCGTCACGCAACTCGATCTCGTGCAAAAGGCTGGTTAGTGTAACGGCAAGTCCCTTTGCCTTCAACTGCTTATAGCGCCTTTCCGCGCGTTCGGCGGCGCTGGCGGTCAGGAACACCTTGAACGGCGCGTCCGGGAAGATCACCGTGCCCATGTCCCGCCCGTCAGCCACCAGCCCCCGCGGCCGGCGAAACGCCAACTGCTTGTCCACCAAGGCTTTTCGCACTTCGGGCAAGGCCGCGATCGCCGAGGCTGCCGCGCCTGCGGTTTCGGTGCGGATCGCATCGGTCGCGTCCTGGCCATCGATGATCACGCGGGTTTCGCCGCCGTCGCCGGGATCGCGAAATTCGATCCGGGTTTCCGCCGCGCAGCGCGCGACCGCTGCGGCGTCGGAAAGGTCCAGGCCCCTGAGGCCTGCTGCATGGCCGACGGCGCGGTAGATCGCGCCCGAATCCAGCATATGCCAGCCCAGTCGATCCGCCACCGCGCGGGCGATGGTGCCCTTGCCGGAGCCGGAGGGCCCATCGATGGTCAGGACCGGCACGGAATCATTCGTCGTCATCGGGCGAATTTTAGCGGATGCCCAGCCGGCTCAGGCCGCATGCACCATCAGGCCGCAGCCATTCGCCAATTCGGCGAAACCCGGAAACGAAGTGGCGACATTCGCGCAATCGCGGATCGTGACCTCGCCGCCCGCAATTGCCCCGGCCACGGCAAACGCCATCGCGATGCGATGATCGCCGTGCGACTCGACGGTGCCGCCCCGCAACCTGCCGCCTTCGATCACCGCGCCGCCGGGCGCTTCCTCGATGCGGCCACCGATGACGCGCAAACCTGCGGCCATCACGGCGATACGATCCGACTCCTTGACCCGCAATTCTTCCGCGCCGCGGACCGTGGTAACGCCTTCCGCGCTCGCCGCTGCGACGAACAGTGCGGGGAATTCGTCGATCATGTCGGCCACGTGTTCCACCGGTACCTCGATGCCATGCAATGACGCGTGACGCACGATCAGATCCGCAACCGGTTCGCCAGCCGCGTCGCGCGCGTTCGCTTCCAGGATGTCGGCGCCCATCGCACGCAACACGTGCAGCAATCCCGTCCTGTGCGGGTTCATGCCGACGTTGCGCAAGGCCAGCTCCGAACCCGGCACGATGCTCGCGGCCACGATGAAGAACGCCGCCGAAGAAAAATCCGCGGGTACGTCGACATTGATCGCATGCAACGCGTGCCCACCGGCAAGCCGCGCGCTACCCGGCCCGAATTCCACCGGCCAGCCGAACGCATGCAGCATGCGTTCGGTGTGGTCGCGGGTCGGGCGCGGTTCGGTGACCGCGGTTTCGCCTTCGGCATGCAAGCCCGCCAGCAGCACCGCGGACTTCACCTGTGCGCTGGCGATGGGTGACGCATAATCGACGCCGCGCAACCGTCGACCACCTTGCACGCGCAGCGGTGGCGTGCCCGCTTCCGTGGTTTCGATGCGTGCGCCCATGGTCGACAAGGGCTCGGTCACGCGCCGCATCGGGCGCTTGGAAAGTGACGCATCGCCCGTCAACACCGAGTCGAATGCCTGCCCCGCCATCACGCCGCACAACAAGCGCATCGCCGTGCCGGAATTGCCGCAATCGAGCAAGCTTTCCGGCGCGCGCAATCCGCGCAAGCCGACGCCATGCACGACGCGCTCGCCCGGCGAAGGGGCGTCGATGTGCACACCCATCTGCCCGAAAATGCGCGCGGTCGCGCGGGTGTCTTCGCCTTCCAGGAATCCGTGGATGCGCGAAGTGCCCTCGGCCAGCGCGGAAAGCATGACGGCGCGATGCGAAACCGATTTGTCGCCGGGCACACGGGGTTCCCCGTGCAAACCGTTCGCCGCCGGCGCAGTGATCCAATCCAGCCGCGCGCTCACGGCAAGGCACCCAACAGGCGCCGGTTTTCCGCGCGACTGCCAACGCTGATCCGCAGCGCGCGCGGCAGGCCGTAGCCGCCCATCGGCCGCACGATGACACCGCGCTCGAACAAATGATTTTCCAGCTTCGATGCATCGCGCAACAACACGCACAACAGGAAATTGGTTTGCGATGGCAGGCAGCGATAGCCGCGCTCCAGCAATTCTTCGCGCAACCACTCGCGCTCCGCCCGGTTGAAGGCACGCGACTTGGCCAGCCATGGCTTGTCGTCCAGCGCGGCGGTGGCGCCGGCGAGCGCCACGTTGTTGACGTTGAACGATTCCCGCAGACGCTCCAGCACGGACACCACGCTCGGGTGCGCGACGAGATAACCGACGCGCAGGCCGGCCAGCCCGTAAGCTTTCGAAAACGTTCGCGTGACGACGAGATTCGGATACCGGTCCGCGAACGCGAGTGCCGTGGACAACCCCTGGGCCTCGACATATTCGTGATAGGCCTCGTCCACGACGACCACCGCGTCGCGCGGCACCGCCGCGAGGAATCTTTCCAGCGCGGCGTCGTCGAACCAGGTTCCGGTGGGGTTGTTCGGGTTCGCGAGGTAGACGATACGCGTTCCGCGGCGGATCGCCTTGGCCATCGCGCCGAGATCATGGCCCAGCGGCGCCGTGCGATGGCTGCGCGGCAACGCCGGCACGCAGATCGCGCGTGCGCCGGCTGCCGCCGTTGCGATGGAGAAAACCGCGAATCCGAACTGGGAGAACACGACCGAGTGTTTCGCGTCGGCAAAACACTGCGCCAGCAGCATCAGCAATTCGTGCGAGCCGTTCCCCAACGCGATCCGATCGACCCCGACTTCGAGGTGCGCGGCCAGTGCCCGTTTCAACACCATCCCGCGCGGATCGGGATAGCGGAATGCCTCGGCGAGTGCCGTACGCATCGCCTTCAGCGCACGCGGGCTCGGCCCCTGCGGATTTTCGTTGGAACCCAGCTCCGCGATCGCCCCGCCGAGGCGTTCGCGCAGTGTCGGCAAATCATGGCCCGGATCATAGGCCCGCAACTTCGCGGTGGCCGCATTGGCCAGGACCGCGGCATCGAAGGCAGGCAGCGCTTTGCGCGGACGAGCAATGCTAGCCATGGGTGCGCCGGAACTCCGTCATGAAATCACACAATGCGCGCGCCGCCTCGACCGGCACCGCGTTGTAGAGCGAGGCGCGGATGCCACCCAGCGCCCGGTGGCCCTTCAGCGCCAGCAATCCGGCCTCGGCGGCCTCGGCCACGAACGCCGGCTCCAGCGCCGCGTCGCGCAGATTGAAGATCACGTTCATGCGCGAGCGCGCCGCCGGCGCCACGCGATTGGTGTAGTAGCCGCCGGATCCATCGATGGCCGCGTACAGTGCATCCGACTTGACCCGATTGCGACGCGCCATTTCTGCCAGCCCGCCCTGCTGCTTCAGCCATTGGAAGGTCAGGCCCGCCAGGTACCAGCCCCAGGTGTTGGGCGTGTTCAGCATGGAATCCGCGGCGGCGTGATCGGCGTAGCGGAAGATGCGAGGCAGCGGACGCGGGTGACGTTCCAGCAAGTCCTCGCGCACGATCATCACCACGAGTCCGGAAGGGCCGATGTTCTTCTGCGCCCCGGCGTAGATCAATCCGAACTTCGAGACATCCAGCGGGTGCGACAGGATGTCGGAGGACATGTCGGCCACCAGCGGTGCGTCATCGACGTCGGGAATTTCGCGCATCTCGACGCCGTGGATGGTTTCGTTGGTGGTGACGTGCACGTAGGCCGAACGGGGGTCGAGATCCCAGCCAGCCCGATCCGGAATGGACCGGTAACCCTCGCTCTTCGAACTTGCCGCCACGTGCGGCGCCGCATACAGCGCGGCTTCGCTGGCGGCCTTCTCGCCCCAATGGCCATTGACGACGTAATCGGCACGCTGGCCGTCGGCCGCGAGGTTCATCGGAATCTGCGCGAAATGCTGGGTCGCGCCGCCCTGCAGGAATAGCACCTTGTAGTTCGACGGGATGCCGAGCAGGTCGCGGAGGTCGGTTTCCACGCGCGCCGCCATGTCCATGAACGCCTTGCCGCGATGGCTGATTTCCATCACGGAGGCATGCGCGCCGTCCCATTCCAGCAGTTCCGCCTGGGCGCGCTTCAACACGTCTTCCGGCAATGCAGCCGGGCCGGCACTGAAATTCCATGCTCGCGACATTCGACTCACCTGAGGGGTTGGTGCACGTTGCGCGCTACCACCTGAAATACAGCGACAGCGCGATGATCGCGGCCAGCAAGGCCGCTGCCGCGATCAGCCACCAGATTTCCGTGGAGGCGGATACCTGCGGCTCTGGAGGCGGTTCGGCCACGATCGGCGGAGGCGGCAGCGACGCAAGATGCGCTGCGTACTGAAGGTCGGGTGCTTCCACCACGAGACGATGTTCGCCCAGCACGATCTGGTCGCCCGGCGACAAGCGCACGCGACCGCAGCGCCAGCCGTTGACGCGCGGCACGGTGCTCCCTGATTCGAAGATCAAGCCCTCGCCATCCTGTGCGACCCGGCAACCATACGCCAGCTCGCCAAAGTACCGGCCGCCGGCGCCAAGGCGGAGCTCCCGTCCCACCGCGAGCGCCTGGCCCGACGTGGCGCCCGACACGATGCGCAGGACAGCCTGTCCCGCCGATGCCGGTGCGTCGTCCGCGCGATCCGCCGCCAGCGGCGCGACATCGCTCGTCAACAGATATTTGTTGGCACCCAGAGTCACGGTGTCGCCATGGCGCAGCAGCGCCTGCTCGCGTACGGCGCGCGCATTCACGTACACCCGCTGGCAGTCCCGCAGCACGGCCAGCACCAACCCGCGTGCATCGGCGGTGATCGTGGCGTGGTGTGGATCGACCCCGGCGCCGACCGGCACGATATCGTTGTCCGGCGCGCTGCCGATGCGCACCGGGCCATTTCCGCAGGAAACCGGATCACGGGCTGGATGGACGCAAACGACGCGCATGGCATGGCGTGCCTTGCCGAAAGCGCGCCAATGTAGCATGACGCAGCGCACCAACGAGGCGCCGCCCATGCCGATCGCCGATGTCCGCCGGCGCTATTTTGCAGGGCGACACGGCGCCGCATGCGATCGACGCTTTCGCCAACCGCCGCTTCGTGGCAAAATGCGCCGTTCCCCTTCACGCGCACAGCGCAGCCCATGGCCAAAGACGACGTCATCGAAATGGAAGGTACGGTGCAGGAAACCCTGCCCAACACCATGTTCCGCGTGCAACTGGAAAACGGGCACGTGGTGACTGCTCACATTTCGGGCCGCATGCGCAAGCACTACATCCGCATCCTCACCGGCGACAAGGTCAAGGTGGAAATGACGCCTTACGACCTGACCAAGGGCCGCATCACCTATCGCATGCGCTGACGCCGGCCTGCCCCGCTCGCAAGGAAGAAACGGCGGCCGATGGCCGCCGTTTCTTTTCCTGCGTTTGCGCGCGCCCTCATTCGACCACGGCCGGCAGCTTCTCGGCCGACGCGGTATCGACCGTCAATTCTCCGTCGCGCACGTCCAGACTGACCTTGCCGCCATCCGCGAGCTTGCCGAACAGCAGCTCGTCGGCGATCGCGCGCTTCACCTTGTCCTGGATCAACCGTGCCATCGGCCGCGCGCCCATCTGCGTGTCGAAGCCGTGCTCGGCCAGCCACCGGCGGGCCTCCGCGGTGACGTTCAGGCTCACGCGCTTCTCCTGCAACTGCGCTTCCAGTTCGATCAGGAACTTGTCGACCACGCGCAGGATGTGTTCGAAGTCCAGCGCTTTGAACTGCACCACCGCATCCAGGCGATTCCGGAATTCCGGCGTGAAGGTGCGGCGGATCACTTCCATGGCGTCGGTATCGTGGCTCTGTTCCAGGAAGCCGATGCTGCGACGCGCGGCCTGCCGCGCGCCCGCATTGGTCGTCATCACCAGGATCACGTTGCGGAAGTTCGCCTCGCGACCATTGGTGTCGGTCAACACACCGTGGTCCATCACCTGCAGCAGGATGTTGAACAGGTCCGGATGGGCCTTCTCGATTTCGTCCAGCAGCAGTACGCAGTGCGGGTGCTTGACCACCGATTCGGTGAGCAGGCCGCCCTGGTCGAAGCCGACGTAACCCGGGGGCGCGCCGATCAGGCGCGACACCGAATGCGGCTCCATGTACTCGGACATGTCGAAGCGCACCAGCTCGATCCCGAGCTGCAGCGCGAGTTGCCGGGTGACCTCGGTCTTGCCGACGCCGGTCGGGCCCGCGAACAGGAAATTGCCGATCGGCTTGTTCGCATCGCCCAGTCCCGAACGCGCCATCTTGATCGCGGAGGCCAGGGTATCGATGGCCTGGTCCTGCCCGAAGATCACCATCTTCAGGTTGCGATCGAGGTTGCGCAGCACGTCGCGGTCGGACGCCGACACCTGTTTCTGCGGGATCCGCGCCATCCGCGCGACGATGTATTCGACTTCGGAAACATCGACCTTGCCGGTGCGCTTTTCCTCGGGCAGCAGGCGCTGGTGCGCGCCGGCCTCGTCGATCACGTCGATGGCCTTGTCGGGCAGCAGCCGGTCGGGAATGTGCTTCACCGAGAGGTCGACCGCGGCCTGCAGCGCCTCGTCGCTGTAAGTGACGCTGTGGTGTTCCTCGAACCGGGATTTCAGCCCCTTGAGGATTTCCACGCTGTCGGCGACCGAAGGTTCGACCACGTCGATCTTCTGGAAGCGCCGCGCCAGCGCGCGATCCTTCTCGAACACGCCGCGAAATTCCTGGAACGTGGTCGAGCCGATGCAGCGCAGCTCGCCCGACGCCAGCACCGGCTTGATCAGGTTGGAGGCGTCCATGGTGCCGCCCGAGGCCGAGCCCGCACCGATGATGGTGTGGATTTCATCGACGAACAGGATCGCCTTCGGGTCTTTCTTGAGTTGCGCGATCACGGCCTTCAGGCGCTTCTCGAAATCGCCGCGGTACTTGGTGCCCGCGACCAGCGCGCCCAGGTCCAGCGCCCAGATCGTCGCGTCTTCCAGCACCTCGGGCACCTTGCCCTCGACGATGCGGCGCGCCAGGCCTTCCGCGAGCGCGGTCTTGCCCACGCCGGATTCGCCCACGTACAGCGGGTTGTTCTTGCGGCGGCGGCACAGGACCTGGATGGTGCGCTCGACCTCTTCTTCACGGCCGATCAGCGGGTCGATCTTGCCCTCGACGGCGCGCTCGTTGAGGTTGGTCGCGTATTCGACCAGCGCGTTGTCCTTGTCCTTGCCATCCGGCTCGGCTTCCGCACCGGTATCACCGGCGGCGGGGGCGGCGTCGGACTCGTGGCCGATCTTGGCGATGCCGTGCGAAACGTAGTTGACCACGTCCAGCCGTTCCACTTCCTGCTGGTGCAGGAAGTACACGGCGTGGGAATCCTTCTCGCCAAAGATCGCGACCAGCACGTTGGCGCCGGTCACTTCCTTCCGGCCCGAAGATTGCACGTGGTACACCGCGCGCTGCAGCACCCGCTGGAAACCCAGCGTGGGCTGGGTATCGCGCTCGTCGCCCGAGGGCAGCACCGGCACGGTTTCGGTGATGATGGAGCGAAGGTCTTTCGCGAGCTTTTCGATGTCGGCGCCGCAGCCGCGCAGGACGGCCGCTGCCGTGGGGTTGGCCAGCAAGGCAAGCAGCAAATGCTCCACGGTCATGAACTCGTGGCGCTGCTCGCGGGCCTCCTTGTAGCACTGGCCGATCGTGTATTCGAGGTCCTTGCTGAACATTGCATGGGTCTCCGGGATCTCTTTCCCCTGATATGGGGACGGTTACAACTTTTCCATCGTGCAAAGCAGCGGGTGCTGGTGGACCCGCGAGAATTCATTCACCTGCGCTACCTTGCTTTCCGCGACTTCCCGGCTGAACACGCCACAAACGCCCTTGCCCCGGGTGTGGACGTGCAACATCACCTGCGTTGCACGCTCACGCGCCATGTTGAAAAACGTCTCCAGCACCACCACCACGAACTCCATTGGCGTGTAGTCATCGTTCAGCAGAACCACCTGATAAAGCGGCGGTCGCGCCGTTTCCGGCCGGCTGGTTTCGACCACCACCCCATGCTCGTGTTCGGTTTCGTTGTCGGCGGTTTTTCCTGGTGTCATGGATCTTCGGTCCTTCGGCCCGAGTATATGCCTTGCACCGCAGGCAAGCGATGGCGGAACGTCACATCAGATGATGGCAAAATGACGAAATTTCCAGTGCAGGGGCTTATGGACGAACTGAGAGCCGCGGTCGGATTGAAGGCCGCACCGGAACGGGCCGCCATCTGGTGCCCGCACGTTACTGCAGCCTGCGTGGTCGCCGACGGCGACCGGTTCCTCATGGTCGAGGAAAACATCCGGGGCGAGCTGCGCCTCAACCAGCCGGCGGGGCACCTCGAGGACCACGAGACGCTGGCGGCCGCGGCTTGCCGCGAGACCCTGGAAGAAACCGGCTGGGAAGTCGAACTGGATCACTTGATCGGGGTGCAGCAATGGCACAGCCCGGTGCACGACCATCACATCGTGCGGTTTGCCTTCGCCGGCCGCCCCGTGAAGCACCACCCTGAACTCCCGCTCGACACGGGCATCAGCCGGGTGCTGTGGATGAGCTACACCGACATTGCGGCCAACGCCTCGCGGCTGCGCAGTCCGCTGGTGCTGGCCACCATCGAGGACTGGCTGGCTGGCCAGCGTCTGCCGCTCTCGACGCTGCGTTCGCTGTTGCGTCGCCGGAGCGATTGAAGGTGCGCATCACGGTCGGCATGTCGGGCGGCGTCGATTCATCCGTGGCTGCCCTGTTGCTGAAGCGCGCGGGTCACGAGGTGTCCGGCTTTTTCATGCTGAACTGGGAAGACGAGGACCCGGAGTCGGGGTGCCATGCCGATGTCGACCGCAAGGACGCATTGGCCGTGTGCGCGAAACTGGGCATCCCCTTCCGCAGTGCCAACTTCGCGGCCGAATACCGCGACCGGGTGTTCGCGCATTTCCTGGCGGAATACCGCGCCGGCCGCACGCCCAACCCGGACGTGCTGTGCAACCGCGAGATCAAGTTCGGCACCTTCCTGGCCGCGGCGTGCGCGGACGGCGCCGAACAGATCGCGACCGGTCATTACGCAAGGAATGAATACGCCGAAGGCCGCTGGCGGCTGCTGCGCGCACGCGACCGCGCCAAGGACCAGACCTATTTCCTGCACCTGCTGGACCAGGCGCAGCTTGGGGCCGTGCAGTTTCCGCTGGGCGACCTGCACAAGGCCGACGTGCGCGGGATGGCGAACGAAGCGGGCTTGCCCGTCGCGGCGAAAAAGGATTCCACCGGCATATGCTTCATCGGCGAACGCGACTTCCGCGCCTTCCTTGCCACCTACCTGCCTGCGCGACCGGGCGAACTCCGCCAGCCGGACGGCCGGGCGCTGGGCGAACACCAGGGCGCCATGTTCTACACACCGGGCCAGCGGTCGGGGCTCCGCATCGGCGGCCGCGCGGGTGGCAGCGGCGAACCGTGGTACGTGGTCGGCAAGGATGTCGCCGCCAATGTGGTCTACGTCGCCCAGGGCCACGACAGTCCTTGGCTGGAATCGCGCAGGCTCAGCGCTGGCGGTACCCACTGGATCGGAGGTGAACCTCCTTCGGCGTCTTTCGACTGCACGGCCATGACGCGCTACCGCCAACCGCCGCAGGCATGCCATGTCGAAGTCGAAGGCGCCCGCTGCATCGTCCGGTTCGCTACCACGCAACGCGCGGTCGCGCCCGGCCAATCCGTGGTGTTCTACGCAGGCGAGGAATGCCTCGGCGGCGCCGTGATCGAGCGCACGGACGCCCCGCGGATCGGAGGCGCGGCATGAGGGAGTCGCGCGTCCTGGCGCTGGCGGGCGTGTTCCAGGCGCTGTCCCTGGTACGCGACCTCGCGCGCGAAGGTGACTGCGACAGCGAAGCCGTGGAGGCCAGCCTCGCCAGCGTGTTCAAGCTTGAATCGGACAGCGCATCCGACGTGTTCGGCGGCAACCAGGGCGTGCGCCGGGGCCTGCGCGTGCTGGTCGAACAAATCGAAGGGGACGATCGCGACCTGCCGCTGTTCCACATGCTGATCAACGTGATGAAACTGGAACGCAGCCTGTCCCGTCATCCGATGCTCAACCAGCGCCTCGGCGAGGGGCTCGCGGGGATGCAGCGTCAACTGCAGCACTTTCCCGTCACCCATCCCACCATCCTCGCGCGTCTTGCCGATCTGTATTGCGCCAACCTGTCCGGCCTAAAACCCCGCATCACCGTCGTCGGCAATCCGTTGTACCTGCAGCAACCGGCGAAGGCGCAACGCGTCCGCGCATTGCTGCTGGCGGCATTACGCGCGGCGGTGTTGTGGCGCCAACTGGGCGGCCGGCGCCGGCACCTGCTGCTGCGGCCCAAGCGCGAAGTGATGATCGCGCGGGGAATGCTGACGGGAGTTGCGCTGAGGGGTTGATGCACGCTGCTGATGTACGTGGCGGGTCGCGCGCAGGCGCGCTCCTGCGAAAACCGCGGTGTAGGAACCTGCCTGCTGGCGACTTTTTGCACCGGCAGACGTGGCGTCAAAGCGAAATACGATATTGCACAGAGATCAAGCTTCAGTGCGACTGCCCGTGCGCGCGAAACACCCGTTCGCGCAGCAGCTCTTCGTCATGGGTGTGCGCAAACGGCGTCAGCAGGTCGTAGCGGGTGACGATGCCGAGGAGCCGATGCGTATCCCGGCTGACGACGGGAATGCGGTCACGCTTTTCCACCGCCATGCGAATCGCGATGCTCTGGCAGCTTTCCTCGGGAAACGCCACCACCGGATCGCCGCTCATGCGGTCGGCAAGCCGCGCCGTGCCGGAACCGTCGCTTTCCAGCCACTCGCGCAAACGCGCGCGATCGGCGATGCCCAGCAAGGTGCCCTCCGCGTCGACCACCGGATAGGCGCGGTGTCTTTGCTCGGCTCCGAAATACTGGTCATGCAGGGCTTTCACCGTGATGTCCGCGGGCGCAGTGATGACCTCGCGCGTCATCACCTCTTGCACCGTCATGTACTCGAGGCGATTGAGTGTGTACGGGCGAAAGATGTTCAAGCCTCGGCGCGCGATCTTCTCGGTGAGGATCGAGCGCTTCATCAGGAATACGCTCGCGCCATAGGCCGTGGTACAGGTGATCAGGAGCGCCGGCAGCATGCTCGCGTTGCCGGTCAGTTCCAGCGCGAACAGGATCGACGTGAACGGCATCCGCATCACCGCGGCCAGCATCGCGCCCATGCCGAGCAGCGGCCAGAGCAACGGATAGGGCCCTGGGAAGATCATGGCTTCCAGTCCGCCCAGTCCCGCGCCCAGCGCCAGCAACGGCGCCAGCGTGCCGCCCGAGGTGCCGGAGCTCAGGTACACGATCCAGATCAACGCCTTCACGATCATGAAGGTGGCGATCGCGGCGCCGACGATCTTGCCGGTGAGCAATTGATAGATGATGTCGTAGCCGACGCCTAGCGTCTGCGGATCGATCACACCGCCGACCCCGACCACCAGCGCGCCGATCGCCGGCCACCACATCCAGTGGAACGGCAATTTGCGATAGCCGTCCTCGACCTTGTAGACGAGGAACGTCACCACGGTGGCCAACAGCCCGGCCATCAGGCCGCTGACCGCCGCCATCCCGAATTCCGCGATGTGCAGGTGGAACTGGGTCGAGATGGGGAACAGCGGTCCCGGACCGATCAGGAACGGCCGCAACACCGCGGCAACGAAGCACGCGACCGCAACTGGAATGGTGCTGCGCGGACGCATCTCGAACAGCAGCATCTCCACGCCCACCAGCGTCGCCGCGATGGGCGTCGCGAAGGTCGCGGCCATGCCGGCGCAGGCACCGGCGACCAGCAGGGTGCGTCGTTCGATCGAGGTCAGCGAAAACGCTTGTCCGATCAGCGAGCCGACCGCGCCGCCGGTCATGATGATCGGACCTTCCGCACCGAATGGACCGCCGGTACCGATCGCGATCGCCGACGAGATCGGTTTCAGGATCGCGACCTTGGCCATCATCTTGCTGCGCCGGAACAGGATGGCTTCCAGCGCTTCGGGAATGCCGTGGCCGCGGATGCGCTCGGTGCCGTAGCGCGCCATGAAACCGATGATCAAGCCGCCGACCACGGGCGCCAGGATGATCGCCCACCACGGCGCGTGCAGCGCCGCCGGCTGGACGAAATCGAAGTTCCACTGCCCGGCGAAGGCAATGTGCGTCACCAGGCCGATCAGCCGGTACAGGATCCACGCGATGACCGCAGCCGCCCCGCCGATGAACAGGGCGATGAAGGAGAGCTTGATGATGCTGATGCTGGGGCGGAAGTCACCTTCGTAGAGCGTGTCGCGCTTCCACTTTTCGTAGATGCGCAGGGACAGGCGGATAGGTGAGATCATCGGTCCTGCTTGCCCCAGTGTTTAGGCCCGCCCGAAAACCCGATCGCGGCCGGCGATGCGTGCGGGTCCGGACGTCCGGAAGATCAGGCGTGCGACTGTAACAGTACGCCCCTCCATCGTCGCCGGTGAGTCCGGCGCCGGCAGCAAAATGGCGTTTGCGCGATAATAGGCGGTCTATTCGATGCCATCCCGCGCATACCACGCGCAGCGCGGCCACAAGGAGAGCACCATGCAAGACTCGTTCGGGATTCGCGACACCTTCCGCGTCGGCGGCAAGTCTTACCAGATCGCCAACTTCGCGAAGCTGGACAAGCGATACGACGTCAAGCGCCTGCCCTACTCGATGAAGGTCTTGCTGGAAAACCTGTTGCGCAACGAGGACGGCAGCGAAGTCACCAAGGCCCAGATCGAAGCGGTGTTGAACTGGGACCCCAAGGCCGAACCCTCCACCGAAATCTCGTTCCTGCCCGCGCGCGTGGTGCTGCAGGATTTCACCGGCGTGCCGTGCGTGGTGGACCTCGCCGCCATGCGGGACGCAATGGTGAATCTGGGCGGCGATCCCAAGAAGATCAATCCGCTCTCGCCTGCGGAACTCGTGATCGACCATTCGGTGCAGGTGGACGTGTTCGGCGAAGCCGATGCGCTGGCCCGCAACGCCGAAATCGAATTCCAGCGCAACCACGAACGCTATGCATTCCTGCGCTGGGGCCAGAAGGCGCTGGACGATTTCAAGGTGGTGCCGCCCGCGACCGGCATCGTGCACCAGGTGAACCTCGAATACCTCTCGCGCGTGGTGATGACGCGCGACATCGACGGCCAGACCTGGGCGTTCCCCGATACGCTGTTCGGCACCGACTCGCACACCACGATGGTGAACGGCCTCGGCGTACTTGGCTGGGGCGTGGGCGGCATCGAAGCCGAAGCCGCGATGCTTGGCCAACCCTCCTCGATGCTGATCCCGCAGGTGGTCGGTTTCCGTTTCACGGGCAAGCTGCCGGAAGGCGCGACCGCGACCGATCTGGTGCTGACCGTCACCCAGATGCTGCGCAAGCACGGTGTGGTCGGCAAGTTCGTGGAGTTCTTCGGCCCGGGGCTGCAGCACTTGGCGCTGGCCGACCGCGCCACCCTCGGCAACATGTCGCCGGAATACGGCGCGACCTGCGCGATCTGCCCGATCGACAAGGAATCGCTCAACTACCTGCGCCTGTCCGGTCGCGATCCGAAGCACATCGAACTGATCGAGACCTACGCCAAGGCGCAGGGCATGTGGCACGACGAGAACACGCCGCAAGCGGAATTCAGCACGGTGGTCGAACTGGATCTCGCCAGCGTCAAGCCGTCGCTGGCGGGTCCCAAACGCCCGCAGGACCGGGTGCCATTGACCGACATGCGCCAGAGCTACCGCGCCGCAATGGACGCGCTCAACGCCGGCAAGACCGACACCCGCTGGGACAAGCAGAAGGAACGTTTCTTGAACGAAGGCGGCAGCACCGCCGTCGGCCGTGCCGAAAGCCAAAGCGAACCTTCGCCGGAGGTGTGCCCGCACGCCGAGCATTGCGAGCTGGAAGATGGCTCCGTCGTGATCGCCGCCATCACGTCGTGCACCAACACCTCGAACCCCGCGGTGATGATCGGTGCCGGCCTGCTGGCGCGCAAAGCCGCCGAGCGCGGTTTGAAGCCCAAGCCTTGGGTCAAGACGTCGCTGGCGCCCGGCTCCAAGGTCGTCACCGATTACCTTGAAGCCACCGGCCTGATGCGTGACCTGGAGAAGCTCGGCTTTTATCTGGTGGGCTACGGCTGCACCACCTGCATCGGCAACTCCGGTCCATTGCCCGAGGACGTCAGCAAACGCGTCACCGACAACGATTTCGCCGTCGCCGCGGTACTGTCGGGCAACCGCAACTTCGAGGGCCGCATCCATTCCGAAGTGAAAATGAACTACCTCGCCTCGCCGCCGCTGGTGGTGGCGTTCGCGATCGCTGGCACCATCGACATCGACCTTTCGACGCAACCGCTGGGCGAGGACAAGGACGGCAAGGCCGTCTACCTGAGGGACGTCTGGCCCAGCAACAAGGAAATCGCCGATCTCGTCGCGCGTTCGGTTTCGGCCGGCATGTTCTCGAAGAACTACGCCAACGTCTTCAAGGGCAGCCGCGAGTGGAACGCGGTGGAAGCGCCCGAGGGCGACCAGTACGCGTGGGACGCAAAGTCCACCTACATCAAGAACCCGCCCTACTTCGAAGGCATGACGATGGAGCTGCCGAAGCACCAGGACATCGGCGGGGCCTATTGCATCGGCCTGTTCGGCGATTCCATCACCACCGACCACATCTCGCCCGCCGGCGCAATCAAGAAGGACTCGCCCGCCGGCAAGTACCTGATGGCGCGTGGCGTGGAGCCGAAGGATTTCAACTCGTATGGCTCCCGACGCGGCAACGACGACGTGATGGTGCGCGGCACCTTTGCCAACATTCGCATCAAGAATCGCCTGCTCGACGGCGTCGAGGGCGGGTTCACGATGCACGTGCCGAGCGGCGCGCAAATGTCGATCTACGACGCCGCGATGAAGTACAAGTCCGAACAGACGCCGTTGATCGTGATCGCGGGCAAGGAATACGGCACCGGTTCGTCGCGCGACTGGGCGGCCAAGGGCACGCTGCTGCTCGGCATCGAGGCGGTGATCGCCGAAAGTTTCGAGCGCATCCACCGCTCGAACCTGGTCGGCATGGGCGTGCTGCCGTTGCAGTTCAAGGAAGGCGAAAACGCCCCGTCACTCGGATTGACCGGCAAGGAAACTTTCGCGATCACCGGGCTCGACGGCGGCGACGCGAAGTGGGCGCACGTGACGGCAACGGCGAAAGACGGCAAGAAGACCGACTTCGATGTGCACGTGATGCTGCTGACCCCCAAGGAACGCGACTTCTACAAGCACGGCGGCATCCTGCACTACGTGCTGCGCGACCTGGCGAAGAAGGCTGCCTGAGGCACGATACGCCTCCATCCCGTGCGGGCAACGGCGGGTTGGCACCCGCCCTGCAGGACACCGCGAGACTGTAGGGCGGGAGCAGCGCAGCGAGTACCGCCTCCCTGATCGTCTTTATCGACCAGGGCGCGGTCAACGCGACCAGCTCGCGCTGTAGCAAAGCCACTGTCCGCCTTCACGCCGCCACGCGGTCGTCATCGCGTAGACGGCGGACTGGTCGGGCAGCAGGTCTCCCGGCTTGCCGCCCGTCAGCACCAGGTTGAACTTCGCGACGATGCGTTCGCCACGGTGCTCGAATGAAACCGGCCCGATCAGCACACCGGTCTTGTCCTGGCGCAGTGCCCGCACCGCGAGCAGCCGACGCAGCCCCCGACGGTCCAGCTCGCCTTCGTTGCCGGTAAAGTCGTCGCTCACGAGATCCAGCACGCCGTGGGTGTCGTTGGCGCGCGCGGCCACGGCAGCTGCGTCGATCGCCTCGCGGACCAGCTGCTCGGCAGGCGTGCGGTGACAGCCGGCGAGCGCCCACACCACCAGCATCAACGCTGCCGCGCAGGCGGCGTGACGCGTGCGTGCGGGGAACGGCCGGGCGAAACTTGCAGTGGCGGTCACGCGAAGTCCCCAATCGGAAATGTGGCAATGCAGCTTGCCGCATTCGCGCTTATCGTGTCCAATGCCATCAATTCGCGCAACCACGCGAAATCGCACAGGAGGGAACTCATGGCCGATCCACGTCCCTGGCTGGCCCACTATCCACCCGGCGTGCCTGCTGAAATCGATGCCAGCGCATATCCTTCGATTGTCGCGATGTTCGAAACGGCTTGCGCCCGCCATCCACGGCGTCCTGCCTATTCGAGTTTCGGCGTCGCCCTGACTTGGGCCGACCTGGACCGGCAGAGCGCGCGCTTCGCGGCCTTCCTCGCGAACGAATGGAAACTTGGCAAGGGCGATCGCCTCGCGATCATGCTGCCCAACCTGCTGCAATACCCGATCGCCCTGTTCGGCGCGCTGCGCGCGGGTTTGACGGTGGTCAACGTCAATCCGCTGTACACCGCACGCGAACTGCAGCACCAGCTCGAGGATTCGGGCGCGAGGGGCATCGTGGTGCTGGAAAACTTTGCCGCGACACTGCAGGAGGCGATCGGCAAGACCCACGTCGAGCACGTGATCGTCACCTCGATCGGCGACCAGCTCGGTTTCCCGAAAGGGCCGCTGATCAGCTTCGCCGTGAAACACGTCAGGAAAATGGTGCCGCGCTGGTCGTTGCCGGGTCACCTCCGGTTCGGCGACCTGCTCCGCCGGGGCGCCGGCATGCAGGTGCCGACGCTGCAACTCGGCCACGATGACGTGGCGTTCCTGCAATACACAGGGGGCACCACCGGCGTCGCCAAGGGCGCCATGCTGACCCACGGCAACATGGTCGCGAACACGCTGCAGCTCGCCGCGTGGGTGGGCGACCTGTTCACCCAGGGCGAAGAGCAGATCATCACCGCGCTGCCGCTGTATCACATCTTCTCGCTGACGGTGAACGCCATCCTGATGGTGTATTTCGGCGGCGAAAACGTGCTGATCACCAACCCGCGCGACATTCCGGCCTTCGTGAAGACACTGAGGAAGTCGCGCTGGACCTCGATCACCGGTGTGAATACGCTCTATAACGCACTGCTCAACCATCCGGATTTCGGTTCCGTCGATTGCTCGCGGGTGAAGTTCGCGCTGGCTGGCGGCATGGCGGTGCAACGCGCGGTGGCCGAACGCTGGAAGAAGGCCACCGGCATTCCGCTGATCGAAGGCTACGGCCTGACCGAAACATCGCCGGTGGTGACCGCCAATCTGCTCGACATCAAGGACTATTCGGGATCGATCGGCATGCCGTTGCCCTCCACCGGCGTGATACTGCGCGACGATGACGGTCGTGAAGTCGCGCCGGGCAAGCCCGGTGAACTTTGCGTGCGCGGACCGCAGGTGATGAAGGGATACTGGAACCGTCCGGAGGAAACGGCGAAGGTGATGGACGCCGACGGCTGGTTGCGCACCGGTGATATCGCGCGGATGGACGAAAAGGGCCTGCTTTACATCGTCGATCGCAAGAAGGACATGATCCTGGTGTCGGGCTTCAACGTGTATCCCAACGAGATCGAGGATGTCGTGGCGCACCATCCGGGCGTACTGGAGGTGGCTGCGATCGGGGTGCCCGATGAGCATTCCGGCGAAGTGGTGAAACTGTTCGTGGTGAAGAAGGATCCCGCACTTACCGAAGCGGCGTTGAAGCAGTATTGCCACGACGAACTGACGGGATACAAGCGTCCCAAGTACATCGAGTTCCGCACGGAACTGCCCAAGAGCAACGTCGGCAAGATCCTGCGGCGCGAATTGCGCGACGAGGAAAGGAGGCGGGAACCAAAGCGCGCCTGAGGCGGACCATGCCGGGCTGCGCCCGATCGTCCCCGATCGGGCGCACGGGGACCAGGCTGAATCCCCGCCCAACCCTCGATGAACGGCTCACGACCAGCGATGCGGCGCAGGGCCAACCAGTGACCCCCCGTTGCGTTCCAAGTATCAGGCCCATCCTCTGCCCGCTCGGAGAATTCATCGTGAAACGCTTCGCGACAACGTTGCTCGTTGCAGGTTTGATGGCCTCGCCCTTGCTGGCGCTGCCGCCGACCGCCCAGGCTGCTGTCAACATCGGCATCGGCATCGCCGTCGGCGTCCCGCCGCCAGTATTGCCCGTCTATGCGCAGCCCGTCGTGCCGGGCCCGGGCTACATCTGGACACCGGGGTATTGGGCATGGGATCCCTCGTACAACGATTACTACTGGGTGCCGGGCACCTGGGTGATGCCGCCCCAGGTCGGCTTGTTGTGGACACCGGGCTGGTGGGGTTGGTCGGAAGGCTATTACCGCTGGCATCCCGGCTACTGGGGTACACACGTCGGCTTCTACGGTGGTGTCAACTATGGCTATGGCTATTTCGGCGACGGCTACGTGGGCGGCCGCTGGCGCGGCGACCACTTCTATTACAACCGCGCCGTCAGCAACGTGAACATCACCCATGTCCGCAACGTCTACGTGGACAGGACGGTCATCAACAACGTGCATGCCAACCGGGTCAGCTACAACGGCGGACGCGGCGGCCTCGGCGCGCGGCCGACGGCCATGCAGCGCTCATACGCCGACCAACATCGGGTTCCGCCGACGCGCACCCAGGTTCAGCAGCGCGACAGGGCGTCGCGCGATCCGGCCCAGCGCTTCAAATCCAACCGGGGGCGTCCCGCGGTCTTCGCCACCCAGCACGCGGGGCGTTTCGAGGGGCCGCACGCGGTGACCACGCCGTCGGCACCGCACGGCCGCATGGTTGCGGCGCCGCGTGCGCATGCATCCGACGCGGCGCCTCGCCACGGCAACCGCGCCCCTCTCAACGCGCCACATCGCGATCGGGCACCAGCGCCGGCATCGGGCAGGCAGCACCGCCCGATGGAAGCGCCAGACCACAATCGCGGCACCCTGCCGTCGTCGCGGCATGAACGCGCGCAACCGATGACGCGCCAACGCGCGCAAGCCGCGCCCCGGCACGAACGCGGGCAACCGATGACGCGCCGGCACGCGCAATCCGCGCCGCGACACGCGTCGGCAATCCGGCCGCAACGCGCCAACCCGCCTCCCCAAGGCAGCCATGCCAAATCCGGTCAGGATCATCGTCCACCCGCGTCGCATGCAGACAATGGGCACCGCGACCGGAAGAAGACCGGCAATGGTCATCAGCATCGTTGATCGATGCCCGCGATACGAAGAGGCGGCCCAGCGGCCGCCTCTTTCGGTCCCGCGACACCGGTTCAATACGGATCGATCGGGTCCGCGTCGTCGTCCCACGGTTCCAGCGAGTCGGCGTAGCCACCCAGCAGGGTCCACAGCGCTGGTTGCGCGTCCTCGGGAATGCGCGCAAATGCCAGTGCGATGTGCCGCGCAGTGGTGCGCACGACCTCGGCCATCACGTGGACGTTGATGTCATCGCCGAACAGCATGTCCAGCACCCAGACTTCGCCAGGCTGGCCGTGCCATTCGGTCGGGCGCGACAGCCGGACACCGGTCGACGAGATATCGGCGAGGTCGGTTTGCCACACGTCGCCGCGACGGCTCATCAGCACCGCGGTCTGGCGCACCATTCGCGCGTGCCGCACGTGGCTGTCTGCGACCTGCTCCGGTTTGTGGTCATTCACCACGTCGAACATTCCCCTGTCACCTCTCGCCTGCTGCCTCTGCGAACCGGCATTGCCCGAGCCGGCTCCCCCCATTCTGCAAGCAAGTAATGGGCCAACCTTTTGACCTTGCCCTCTGGACTTGGCGGGCATTCGGTCTTACGCTAGGCAAGTACGGTGGATGCGGGATTCGCCGCCCATCCGCGGCGCCGGCCGCTGCCTCGGCTGGCCCGTCCAGTCGCAGTTCTGCCTTGCGGGTACGGGATTCCGGAATCTCCGGTTCGTGGCACGCGCGACACTGACAGCACCGACGGAATCTATGATACGTGGGCCGGCGCGTGGCTGCGTCGGGCCGGATGCAACCCGATTCATGGGCCAACCGGATCAACCGCGCCCATGAACGGCAGCGGCTTCCGATGAAGCCACACCCCGGCTCGCCGCCTGTGGCGGGCGAACACCGCAACCCCATGGTTCGCCGCACGACTTTCGGCGACCCGTTCCAGACAAGTGCCGAGTGAGCACCGAACCGTTGCCAATCGAATCCGCACCGAGCGTGCCAGCTCCGCCCTCCGGCGCGGAGAGCCCGCGCCAGCAGGAGATCCCGCTGGCGGTGGTGCACGGCCAGCCCCTGCTGCAGATTCCGCAGGATCTGTACATCCCGCCCGACGCCCTGGAAGTGATCCTGGAGGCGTTCGAAGGCCCGCTTGATCTTCTGCTGTACCTGATCCGCCGCCAGAACCTCGACATCCTCGACATCCCGGTGGCCGAGATCACCCGGCAGTACATGGACTACATCGACGTGATGCAGGAGATGCGGCTGGAGCTTGCAGCCGAATACCTGGTGATGGCCGCGATACTGGCCGAAATCAAATCCCGCTTGCTGCTGCCGCGCCTGCCGCAGGAAGAAGGCATCGAGGAAGACCCGCGCGCCGAACTGGTCCGCCGCCTGCAGGAATACGAACGTTTCAAGAAGGCTGCCGAAGACATCGACACGCTCCCGCGCATGGAGCGCGACGTCGACAACACGCAGGCGTTCATGCCTGATCGTACGGTGGTGAAGGTGCCGCCTGCGGTGGACCTGCGCGAGATGCTGCTGGCCTTGCGCGACGTACTGCATCGCGCCGAGCTGTACGGTCATCATGCGGTCGAACGCGAACCGCTGTCGGTGCGCCAGCGCATGGGCGACGTGCTGCGCAAGCTCGGCGACGGCACGTTCCATCGCTTCGAAAGTCTGTTTGAAGCATCGGAAGGCAAATTGGGGGTGGTCGTGACCTTCCTGTCGCTGCTCGAACTGGCCAAGGATCGCCTGATCGAGATCATGCAGGAGGCGCCGCTGGCGCCGATCTACCTGAAGGCGCTGGCCACCGCGGAAACCGCGGACTGAATGAAGCCGGGGGAATGCGCTCCGGTTCGCGAATGAATGCGGCCGGACGCAAATCAAGAAGCCGGACTGCTGCTGTTCGCGTTGATCCGCGTTCGTTTGCAGACTTGCTTTTCGACACGCCAAAGCGAGACACCAAGTGGAACAGGAAAAACTAAACAACATCGTGGAAGCCGCCCTGCTTGCGGCCCAGCAACCATTGACGCTGCCCATGCTGGCTGCGCTGTTCCACGAGGAAGATGGCGTCGGGCACGAAGACCTCGCGCGCGCCGTGGAGACGCTGGCGCAGGCCTGCGAAGGTCGCGGGATCGAGTTGGTGGAAGTCGCTTCCGGCTTCCGCTATCAGGTGCGCGAGCAAGTGCATCCCTGGGTCGCGCGCCTGTGGGCTGAGCGCCAGACCAAGTACTCGCGTGCACTCCTGGAAACCCTGGCGTTGATCGCCTACCGCCAGCCGATCACGCGCGGCGAGATCGAACAGGTGCGCGGCGTCACCGTCGCCACCAGCATCATGCGCACGCTGGAAGAACGCGAGTGGGTCCGTGTGGTGGGATACCGGGACGTGCCCGGCAAGCCGGCGCTGTTCGGTACCACCCGCCAATTCCTCGATTACTTCAACCTGAAATCGCTGGATCAACTGCCGACCCTGGCGGAAATCCGCGAAATCGCCGATCCCGATCCGCAACTCGCGCTGGCGCCGGAACCCGAAGCCGGGCCGGACGCCGCAACCAACCCTTCCGACGCACCCACTGACGCCGAGGGCGCTGCCCCGGCCGATACTCCAAGCACGACCGAGGATGTCGCATGAGTTCCAACCCGCGTTCCCTGCTGACCCTGAAACGGGCGGCCACACAAACCGATGGCGACGCGCTGGAGGAACGCCTGCACAAGGTCCTCGCGAACGCCGGGCTGGGTTCGCGCCGGCTGCTGGAGCAACGCATCGCCGAGGGTGAAATCCTGGTCAACGGACAAACGGCGCAGACCGGTTCCAGCGTGCGCGCGGGCGACCGCGTGGAAGTGGACCGCAAGCAGTTCATCGTTGCGACCGATCACCACGAACACGCGCAAGTGCTGATGTACCACAAGCCCGAGGGCGAACTGACCACCCGGGACGATCCGGAAGGCCGCCCGACCGTGTTTGAAAATCTTCCGCACTTGAACGGCTCGCGCTGGATTTCGGTAGGCCGGCTCGACGTCAACACCACCGGCCTGTTGCTGCTGACCACCGACGGCGAACTCGCGAACGTGCTGATGCACCCCAGCCACGAACTCGAACGCGAATACCTGTGCCGCGTGCATGGCGAAGTACCGGACGAGATGCTGGAAAAGCTGAAGGCCGGCGTCGAGCTGGAAGACGGCCCCGCGCGCTTCGATGAGGTCCACGTGGTCAGCCGCGGCGGCAGCCACTGCTGGTTCCGGGTGGTACTGCACGAAGGCCGCAACCGCGAGGTGCGCCGCCTGTGGGATTCGCAAGGGCTGCTGGTCAGCCGTCTGAAACGCATCCGCTACGGCAGCATCGAATTGCCACGTGGTTTGCGCCCGGGCCAGCACGAGGCGCTCGCCGAAGACGCGGTGAAGTCGCTGCGTGAATTGGCGGGCGCGGGTCCGGTGCAGCCGACGCTGACCTTGAAGCCGGTCCTGCACCAGCGCAGCGCCGCGCGCGGCGTCACCGAAATCAGGCCGGCCAGCACCACCCCGCACGCGTGGACCGGCGTTCGCCATGACGAGGCACGTGAGCTCACCGCCTTCGATCGCGTCCGCCCGGATGATTTCCCCGGCCGCGGCAAGCGCCGCCGTGGCCCGCCGCGTGGCGAAGTCAACGGCAACGTGCTGAAGCCCGACAAGCCGGCGAACAAGAAGCGCCGCAAGGGGCGCGGTGTCGCGCCGGGCCAGGAATTGCCGTCGGTGCGCACATGGTTTGCCGGTGACAAGCGGCCCGCTGGCGGACAAAATCGCGGTGGCCCGAACCGTGGCGGCCCGAACCGCGGTGGGCCCGGCCGTGGCGCCCAGAACCGCAGCGGGCCGGGTAGCCGGAGTGGCGGCCCGCGTCGCGGCGGCGGTGGCAGGGGTGGCAACCGCGGCGGCAACGGCCCGTCCAACGGTTGATCATTCCAAGGAGAAGACGCCCATGCCCGCCAGCACCCCGGTCACCATCTGGCACAACCCGCGTTGCTCCAAGTCGCGCGGTGCGCTCGAGCTGCTGCAAGAACGCGGCATCGAACCCACGGTGGTCGACTACCAGAAGAATCCGCCGGGCGTCGCCGACATCGAACGCGCGCTGCAGTTGCTTGGCCTGCAACCGCGCGATCTCATCCGCAAGGGCGAGGCTGCGTATGCCGAACTGGCACTCGAGAATCCCGGTATCGGCCGTCAACAGCTCATCGAAGCGATGGCCGCACACCCGGTGCTGATCGAACGCCCGATCGTGTTCGCGAATGGCAAGGCCGCGATCGGCCGGCCGCCGGAAAACGTACTCGCGATCCTGTAGACAGTATGACTTTCGCTTGGCCATGAGCTGACCTCCGGCGGGCGTTTGCCGG